>CAIVPX010000023.1 GCA_903907905.1 uncultured bacterium | reverse complement strand
CGGACCACGCTCGGTCCACCGGGTTCCGGATCGTGAAAATAAGCTTCAGATCGGGGAACGCGGCGTGGCACGCTTTGATGGACTCAGGGGGAAGGATGGCGTATCTCGGCGTGATATCGCCATGCATTTTTCCGTCCTGCATGGCAAAGAGGCCTCGATACCAATTCAAGCCAAGATCGGAGTGGGTATCCCAGAAGTGCACTTCCTTGCCGCCTGGAAAGGACAGGCTCGGATGCTCCCGAAGCTTCTCAAAGAGCCAGGTAGTGCCCGCCTTTTGCGCACCAATCCCAAGGAAGTGAAGTGTCATTCGCGTCTCTCAGTTGACGGCCGCCGCCGTTTCAGTAAGGCCATCAGGCGGGTGCCGGGGTGCGGTGAGTCCACTGTTTGGACCAGATTCAACGATAAGTGTTTATCACCGCAGTGCGCAGCTCAGCGCTCGCGTTGCCCCATTCCGAGCGGCGCTGACATGCTGACTCCCGTGCGCTCATAGCCGCGCTTGAAGTCGTGCATATGCCGCTCCATCCACTCGCGAACGCCCGCCACGTCGCGGGCGCGCAGCAGTTCTAGGATGCGGATGTGCGCATCCAGGATTCGCCGCTGGGTCTTCAGTCGAGGCAGGATCGTCGTGCCTGCCGGGTGAAACAGCAGGCTGATGGGTTCTCGAGCCAGCGCCAGCGCGCGGTTGCCCGCGGCCTCGGCGAGCAGGTCGTGAAACTCGACATCGAGTGCCACCACGCTGTCTGGGTCGTCGATGCGGGTGCGCATCTCATCAATATTCGCTTGCAGTGCAGCGAGTCCGTCTTCGCCGATGCGCGACGCAGCAAAGCCGGCGCTTAGTGATTCGAGCTCCACCGACACCTCCCAGAGTTCATGGAAGGTCACCTGGTGCATCACTAGTGCCCGTGAGGCGCGCGAGGCGAGGTCCAGGTAGTGCGGCACCGATACGCGCAGGCGCTTGCCGTCACGTCGTAAGTGCCCTGCGTGTTCGAGGACGCGGATGCCCTCGCGGATGGTCGAGCGGTTGACGCCAAACTGTGCGGAGAGATCCGCCTCGGTGGGCAACCAGTCGCCCGGTGGCAATCGCCCCGAGGTGATCATCTGCTCGATCGTGTCGGCGACCTGCCGGTAAGCGGGGGCGAGATCGAGTCGTTCGAACAGGGGGGAGTGGGTCACACGGATTCCGGTCTGCGGGCACTTGTCATTGCGGATCATATTGTCGGACAATCGGACTGTCGAGCGAAGTTCTCAATCGGCCTCGCTCGACACACGCCGCTTACCATGACAGCGATCAGCGGTTCGGCGCCCGTCAGAAGTGGGGGTACGTCTGGCGTGAGCGTGCGGGCAGTCGAGGTCGTTCACGAACAGGAGGAGACTGCCGGTGCCATCGCCCATCGATGAGGCGCGGATCGTGTTCGCCAAGAGGCCTGCGCCAAGCTATGGAGCCTGACGGGATGAGCCACGCCGTCATGCCGGGTGCGAGCACCGACGTCCAGTCCGCAGCCCTGGGTCGCTTCGAGCGCATGTCTCGTGCCGATCTGGAGGCGCTGCAACTCGCAAAAATTCGCCGCCTCGTTGATCGGGCCTGGCACACGAACCCCTTCTATCGCCGCAAGTGGGAAGCGGCCGGTGTGCGCCCGGAGCAGATCCGGTCGCTCGCCGACTTTCGAGAGCGGATTCCTGTCTGCACCAAGGACGAGTTTCTCGCCGACCAGCGCGAACACCCTCCTTTCGGTCAGCGGCTTGGCATCGCACGCGAGCAGGTCGCGCTGGTCAGCCTGACCGGTGGCACCTCGGGACAGGGCCAGGAAATGTACGGGCGCAGTCAGCATGACATCGCCATGCAGGGATATCTGCATTTTTTGCCTTGGTATCTGGCTGGCTTGCGCTCAGGCCAACTGGCCCTCAATTGCGTGCCGCAGGGGGGGCTCACCACGGGTGGCTGGGGGCCGGGCGAAGGGCTCAGAATTGCTGGCGCCACCGGGTTTCACGCCGGCGGCGTGATGTCGACGGATGCCAAGATCGATCTCATCCAGCGCATCGGTGGTATGCATTTCATTTACGCGTCCACCAACTATCTGCATACGCTCACCGAAGCCTTTCGCCGTCGCGGCATCGTGCCGCGAGAAATGCTCCCGATGATGCGCTCGCTCTATATCGCGGCCGAAGGCTACCCGCCCGAGTGGGGCCGGCGTATCGAAGAAGAGTGGGGCTGTCGGCTGCATGAGGGCTATGGCAGCACGCAAGGGGCCGGGTTCGTCTGCGGCACTTGCGAGCGCGGTGTGGTGCGCCCCGATCGCGAGCGCGGCCTGATGCACCTGTTTGAGTGGACCAGCCACGCCGAAATCATTTCACCTGACCGCCATACGCCGGTGGCCGAGGGCGAAGAGGGCGAGATCATCCTGACCAATCTCGATATCGAGGGGTCGCCGGTGATCCGCTTTGCCACGCGTGACCGTGCGCGCTGGTTTCCCGCTGCGGCCTGCGGATGCGGCCGACCCTGGCACTGCATCGAGGCGGGCTCGATCGGCCGCTACGACGACATGATGAAGGTTCGCGGCAATAACATCTGGCCGCTCACTGTCGATACGATCGTCTTTGCCGAGCCTGCGGTGGCCGAGTATGTGGG
>CAIVPX010000022.1 GCA_903907905.1 uncultured bacterium | reverse complement strand
CTCAGCTCAGCAT
Organism: uncultured bacterium; assembly: GCA_903907905.1. Taxonomy (GTDB): domain Bacteria; phylum Pseudomonadota; class Gammaproteobacteria; order Burkholderiales; family Burkholderiaceae_E; genus SYIM01. Next base: position 6,795 of record CAIVPX010000022.1, on the reverse strand, counting down.
GTCATCCCAGATGTTACGCGCCCAGGCATTGGCGTAGACGCCCTCGAGCGGATTGGCAGCGGTCGACAGCCCGCCCGCACCCTCCACCGGCAGCATGGTTTTCTTATCGGCGTCGTAGCGGTGCACCGACGCAACGTGCACCACATTGCTGGCGTCAACGAAGCTGTAGCAGGTGTTGGCCATGGTGATCGGCTGCGGGGCGCGCCCGTTCAACAACTCGACGATAGCCGCTGCAGCGGTCTTGCCATGCTGATTGGCCATGTGCCCCGATTTGGGCATGGCGGGCGCGGCCAGCACCGCATCGCCCAGCACATGGATGCCCGGTGCCGCCGTGGACTCCATCGTGACCCAGTCGACCATGCACCACAGCTTGTTCGCATTGACCAGGCCGGCCTTGTGCGCCAGCGCGCCGGCGCCGTGCGGCGGCACCACATTGAGCACGTTGGCGCGCACTTTGTCGCCAAGCTCGGTGATGGCCGTTAAGGTTTTGGCCTCGACCTCGGTGACCTGGCTGTTGGCGCGGTACTCGATCATGCCGGCGTACTGGCCATTCCAGGCGGCCAGGAACAAGCCCTTCTTGGATTGGATGTCGGGGTTGGCGTCCAGCACGATGATCTTGGAGCGAGGCTTGGCCGCCTTGAAATAGCTGGCCACCTGGCATACCCGCTCGTAGGGCCCCGGCGGGCAACGATACGGCGCCTTCGGGATCGACAGGACGAACACGCCGCCATCGGGCATGGCCTCGAGCTGACGCCTCAATTCGACGGTTTGCGGTCCAGCCTTCCAGGCGTGCAGGATGCGTTTTTGCGCCTCGGCATCAAGGCCCTGAATGGCGCCGAAGTTGAAATCAACCCCCGGCGCGACAACGATCCGGTCGAAGCCCTGCGTGGCCAGCTTTCTGAACTCCACCGTCCGCTTGGCAATATTGATCGACTCGACCTCGTCGTTCAGGGTCAGGACACCCGCGCGGCGTAGTCCGTCATACGAGACGGTGAGATCCTCGATCTTGCGCGAGCCACCCAGAACCAGGTTGGACAAGGGGCAGGACACGAAGGCGCGCTCGCGCTCGACCAGCACCACATCGATGGCGTCACCGCCCCATTTCTTGAGGTACTTGGCTGCGGTGGCCCCGCCGAAGCCTCCGCCCACAACCAGTACCCGACCCAGCTTGCGTTGCGAGACCGCAGGGGCCTGATTACCAGTGGCGCACCCTGTGAGGAGCGAACTGCCGGCGGCCGTACCCAGCACTGCTGCCGAGCCTGCTGCACTGACCATCCGACGCCGCGCGACATTGCTGATGTGCTTGTTCATGACGAATCTCTCCGGTCGCTTATTTGTCGGACTTCTGCGCAGCAAAGTAGGCTGCCAGCGAATTGATTTCCGCTTCGGTGTAGCCCTTGGCGATCTGATGCATCACGGTTGCCTGGCGCTTGCCACTGCGAAACGCATTCATCTGCTCAACAAAGTAAGGCGCAGACAAGCCGGCCAGACCGGGCATGCCACCGCCCCCTGCCGATCGTCCGTCGGTGCCATGACAGTTGGCGCAATTGGCGGCGATGTAGCGGGCATCGGCTGCAGCAGCAGCCTGCGGCAGCGTCGCCGCGCAGACCAGTGCAGCGGCAACGAGGGAGATGAGGCTAGGACGCATGGGGGATCCTCCTATGTTCTTGCAAGCCAGGGCATTCTAGACGGATACCGAATCAAGACAAGCCCGTGTCCGCGCATCAGCAGATAAGCGCCCATGATCAAGCGTACTCGACGACAGACAGGGTAAGCGGCGAAGGCAAGGCGAGGCTTGCCTTCGCTCACACTGCGGCGAGGATCAGGCGGTGACGGTCTCGACCTGCTCTTCGCCGCCAGCGGAGGGCGAACCCGCCGGCTCGGCCGCGCGTTGCGCAGACCGCGACGCAGACCCCGCGCGCGGCTCGGCAGCACCGCCCTCGGCGAACTGCAGGACCACCTGCTCGGTGTCGTCGAGATCGACCGTGACCTTACCGCCGCCGACCAGTCGGCCAAACAGCAGCTCGTCGGCGAGCGCCTTGCGGATGGTGTCCTGGATGAGGCGCTGCATGGGGCGCGCGCCCATCAGCGGATCGAAGCCCTTCTTGGACAGGTGCTTGCGCAGGTCGTCGGTAAAGATGGCCTCGACCTTCTTCTCGTGCAACTGCTCCTCGAGCTGCATGAGGAACTTGTCCACGACCCGAAGAATGATCTCTTCATCGAGCGCACGGAAGCTGATGATGGCGTCGAGCCGGTTGCGGAATTCGGGTGTGAACAAGCGCTTGATCTCGACCATCTCATCGCCCATCTGGCGATTGTCGGAAAAGCCGATGGAGCGACGCTGGAGATCGGCGGCCCCCGCATTGGTGGTCATGATGAGAATGACGTTGCGGAAGTCGGCCTTGCGCCCGTTGTTGTCGGTGAGCGTGCCGTGATCCATCACCTGAAGCAGGATGTTGAAGATGTCCGGATGGGCCTTTTCGATTTCGTCGAGCAGCAGCACGGCATGCGGCTTTTTGGCGATGGCTTCGGTGAGCAGTCCGCCCTGATCGAAACCGACGTAGCCCGGGGGCGCGCCAATCAGGCGCGACACCGCATGGCGCTCCATGTACTCGGACATGTCAAAGCGGATGAGCTCGATGCCGAGGATGAAGGCCAGCTGTTTGGCAACCTCGGTCTTGCCGACGCCGGTCGGCCCGGAAAACAGGAAGGCGCCAATGGGTTTGTCGGGCTTGCCAAGCCCCGAGCGTGCCATCTTGATGGCCGAGGCCAGCGCTTCGATGGGCGGGTCCTGACCAAATACGGTGGCCTTGAGGTCGCGGTCGAGCGTCTGCAGGCGGCTGCGGTCATCGGAAGACACCGAGGCTGGCGGAATGCGCGCGATCTTGGCGACGATGTCCTCGATTTCGTTCTTGCCGATGACTTTTTTCTGGCGCGACTTGGGCAGAATGCGCTGCGCAGCCCCTGCCTCGTCGATGACATCGATGGCTTTGTCAGGAAGATGGCGGTCGTTGATGTACTTGGCGGACAGTTCGGCAGCGGCCGACAAGGCTGACGACGAGTACTTGACGCTGTGGTGCTCTTCGAATCGCGACTTGAGCCCCCGCAGGATCTGCACGGTTTGCTCGACCGTGGGTTCGACGACATCGATCTTCTGGAAGCGGCGCGACAGCGCGTGGTCTTTCTCGAAGATGCCGCGATACTCGGTGTAGGTGGTGGCGCCGATGCACTTGAGTTGCCCCGAGGACAGTGCAGGCTTGAGCAGATTGGAGGCGTCGAGCGTGCCCCCCGACGCCGAGCCCGCACCGATCAGCGTGTGGATCTCGTCGATGAACAAAATGGAGCCTGCGGTCTGCTTGAGTTGCTTGAGCACGGCCTTCAGGCGCTGCTCAAAGTCGCCCCGATACTTGGTACCCGCCAGCAGGGCGCCCATGTCGAGCGCGAACACCGTGGCGTCCCCCAGAATGTCGGGAACCTCGCCCTGGGTGATTCGCCAGGCAAGCCCTTCGGCGATGGCGGTCTTGCCCACACCCGCCTCGCCCACCAGGAGCGGATTGTTCTTGCGGCGGCGGCAAAGCACCTGAATGACCCGCTCGACCTCATGTTCGCGCCCGATCAGCGGATCGATCCGGCCCTCGCGAGCGGCTGCGTTGAGGTTTTGCGTGTACTGCTCGAGGGCACCCTGCTGGCTTGCGCCCTGCCCCGATGAGGCGGAGTCCTCGGTGTGCTCGGCGTGCTCCTCTTTCTGGGGCTCTTTCGGCTGCGGCGCCTTGGTGATGCCGTGCGAGATGAAATTGACGACATCGAGACGGGTGATGCCCTGCTGGTGCAGGTAGTACACCGCATGCGAGTCCTTCTCGCCAAAGATGGCGACCAGCACGTTGGCGCCGGTGACTTCCTTCTTGCCGTTCGAGGTGGACTGAACGTGCATGATGGCGCGCTGAATGACGCGTTGAAACCCCAGCGTGGGCTGGGTATCGATATCCTCGGTGCCCGGCACGATCGGCGTGTTCTCCTTGATGAAGCCAGTGAGGTTTCGCCTGAGATCGTCGATGTTGGCCGCGCATGCCCGCAGCACCTCGGCGGCGGACGGATTGTCGAGCAGTGCCAGTAGCAAGTGCTCGACGGTAATGAATTCATGCCGCTGCTGTCTGGCCTCGACAAAGGCCATGTGCAGACTGACTTCGAGTTCCTGGGCGATCATGCTTCCTCCATCACGCACTGCAGCGGATGCTGGTGTTGGCGTGAGTAACTGCTAACCTGCTCAACCTTCGTGGCCGCCACGTCCCGCGGGTACACCCCGCAGACCCCTCGCCCCTCGCGGTGTACGGCAAACATGACCTGAGTGGCCTTCTCCCGGTCCATCCCGAAGAACTTCTGCAAGACGATGACCACGAACTCCATAGGAGTGTAGTCGTCATTGAGCAGCATGACCTGATACATCGGAGGCGGCGCGACACGCGACTCACGTTGCTCGAGAACGGTGGAGGGATCATGACGGGTCGCCATCTGCGCATTCTAGCGACTCACCGTGGTGCTGCAACAACGAGATGACCGCAGGCGGGGGTGGGAAGGCCCAAAAACAGCCCCACACAGCGCCGGAACACCGCTCAAGCTTGACGCCGACACACAACTGTAAAAAAATCCGCTTGCTCCGAAGGGACTTTCATTAGATTCCGGGGCGCGACACCCGGCCAACGCATTGCAGACAGACGGCAGCGGCCAGGGTATCGCGGGTGGCACCCACCAGTGCCGCAGGGTAAGGGAGTTGGTCGGATCTCGAGGCAAAAACCCGTCCGGGCATGTTTGCGCTGCTGGTTCCTGGCCGACCTGGAAAGACTTTTGAAGGAAGGCCTCGATATGGCAACGGGTACTGTCAAGTGGTTCAACGACGCTAAAGGTTTCGGCTTCATCACCCCGGATGACGGCGGTGAGGATCTGTTTGCGCATTTCAGCGCAATCCAGATGAACGGCTTCAAAAGCCTGAAGGAAGGTCAGAAGGTCCAGTTCGACGTGGTGCAAGGCCCCAAGGGCAAGCAAGCGTCGAACATTCAGGCCGCCTGAGCGTCCGAGTTCCAGCCTCGCGCGGCGCCGGGTCACGGCCCGGTTGCCCGCGATGGCGCGTCACGCGGCTGCAGCGTCAGCGGGCCGCCGCGCACATTGCCTGCGCACCACCCGAGGGTGCGCCTCGCTGCTGCATTCGAGACACCACGTCGGGTGCACAGGACGTGGAGAACGCTCAGCCATGAACCTGCTCCGAACGATGCCTCGCCCACGCGCGCGCCGCGCTCTGCAGGCGCTGCTTGCCTTCGCCCTGCTGATTGGGTTGGGCGCCCCTGCATGGTCGCAAGGACACCCCCAGCAAGGGCTGGCGCGAACCGAACTGACCGCTGGCATGCACCGCATCGTGGCCGAAGTGGCCGCCGACCATTCGACTCGCGCCATTGGCCTGATGCACCGGACCTCGCTTGCGCCCAATCACGGCATGCTGTTCGTGTTCCAGGACAAATCGCCCCAGTGTTTCTGGATGCGCAACACGCTCATTCCTCTTTCGATCGCCTTCATTGAAGACGATGGCCGGATCGTCAATATCGAGGACATGGCCGCGCAAACTGAAACCAGTCACTGCGCGCGTGCGCCCGTGCGCTTCGCGCTCGAGATGGAGCAGGGCTGGTTCGCCAAGCGCGGCGTCCGCGCAGGCGACCGCCTCGGCGGCCGCGAGTTCGTTCCGGCCCGCTAGCTGCGAGCAGGCGCAGGATCGAACGCCAGCCCCGCAGCAAGCTCCGCGGGACCGGTTTGTGACGAACTCAGGCGAAGTTGCTCGCCGCAAATTCCCAGTTGACCAGGCTGTTCAGGAAGGTCTCGACAAACTTGGGACGGGCGTTGCGATAGTCAACGTAGTAGGCGTGCTCCCAGACGTCAACGGTCAGCAGCGGTTTGTCGGTGCCGGTGAGCGGGGTGGCCGCGTTGCTGGTGTTGACGATGTCGAGCGAACCGTCGGCCTTGCGCACGAGCCAGGTCCAGCCGGAGCCAAAATTGCCCACGGCGCTCTTGGTAAAGGCTTCCTTGAATGCGGCATAGGATCCCCACTTGGCGGAGATGGCTGCTGCCAGCGCGCCGGTGGGCTCGCCACCGCCTGCAGGCTTCATGCAGTTCCAGAAGAAAGTGTGATTCCAGACCTGGGCTGCGTTGTTGAACACGCCGCCACTGGACTTGCGCACAATGTCCACCAGACCCATCGACTCAAACTCGGTGCCCTTGATGAGGTTATTCAGGTTGGTGACATACGCCTGATGGTGCTTGCCATGGTGAAACTCGAAGGTTTCCTTGGACATGTGCGGGGCCAGGGCATCGGGCGCATACGGCAGGGCGGGCAGGGTGTGTTCCATTTTCGGCATCCTCATCGTTGGGGCGGGTGGGCACTGCGCCAGCCGGCGGGTCGAAGTAAGCGTCGACAAACCAAGGGCGACAGGTCTCGGGCTGCGGATTCTAGGCCGAAAGCGTGCGCGTCTCAATGCGGACCGTACCGCGACCCCGGTCAATCCGCGGCGGTCGGCGGCCTTACGTCAAGCAACTGCGCATCCATCTCTCCCTGCGCCAACCGGATCTGCAGCCGCTCGCCCGGCTGCAGGCCCACGGTTTCAGTGAGCACGCGCCCCTGGGTATCGCGAACGATCGCGTAGCCCCGCTCGAGCACCGATAAGGGGCTGACCAGTTCGAGCGCGCCGCTCAGGCGAGTCAGCCTCGCCTCGCGCGCCTCGCCCAGCCGGTCGGCGGCCAGCCGAAGCCTGGCGG
>CAIVPX010000021.1 GCA_903907905.1 uncultured bacterium | reverse complement strand
TCGGCCGCCAGCGTGAACTGCGGCACGATCAGCAGTCCCCCTGCCACATCGACCACGCTTCGGTTCATGCGGCCTTGCTCATCGGCAAAGCAGCGTAGCTTCAGCAGTCTGGCCAGCAGCCGCTCGCATGCCGGATCGGAATCACCCCGCTCGGCACAGAAAAACACCAGCAACCCGCTCTCGATGTTACCGACGGTCTCGCCATCGACCCTCACGCGGGCCTCACTCACCCGCTGCAGCAGCGCCAGCATGACAGGCGATCAGGCGACGCGCGCCAGCCGCCCGGCGGCGACGGACGATCGCCAGGGCGCAGGCTTGCCCGCCCGCCTCATGCGAGCACCGTGACGCGTGCGAACCGGCGCTTGCCCACCTGCACGACATAGATGCCCGCGCCCAGCTTGAGACCTCGGTCTTCGACTTTCGCGCCATCGATCCGAACGCCGCCCTGCTCGATGTTGCGAATGGCATCGGAGCTGGATGCGACGAGCCCCGCCTGCTTGAGCAGCGCCGGCAGCGCGAGCGGCGCCCCACTGAGGCTCAACTCCGGGATGTTCTCGGGAATTGCGCCCTCGCGAAACCGGGCCTCGAAGTTGACCAGCGCCTGGCTCGCTGCCGCCTGGGAGTGGAACCGCGTGATGATTTCCTGGGCCAGCATGACCTTGACGTCGCGCGGGTTGCGGCCGGCGGCGCACTCGGCCCGCAGCCCCGCGATCTCAGCGAGCGGGCGAAAGGACACCAACTCGAAGTAGCGCCACATCAACTCGTCGGAGATCGACATGAGCTTGCCGAACATCTCGGCCGGCGCTTCACTGATCCCGACGTAGTTGCCCTTGGACTTGGACATCTTCTCGACACCATCGAGCCCCTCGAGCAAGGGCATCGTCAGAATGCACTGCGGCTCCTGACCGTACTCGCGCTGCAGTTCGCGCCCCACCAGCAGGTTGAACTTCTGGTCGGTGCCGCCCAGTTCGATGTCCGCCCGCAGCGCGACCGAGTCATAGCCCTGCATCAGCGGGTAGAGAAACTCATGCACCGAAATCGGTACCCCTGCGCGAAATCGCTTGCTGAAGTCGTCGCGCTCCATCATGCGCGCGACGGTGTGGCGCGAGGCGAGCTGAATCATGCCGCGCGCCCCCAGCGGATCGCACCATTCCGAGTTGTAGCGAATTTCCGTCCGATCACGATCCAGCACCAGGCTGGCCTGGTTGAAGTAGGTTCGGGCGTTCTCCTCGATCTGCTCGCGCGTGAGCGGTGGCCGGGTGCTGTTGCGCCCGGACGGGTCGCCGATCATGGCAGTGAAGTCGCCAATCAGGAAGATGACCGTGTGTCCGAGGTCCTGGAGCTGGCGCATCTTGTTGAGCACCACCGTGTGACCCAGGTGCAGATCGGGGGCCGTCGGGTCCAGGCCCAGCTTGATGCGCAGGGGCTGCCCGCTCGCCTCGCTGCGTACGAGCTTGGCCTGCCATTCGGACTCGACCAGCAGTTCTTCGCAGCCGCGCCGCGATACCGCCATGGCCTCTCGGACCCGGTCGCTCACTGGGGCAAGCCCCGGGCCGGCGGCGCCCGCCGCCGCACCTTCATTGACACCATTCATTTCGATTCTGGATCCGTGTTCGGGTGCGGTTTCATGAATACCGGAGTTTTCCGGTAAACTCCGGCTTTGGTTTGGCCGTGGCACGCCATCGTTGAACTGTTTCCAACCGGCACTCCTGTCCGCGTTGAACTTTTCAACAGTCGTTCTTCACCGCCCGCCAGCCCTCGATTCTAGCTGACCGCCAAGACGCTCCCAGCGTCCTACAGTCGGCTCGTCTGTACAACCGACGTTCATGGCCCTATCTTTGAAATGACCGAAGCGCAGCACACCGCCGATCATTGCCCGCCGTCACCGCAAGCGTTCAGCCTGCGGCGCGTGGCGATGGCCGTCGGCGCCGCGCTCGCGCTGGGTGCCGTCACGGCCTTTGGCGTTGCGCCCGAATCTGAGCTGGCGCTGCCACCGGTCAACCTGGTGGTCGAACCGGTCGCGCTGGCGTTGCCCGCCGCGGCGGCAGAGCCCGGGCCCGCCGCCACGCTGCGCTTTCATCAGGCCGAGGTCATCAACCGCGGCGAAACGCTCTCCAGCCTGCTGAGCCGCCTGGGCGCCGCCGACCCCGAACTCGGTCGCTTCATTGCCTCCAACAAGATCGCCCGGCGCATGCTGCAACTGCAGTCGGGTCGTACCGTCACCGCAGAAATCGATGACATCGGGCTGGTTCACCGTCTGCAATATCGCCACGGCAGCCTCGAGGCGGGCGGGCGCGGCCCCATGCGGGTCACCATCGTGCGAAACGGCGACAGCTTTTTGGCCACCGAAGAGGTCGTAGCGGTCGAACGCCAGATCGAAATGCGCTCGGCTGACGTTCGAAGCACCCTGTTTGCGGCCACTGACTCAGCCGGCATCCCCGAAGTCATCGCCAGCCGGGTCGCTGACATCCTCGATGGTAGCGTCGATCTGCGTCGCGACCTACGCCGCGGCGCCAGTCTGCGTGTCGTCTACGAAATGGTTCGTGAAGCCGACAGCCTCGAGGTCTCTCAGCCCGGCAAAGTGCTCGCCTTCGAGTTGGTCAATGGCGGCAAACGGCACGAGGCAGTCTGGTTCGAGCACGAAGACGGCCGCGGGGCTTACTACAACTTCGCCGGCCAAAGCCTCACCCGTTCCTTCCTGCGTGAGCCCCTCGAGTTCACCCGAATCACCTCGGGCTTCAGCGGCGCCCGTCTGCACCCGTTGTTCCGCGACGTTCGGGCGCACACCGGGGTTGATTTCGCCGCCCCCGTCGGCACGAAGGTTCGCAGCGTCGGCGACGGCGTGGTCGAGTCCATCGGCTTTCAAGGCGGCTACGGTCGAATGATCGTCATCTCGCACCACGGGCGTGTCTCGACCGTCTACGCACACCTCAACGGGTTCTCTGACGGCCTGGTTAAAGGCGCGCGCGTCTCGCAGGGCGAGGTCATCGGCACCGTCGGCATGTCGGGGTGGTCCACCGGGCCGCATCTGCACTACGAATTCCGTATCGCAGGCCGTCACGTTGATCCGCTGCAGGCGGTCCTGCCCGAAGGGCGCAAGCTGTCCATGGCCGATCGTATGCGCTTTGCACCGCTCTCTCAGGCGCATCAGGAGCGTATGGCTCAGCTCGAGTCCATCAGCCTCGCCCGGTTCGAGTAACACCGCGTCGCCGCACACCAGGCCCGGCTCGCTCGCCTGGTCAGCCCTGCCAAGCAGCCCCCCTCCCCGTCCATGCAGTCGCCGGTCGATCTCTTCATCGGTTTGATGTCGGGCACCAGTATCGACGCGGTCGATGGCGTGCTGGTGCGCTGTACACCCCGGTTCGAAACCCTGGCGCTCGCCACTCTTCCCTTTCCGGATGCGCTTCGCGCCGAATTCCAGTCGCTGCAGCAACCCGGGCCCAATGAGCTTGAACGCGCTGCGCTCGCCGCCAATTCGCTGGCCGAGCTGTACGCACAGGTGGCCCATCTACTCATCGCCGAGTCGCAGACGAGCGCATCGGCCATCCAGGCCATCGGCGCGCACGGTCAGACGGTTCGGCATCAGCCCGGCCGCGGCTTCACACTGCAATTGCTCAACGGCGCACTATTGGCCGAACTCACCGGTCTGCCTGTCGTCTCGGATCTGCGCTCAGCCGATGTCGCAGCAGGGGGGCAGGGCGCGCCGCTGGTGCCCGCCTTTCATGCCAGCGTCTTCGCTCACCGGCTGGGTCGGCGGGCAATCGTCAATCTCGGGGGGCTGGCCAACATCAGCCTTCTACCCGCCCTCATGGACCCCGCGTCCGGTGAGGTGCTGGGTCACGATACGGGGCCGGGCAATACGCTGCTCGACCAGTGGTGTGAGCGACATCTCGGAAAAGCGTTTGACCAACACGGTGCATGGGCGGCCTCGGGCCGGGTCGATGCGCCCCTGCTGGATCTGATGCTGAGCGACCCCTATTTCGCAGCCCTCCCGCCCAAGAGCACCGGCCGCGACCATTTCAACCTGGGCTGGCTCGAAATCGCAATCGCCACGCGTGGTAAGACCTTGGCAGCCGAAGACGTTCAGGCAAGCCTGGCCGAGCTCACGGCCCGCAGCATCAGCCAGGACTGCCTGCGCTGGCGAGCCGACGAGGTGTTTCTGTGCGGGGGCGGGGCCTTTAATTCTGATCTGGTGAGCAGGCTCAGGCGCTTGATGCCAGCCTGCCCGGTAGCCACTACCCAGGCTCTGGACATACACCCCATGGCGGTGGAGGCCGCAGCCTTTGCCTGGCTGGCCGCCCGAAGGGTGGCCTTGCAAGCAGGCAACCTGCCCCGCGTCACGGGCGCACGGGGCCCGCGGGTGCTGGGCGCTCTGCATCATCCAAGGATGCAGACAGACTAGGAAGGATGCGCTGAGGACATTTCGCGCAATGGGTGCGCGCTGCGCGTCACCCGAGCGGCGACTCCTGTCAGGCCACGCGCGACGCGCGGCCGGATTGAGCAACTAAACCGAGAACGACGAGCCGCAACCGCAGGTGGTGGTGGCGTTCGGGTTCTTGATGACGAACTGGGCACCCTCCAGGTCGTCTTTGTAATCGATTTCGGCGCCGACCAGATACTGGTAGCTCATGGCATCGATCAGCAGATGTACGCCGTTCTTTTCCATGACGGTATCGTCATCGTTGGTTTCTTCGTCGAAGGTGAATCCGTACTGAAAACCCGAGCAGCCGCCGCCCTGCACAAACACGCGCAGCTTGAGCGTGGGGTTGCCTTCTTCATCAATCAGTTGCTTGACCTTGGACGCAGCGCTGTCGGTAAAGACAAGCGGTGCGGGCATCTCGGCGATGGCGTTCATGACGAATCTCCCTCTAAATTACTCTGGATTTTAGCATCAGGGCAGCACAGGCAGTTGGGTTAAACCCATGTCCTCAGGCAGGCTAAACATCAGATTCATCACCTGCACGGCCTGGCCTGATGCGCCCTTCACCAGATTGTCCTCCACCACCAGCACCATCAGCAGATCGCTCTCGGGCGGCCGATGAACGGCAATGCGCGCCATGTTGGATGCCCTTACCGAGCGGGTGTCGGGCGTTGAGCCGGCGGGCATCACATCCACGAACGGCTCGCCTGCAAAGCGTTGCTCGTAGAGTGCCTGCAGATCCGTGGCACGCCCGGCGGGCGTCAGCCGCGCATACACCGTTGAATGGATGCCTCGAATCATCGGCACCAGATGCGGCGTAAAGACCAACTGCACGGGCTTGCCCGCAATCGCGCTCAGACCTTGCCGGATTTCGGGCCAGTGACGATGGCCGCTGACGCCGTATGCCTTGAAGTTGTCGGAGGCCTCGGCCAGCAGCGCGTGCACCTCGGCCTTGCGCCCGGCGCCTGACACCCCTGACTTGCAATCGGCGATCACGCTGGACGGATCGATCAGATCGCCACCCGCGCGACGCACAGCCTCGGGGTCGAGCACCGGCAACAGCCCCAGTTGCACCGACGTGGGATAGCAGCCGGGCAGGCCAATGACGCGCGCCTTGCGGATCGCCTCGCGGTTGACTTCGGGCAGCCCGTAGACCGCCTCGGCCAGGATGTCGGTACAGCTGTGCGGCATCTTGTACCAGCGCTCGAACTCGGCCGTGTCCTTCAAGCGAAAATCGGCTGCCAGATCGATCAACTTCACGCCCGCGGCGAGCAGCTCGGGCGCCTGCGCCATGGCCACTCCATGGGGCGTGGCAAAGAACACCACGTCGCAACCGGTGAGCGGCGCCTGCGCCGGGTCGGAGAAGGCCAGTTTGACGCGCCCCCGCAGAGAGGGAAACATCTCGGCGACCGGCATGCCCGCTTCCTTGCGCGACGTGATCGCATGCAGTTCAACCTGCGGGTGCTGGGCGAGCAGCCTGAGCAGTTCAACGCCGGTATACCCCGTGCCGCCGACGATACCCACCTTGATCATGAAAGCACTCCCGTCACCTCGGGGCCGCCGTTGGGCGACCCATAAAAAAACCGCCTGAGGACAGGCGGTTTCGTGCGGCTGCAACAAACCGGGCGCGTGCGCCCCGCCATCAACGCTTGGAGAACTGCTTGCGCCGACGGGCTTTGTGCAGGCCGACCTTCTTACGCTCAACCTCGCGCGCATCGCGTGTGACCAAGCCCGCCGCCGACAGCGAAGGCTTGAGGGTAGCGTCAAAGTCGATCAGGGCACGCGTAATGCCGTGACGGGCGGCGCCAGCCTGCCCCGTTTCGCCACCGCCGTGCACGTTGATCATGATGTCGAAGGCGTCGAGGTTTTGCGTGAGTTCGAGCGGCTGACGCACGACCATGCGCCCTGTTTCGCGGGCGAAGTACTGATCGAGCGGCTTGCCGTTGACGACAAACTTGCCCGAACCGCGCTTGATGAAGACGCGAGCCACCGACGTTTTGCGACGGCCTGTGCCGTAGTAGTAATCACCGATCATGGTCAGATCTCCAAGGCCTTGGGTTGCTGGGCCGTGTGGGGGTGCGTGCCTTCAGCGTAAACCTTCATTTTTTTGATCATTGCGTAGCCAAGCGGCCCCTTGGGCAACATGCCCTTGACTGCTTTCTCCAGCGCCCGGCCTGGAAACCGGCTTTGCATCTTGGAGAAGTTGGTTTCGCTGATGCCGCCCGGGTAGCCGCTGTGGCGAAAGTACTTCTTGCCCTCGCCCTTGTCGCCCGTGACACGGATGCGCGCCGCGTTGACGACAACGATGTAGTCGCCAGTGTCAACGTGAGGCGTGAACTCGGGCTTGTGCTTGCCGCGCAGACGATGAGCAATCTGCGAGGCCAGGCGGCCCAGCACCTTGTCCGACGCATCAACGACGAACCAGTCGCGCTGCACTTGCTCGGGCTTGGCTGAAAAAGTTTTCATAATATTTATCTCGAATCTACGCGCTTGGAACCGCGCGCTTGGCTGCTTGCTTGGCTGCTTGATCGCTCGGCTTGCTTGACCGCTTTGGTTCTTGACCGCCTTGCCGTCTGCGGTCTGAAGAAAGCAACAACGGAAAGCTTTCAAGTATAGCGTGGCAAGCCGGAGTGAGTCAAAGCATCGCCTGACTAAACCCCCAAAAAAAAGCCCGAACACGAGGGTTCGGGCTGAATCCACCTTTTTGGAGGAGGGTGGAGGAGACGCGGTAGGACTGCAATGACGCAGCCAATGAATGAATCGTACCGACACAGGTTGTGCAACGCAAGAGGCCCTCCGCAAAGGAAGTTCCACTTCCCCTCGTAGAACCCGCAAGCCGTTGTTGTACAACAACAAACGACCTCAAGCTATTGATTTTAAGCAACCTCAGAGACGGGTCACTCGGTGACCGGATCGTTCAAATAGCCCAAAGCCATGGTCAGGCATACGGACTTGCCCCAGGTCTGAGTTCCACTTTTTGCATCGCAACAACCCGCTTGGATCGATATCGCCGAGTGCGCTCGCGGCCTTGGCCCTCACACCGTCGCACCCGGACCTGGCTGGCGCCCGATAAACTTGCGGGCTTCGCGACCCAACGTCGACCGATCAAAAAAAGGCAAGACCATGAAAGCAAGCGTCAGCTGGACCGGCCCGGGCGGCATGAGTTTCCTGGCCGAAACCGGCAGCGGCCATGCCGTGCTGATGGACGGCGCCCCCGAGGGCGGTGGGCGCAATCTGGCCCCACGACCCATGGAGATGGTGCTGCTGGGCACGGGCGGATGCACCGCCTATGACGTGGTGGTGATCCTCACCAAGAGCGGGCTCGACGTTCGAGGCTGCGAGGTGAAACTCGAGGCCGAACGCGCCGACACCGACCCCAAGGTGTTCACCAAGATTCATTTTCAATTCACGGTGCGGGGGCGCGGCCTCAAGCCCAACATCGTCGAGCGTGCGATCAAGCTGTCGCACGACAAGTATTGCTCGGCCTCGGCCATGCTGGCCCATACCGCCACCATTACCACCGGCTGGGAGATCGTCGAGGACTGATCGCCTGCGGGCCCGCGCCTCAGACGCGGTGGGCCACGGTGGTCATGACCCGGGCGGCCGCTCGCATGACCGAACGCACCGGCATGGGCAACTCGGCCCCGCCAAGGGCCTGTGCGCTGCGGGCATGGACCACTTCATCGCGCTGCATGGCCTCCACAATCTCCCGCGACCGGACATCGGCCAAGGGCAGGCGCTCAAGGTGCAACTGAAGGTGGCTCTCCACCTGACGCTCCGTCTCGGCCATGAAGCCCAGGCTCCAGCGGTCGCCCGCGCGCCCGGCCACCAGTCCCATGGCAAGCGCCCCCGCGAACCACAGCGGATTGAGCAAAGAGGGCGAGGCCCCCAGTTCGTCGAGCCTCGTCCGGGTCCAGGCCAGATGATCCGCCTCTTCACGCGCCGCCGACCGGAAGTGCGCGCGCAGGGCCGGGTCACCCGTGGTGGCCGCCTGAGCTTCGTACAGCGCCTGAGCACAAATTTCGCCGACGTGATTCACGCGCATCAAGGCCCCCGACATACGCCGCTCGTCTTCGGCGAGCTCGGCCCCGCTGGCCGCGTCGCCGCTGGGTATCGGCCGGGCGGCCGGCGTTGCGTCGGTCAGCGTGGCCAGCGCGCGGCAAGCCCCGCCCAGCAGTTCATCGAGCGGCGAAAAGCGTCGGAAAGCGTTCATGTCGGCGACCGAGGACCAAGCAAAAAAGGATTGAAAATGATACGGGATCAAGCCCTGCGCATCGCCTGCAACGCAGCGGTGACAGCCACGGCGTTCGGGTGCAATGCTTGATCGTGGGTTCGATCGGGGCTTAGCGCACCTGCAGGATGATCTTGCCCACCTGGGCATTACCCAGCATCCACTGATGGGCCGCAGCGATGTCTTCGAGCGGGAACACCCGGTCGACGATGGGCTCCAGAACGCCGCGCTCGAGCGGTTCGAGCAGGTCGCGCGCGCAGGCCTGAAAACAGGCAATCGTCTGGGCTTCGGTGCGCGTGCGGAAGGTGACGCCGATCAGGTGCAGGCGTCGCAAGGCCAAGAAGTCGAGGTCGAGCGGGCCGCTGTTGCCCCCCAGACGTCCCACGCTCACCAGTCGGCCGTCGAGCGCCATCACCTTGAGGTTGTGCTCAATCACCGAGCCGCCGACGCAATCGACCAGCAGGTGCACGCCATCGGGCGCTGAGGCGGCCTTGACCGCCTCGACCCACTGCCCGTCCCCGTCCACGACCACCGGGTGCGTGATGCCCAGCGGCATCAAGCGATCGAGCTTGACAGCCGACCCCGAGGTGGCGATCACCCGGCCCGCCCCCGCCCAACGCGCAATCTGGATGGCCGCCATCCCCACACCCGACGAGGCCGCATTGACCAGCACGGTTTCGCCGCGCTGCAGGCCGCCGTTGGTGATCATGGCGTCATGCGCAGTGATGAACACATTGACGAAGGCGGCCGCCTGGGCCCAGTCGAGCCGTTCGGGTTTGCGCATCAGGCGCCGGGCATCGACACACACATAGGCCGCCTGCGCGCCCCGCCCGTGGCCCATGACGGCATCCCCCGCGCGCCAACCGCTCACGGCCGATCCGGCCTCGACCACCTCGCCCGCAAACTCGATCCCGCCGATGCCGCCCGCCCCCGAGCGCAACTGCCGGATTGCCAGGATCTCGCCTCGGTTGATCGCCGACGCATGCACCTTCACCAGTACTTCGTGGGACTGGGGTGAGGGCCGCGGCACCTCGCGCACCTCGACCCAACCGCCCGAATCCCCGGGCACATTCCAGACCGCACGCATCATGTCCATCGCCTGCTCCTGTTGCTACACCGCACGCCAAGGCCCTGCACGACCAAGCGGGCCACCCGCCCCATCCCCCGACCGGCCGCCTGTCCGGGCCCCGACTCCAGCGGTCGCAGGCAATCTACGGCTAGGAAGCGCTCAGGGTCAAATGATCCGGATCATGAATGCTTGTTGCATGTCTGCAACGTCTCACGCTTCCTCACCGTCTTTTGCTTTGCAGGCGCCGGCCGCCTCTGATTCAATAGGCGCAACTTCCCGCTAGGAGGTTGACACCCGGTTCGTCGGTCTGCAGCCGACCGGACTTGAGGTCGAAGAGACTTGTTCAAACTCAATATGAGGCTTGCAATGAAAAAATCCCTGATCGCCATGGCCGTCCTGGCCGCAGCGGGCGCCGCTCAAGCGCAGTCGTCCGTCACGATGTTCGGTATCGTTGATATCGGCTATGGCCAGCACAAGACCACCGGCCCGAGCGCTGCTTCGATCAAATCGTCCGGCATCATGGACGGCGCCAACGCCGGCCCCCGCATCGGCTTCCGTGGTTCGGAAGACCTCGGCGGCGGCCTTAAGGCCAACTTCTGGGTTGAGCAGGGCATCAACGTCACCAACGACGAAATGTTTGGCGTGCGTGTCGGCACCGCCGGTCATCAGGTCGACGGCTTCTCCTCCGCGGGATCGGCTGCCGCCGTCTCCGGCGCTGCGGGCGCCTACACCCAGGCGACCAATCGCCAGAGCTGGGTCGGCCTGAGCGGCGGGTTTGGTGAGGTCCGCCTCGGCTGGCAATACACCAACATGTACGAACTGGCCACGTTTGGTGGTTACACCATGGGCTCCGAGGGCATGCAGGGCGCCGACAAGGCCCACCTCCTGGGCGCAGCGGCTGCCGGTGGTGCCCGTGCCAACGGTATCACCTACATCTCCCCCCGCATCAGCGGCATCCAGATCCGTGCTCAGTACGGCTCGGGTTCGGCGGGCCGCGAGTCGGTTGAGTCGAGCGCTGTGCTCGCCCCCACCGGCCTCACGATGGACAACAACAAGCGCATGGGCATCATGGCCAAGTACGATGCGGGCCCCATCAGCGCGGCACTGGCCTACACCACCAACAACATCCAGCAGTCTGCGCGTGCCACGGCCTTCACCGGCATCAACGCATACGGCGCCCTGTTGCCCGCCACCACCTCAGCCATCACCAACACCGCCGAGCGCAAGGGCAAGCTCACGCAAATCGGCGCCAGCTACGACTTCAAGGTGGCCAAGGTCGGTCTCACGCACAACATGGGTGACAACGGTGGCTCCGGTTCCACCACGGTCAACTCCAGCTACAAGTCAACCAACCTGAGCGCCACGGTTCCCTTCGGCAAGACGGTTCCCTTCGTCAGCTGGGGTAAGGCCACGACGACCAATGACAGCACCGGAGTCAATTCGGAAAACTACAAACTGATGCAGCTCGGCGTTCGTCACAGCCTCAGCCCGCGCACCATTGCCTACGTTATGACGGGCACGACCAAGAACACTGGTGCTGCGTACGACAAAGACGCCAAGACCCTGGTCGGCGTGTTCCACAGCTTCTGATCCTGATGCTGGCGCAAGCCAGTCCTTGATCATGCAAGCCTGAAAGGGCGCGGTCTTCGGACCGCGCCCTTTTTTATTGCTTGTGCCAAAGCTATGCTCGACGAAGCAGCCAGCGCGCCAGGCAGTATGCCGAGCAACATCGCGAGCATGCCATCGGGTTGCCGATCTGTCGACGTAAGCCCCCGGTCGCAACCGCGCGCCAAAGAACGATAGCGGAGCGCCTCTCGCAGGAGGAAGTCTCATGCGCACTGTCAGCGCCAGCGAGGCCAAGCGGGGCTTTGCCGCTCTCATCGACGCCGCAAGCCGAGAACCTGTGGTCATTCAGCGCCAGAAGCGCGACGTCGCCGTGGTCCCGTCAATCGCCGAATTCGAACGATTGAATCGATTGGACACCGCCGAGTTTCACCGCGTCTGCGACCGCATTGGCGAGCAGGCCAAGGCGGCCGGCATGAACGAGATCAAGCTGGCAGAGTTACTAGCCCGAGATTATTAAGGCCTTACCCTGAACGGCTTTGCATTGGGCGATCATGCCCTCCGATCTGCCCTGCGGTACCCGCTCTTTATCCTTCAAGTCCGAATCATTTAGGCTTAAAATTTCCATGAATGAACCAACAGGACAACCACACCAGCCAGCGCAGCCTCGATCACGAGAGCCGCGTCGTCGCCGCTGACCATGCCGCGCTGAAGCTATGGTTGCGGCTGCTCACGTGCACGAACCTCATCGAAGCGGCGCTGGGTCAGCGTCTTCGCAAGGGGTTCGCCTCAACACTGCCTCGGTTTGATCTGCTGGCCCAGCTCGAACGCGAGCCTGATGGGCTTCGCATGAGCGAGTTGTCGCGAAGGCTGATGGTCACCGGCGGCAACATCACCGGGCTGGCCGACCAACTGGAGGCCGAGGGCTTGCTGGTGCGCGAACCCGTCGCCCATGACCGACGCGCGATCCGCCTGCGCCTGACGCCTGGGGGCCGAACCCGCTTTGGCGACATGGCGCGCGAGCACGAAGCCTGGGTGGCCGACATGCTGGCCTCGCTCAGCCCCGCCGAGCAACAGACGCTGCGAAGCCTGCTGGGCAAGCTCAAAGGCGGCCTCGCTGACCCAGCGAACCACAGGGCAACACTGGCCGAGCCTCCAGGCACCGGCGCGCCAATAACCGGACCGCCAGCGACGACGCCCCTCGGTGGCACCTTCACGCGTCGGCGCGTACGTTAGGCCCCGAGTCATCCACCAGGACAGGCACGCGTCCGAGATCAACCCCGCTCCGGAGGATCACGATGAACCGATCGGCTCACGTCGACACTTTCACCCGGGACCATCTGCCCCCCGCTGAGCAGTGGCCGCTGCTGATCGAGTCGCCCGACACGCGCTATGGCCCCCGGCTCAACGCTGCCGCCGAATTGCTCGACCGGATGATCGAGCGTGGGTTTGGCGATGCGGTCGCGCTGCGCAGCGACGAGGCTTGCTGCTCATGGCGACAGTTGCAGGCGCAGGTCGATCGTGTTGCGCAGGTGCTTCGCGGCCCCATGGGGCTGGTGCCCGGCAAGCGCGTGCTGCTACGCGGCGGCAACCATCCGATGATGGCGGCCTGCTGGCTTGCCACGGTGAAGGCAGGCCTGGTCGCGGTGGCCACCATGCCCTTGCTGCGCGCGGCCGAGTTGAAGCAGATCGCCGAGAAGGCCCAAGTCAACGCGGTGCTTTGCGACGTGCGCTTGCGGGCTGAGATCGACGAGGGCGCCAGAACCTGTGCCCACCTGGAGCACGCCCTGTTTTTCAATGATGGCAGCGGCGCCGCTGACGCGTTGGAATCATTCACGGGTCGATACGATCAGCCCTTTCAGGGCTGCGATACCGCCGCCGATGATATCGCGCTGATCGCCTTCACCTCGGGCACGACCGGCCAGCCCAAGGGTACCCTGCACTTTCACCGCGATGTCCTCGCCATGTGCGATCTCTTTCCCCGCCATGTACTTAAACCGACGGCCGACGATATCTTCTGCGGTACGCCACCGCTGGCCTTCACCTTCGGCTTGGGCGGCATGCTGTGCTTTCCAATGCGGGTGGGAGCCTCGACACTGCTGCTCGAGGCGCTGAACCCGGAGAAGCTGCTGGCCGCGATCGAGCGGCACCGCGCCACGGTGTGCTTTACCGCGCCCACCTTTTATCGGCAGATGGCGCCCCTTGCCAGCCGATATGACCTGAGCTCGCTTCGCGCCTGCGTGTCGGCGGGCGAAGCGCTGCCCGACGCCACCCGTCAGCTCTGGAAGCAGGCGACCGGCATCGAGATGATCGACGGCATCGGCTCGACCGAGATGATCCATATCTTCATTTCGTCAGCGGGCAAGGCCGTGCGGCCGGGCGCCATCGGCAAGGTGGTGCCGGGCTACGAGGCACGCATCGTCGATGAACAGATGAATCCGCTGCCGCCCCACACCGTGGGCAAGCTCGCGGTGCGGGGGCCCACCGGCTGCCGCTATCTGGCCGACGCGAGACAGAGCCAGTACGTACGCGAGGGCTGGAACCTGCCCGGTGACACCTTCATGGTCGACGAGGACGGCTACTTCTACTATCAGGCCCGGTCCGACGACATGATCATCTCTGCGGGCTACAACATCGCAGGCCCGGAGGTGGAGGCCGTGCTGCTCACCCACGAGGCCGTGGCCGAATGCGGCGTGGTGGGCGCCCCCGACGCCGAGCGCGGCCAGATCGTGCAAGCGCATGTGGTGGTACGGCCTGGCATGCTCGAGCGCTTCGGTGGCGAAGCGGGCCTCACCCGCATACTGCAGGACTTCGTCAAACGCACGGTGGCGCCCTACAAGTATCCGAGGTCCATCGTGTTTCGTGAGAGCCTGCCGCGAACCGAGACGGGCAAGCTGCAGCGCTTTCGGTTGAGACAGGCGGCGGCGGAGGGCGGGGGATAGCCAGCGCGACGCCGAGACGCCGCTCATGTCGTGGCACGAGGTTGTCACCAGAGCCGACTGGTCCTCGCCCCAAGACGTCAAGCGACAGTTCGCCTCTGTCAGTATTTGCGGGAACAACAGGCTTGATTTCAATATCGCCGGCAACAAGTACAGGTTAGTTGTCGAAATGCAGTACCCGGCGCGGATCGTGTGGGTGAAATTCATCGGGACGCATGCCCAGTACGACCGGATCAATGTGGAGACCGTCAATGGATATTAAGCCGATCCGAAATGATGCAGACCTCGACGCGGCCTTCGAGCAACTTGAAACGGTTTTCCAGGCAGAGGAGGGGTCGCCAGAAGCCGATCTTCGCGACGTTCTGGTTGCCCTCGTCGAAGCTTACGAATCGAAGCACTACCCGATTGCGCCTCCGGATCCCATTGACTCGATCCGTTTCAGCATGGAGCTGCAGGGTTTGAGCCCCAAAGATTTGGAGCCCTACATCGGTCCGAGCGGACGTGTGTCGGAGGTGCTCAACCGCAAGCGCCCCCTGAGCCTGCGGATGATCAGCCGACTTCATGAGGGCCTGAGAATCCCTTACGAGAGCCTTCTTGCGGAGGGCGGTGGCTGAGCCTTGTTGCTCAAGCTCAGCCCGCCCCCGCCCGCAATTCACGCCGCAGAATCTTGCCCACGTTGCTCTTGGGCAGTTCGGTTCGAAACTCGATATGCCGGGGCTTCTTGTAGCCGGTGAGTTGCGACGCACAGAAATCGAACAGTGCCTGCTCGGTAAGGCTGGGGTCCTTGCGCACGACGAACACTTTCACCGCTTCACCGGTCTTGTCATCGGGCACCCCGATGGCCGCCACCTCGAGCACTCCCGGATGCATGGAGACAACCTGCTCGATTTCGTTGGGGTAGACGTTGAAACCCGAGACGAGAATCATGTCCTTCTTGCGGTCGACGATTCGCACATAGCCCCGCTCGTCCATGATGCCGATGTCGCCGCTCTTGAAGAACCCGTCCGGTGTCATGACCCGAGCGGTTTCGTCGGCGCGCTGCCAGTAGCCGGTCATCACCTGAGGGCCCCGGATGGAAATTTCACCCCGCTCGCCCTGGGGGACAGGATGCCCCTCGTCATCGAGGATCGCGATGTCGGTTGACGGCAGGGGTAATCCGATCGTGCCCGAGAAGGCATCGGTGTCGGTGGGGTTGCAGATGGCCGACGGTGAGGTCTCGGACAGCCCATAGCCCTCGCAGATGGGACAGCCTGTCAAGTCGAGCCACTTTTGAGCCGTGGCCTGCTGAACGGCCATGCCGCCCCCGTTGCTTCCCACCAGCCCCGAGAAATCGAGCTGCCTGAAGCCCTCATGGTTCAGGAGCGCGTTGTAAAGCGTATTGACCGCGGGGAAAAGGTTGACCCGATACGGTTTGATCTCCTTGACCAGTGCCGCCAGATCGCGCGGGTTGGGAACGAGAAGATTCAGCCCCCCGGTACGCATCCCCAAGAGCGCGCAGATGGTCAGCGCGAAGATGTGATAAAGCGGCAACGCGCACACGGTGACCAGTTGCGTGCCTTCGGCCAGCGGGCGCCTGGGATTATTGAGTGCGGGCTGCATCCAGACCTCGGACTGCAGCACGTTGGCCAGGATATTGCGGTGCGACAGCGCCGCCCCCTTGGATACGCCCGTGGTGCCGCCCGTGTATTGCAGCAGCGCCAGATCATCCAGCGTGAGGGCGGGCGCCGAAAACTGTGCCGACGCGCCGCGAGCCACGGCCTCACGGAAGCGCACCGCGCCGGGTAGATTGAACGCGGGCACCATTTTTTTCAGATGTCGCACCACGGTGTTCACAAGCAGTCCCTTGACTGCGCCGAGCATGTCGCCCATGCCGGTGACGACAATAGTCTCGACCGAGGTCTGATCGAGGACCTGCTCGAGGGTGGCGGCAAAATTTTCGAGAATGACGATTGCGCGGGCGCCCGAATCTCTGAGCTGATGCTCGAGTTCGCGTGCCGTGTAGAGCGGATTGACGTTGACAACGACCAAGCCCGCTCGCAGCACGCCGGCAAGCGCGATCGGATACTGAAGCACGTTGGGCATCATGAGCGCGACCCGGTCGCCCTTTCGAAGCCCGAGCGACTGCAGCCATGCAGCAAAGGCCCTTGAGCGCACATCCAGTTCGCGAAACGTCAGGGCAACCCCGAAACCCACGTAGGCCGTGCGATCGGCGTACTTGCCGAAGGCCTCGTCGAGCAGCGCCACCAGCGAGTCGTAGTCAGACAGGTCAATGTCGTGCGGAACGCCCGCAGGGTAGGAATCCAGCCAGATCCGTTCCATGTCGCCTCCGGTTGCCGGCTTACCCTGACCGGGCCCCGGCCTGTTCTAAGTCAATCAACGCACCGCCAGACTGATTATCGCCCCAAAGCGGCCAGCGCCGCGAGCCTCTGTGCACGCGCCTCGGCGGGCAGGGCTGCAAGCTCCCGGACCGCCCGGTAAAACGCAGGCAGGGACTCGGTCTCGAGGCGATAGAGCGCACGAAAAGCCGGGACATGGTCGTGGTAGAGCCCGATCGCTGCGAAATGTGCGTTGCCAAGCGGTTGCGCAAACCAGGCGTCATAGGCCCCGTCGCCCCCCCACCGCTCGCGAAGCAGACGATAGCGCTCACGCAGGGCCTGCAGGATGTCGAGCTTGGCCTGGCGCTTGTGCTCAACCGGTAAGACCTGCGCATAGAGCGCCTGCAGTGAATCGCGTACGCTCATCAGCAGTTCGATGAATTCGGTGCGCCGCGCGCGTTGTTGTTCCCAGCGATCGATCAGGGCCCTGCCATCGCCGCGCGCACCGAGCCATTTGAGGACCCCGATTTCCTCGAGCGCTGTCGCGAAGGATTCGTTGAAGCGCGTGTCATCCGGCACGTAGACAAGTTGATGCGCCAACTCGTGAAAGATGAGCCGCGCCAGGTCCGGTTCGGCATAACGAATGAAACTGCTGAGGAGTGGATCGTCAAACCATCCCAGCGTCGAGTAGGCCGCAATGCCCGAGACCTGCACATCCAGCCCTTCGGCGCGCAGCGCCGCTGCCTCGGCTTCGGCCGCCTCGCGCGAGAAATAACCGCGATACGCCACACATCCGGCCACGGGAAAGCACCATCGTCGAGGCTCGAGCGAAAGCTCGGGCGTAGCCTGAACGTTCCACACCACATAGGGCCGGCCCAGCTCGCTGTAGCGCGTGTAGCTGCCATTGTCGGGCAGCAGCAGCGTGTCGGAGGCAAATCGCCGGATGGATTGGGCCAGCCGCAGGCGCTCGCGCAGGACCTCGGGTGTTGCCGAATCAGCGATCAGCCGATCGACGGGCTGGGCCGACTGCCAGACGGCGAGGTGGCCGCGAATCGACTGCCAGTAGTAAGCGGGCGACAGATCGAGGCGAGCGTTGGTTGCGCTGGCGCAGGCAGCCAATACGGGCAGCGCCATCAGCCAGACGACGATCCGACCGAGTCGCCCGAGCCGACCCGGTCGCGCCCAGGCGCTGGGGGCCGGACCGACACTGTCCGGGCTTGTCATCGAAGCACTGTGGCGACCCGCCCTCACACCACCTCGCCACTCAACGCAGGAGATCGCGCGCGATCAGCATGCGCTGAATCTCGGACGAGCCCTCGCCCACCCGATAGTGCCGCACGTCGCGGTAAAAGCGCTCGACCACCGAGCCGCGCATGAGGCCCGCTCCACCGTGAATCTGCACCGCGCGGTCAGCTACTCGTCCCACCATCTCCGAGCAGGTGAGCTTGCAGATGCTTGCCGCGCTCCCGACCTCTTCGCCCGCATCGACCCGGCGCAGGGTCTCGTAGGTGTAGGCACGCGCCATCTCGAGTTCGGCGACCGAGTCTGCCAGCATCCACTGAATGGCCTGACGCTCGGCGAGCGGCTGGCCGAAAGTGATGCGCTGCTTTGCAAAGGCGGCCGACATCTCGATCAGCCGGTCTGCGGTGCCGAGGCAAGAGCAGGCCACCCCCAGCCGGCCACTGGTGAGCGAATCCATGGCAATGCGAAAACCCTGACCGACCTCGCCCAGAACCGCGCTGTCGGGCACCACACAATCCTCGATCGTGAGTTCGGCCAGCTTGATCGGATCCGAGCCGATGGTGGTGTCCACACGCGTCACCTTGAAGCCGGGGGTGCCCTTGTCGATGAGGAATGCGGTGATGCCGCCTCGGGCACGTTTAGCGGGGTCGGTCAGGGCCATGACCATGACGACATCGGCGACATGGGCACCGCTGATCCAGTGCTTGCGACCATTGAGACGCCAGCCGCCCTCGATCTTTTCGGCGCGGGTTTTCATCGACTGCGAGTCGGAGCCGGCCTCGGGTTCGGTCAGCCCGAAGGACGCCCGCAAATGGCCGCTTGCGAGACCGGAGACATACCGGGCCTTCTGCTCGGCGCTGCCATAGCGCGCAATGGCGATCGGGTTGAGCCCGCTGGTGGCATCCAGAAAAAGCGTGAACATGCGGTGCGAGCGGCTGAACTCTTCCAGCACCAGACAGAAGGTGGAAAGGTCGTGGCCGCCGCCACCAAACTCGGCGGGCAGCCGCATGCCGAGATAGCCCTGCTCGCGCAGTAAGGTCAAGGCACCCGCGGGCACCTCGCCTGTCCGATCGATTTCGAGGGCAATGGGTTCGAGCTTCTCTGTCACGAAACGGCGCAGCACGCCGCGCAACTCGGCCAGTTCAGGAGAAATTTCGAGTTTCATGATCCGATATCAGGCGGCTTGAGGCAGGCGCTGACGCAGCACATGGTGCAGCAACCCGCCGTGACGGTAATAGTCGAGCTCGCGTCGGGTATCCAGCCGCACGATCAGTTCAATCGACTCGCTTCGGCCATCAACATGACGAAGCGTGCAGCGCACACGACCCCGCGGCACGAGTCCGGCGGCGATGCCCTCGATATCCAGGATCTCCCGTCCGTCCAGCCCCAGGGTCTTGCGCGTGACGCCCGGCGCGAACTGCAGCGGCAGCACCCCCATGCCGACCAGGTTCGACCGATGAATGCGCTCGAAGGATTCGGCGATCACGGCGCGAACACCCAGCAGTCGCGTGCCCTTGGCGGCCCAGTCGCGAGACGAACCGGCGCCGTAGTCGGCACCGGCGATCACCACCAGCGGCACACCGCGCTCGGCGTAGCGGGCAGCCGCCTGATCGATGGACATCTGCTCGGCCTCAGGCAGCAAGAGCGTGGAGCTGCCCTCGATGCCAGGCGTCATTTCGTTTCGTACCCGAATGTTGGCAAAGGTGCCTCGAATCATTACGTCATGGTTGAGCCGACGGGCCGCGTAGTTGACGAAATCGCGAGGGGCAATGCCCAGCGAGCTCAGGTATTTCTGTGCCGGAGTGCCAGCCGAGATCACACCAATCGGCGAGATATGGTCGGTGGTGAACATGTCGCCGAACAGGCCGAGCACCCGTGCGCCGACGATGTCCGACAGCGGCGGCGGCTCCACCGTCATGTCGTCGAAGAAGGGTGGCCTGCGAATGAAGGTGCTGGCCCTGGGCCAATCGAAGGTCTTGCCCTGGGCACCTTGCACCGACTGCCACTGCGGCGGCCCATCGAGAATACCGGCATAGCGATCGCGAAACAGCGCCGGTGTGAGCGTGCGATCGATCACCTCGCGAATTTCAGAATCGGAGGGCCAGATGTCCTTGAGGAAAATATCGCGGCCCGACGCGTCGCGGCCCAGGGAATCGGTGTCGAGGTTGATCAGGACGGTTCCTGCGATCGCATAGGCCACCACCAGTGGCGGCGACGCCAGGAAATTTGCCCGAACAGCCGGATGGATGCGGCCCTCGAAATTGCGATTACCCGAGAGCACCGCCACGGCCGTGAGCCCGCCCGCCTCGATCGCCTCGGCGACCGCCTCCGGCAGGGGGCCTGAGTTGCCCATGCAACTCATGCAGCCGAAGCCGGTCAGGTGAAAGCCGAGCGCATCGAGCGCGGGCTGCAGGCCGCTTCGCTGCAGGTAATCGGCCACCACCCGCGATCCTGGCGAGAGAGAGGTCTTGACCCAAGGCTGGGGCTTGAGACCGCGCGCGAGTGCATTGCGCGCGAGCAGCCCGGCACCGATCATCACCGCAGGGTTGGACGTGTTGGTGCAACTCGTGATGGCCGCCATCACCACGTCGCCGTCGCGAAGCGGCTGGCGCGAACCGGCGGGCGCGGCCTTTCCTTCGGGAAAGGCCTTCAGGAAGGCTTGCGCCGTTTGGGCCAGCGGCCCGCGGTCCTGCGGCCGACTGGGGCCACTGGTTGAGGCCTCGACCGAGGACAGGTCGATTTCAAGG
This sequence comes from uncultured bacterium, assembly GCA_903907905.1. GTDB lineage: Bacteria > Pseudomonadota > Gammaproteobacteria > Burkholderiales > Burkholderiaceae_E > SYIM01. The sequence goes on along the minus strand of CAIVPX010000021.1, from coordinate 26,364 downwards.
GTGGCTGAAAACAGCGGCGCGGGAGTGGCCTCATCGCGCCACAGTCCTTGCGCACGGCAATAGGCCTCGACCAGCTCAAGCTGCGCCTCGTCCCGGCCCGTGAGCCGAAGAAAGCGCAGGGTCTCGGCATCGACGGGGAAAAAGCCCATGGTCGCGCCGTACTCGGGGCTCATGTTGGCGATGGTGGCGCGGTCGGGCAGGCTCAGCGAATCGATGCCCGGCCCGAAGAATTCTACAAACTTACCAACGACCTTGCTGGCCCGGAGCGTCTGGGTCACCGTGAGCACCAGATCGGTGGAGGTGACCCCGGGGCGTAGCCTGCCCACCAGCCGGCAGCCGATCACCTCGGGGATCAGGATCGATACCGTTTCGCCGAGAGCACCCGCGCCGCCCTCGAGCCCCCCGACTCCCCAGCCGATCACGCCCAGGCCGTTGACGGTCGGCGTATGGCTGTCCATGCCCAACACCGAGTCGGGCACGGCGAGCGCGCGATCACCCGATTGTTCGATGCAGACCACGCTCGCCAGGTATTCGAGGTTGATCTGATGCAGGATGCCGCTGCCAGGCGGAATCAGCCGAAGCCGGTCAAAGGCCTGCGCACCCCAGCGCAGAAAGCTGTAGCGCTCCGAGTTGCGGGCAAGTTCGCGCTCGAGATTGCGCACCAGCGCATCGGGCGACCCATGCTCATCCACCATCACGGCATGATCGACCACCAGATCAACCGGCACCGACGGATTGAGTCGATCAGGGTCGCCACCCAACCGGCGCATGGCGTCGCGCATGGCCGCCAGATCACCCAGCAATGGGATACCCGAGGAGTCGGGCATCAGGACACGCGTAAAGCGAAAGGCAATCTCGTCATCGGAACGGCGCTCAGCCAGCCAGGCTGCCAGTGCGGCGATATCGGTACCGTCGGACTCGCCCTCGCCGTGCTGGCGCAGCAGATTTTCCAGCACGACCTTGAGCGAGAAAGGTAAACGTGCGATCCCGGCCAGGCCCTGCTCTTCAGCAGCGGGCAGGCTGTAGTAGTGCAGCGTGCGGCCTCGTAGAGACAGTTCGCGGCGGGTCGAGAGGCGATCGGGCAGGCTCATCAAACAGACTCCTGGGGAACGTGAGAACCGCTGGGCGATCCCGTCGCAGCGAAGGCTCGGACGCGCGCGCAAACCGATCAAACCATGCGGATCTGCGAGCCGGCCGCACGTCTCGAGAATGAGGCCGCGCTGGGGTCGGGGCGAGCATAGGGGACCCTATAATGGCCGTCAAACAGAGGGAGGCCTTTCCGATGGCTGATTTCGCAATGCCCGACTTCGTCCTGCGCGGCGCAACCGTGGTCCACCCCGACCGTGCCCCCGCGCGTCAGGACATCCTGGTGCTCAAAGGCAAGATCGAAGCCATCCTTGAGCCGGGTGCTTCGGCACCCGCGGGCATCCCCGAGCAGCGCGCTGACGGGCTGCATGTGTTTCCGGGCTGCATCGACGCACACGTGCATTTCGGCATGGGCGAAAAGATCACCGAGTACGCCACCGAAACCGTCTACGCGGCTCAGGGCGGCATCACCACGGTGCTGGGCTATTTCCTCAACAATGAAGCCTACTCCGATGTGTACCGGCGCGAGCAGGAGTTCGCCCGCACGCGCTGCCATGTCGACTACGGGTTTCACTTCAGCACTGCCAACGAGCTGCACATCGAAGAACTGGGCCGCTACATCGCCGACTACGGTGTCACGTCCTTCAAGTACTTCATGAATTTCAAGGGCGAGGAAGGCCGCTATCTCGGGCTCGATGGTACCGATGACGGTTTCTTCTTCGACCTGCTCGCCAAGTCGTCGACCGTGGGCCGACCCATGATGGTCTGCCACACCGAGAACATCGAGATCGTCAACCGGCTGCGCCAGCGGGTTCAGGCAGCAGGCGGCATCACGCTCAAGGACTGGGCCTCGTGCAAGCCCGCCCTCACCGAAGCCGAGCCGGCCATTCGCGCCATGTTCATGGCCGAGCAACTGGGCGCACGCGTGTACTTTCCCCACGTGTCCACGCGGCTCACGCTCGACGAGGTGCGCTTCTGGCGCAAGCGCTACGATCAGGTGTTCATCGAAACCTGCCCCCATTACCTCACGCACACCGAAGACAGCGACCTCGGCGGCATGGGCAAGGCCAACCCGCCTTTCCACGCCAGCGACGATCGCGAGGCGCTTTGGGAAGCAGTGGCCGATGGCACGATTGACGTGGTCGCCTCCGACCATGTCGCGCGACGCCGCGTCACCAAGGACAAGTCAATGTGGCTGGCCTCCCAGGGCTTTCCGGGCACGGCCACCATCCTGCCGGTCCTGCTCTCCGAGGGCTACCACAAGCGCGGCATCTCGCTTCAGCGGCTCTGCCAGGTCGTCACCTCGGGGCCGGCGCGCGTCTTCGATCTGGCACCGCTCAAGGGCGCCATCGCGGCCGGCGCCGACGCCGACCTCACGCTGGTTGACCTCAATCGCGAGCGCACGGTGCGCGCGAGCGAGTTCGGCTCCTATGCCGACTACAGCCTGTACGAAGGCTGGACGCTCAAGGGCTGGCCCATCCAGACGATTGTTCGCGGTCGCGTCGTCATGAATGAGGGGCAGGTCACGGGGCCCGAGGGCTATGGCCAGTATCTGTGGCGCAGGCTCGGTCAGCCCCCGGTGGCCGGCAAACTCGCCTGAGCGGCTGCACCGGGCTCCACCTCAACCAGGCAATCGTAAAACGTCGGCCCTCGACCCATGTCGGTCAGGGCCTGGCCGGTCACGGCGTTGACATTGCGTGCGCCCTCCACCAGCTTGGGCCACCACAGGCCCCAGGCCACCACCACACCGGGCCGGGCCCGGTCGCTTACGCTCGCCTCAGCCCCAAAACTGCCCCGATCATTGAATACCCTCACGCGGTCGCCGTGCGCAATGCCCCGCGGTGCCGCATCGGCGGGATGAATTTCGCAGCGCGGTGACTTCTCGCGGGCTCGCAGGCTGTCGACATTCACGAAGGTGGAATTGAGAAAGTTTCGTGCGGGCGGCGAGATGACCGCCAACGGATAGCGACGAGCCAGCGCCGGGTCTGCCGTGGCGGACTCGCGGTTGGGCACCCAATCGGGCAGGGGATCGTGGCCCGAACGGGCCAGACGCTCACTCCAGAACTCGCAGCGCCCCGAGGGGGTGGGAAAGCCGCCCTGGGCGAACGGGGCGTCGGGGTGCTGCATGCGAATCCACCCCTGGCTCATCATGCGCTCGAAGGCCTGATCGCCGGCAAGCGGATGCGACCAGTTCATCGCATCGCGGGCGATCTCCTGGTCGCTCGCGGCCAGCGCGGGCTCCGAATAGCCCATGCGTTGGGCGAGATCGCGAAAGATGTCGCTGTTGGAGCGCGCCTGACCGAGGGGCGCGATCGCCGGATGGTTGGCAAGCACGTACCAGTGGCCGTAGGTCTTGTGCACATCGAAGTGCTCGAGTTGGGTCGTCGCAGGCAGCACGTAATCGGCAAAGTCGGCCGTATCGGTCTGAAACTGCTCGATCACCACCGTGAAGAGGTCTTCCCGCGAAAATCCCTGAATGACTTTTTCCGAGTCGGGCGCAACCGCCAGGGGGTTTGAGTTGTAGACGACTACAGCCTCGACCGGCGGGTCGGCGGCCAGCAGGGCGTCGCCGATTTCGACCATGTTGATGACACGCGGTCGCTTCCCAGCGCCACCGGGAATGAGGTCGGGCCGGACATGACTCGCCGGTGTCACCGGCACCATGTTGCTCGACGACAGCAGCAGGCCGCCCGAGGCGTGTCGCCAGGCCCCGATCAGCGCGGGCAGGCACGCCACCGCACGAACTGCGTTGCCGCCACCGTGAACGCGCTGCATGCCGTAATTGAGGCGGATCGCCGCCGGGCCGATCCGGCCGTAGTCGAGTGCAAGCCCTCGCACCTCGGCCTCGCTGATGCCACAAACTGCAGCAGCACGCGCCGGCGTCCACTGCGCCGCGCGTTGAGCGAGTGCATCGAACCCCACGGTGTAGCGGTCGATGTAATCAGGATCGAGCAGGTTTTCCTCAATCAGCACGTGCATCATGCCGAGCGCAAGCGCGGCGTCCGTGCCGGGCATCAGCGCAATGTGCTGATGGCATTTCAGGGCGGTGTCGCTGCGGTAGGGGTCGATCGCAATCAGCTTGGCCCCCCGGCGGCTGGCCTCCTGGGCAAGCGCCCAGAAGTGTACGCTGGAGGTGATCGGATTTGAGCCCCAGATCAGGATGAGCTTCGAATCGACGAAGCGCTCGACATCCATGCCCACCGCCCCCCCCAGGGTGTACTGCAGGGCGGTGATGCCGGGCGACGAACAAATCGTGCGGTCGAGCAGGGAGGCGCCCATGCGGTGAAACAGCCGCGAGCCCATGCCCTCGCCCTGCACCCAGCCCATGGTGCCGGCATAGCTGTAGGGCAGGATGCGCTGCGGATCTCGCCGGGCAATGGCCGAAAGCTTCGCCGCGATGTCATCCAGCGCCTCGTCCCAACTGACGGCCTCGAAACGGCCCTCGCCCTTGCGCCCGACCCGTCGCATCGGCGAGAGCAGGCGCTGCGGCGAATAGGTGCGCTCGGTGTAGCGCGACACCTTCGCGCACAGCACGCCCGCCGTGCTCGGATGATCGGGATCGCCCGCCACCCGAATGGCCCGCCCGTCGCGCACGGTGACCAATAGGGCACAGGTATCGGGGCAATCATGCGGGCACGCCCCCCGAACGACCGTCTCGCCGGCGGTCGGCGCCGACTGATCAATCATGCTCATGGAAAACCCTCTGTCAATCGACGGCGCCATAGAAAGCCCGCCTCTGGCTGCTATTCTGCCCCGATTACCCGGATTGTCGGTCGTCAACGCTCACCGGTGCTTGCATGAAACTCGTCGAACACATTGCCGAATTCCAGGCCGAGATCCGCGATCTGCGTCGGCAGATCCACTCGCACCCCGAACTTTGCTACGAGGAGCATCGCACCAGCGATCTGGTGGCGGCCAAGCTGAGCGAGTGGGGCATTCCGGTCGTTCGCGGTCTGGGCAAGACCGGCGTCATCGGCATCGTCAAGAACGGCCAGTCGCCACGGGCAGTAGGTCTGCGTGCCGACCTCGACGCGCTGCCCATGACCGAACTCAACACCTTTGCGCACGCCTCGAAGATCGCCGGCCGCATGCACGCCTGCGGCCACGATGGCCACACGGCCATGCTGCTGGCAGCGGCCCGGCACCTCGCACACCATCGCCACTTTGATGGCACGGTGTACCTCATCTTTCAACCCGCCGAAGAGGGCGGGGCCGGCGCGCGCGCCATGATCCAGGACGGGCTCTTCGAAAAATTTCCGATGGAGGCCATTTTTGGCATGCACAACTGGCCCGGGCTCAAGCTGGGACAGATCGCCATGTGTGCAGGCCCCATGATGGCCTCGTCCAACGAGTTTCGCATTACGCTACGCGGTCGCGGCACGCATGCCGCACTGCCGCACAACGGCATCGATCCGGTGCCCGTGGCCTGTCAGATGGTTCAGGCCTTCCAGACCATCATCACCCGCAACAAGCGTCCCATCGAGGCTGCGGTCATCTCGGTCACCATGATTCACGCCGGAGAAGCGACCAATGTCATCCCCGATGTCGCCGAAATTCGTGGCACGGTGCGTACCTTCACCATTGCCACGCTCGACCTGATCGAGTCACGCATGCGCGAGATCGCCACCCATACCGCCAGCGCCTTCGGAGCCAGCGCCGAGATCGAGTTCAAGCGCAACTATCCGCCCACCATCAATCATGCGGCCGAAACCGACTTTTGCCGGGAAGTCGCCCGAGAAGTGGTAGGTGCCGACAATGTGTTCGAATTCGAGCCCACGATGGGCTCGGAAGATTTCTCTTACTTCCTGCTAGAGCGCCCCGGTTGTTACGTGGCCATCGGCAACGGCGAGGGCCATCACCGCGACGCCGGTCACGGTCTGGGCCCCTGTATCCTGCATGGGCCGAGCTACGACTTCAACGACGGCCTCATTCCCTACGGCGCAAGCTACTGGGTTCGCCTGGCCGAACGCTGGCTGAGCGCGCGAACCCCCGCCTAGCGTCATGCTGGCCTTCATCGTGCGCAGACTGCTTCAGGCGCTGGCCGTGATGGGCGTGGTGGCGCTGGTGGCGTTTTCGCTGTTTCGCTACGTCGGCGACCCGGTCGCCACCATGCTGGGCCAGGACGCCACGCCCGAGCAGCGCGTCGAGGTCACCCGATCTCTCGGGCTCGACCAGCCCTTCTATGTGCAATTCGCGCGCTTCGCGGTCAATGCGGTACAGGGCGAGTTTGGCCTGTCGCTGCGCCAAGGCCGCAAAGTGTCCTCCCTGATCATCGACCGATTACCGGCCACTCTGGAGTTGTCGCTTGCGGCCGCGGCCATCGCACTCATTGCCGGGGTGCCTATGGGCGTCTACACCGCCTTGCGACGACGGGGGGTGCTGTCAAACGCCCTGCTGGCGCTCTCGCTCATTGGTGTCTCGCTGCCCACCTTCCTCATCGGCATCCTCTTCATCCTTTTCTTCGCCGTCCTGCTCGGCTGGCTGCCCTCCTACGGCCGAGGCGAGACAGTGGCCATCGGCTGGTGGACCACCGGCCTGCTCACCCTCGACGGCTGGAAGCACCTGGTGCTCCCGGCCATCACGCTGGCCCTGTTTCAGATGACGCTGGTGATGCGACTGGTGCGCTCGGAAATGCTCGAGGTGCTGCGCACCGACTACATCAAGTTCGCGAGAGCCCGGGGGCTCACTCAACGCAGCGTGCACTTCGGCCACGCGCTCAGAAACACCCTGGTGCCGGTCATCACCATCGCGGGGCTGCAACTTGGCGGCATCATCGCCTTTGCCATCGTGACCGAATCCGTCTTCCAGTGGCCGGGCATGGGCCTGCTCTTCATCCAGTCGGTACAGGTCGCCGACATTCCGGTGATGGCCGCCTATCTGTGTCTGATCGCCCTGATCTTCGTCACGATCAACCTCATCGTCGACCTGCTCTATTTCGCAGTCGACCCGCGCCTGCGCATCGAGCGCGCCGGTGCGGCGCACTAAGCAAGACACCTCATGCAGCCCTCCGCCCGAACCCGCCCGCGAAGCGCCCTGCAACGCTTGCTCGACAGCGATCTGTACGACAGTTTTCGCCGTACTCCCACCGCGATCGTCGCTGGGGTGGTAGCGCTGGTCATGATCATCGGCGCATTCGGCGCGCCCTGGCTTGCACCGCATGAGCCCTACAATCTAGCCACCGTCTCGCTCAGCGACGCGTTGCTGCCACCGGTATGGATCGAGGAAGGCCAGGCGCGCTATCTGCTGGGCACCGACGACCAGGGACGCGATGTGCTGTCGACCCTGCTGTACGGCTCGCGCATCTCACTGCTCGTGGGCATCGCCTCAGTGGCGCTGGCCATGCTGCTGGGCGTGGCGCTGGGTCTGATCTCGGGCTATGTGGGCGGACGGCTCGATGCCTTCATCATGCGCGTGGCCGATGTGCAACTGTCTTTCCCCGCCATCCTCATTGCCTTGCTGATTGACGGCGTCGTCCGAACGCTGCTGCCCTCGGGCTCACACAGCGATACCCTCGTCGTGGCGGTGCTGGTCGGCTCGATTGCGCTGGCCAACTGGGTGCAATACGCCCGCACGGTCCGCGGATCTACCCTGGTCGAAAAAAACAAGGAGTACGTGCAGGCCGCGCGCGTGATCGGCGTCAGTCCGGTTCGGATCATGTTCCGTCATGTCCTGCCCAATTCTCTGGGGCCGGTACTGGTCATCGCCACCATCAACATTGCCCAGGCCATCATCACCGAGGCCACCCTCTCGTTCCTGGGCGTCGGCGTCCCACCCACCTCGCCCTCGCTCGGCACCATGATCAATAGCGGCAACAACTTCCTCTACTCCGGCGAGTGGTGGCTGGTAATCTTTCCGGGCGCGGCACTGGTGCTGCTCTGCATGTCGGTCAATCTGCTCGGAGACTGGCTGCGCGATGCGCTCAATCCGAGGCTGCAATGACCGCGCCGCTGCTTGAGGTTCGCCACCTGCGCGTCGAGTTCCCGACCCGTCGCGGTACGCTGGTGGCTATCGATGATGTGTCCTTCAGCATTGCACCCGGCGAGGTGCTCGGGGTGGTGGGCGAATCGGGGGCCGGCAAGTCCGTCACCGGCGCGGCCATCATCGGACTGCTCGAACCCCCGGGGCGACTTGCCGGCGGGGAAATATGGCTGTCGGGTCGACGTATCGATACCCTCGACGCGCACGCGCTGCGCAAGGTGCGTGGCCGCGAGATCGGTGCGATCTTCCAAGACCCCCTCACCTCGCTCAACCCGCTCTACACGATCGGCAGACAACTGATTGAAACCATTCAGACCCACCTGCAACTCGATCAGCGCGCCGCCCACGATCGAGCCATCTCACTGCTCGAATCCACGGGCATCCCGGCGGCAGCGCAGCGCATCGATCACTACCCGCATCAGTTCTCGGGCGGCATGCGTCAGCGCGTGGTCATCGCCCTCGCCCTGGCAGCCCAGCCCCGATTGATCGTGGCCGATGAGCCCACCACCGCGCTCGATGTGTCCATCCAGGCCCAGATCATCACGCTGCTCAAGCGCTTGTGCCACGAGCAGGGAACGGCGGTGATGCTGGTGACGCATGACATGGGCGTGATCGCTGAAACGGCCGATCGGGTCGCCGTGATGTACGCTGGCCGAATCGCCGAAATCGGGCCGGTGGCCGACGTCATCCACCGGCCCAGTCACCCCTATACGGTGGGACTGATGGGTTCGATTCCGGCCATTGGCCACGACCGGGAGCAACTCGCCCAGATCGACGGCGCGATGCCCCGGCTCGATGCCATCCCGCCGGGATGCGCCTTCAATCCGCGCTGCCCGTCGGTCATGCCCCGCTGCCGCACCCAACGCCCCGAACTCGTCGTTGCGGCCTCGGGATCGCAAGCCGCCTGCTGGCTGCATGATCGCTCGGCCCCCGGCGCGACCCGCGAAACCAACGAATCGGGAGCCCGGTCGTGAGCGAGGTGCCGGGCTCGCCCGCACGCCGGGGGCCGCTCATCGAGGCCGACCATGTCAGCAAGGTGTTTGACGTCTCGGCGCCCTGGCTCAACCGCATCATCGAGCGGCAGCCCCGGCTGATGCTTCACGCCGTCAGCGACGTCAGCTTCAGCATCGAGCGGGGGGAAACGCTGGCGCTGGTCGGTGAATCGGGCTGCGGCAAGTCGACCATGGCCCGAATGATGGTCGGTCTTTACCAGCCCTCATCGGGTGCCGTGCGCTTTGATGGCGTTGATCTGCGCACTGCCCGGGGCGCGCCGGTCATGGCGCTTCGGCGCCGCATGCAGATGATCTTCCAGGACCCCTATGCCAGCCTGAACCCGCGGTGGCGCGTGAGCGAGATCATCGCCGAGCCCATCCGGGTTCACCGTCTGGTCAATCGGCCCGAGGATGTTCGGCCGAGGGTCGAGCAATTACTGCAACAGGTCGGGCTCGCGGCCGGCGATGCCGACAAATACCCGCATCAGTTCTCGGGCGGTCAGCGTCAGCGCATCTCCATCGCGCGGGCGCTTGCCTCTGAGCCCGAGTTCCTGGTGTGCGACGAACCCACGTCGGCACTCGATGTCTCCATCCAGGCGCAGGTGCTCAACCTCATGCGTGCCCTGCAGCGCGAGCGCGGCCTCACCTATCTGTTCATCTCGCACAATCTGGCCGTGGTGCACCATGTGAGTGACCGCGTGGGGGTGATGTACCTCGGCAGCATCGTCGAACTGGCCCCCAAGTCCCGACTGTTTTCCGCACCTCGCCATCCCTACACCCGCATGCTGCTCGATGCGATTCCCGACATCAGCCTGAGCGGACGGGCGCGCACGCCGGTCGGCGGCGAAGTCCCCAACCCGCTCAACCCGCCTGCGGGCTGCAGTTTCCATCCGCGCTGCCCCCTGGCCAACGCGCGTTGCCACCTCGAACGCCCCGTGCTCAGGGCTGCAGGAATGGGAACGGTCGCGGCCTGCCACGCCGTCGAGGAAGGCCGTCTTGACTGACGGCACTGTCGATCAGCGCAGCGGGGTACCCGCAGCGGGCAGGCTCTCCAGGGGCTCAAGCAGGACAAAGCCCGAGTCGACGCGCAGGCGATAGCGTCGCCCCACGCCGAGCACCGCCTTGACGGGGCTATGACCAAAGGGCAGCCCGGTGATGATCGGAATCGACAGGCGAGCGCGCCAGTAATCGAGCATCGCCGCCATCCCGTAGCCGCGGTCATGCGGCGCGAGTTTCCAGCCGGTGAAGTCGCCAAGGATGAGCGCGCGCTGCCGCGACAGGATTCCGGCGAAATAGAGCTGATGCAGCATTCTCTCGACGCGATAGGGGTGCTCGGACACATCCTCGATATAAAGCAGACCGTCCTCGATATCGGGTATCCAGGGCGTGCCCACGGCAGCCACCAGCATGGACAGGTTGCCGCCCCAAAGCGGTCCACTGAAATCGCCGGTAACGGGTCCACCGAGCGCCGCGCGCCAGCGCAGGGCCGGCAGACGTCCCGAGAGCAGCGTGGCGAACTGCTCGAAGCTGAACTGGTTGGGGCCATCACCGGCGAAGTCGCCCGAAAATGCGGGGCCCGAAAAGCTGCCGGCGCCGGTCCTCGCGAGCAGGCCCAATTGAAACGCAGTGAAATCGCTGTAGCCGATCCAGCGGCAGCCGCGCGCAGCCGAATCGGCCACCAGCGCCCAATCGATGCGGTCGAGCAGCCTTGACAGGCCGTAGCCACCCCGTGTGATCATCACCGCCGAGGTGTCGGATCGCCGCGCGGCCCGGTGGATGGCCTCGAGGCGATCGTCGTCCGGCGCGGAAAAACGCTGCCAGCCCACGCGCGGCACCTCGCTCATCACCTGCGCGCCGCGCGCTTCAAACCAGGCGCGTGCCTGATCGAACTCAGAGAGCGAGAGATGCGCACCCGACGGGGCGATGACCTCGATCCGATGACCGGCCAGTGCCTCGCGCTCGTTCACCCTAGGCGCCCAGCCCGAGTTTCTGGGCCAGGCCGATGCGTTGCAGCTTGCCCGTGGCGCCCTTCGGAATTTCTTCGAGGAACAGCACCTTGCGGGGCACTTTGAAGTCGGCCAGGCGCTTTGCGGCAAAGTCGCGCAGTTCCTTCTCGGTGAGCGCCGCGCCTTCGCGCAACACAACCGCCGCGCCGACATCCTCGCCGAGCTTGTCGTGCGGCACCGCGAACGTGACTACCTGAGCTACGGCAGGGTGGTCCATCAGGACTTCATCCACCTCACGCGGAGACACCTTCTCGCCGCCCCGGTTGATGATCTCCTTGAGCCGGCCGGTGATGGACAGATAGCCCTCGGCATCGAGCACGCCCTGATCGCCCGTGCGGAACCAGCCGTTGGTAAAGGCCTCGGCATTGGCCTTGGGATTGCTCTCGTAGCCGGCTGTGACGTTTTCACCGCGGATCACGACCTCGCCGACCTCGCCTGCGGCAAGCAGACTTCCCGCATCGTCCATGATGGCAATCGCGGGCCCCGCCGCAATGCCAACGGTGCCAGGCTTGCGTTCCCGTGGCGGCAAGGGATTGGCCGCCATCTGATGGGCGGCCTCGGTCATGCCATACGACTCGACCAGCGGCGCACCGAACACTTCCTCGAGTTCACGGATCACCTGGGTGGGCATGGCCGAGGAGGATGAGCGGATGAAGCGAAGGGGATGCGCCGCAATGATGGCGCGATTGTTGGCCGCCCGAGAGAGGATGGCCTGATGCATGGTTGGAACAGCCGTGTACCAGGTGGGCTTGGACTCTTCCATCCAGCCAAAGAAGCGCAGCGCGTTGAAGCCCGGCGTGCAACAGACCTGCCCGCCCGCCGACAGCGGCGCGCTGATCCCCGCGATCAGCCCGTGAATGTGGAACAGCGGCATGATGTTGAGACCGCGGTCCGCACTTGAAAGCGAGAGAAAATCGCGGATGTTTCGGGCTGATGCACAGACATTGGCTTGCGACAGCGGAACGATCTTGGGCCGCGAGGTGGTACCCGAGGTGTGCAGCACCAGCGCGACCTCATCGGCGCGTGCCATGCCTGGCAGCGTGGCCGCGCCCGTCGCGCCCCCGACATCGAGCCGAAACGCGCCGGCCCCCCGATCGGGCTGCGGATGGAGTTCGATGACCCGCACGCCCAGCCTTCGGGCTACGGCCACGGCAGGCGAGTCGCTCCCCGCCTCGACGATCAGCCCCTTTGCGGACAGATCGCCCAGATAGAACTCGAACTCGTCGGCCCGATAGGCAGGATTCAGCGGTGCGCTGGCCGCCCCCGCCGCCACCGAGAGAAACGCGCTGGCCATGCACGGGCCGTTGGGCAGCACGATGGCCACCCGATCGCCCCGCCCGATGCCCATCGCATTGAGCGCCGCAACGGTGTCATCGATCTGGGCACGCAGTCCGCGGTGCGTCAGGGGAAGGCCGCCGGGAGCCGTGAGTGCGGGCGCGTCATCGGCCCCAGCCGAAAACAGTTCACGAAGCGTACGGGCAGAGCTCATTACGAGGTCCTTGTTGCAGATCTGGAGTTGGAAGTCAGACGTCTCAGCCCAGCGACAGGCGGCCCTTGTGCGCAGCCAGCGTATCGGCCAGCAGGGCGCAGCAGGCATAGACGGCCTCGCACTTCGGCGCAGGGGTCTGAGTGAGCCGGGCCAGTTCGATCACCGAGCCCAGCAGCGCATCGAGTTCGAGTGGGCGCCCCTGCTCGACATCCTGCAGCATGGACGTCTTGTGCTCACCCACCGCTTCGGCGCCCGCCAGGCGGCGCTCGATGGGAATGCGAAAACGAACGCCGAGTTGTTCGGCCACCTGCTGTGCCTCGCGCATCATGCCGAGTGCGAGTTCGCGCGTGAGCGGGTGGCGGCAAATCTGGACCAGCGTGGCATGAGTGAGCGCGCTCACCGGATTGAAGGTGAGGTTGCCCCAGAGCTTGAGCCAGATTTCGCTGCGCAGATCGGACGAGACCGGCGCCTTGAACCCCGCGCGCGTGAGCGCCTCGGCGATACGCAGAACGCGGGTCGACTTGCTGTTGTCGGGCTCGCCCAGCGAGAAGCGGTTGCCCTCGATCACCTTGACCACGCCCGGTTCAATCAGTTCAGAGGCGGGGTACACCACCGAGCCGATGAGGCGCTCGTTGTCGATGTACGACGCGATGACCCCACCGGGATCGACCGACTCCAGCCTGTGGCCCTGCCAGGGGCCCTCGAGCTTGTGGAAATACCACCAGGGAATGCCGTTTTGCAGCGTGACGATGGCCGTCTCGGGCCCCAGCAACGCGCCGATCTGCGGCGCCACCGCCGCCACCTGGTGGGCCTTGAGCGCGAGCAGCACGACATCCTGCGGTCCCGCCTCGACCATCTGCTGCACCGCTTTGACACCCGGCACAGCGTGCTCGGTCCCGTCTTCCTCGATCAGGCGCATGCCGCGCCCCCGAATCGCTTCAAGGTTGGGACCACGCGCAACGAAGGTCACGGTCTCTCCCGACAGGGCGAGCCGTGCACCCAGATAGCCGCCGATTCCACCGGCACCGATGACTGCGATTTTCATCTGTCGATGTTAGCATCGCGCCCCTTGCCCACTGGAACTCTCAGGAATGTGGGCGCCCTGCACCGTGGAGCCCCGCATTGGAGATCCTGCCCATCGTTTACCTGCTGCTGGTCGGCGCCGGCGCGGGCTTTCTGGCCGGACTGCTGGGGATCGGCGGCGGCATGATCATGGTGCCCTTCATGTCGATCTACCTCGATCACAAGGGCTTCGGCGCCGATGTGGTCATCAAGGTCGCCATCGCCACCTCGCTCGCAACGATTCTCTTTACCTCGGCCTCCAGTGTGCGCGCCCAGCATGCGCGCGGCGCCGTCCGCTGGGGTCTGGTGCGAGACATGGCACCGGGCATCGTACTCGGCTCGCTGATCGGCGCGCAATTCGCCTCATCGCTGCCCGGAGGCTGGCTCTCGCTGGTCTTCAGCGTCTTCATCGCCACATTGGCCACGCGCATGCTGCGGCAGAAAAGACCCAACCCCGACAAGACCCTGCCCGGTCGCGCGGGCTTGCTCGGGGCGGGTGCGGTCATGGGGGGTCTGTCGGCCGTTCTTGGCGCGGGCGGCGCCTTCATCACCACGCCCTTCCTGGTCAAACGCAACGTGAGCATCCACGAAGCCGTCGGCACGAGCGCAGCCTGTGGGTTCCCCGTAGCCCTGGCAGGCACCCTGGGTTACATCATGTCCGGGTGGTTCCTTCCCATGCCCGGCGGCACCCTGGGCTACGTCTTCCTACCCGGGCTTTTCTTCGTCTCGATCGCGAGCATCTTCACGGCCCCCGTGGGGGTCAGGGTTGCGCACAGCACCAGCGCGGGCAAGCTCAAGCGATTTTTCGGCTTCATGCTTTACACCTTGGCGGCCTACATGCTGTGGCGCGCCTGGCACTTCGGGCTCTAATCCGCCGGGCGACTGCGCCGCAGCAACCACACACCCGCCAGCGCCATCGGTACACAAAGCAGTTGGCCCATGGTGAGCCCCGGCAGGGGGAACCCCAGGAACGCATCGGGCTGGCGGGCAAATTCGGCGGCAAACCGAAACCCGGCGTAGCCCAGCAGAAACATGCCGGAGACGGCGCCGCACGCCCGCGGCCGAGCCGACCAGATCCACAACAACACGAACAGCGCCAAGCCCTCCCCCGCAAACTGGTAGAGCTGAGACGGGTGCCGCGGCAAGGCGTCGCCCGCCTGCGGAAACACCATGGCCCAGGGCAGCTGACTCGCCCGCCCCCAGAGTTCGCCATTGATGAAATTGCCCAGTCGACCAGCCGCCAGCCCCAGCGGGACAAGTGGCGCGATGAAGTCCATCACCGCCAGAAAGCGCAACTGGCGGCGCCGGCAGTAGAGGGCGATCGCCAGCAGCACGCCAATCAGCCCACCGTGAAAAGACATGCCCCCTTCCCAGACAGCAAACGCCTCCAGCGGGTGCAGCAGGTAATAGCCCGGCTTGTAAAACATGACATAGCCCAGGCGCCCGCCCAGCACCACCCCCAGTACGCCACTGAAGAGCAGATCCTCGAGCTGGCTCGGCTGCAGGCCCGAGCGTTGAACGAAGCCCGGGTCGGCCAGCCGGCGGCGGCCCAGCAAGAAGAAGGCGAGGAAGGCGAAGAGGTACATCAGCCCGTACCAGCGCACAGCCAGCGGGCCCACACTGAGGGCGATCGGATCGAACTGCGGGTGAACAAGCATGGCTCGAAATATACTTGAGGTCTTGCGCATCGCCTGCGCGATGCGATCAATCCCTTTCAACCCAGCACCGACCCTGCGGAGACCGCCATGTCCGAAAAACGCCGCTCCTCCAACATCACCGAGGGCGTCGCACGCGCGCCGAACCGCTCGATGTATTACGCCATGGGCTACGTCAAGAGCGACTTCGACAAGCCCATGATCGGCATCGCCAACGGGCACTCCACCATCACGCCCTGCAATTCGGGGCTGCAACCGCTCACCGACGCAGCCATCGAAGCGGTCCGGGCCGCCGGAGGCAACCCGCAGGTCTTCGGCACACCCACCATTTCGGATGGCATGTCGATGGGCACCGAGGGCATGAAGTACTCGCTCATTTCGCGTGAGGTCATCTGCGACTGCATCGAAACCGCCGTGCAGGGACAGTGGATGGACGGCGTCCTGGTGGTGGGCGGCTGCGAGATGTACTTGCCGGGCGGCCTCATGGGCATCCTGCGCTGCAACGTGCCCGCCATCTACGTGTACGGCGGCACCATCAAGCCGGGCCGCTGGAAGGGCAAAGACCTCAATATCGTCTCCGTCTTCGAGGCCGTGGGCGAGTTTTCAGCCGGGCGGCTCTCCAAGGAAGACTTCGACGGCATCGAGCAAAACGCCATCCCCGGCACCGGCTCCTGCGGCGGCATGTACACCGCCAACACCATGTCCTCCTCCTTTGAGGCCTTGGGGATCAGCCTGCTGGGCTCCTCCACCATGGCCAACCCCGACGGCGAAAAACGCGACTCGGCCGCCGAGTCGGCGAAGGTGCTCCTCGAAGCCGTCAAGCGCAACCTCAAGCCCCGCGACATCGTCACCCGCAAGTCCATCGAAAACGCCGTCACGCTCATCATGGCCACGGGCGGTTCCACCAACGCGGTGCTGCATTTCCTGGCCATCGCGCACGCTGGTGGCATCGAGTGGACCATCGACGATTTCGAGCGCATCCGTCAGCGCGTGCCCGTCATCTGCGATCTGAAACCCTCGGGCCGCTACCTGGCCACCGATCTGCACAGCGCGGGCGGCATTCCGCAAGTGCTCAAGATTTTGCTCAAGGCCGGCCTGATCCATGGCGACTGCATGACGATCACCGGCCGCACCATGGCCGAGGAACTCGCCCACGTGCCGGACGCGCCGCGCGCCGACCAGGACGTCATCCTGCCCATCGACAAACCGATGTACGCGCAGGGTCATCTCGCCATCCTCAAGGGCAACCTGTCGCCCGAGGGCTGCGTGGCTAAGATCACCGGCCTCAAGAATCCGGTGATCACGGGCCCGGCCCGCGTCTTCGACGACGAGCAGTCTGCGCTCGCTGCCATCCTCGAGGGCAAGATCAAGGCGGGTGACGTCATGGTGCTGCGCTACCTCGGCCCCAAGGGTGCCCCGGGCATGCCCGAAATGCTGGCCCCCACCTCGGCGCTCATCGGGGCGGGTCTGGGTGAGTCGGTTGGCCTGATCACCGATGGTCGCTTCTCGGGTGGCACCTGGGGCATGGTCGTGGGGCATGTCGCCCCCGAAGCCGCGGTGGGTGGCCCGCTTGCCCTCATCCACGAGGGCGACAGGGTCACCATCGACGCGCACCGCTTGCTGCTGCAGCTCGAAGTGAGCGATGAGGAAATCGCCGCCCGACGGGCGAAGTGGAAAGAGCCGGCGCCGCGCTACAACCGGGGCGTGCTAGCCAAGTTTCGCAAGCTCGCAGGCTCGGCGAGCCGGGGCGCGGTGCTCGACGATTTTTGATCACGTCGCCCTCTGACCCGGCGGTCACGGCCGCCAGCCTTGCAGGCACTCGCCGCGCAAGGCTGGCACAGAACCGCCCGCGGATGCCCACACAGTCTGCTCGGGGGCCGCTGCTGGGCGGGCCCGGACGGCTATACTTTCCTACTCTTGATTTCACTTCTCACCGGAGCCACCATGAAGACCCTCCAAATCGCCCTGAGCGCCGCCGTGCTCGCCCTGTCATCGGGCTCGGCATTTGCCAGCATGGACCTCGCCAAGGCCAAGAACTGCACCGCTTGCCACGCCGTTGACAAGAAACTCGTGGGCCCGGCCTACAAAGATGTTGCAGCCAAGTACGCCGCCGATGGCAACGCTGTCGCCACGCTCAGCGCCAAGGTGATCAAAGGTGGGGTGGGTGTCTGGGGCCAAATTCCGATGCCGGCCAACCCCCAGGTCAGCCAGGCCGACGCCGAGACCCTGGTCAAGTGGATCATGACGACCAAGTAAACCACTTGGCATTCGGCCGGAGCGGGACGCGTGAGCGTCCCGTTTTCATTTCCGATTGACGCAACCGCTTATCAGGCTCATTGCCTCAAGGCAGGTCAAACTCGCCGCGCGCCTTTGCAGGGCACACGGACAGACTCGCTGGCCTATTGCGCCGCTACCAGATCCGCCGCTGACGTGAACGAGTCGGCAAAAAACTGTTCCTCGGGCAAGGCACGCGCGGCGACAAAATCGCGTCGTGCAGAATCAATCACGATGGGCGCCCCACACGCGTAGACCTGGTGACCCGAGAGGTCTGGAAAGTCTTCCATGACAGCGCGATGCACAAACCCGGTTCGACCTGCCCAGGCGTCTTCTGGCATCGCATCTGAGACGACCGGCACATATCGGAAATCAGGCAACTCACGCGACCAGGCCTCGCACATCGCATTCATGTAGAGGTCGTGCGGGCGTCTGCCACCCCAGTAAAGCGTCATGGGGCGCTGGATGGCCTTGTGCGCAATGTGCTCGACAATCGCCTTGATGGGCGCAAAGCCCGTGCCGCTAGCCAGAAATACGATTGGCGCCGTACTGTCCTCGCGCAGAAAGAAAGTGCCCAGCGGACCTTCAAAGCGCAGAATGTCGCGCTCCTTGATGGCTGGCTGCGTCGCACCAAACAACGAGTCAGTGAACTTGCCACCCGGCATATGCCGGATGTGCAACTCAACCTGCTCCGCCGCATGGGGCGCGCTTGCCATCGAGTAACTGCGCCGGGAGCCGTCCCGTAGCAACAACTCGACGTACTGCCCCGCGAGGTACTGCAGTCGCTCGTTGGCGGGTAGTTGCAGCTTGAGCACCTTCACGTCAGGCGCGACCGTCTCGATCGAAGCCACACGGCAAGGCATCTTGCGCACAGGAATATCGCCCGCCGCAGCGACCACCCGACACTGCACCGTCAGATCGCTGGTGGCGGTCGCGCAACAGAGCAGCGCATGGCCGCGCGCAGCCTCCTCAGCCTTCATCGCGCCGTTAGAATGAGAGCCCTGCTCGATGGCGCCCTCCAGCACCAGTGCCTTGCAAGAGCCACAGGCGCCGTTTTTGCAACCGTAGGGCAGGATCACGTCCTGGCGAAGCGCCGCCGCCAGAATGGTTTCTCCCGCGTCAACCTGAAACTGTTTGCCGCTGGGCTGCACCGTCACATTGAAAGTCATGGTCATTTACTCTGTTCATCCGGCCAAACCGGCATTATCGCCCGAGCGCAGACCTGTCATGGCAACGCGGATATCGGCGTGCTGAATCGCCGTCGCCCCACCGCAGACCGACCGCGCGCCGTCCCGCCGCGCCGACTGCGGCGCCCGACGCTGCTGGTGGTGGGCTGCGGCGATGTGGGCCTGCGCTTGCTGGCCCTACTCGCCCCCCGGCGCGAGCACCTGCGGCTCATCGCCACGGCCAGGCGTGAAGAGCAACTCGCCGAGATCCGGAAAGCCGGCGCCCTGCCGCTTCGGATCGACCTCGACTCGTCGCGGTCACTGCGCCGGCTGGCCGGCCTGTCCCGCTGGCTCGTGCACCTCGCCCCCCCTGCGCCCGAGGGTGAGACCGATCCGAGGACGCGTCATTTGATTGCAGCCTGCGCGCCTGCGTCCGCGGCGCATGCGAATGCCCTCGCCGCTTCCGGCCCAGCGCGCTGGGCCTATGTCAGCACCAGCGGTGTCTACGGTGATTGTCGGGGCGCGTGGGTCGACGAAAGCCGCCCAGCGCGGCCGGTCAATGCCCGAGCCCGGCGTCGCGTCGCTGCGGAAGACATGCTGCGCGATTTTGCTGGGCGCGGTGGCGTTGGGCTCGCCATCCTCCGTGCACCGGGCATCTATGCGCAGAACAGGCTCCCCACTGACCGCCTGCGCAAGGGTCTGCCTGCGCTGGCCCGTGACGAAGACGGCTACACCAACCATATTCACGCCGACGATCTGGCCTTCGCCTGCTGGCTCGCCCTCTTCCGATGCCGGGCTGGGCGGGTGCTTCACGTCACCGATGACACCCGCATGAGAATGGGCGACTACTTCGACACGGTGGCCGACGCCTGCGCCCTGCCTCGGCCGCCCCGGCTGCCCATGACTGAACTGGTGCACCAGGTAAGCCCGATGATGCTGTCCTTCATGAACGAGTCGCGCCGCCTGCACAACGACCGGATGAAGCGCGAGCTTCGCTTACGCCTGCGCTACCCGGATGTCCACGCGCTACTGCGTCTGCTACAATGATCGGCTGATTTTCTTGCCGGTGTAGCTCAGTTGGTAGAGCAGCGCATTCGTAATGCGAAGGTCGAGGGTTCAATTCCTTTCACCGGCACCAATCACGACGGGCGCTAGGCGGTCAGTACCGGCTGGCGCCCGTTTCCTTTATCGGGGCTCGACTTTGGCGACACCCTGACCGGCCCCCCGAAAACCGGCCGCATTCATGCTCGGCCTGGCCTCTCTGGGCAGGTGCACAATTCAGCGCGGCAACAACCGAATCTTTCCATACTGCGACGACACCTTTTCCTTGGTGTTGTCGGTGTCGGTCAAAATGGCCACGCCGATGAGTTGTCCTGGGTCTTGCCCGAAGGCCTGCCGGTAGTCGTCGACGATGTTTCGACGATATTGCTGCCAGGTGCCCACCCCCGAGTCCCCGCTTGCCACCACGATCTTGCGCACGCGGCCGGTGTGAGGATTGTGCAGCACCGTGTTCACCGGCTGCCGGTTTTCCCAGATGTACATCAAGGTGGCATAAGGCATCTCGCGGCCACCACTCAGAAACCGCGCTTGCTCGAAAAAAAGTTGGTCCCGCATGGGCAGGCTTCGCTTGTCGCCATCAAAGGCCAGTACGATTCGCACCGGTGAATCTTCCGCATAGCGGTCGGTGTTATCGGCACCCTTGATCAGCGAGTCGACGCGCCAGCGCCACTCGATGACGGGCGCACTCAGCGGATCCAATGCCAGCGGGCGCGCCAGGCCGGATGCCGCAGAGTCAGCGTGGGCGCGGATCACCGCCTCGTCGCCCACCGTTCCTCTGGCATAGCGGGTTCGCTTTTTTGCCGGGTGCAGGATCCAGGGCTCCCAGCCCGCGGGATAGGTTCGATCGGTGGGCGTGCGGGTGAGAATCAGGGACGCTCCGTTCGAATCGGTGAGGAGCGGTGATGCACCACCCGATTCCTCGGTGGTCGAAAGGCTGGCACACCCACCGAGAACGGCCACGATCAGGCCGCCGCACAGACGTTTCACCGCGCGCGAGACCGACGCTCCCTCGACAGACCTAGACCGTAAGGCCAGCGTGTTGTTCGAATGACTCATGGCGCAGTTATCGCATCCGACAGGGCCTGCAGGCGAGTCCGCCACAATGCAGCCATGGAAAATTCGGCTCAGTCGAACTTGATGCCTGCCGACTGAACCAGCCTGCGCCAGCGCTCAATGTCAGCATCGATTTTTTGCCGGAACTGCGCCTGGGTATCGCCCACGGCAATTGAACCCTGCCGAGTGAGCCAATCTCTGGATTCGGGCTCCGCCAGCACCGCCCGGATCTCGGTGTTGACTCGGGCCTGAATATCAGCCGGAGTGGCTGCCGGCGCAAACAAGCCGAACCAGACCGCCGCGTCATAGCCGGGAACACCCGACTCGGCCACGGTCGCCAGCTCCGGCCATAGCTCCGTGCGCTGGGCGGTGGTGACAGCCAAAGGTCGGGCTTTGCCCGAGGCCACCAGGGTGCGCGCAGTGGGGAGGGGATCGATCAGAATCTGGATCTCGCCGCCCGCCAGCCCCTGATAGGAGGGCGCGCCGCCCTTGTAGGGAATGTGCACGATGTCGATCCCCGCCATCGACTTGAAGAGTTCGGTCGACAAATGGATCGATGTGCTGAGTCCGGGCGAACCGAAATTGAGCTTGCCAGGGTTGGCCCGTGCATACGCAACCAGTTCGGCAACCGTCTTGACCGGCAGGGCGGGATTCACGAGCAGGACGTTGGGCCCAAGCGTCAGCATGGTGATCGGCGCAAGGGCCTTGCGCATGTCATAGGCAAGATCCTTGCGTGCCACCACCTCGGTGGCAATCGCACCGCTATGCAGCAGTAGCGTGTAGCCATCGGGCTCAGACGCAATCACAGCCTGCGTGCCAATCGTGCCCCCGCCACCGCCTCGGTTGTCGACAATCACCGGCACCCCCATCCGGGCCGATAGTCGCTGCGAAAAAAATCGCGCCAGATGGTCGGAGTTCGAACCCGCCGGGTAGGGCACCACAATGCGGATCGTCTTTCTTGGGTAGTCCTGCGCATACGCTTGTTCGGTGTGCGAGACGAGCCCGCACGCGACAGCGAAGGCCAACGCCACTGCTCTGATCGCTGAAAACATTTCTGCGTCTCCTTGATCGCTGTTGCGTTCAGGCCGGATCTTCGTCGCGAAACTGGGGTGCGCGCCGCTCGGCAAACGCACGCATGGCCTCGCGCGAATCGGGATGCCCCTGCAACTGTGCCGTCATGTTCTGCTCGAATCGATAACCATCTCGAATACTCATCTCTTCGATCGCGTTGAGCGCCGCCTTGGCCAGCCGAATGGCGGTTGGACTCTTGGAGGCGAGCTCTTTCGCAAAGTCGAGCGCGGTCGGCATCAACTGCTCCGGTTCGACGCAGGCTTCGACTACACCCAGCCGATACAACTCGGCCCCATTCACGCGATACCCCGTCAGCATCATCCTGCGGGTCAAAGAATGCCCGAACAGCCGCATCGCATGCCGGCCGCCGCCCAGCAAACCGACGTTGATTTCGGGCAGCCCCACCAGCGCCTGGGTCGACGCCACCAGAAGGTCGCACGACGCGATCAGTGCAAGACCGCCGCCCAGCGCAGGGCCGTTGATGGCGGCGACGACCGGCTTCTTGCACTCCATGATCGCGTAAAAGCACTCGCGCACACTGCGGTTGTGCGTCCAGCGCTCACCGTGAGCAAACACGCGCCCGGCGCGCTCCTTGATGTCGGCGCCTGCACAAAAGGCCTTGCCTGCGCCCGTGAAAACGATGGCACGTACTGACGGGTCATCGCTCAGGCGATCAAACACCTCGATGATCCGGTTCTGCAAGGCCAGATTGAACGCATTGACCGGCGGGCGATCCAGCGTCACCGTCGCAACGAAATTGTCGATCTCGTAACGCACCAGTTCATCGCTCATATCTCTCTCCCTGTCTGCCCCTAGGAACCCAGCCCGCCCTGCCCTTTAAATTGAGCGTGACGAAAGGCCGCCACTCAGTCGTTCAGCCGTTCATTCGGACCAGCATATCCAGCACGGTGAAGGTCCCAGGAGCCTTCAAGGCCAGCGGATTGATCTCGATTTCTGCAATGTCCGCGCGAGCCAGGTAGGTCTGGCACAAGCTCGCCAGCGCACGCGACAGTGCCGCCAGATCCATCGCCGCGCGCCCCCGTGACCCCATCAGGCGAGGCCCCAGTCTCAAGCCACTCAAGGCGTCTTCGATGTCCTGCGCCGATACGGGCAGCACCCTCAATGCAATGTCGCGCTCGGCCTCGACCTCCGTCCCGCCGCGGCCGACCAGCAGCACCGGGCCAAATACTTCGTCCCAGCGAAGTCCAATGATCAGCTGGAGGTCGTGCTCGACCATCGACTGGACCAGCACCCCCTCGCTCTCGGCGCCGATTCGGTGGGCGATCGCCTCGAGCTCGAGCCGCGCGCGCTCAAGCGCATCGAGGTCCGTAATACCCAGCCGAATGGCGCCCAGCTCGGTCTTGTGCAAGACCTGCGGGCTCTGCAACTTGGCCACGGTCGGCCCACGAGACAGTATGGAAGCGGCCTCGTCGACCGCCAGGCCACCGATCATTCGAACCGAGTCCGGGTAGTCGAGACCATCGAGCGCGCCCAGTCGCTGCTGCCCCGCCTGCTCGGTCAGGGCGAGCCCGATCCGTCGCGGCTCAATCGAGCGGACATCCGACAGCGCTGGGCTGGCTAGGCGCTGCGCGCTCTGCCGAGCCGCATTGCAGACAGCCAGTGCCCGCGCGGCTTGAGGGATATCGTCGAACAGCGGGATTTGAGCCTCCGACAAGGCCTTGACCGCAAACGCGGGCGGTCCGATCCAGACGACAGCGAGCCGCCGTGGGCGTGTCGTCGCGGCGGTGAGGATCGATTCCACGAGCCCGGGGGCAGTGTTGTGCATCAGGCCTGTGAATACAAACACGCAGTCGTGGTCATCGGCTGCGAGAATGGGCTTGAGCACCCGCTTGAGAATCAAGGGTTCGGCGCCGACCATGCCCGTCAGGTCCAGGGGGTTTGCTGCGCGCCCAAAGCTCGGCAGTTCACGCTCGATCGCCGCGGCCACCTCGGGTCTGAATCCGGGCATGCCGAGGCCCGCTGCCGAAAGGGCGTCGGTCATCAAGGCGCCCGCGCCCCCGGAGACGGAAACCACAGCAGGACGCCGGCACGGTTCGGCCGGCCCCCAGACCAGCATCCGGGAGGCGTCGATCATCGCGCTGAGCGACTCAACCTGCTGCACGCCACACTGGGCCAGAAAGGCATCGCAGACTTCACTATCGCCAGCGAGGCCGGCCGTATGCGAGGCGGTCGCGGTGGCGCCTGCAGCCGACCGACCCGCTCGAAGCGCGAGCACGGGCTTGCCAGCCTGTGCCGCGGCATACAAGGCCCGGCGCAGGGCCGTCGGGTCGCGAACCGCCTCCAGGTACAGGCCAATGGCTCGCGTTTCCGGATCATCAGCCAGATACCGGACACAGTCGGCCAGACCAATGTCGGCCTCGTTTCCGGAGGTGATCCACTTTGAAAACCCGAGCCCGGCCTTGAGAATCTTGTCGAGCCAATAGCCGCCGATCGCACCACTCTGACTGACAAAAGAGAACGGTCCCGGTGTAAACGTCATCAGCTCACCGACCGAGGCAATCGTCGCGCACATTCGAGTGCGGGCGTTCATCGCGCCGACACAGTTGGGCCCTAGGACCGCAACGCCATGGGTACGTGCCAGGGCGGCGATACGTTGCTGGCGCTGCCGCCCCGCCTCATCTTGCTCCGCAAACCCCGAGGCGTAAACCGCAAAACTACGAACACCCGCAGCAACGCCCTGTTCGATCGCGGCTTCGGTATCCGCAGCCGAGGTGAGCACCAAGGCCAGATCGATCGGGCGCCCCACCGCCGCAAGGGAGGGATAACACGGCATCCCTTCGATATCGGTCCGAGTCGGATTGATCGGGAACATCTCGCCGTCGAAGCCGTGCTGCCGAAGCAAGGCAAGTGGCCTGTATCCAAGCTTTTTCGGATCGGCCGAGGCCCCAACGATGGCGATCGAGCGCGCGTCGATCAAGGCTCGGAGGTCACCGCGGGTGCCCATAGGCCGTTCATGCTGCGTCACAGGAGCCACGCCGGGTGCAGATTAGTAAGATTTCGGCAAATTCAGCACCCGCTCTGCCACGTAGGACAGCGCCAGGCTTTGAGCCACCGGCGCCAGCATCGGCAGCATGCTCTCTCGCATCAATCGCTCAACATGAAACTCCCGGGAAAAGCCGAACCCCCCGTGGGTGATCATCGCCTGGCGACAGGCCGCATGCCCCGCCTCAGCGGCGAGAAACTTCGCCGCATTGGCTTCGGCCCCGCACGGCTGGCCCGCTTCGTACAAGGCAGCCGCCTTGAACACCATGAGGTTCGCCGCTTCCAACTCCATCCAATTACGCGCAAGCGGATGTTGCACGGCCTGATTCTGACCGATGGGCCGATTGAACACCTCGCGCTCACGGGCGTAACGAGCGGCCTTGTTGAGCGCATCTCGACCAATGCCGATCGCCTCGGCAGCCACCATGATCCGCTCGGGATTGATGCTGTCGAACAAATAGCGCAGCCCCTTGCCCTCCTCGCCGATTCGATCCTCAACGGGCACTGGCAATCGGTCGATGTTCAGCACGCAAGACGCGATTGTCTCCACCCCGTGCTTTGGAATTGGCCGAATATCAACATGCCGCCGATCAATTTTTGTATAAAAAAGGCTGAGCCCGTCGATGGGGCGTGCGCACGCTTCAATCGGCGTCGTTCTCGCCAGAATCAACATCCGATCGGCGATTGCCGCCCCGGTAATCCAGACTTTTTCCCCCGACAGCCGGTAAACATCCCCATCGCGGACCGCACGGCTTTTCACGCGTGTGGTGTCCGACCCCGTATTGGCTTCTGTTACGGCAAAGCAGGGACGCTCGGCGCCTGTTACTAGGGGGCGCAACATGCGCTCCTTCTGCTCGGGCGTGCCGTGAACCACGATGGAATGCGGCCCGAACATGTAACCGTGTACGGCTGTTGTGGCCGTCCAACCGCCGCCAGACTCAGCAACGGTCTGCATCATGGTGGCGACTGCGCCGAAGGGCATTCCGGACCCGCCTAACTCAACCGGCATGGTGATACTGAGCCAACCTGCATCGCGCATGGCCTCGAAAAACTCGCTGGCCAGGTGCTTGTCCTGATCGCAGCGCGCCCAGTAGTCGAGATCGAACTGCGCGCAAAGCTTGGCCACGCCCTCGCGAATTTCCGGATAAGGATTGAGTAGATCAAACGCCACAAGGCCTCCTGATGGGCAGAACAAAACGGCGCGCACGTAGCACACGCTGAGCTGATGACCCAGTGTAGGCGTCACCGCCAACACGGGTCAACGCACGCGTTTCATTCAGAGGGGGCGAGAGCCCAAGGGGGCCGCGGCGAAAGCAAAAAAGCCGCCGAACTGAGTGTTCGAGCGGCTTTTCTGTCGGCTTGATTTAGCCTGACGATGTCCTACTTTCACGAGCGGATGCTCACTATCATCGGCGATGCGGCGTTTCACGGTCCTGTTCGGGATGGGAAGGGGTGGTACCACCGCTCTAT
>CAIVPX010000020.1 GCA_903907905.1 uncultured bacterium | reverse complement strand
GCGTGAATTT
The DNA here is from genome assembly GCA_903907905.1 of uncultured bacterium. Lineage (GTDB taxonomy): Bacteria > Pseudomonadota > Gammaproteobacteria > Burkholderiales > Burkholderiaceae_E > SYIM01. The sequence continues at coordinate 58,259 of CAIVPX010000020.1, read as the reverse complement.
CTCTCCGTCCCAGACAACCGCCCCCCTCAGCATGGTGAGCCCTGGCCAGGCCTTGAGCTGAATACCTTCATACGGGGTGTAGTCGACCGCATGGTGCAGCATGGCGTTGTGAATGGTGAGTTCGCGCTCGTCCCAGATGACCAGATCAGCATCAGAGCCTATGGCGAGGGTGCCTTTGCGAGGATGCAGACCGTAGGCCTTGGCGGCGTTGGTGGAGGTGAGTTCGACGAATCGGTTGATCGTGATGCGCCCCCCCAGTACGCCCTCGGAAAACAGCAGGGGCATTCGCGTCTCGATGCCCGGGATGCCGTTGGGAATGTAGGGGAAGGCAACCTCCTGGCCGCCCGGCTTCTTGCCTGCCGGGTCGTCGTAGTTGAAGGGCGCGTGGTCAGATGACAGGACCGTAAATAGTCCATCGGCCAGGCCGGCCCAAATGACCTCCTGATTGGACGCATCGCGGGGCGGAGGGCTGCAGACGCACTTTGCCCCAAGGTAACTGTCATCAATGCCGAGATCGGCGGCCGTCAGAAAAAGGTACTGAGGGCAGGTCTCGGCGAAAATCTTGAGTCCACGGCCGCGACCCCAGCGGATCTGCTCGACCGCCTCGCGTCCGGAGACGTGCACCACCAGAATGGGGACGTCCACCAGTTCGGCGAGCGAAATGGCCCGGTGGGTGGCCTCACGCTCGACCAGCATCGGGCGCGAATGTGCATGAAAGCGTGGGGCGACCTGGCCTGCGGCTTCGAGACGCTGGGTGAGCCAGGCGATGCAGTCGGCATTTTCGGCGTGAATCATGGCCATGGCGCCGTGGCGCCGTGCGAGCGCAAGCACATCCAGGATCTGACCGTCGTCGAGCTTGAGATCGTCGTAGGTCATGTACAGCTTGAAAGAGGTGTAGCCCTCGGCGATGAGAGCCGGCAATTCGTGCTGCAGCACGTCGGGAGTGGGGTCGCTCACGATGAGGTGAAAGGCGTAGTCGACGTGCGCGCGCGCCGAGGCGCGCGTGTGATAGTCGTTGACGGCCGCCCGCAGGCTGTGGCCCTTGACCTGGGCCGCAAAGGGGATGACGGTGGTCGTTCCGCCGCAGGCGGCGGAACGTGTGCCGGTGTTGAAGTCGTCGGCCATTCTTACAGGCGGCGGCATGGGTTGGTCAAGATGACAGTGTCCGTCGACGCCGCCGGGCGTGACGAAGCGACCGGCCGCATCGATTTCCCGGGTACCTGTGGGCAGGGCCGCGCCGAGCATGGCGATGCGCCCGTCCCGAATGCCGATGTCGGTATCAACGGTGTCGGAGGCGGTCGCGAGTCGTGCATTGCGGATCACACAGTCGAGGCGAGTGGTCATGGGTGGCCGGTCCTTCAGGCTTGGGCGATTCGGCTGGCGAGAGCGATAAGGGCAAGATCGCTGCCGGCGGGGCCCATCAGGCTCAGGCCGAGGGGTGCGCCATCGCGGGTGCTGAGCGGCATGGACACTTGCGGCAGGCGGGCGAGGCCGGCGGTGGCCAACATTCGAATGGCCCGGTTACGGTAGTCTTCCAGCGCATCTTCAGGGGAGGTGCGCAAGGGCGCAATGTCGGGCATGGTGGGCAGGATCACGACACCGGATTGGCCTACGAGCGCACTGACATGGGCACTGAAACGGGTGCGAAAATCGGTTGCCTGCGTGACCTGCTCGTCGGTAACGCCTCGTGACCACGCAAATCGCTCGGCAACGCCCGGCCCGAGCGGGGGGGCATAGCGCTCGATGAGCGGCCCCACCGTGGTCCAGGCTTCGCGCCCCTGCAGATAGCGGAAATGCCAGTACAGGGCATCGAACGATTCGAAGGCCAGCGAAATAATTTTGGGTTCACCCAAGACTTTGCGCACGCGGGCGATTGCAGTCGCGTGCGCCTCTCGAGCTGCCGGGACGGCCAGCGACCAGACGTCCTCCGGCCACAGCAGTCGGACGGGTGCTGGAAAGTCGACGGGGTCACCCTCGAGCAGAACGTCTGCCACGCGACGGAAGGTCTGTATGTCCCGGGCAAACCAGCCGCAGGTATCGAAGCTGGGCGCGAGGTCGAGGCAGCCTGCAAGGCTGACTCGACCGTGGGTGGGCCGCAGTCCATACAGTCCGCAATGGCTGGCGGGCGCACGCACTGATCCACCCGTGTCGGTCCCGAGCGCGAAGTCACACAAGGCGTTGGACACCGCCGAGGCAGAGCCTGACGATGAGCCACCTGAAATGCGGTCAGGGGCCGCGCCGTTGACCGGTGCACCGAAATGCGCATTGACCCCGTTCATCGAAAATGCAAACTCGTCGGTGACGGTTTTGCCAGCGAGGGACGCCCCGGCATCGAGTAGCCTTTGGACCGTGGGCGCGGTGCCGGACTTGATACCCGACAGAGCGAGTACGAAGGGGCTACCGCCGCCGGTAGGGTAGCCTGCGACATCAAAGAGGTCTTTGACGCCGAAGGACAAGCCCGACAAGGGGCCTGAGCCTGCCCTGGGAACGTTGACGTGGGGGTAGGGGACGAAGGCATGCGCCGGGTCGTGAGGCACCGTCATGGGTTCGATTCCTGCAAAACCGCATCGAGTCGAAGGCAGCGGGCGGCATGCTGCTGGCGGAGGTCGACGCGTTCGGGTTGGGTTTGCCGGCAGTGGTCATCGGCCCACCGGCAGCGGGCAGCGAAGGCGCATCCTGCGGGGAGGTCGGAGAGATCAGGCGGACTGCCGGCGATGGCTTCGAGACGGATTCCTCGGGTCATGGCCCCCTCGGCCCGACTGCGCAACAAGGCGAGCGTGTAGGGATGTCGTGGCGAGCGGATGAGTTCGCGCGTGGGCCCCTCTTCGACAATGCGCCCGGCGTACATGACGGCGATCCTGTCTGCGACCTCGACAGCCGCGCCCAGATCGTGGGTGACGAAGATGACCGCAAGGCCAAGCTCGCGCTGGAGTTCACGCAAAAGTAGCAGCACCTGGATCTGTACGGTGGCGTCGAGCGCTGTGGTCGGCTCGTCTGCGAGCAGCAGTCTCGGTTGGCAGGCCAACGCGAGGGCGATCATGGCCCGTTGCCGCATGCCGCCCGACATTTCGTGAGGGAAGGCGGCCAGGCGCCGCTCGGGGCTGGGGATTCGCACCCGTTCGAATAGTTCGAGCGCGCGGGCACGCGCCTGCGCCGTGCTGACCGATTCATGGCGGCGGATCGACTCGATGATCTGGTCGCCGACGCTGTAGACGGGGTCGAGCGCCGTGAGGGGCTCCTGAAAGATCATCGATGCGAGTTTGCCGCGGTAGTTGGCGAGTTCGCGCGATCGCATGGCGAGCACATCAATACCGTCCACATGAATGCTGCCCCCGATCCGGGTTCGCTTTTCGGGGTGGAGTCTGAGCAGGCTGCGCAGGGTGACACTCTTGCCGGACCCCGACTCACCGATGAGCGCCACCACCTCGCCGCGTTCGACGCGAAGGTCGACACCGTTGACGGCACTGACAGGCTTTCGCCCGCCCGTGAACGTGACGGTGAGCGAGCGGATGTCGACGATGGGAGCGGGAGCGGCAGTCATGGCGCAGCCACCTCCGGCGCACCATAACCGCTGTCAGGCTGATGAATCAGGCAGGCCGCCATGCCCGCGGACCCGACGGTCTGCAGGACCGGGCTGCGCGAGCCGCACACCCCGGCTGCGACCGGACAGCGCGGATGAAACCGGCACCCCGCGGGGGGATTGATCGGGTTGGGCGGGTCGCCGGTGAGCGGGACTTTCTCCGTTCGATGGTCCGGGTCCATCGAGGGCATGGATTCGGTGAGCGCTCGGGTGTAGGGGTGAAGCGGGGCCTCGAAGAGTGCCTGCGCCTCGCCCACCTCGACCACCTCACCCAGGTACATGACCATGACGCGATCGCTGATGTAGCGCACCACATGAAGATCGTGGCTGATGAAAACGTAGGTGAGTCCGAAATCTTGTTTCAGATCGAGTAACAGATTCAGCACCTGGGCCTCGACCGACTTGTCGAGCGCAGACACTGCCTCGTCGAGAATGACCAGGCGGGGTTGCAGGGCCAGCGCGCGCGCGATGTTGATGCGCTGCCGCTGCCCCCCTGAGAGCTCGTGGGGATAGCGGCCCGCGAAACGCCGAGGCTCCAGGCCTACCCGGTCGAGCAGTTCATGTGCCCGCTTGAGCGCCGCGTCGGCCGACGTACCGTGAACGCGCGCGCCGAAGGCGATCGAGTCTTCGATGGTCATCCGCGGATTGAGCGAGGCGTAGCTATCCTGAAAGACCATTTGAACCTGGCGTCGGAACTCCTTGAGTGGCAAATCGCGGCTTCCTACCCGACAGCCGTCAAAGATGATCTCGCCTGCGGTGGGTTCGATCAGGTTCATGAGCAGGCGCGCCGTGGTGCTCTTGCCGCAACCCGACTCGCCCACGACGCCCAGGGTTTCGCCTGAGTAGACACGGAAGTCAATTTGATCGACGGCCCGCACGACCTGCCTGGGTGCACCGATGCCTGCCTTGAGCGGGAAGTGCTTGACCAGGCCTTTGACCTCGAGCAGCGGCGCGGCAGCCATGTTCAGCCCTTCACGTCCATGGCGGACCGCAGTGAGTCGGACAGCAAATTAAAGGCAATCGACGTGATGAAGATCATGAGACCTGGCAGGGCAGCGACCCAGGGTTGGCTGTAGATGGCGGTACGCAGCGTGTTCAGCATCAGCCCCCACTCGGGCTCGGGCGGCCTGACGCCCAGCCCAAGAAAGCTCAAGCCTGAGGCGAGAATCATTGACACGGCGATGAGGCTAGTGGCGTAGACGAAGATCGGTCCCAGCACATTGCCCAGCACGTGAACCCGAACGATGGTGAAGGCGCCTGCGCCTGAGGCTCGCGCTGCCTCAACGAAATCACGGCTGCGAACCTGGGTGGTGACACTCTCTGCGACGCGCACGATGGGCGGCGTGAACACGATGGTGAGCGACAGGAGCGCATTGAAGATGCCTGCGCCGAGTGCGCCGGACAGCGCAATGGCAAGCAGTACGGACGGGAAGGCGTAGAGCACGTCGACCGTGCGCATGATGCTGCTGTTGATCCAACCGCCCGCGTAGCCGGCGAGGAGCCCCAGGGCTGTACCGACGAAGAAGGCGCAAAGTACGGGGGTGAGCCCCATGAAGAGCGACAGACGGGCGCCGACAATGAGGCGAGACAGCATGTCGCGGCCCAATTCGTCACTGCCCAATGGGTAGTTGGGGCTGCCAATGCCCTTGAGTCGGCCCAGCATGGAAGACTGGTAGGGGTCGCTCGGCGCGATCCATGGACCGAATACGGCGAGGACCAGTAGCCCGAACACGATCATCCCGGCCCCGATGGCGACCGGGTCTCTCATCAGTTTGCTGGCCGCATTGCGCCAGTAGCCTGGCGAGCGCTCATACAGGTTGGGGTTGACGAGGGCGGTCATGAGGAGGCTCAGTTGCGCGCGATACGCGGGTCGAGAAGCGTCTGTATGACGTCGACCACGAGGTTCAGCAGCACAAAGAAAAGGGCGAGCACCAGAATGGTTCCCTGCAGCAGGGGCAGATCACGCTGGAAGATTGCCGAATTGAGAAGAAATCCCGTGCCGGGCCAAGAGAAGACCGTTTCGATCAGGATCGAGCCGCCCAGCAAATAGCCCAACTGAAGACCCATCACGGCGAGTGCGGTGGGCGCCGCATTCTTGACGACATGGCGAAACACACCGAACTGCGTGAGCCCCTTGGCCCGTAATCCGATAATGAATTCCTGTTCGAGAATCTCGGCGACCAGAGCCCGGACCGTGCGGGCAATGATGCCCATGGGGATGACCGACATCGTGAGCGCGGGCAGCACCATGTGGCTGATGTGCTCCCAGTTCCAGACCCACTGGTCGGACCCGCCCGGGCCGGCGCCGCTGGCCGGAAGCCACCCAGTGAGCGCTGACAGTGCGATTACCAGCACCATGCCCAGCCAGTAGTGGGGCACGCTCACGCCGAGAACCGATAGCAGAGAGGCGAGGCGGTCCACCCAGGAATTGCGGAAGTATCCGGCCACGAAACCAAAGAGCGAGCCGAGAATGAACCCGATCAGTGTGGCGACGGCCGCCAGTCTGAGCGTGTTGTTGACCGCCCTCAGCACTTCTGCGGCAACGGGTCTGCCGGTAGCGATCGAGGTGCCGAGGTCTCCCTGTACCGCCCGCCAAAGCCAGACTGCAAATTGCTCGGGATAGCTGCGATCAAAGCCGTACAGCGTACGCATCTGGGCCGCCAGTTCGGCGGAGGCGTCGGGCGGGAGCACCGATACCAGTGGATCGCCGGGCGCAAGGTGCACCAGCGCAAAACAGACCAGCGCCACACCGACCATGATGGGCAGGGCATACACCAGTCTTCGGATCAGGTAGCTGACCACTCGGTGAGGCTTTCTCTGGATACGCTTGGCACAGGCCGCACGACTTGGGCCCGCTCGGGTTTGTCAAAATGGGGCACGGCGCCGATCTGCCAGACACTGGCAAATCGGTGCCGCGACTCGATGACGCGCTTACTGCATTGACATCGTCGCGATGTCGATGAACCAGCTTCTCGGCTGAACCACACCCGTGACACGCTTGGACATGGCGCGGGGGCCAACGTCGTGTGCGATCCAGACGAAGGGTGCCTCTTCGACGATTCGGGCATGCAGTCTCGCAAGCGCGGCGTCGCGGGCCTTGTCCTCGAAGGTGGTGCGTGCGTCAGCGATCAGCTTGTCAAACTCGTCGTTGCCAAAGAACCCCCAATTGTTCGACACGGGCGGGAAGGTCTTGGTCGAGGTGAAGCGAACCATCGCAAAGAAGGGGTCCATGGTCGCGAAGCTCACGTTGGTGGCGTGCGAGCCGTTGGCCGAAGCATCCTTTGCGCCCTTGCGCCAGTTCGTGAACAGCGTGTTCCACTCGATCACGTCAAAGCTGACATCGAAAAAACACTGCTTGAGCGACTGCTGAACGAATTCATTCATGGGCAGAGGCTGCATCTGGCCCGAGCCCGAGGCCGAGATCTGCACCTTGACCTTGACCGGCTTGGCCGCCGAAAAACCTGCTTCGCCCATAAGTTTCTTTGCCGCGTCCGGGTCAAACTTGATGTCGAACTTCGGGTTGCCCCACCACGGGTGGCTGGGGTCGACCGAGCCCTTGGGAACGGCCATCATGCCCCCGAGCAGCTTCACCATCGACTCACGGTCGACGCAAAGATTGGCCGCATGACGCACGCGTTTGTCGAGCCATGGCGAGCCCTCGGCGAAGGACAGTTGCCACGGCCATACGTGAGGCTGCTGGTTCGAGTAGAGGTTGAAGCCGCGGCTTCGAATCGTGGCAACCGAATCGGGCGCCGGCGCCTCGATCCAGTCGACCTGACCTGACAGCAGGGCCGCGGTTCGTGCGTTGGCCTCGGGCATGGGGATCATCACTACCCGGTCGATCTTGGGTGTACGGCCCGGGTCCCAGTAGGCTTTGTTGGCGGCGACTTCGAGACGCTCACGCGCGACGAAGCGCGTCATGCGGAAGGGACCGCTACCCGAGGCATCCGAGGCGAAAGCCGTCCAGGCCTGTTTGGCGCGCTCTTCGGCGGGCAATGTCGCGGGCGTGGCGTCGAATTTTTTCTGCCAGTGGGCGGGCGACGCCATGAACAGGTTGGTGAGGTTCAGCGGCAGGAAGGAATCGGGCTCGCTGGTGGTGAGTTCAACCGTGAGGTCATCGATCTTGCGAGCGCTCTGTAGCGTGGGCATGCGAGAGACCGTGACGCCGATCTGGCTGGGATCGTAGTGCCGGGCGGTCTTGTCCAGCACCTTTTGAACGTTCCAGACCACTGCGTCGGCACTGAAGGCCGAGCCATCATGGAACTTGACGCCCGGACGCAGCTTGAAGACCCACTTCTTCTTGTCCTGAGCATCGACCGCCCAGCTGAGGGCGAGGCCCGGAATGACGACGCTGGCAGCGTCGGCCTTGGAGAGGTCCCAATGCGTGAGGGCGTCGTACATCGGGATGCCGGTGAAGCGATTGCCCTCGAAGCCCTGATCAGGCTGGCCCAGAGTACGCGGGATGTCCGCAGCGGTCATGGCAATGCGCAAAACCTTTTCCTGAGCCTGCGCATGTGTTTGAAGCGCAGGGGTCAGGCAGGCCGCGAGCAGAGCGGTCGTGATAACGGATCGGTGAATGGATGAACTCATTGAAGACTCCGTGAAAGGGTTTCAAATCCGAGCAAGAGGTATGCCCGGAAAGGAAGTTGGCCCGTCTGGTGCAGGCTTGATCTCTGGAGAAATTGGCTCGATCCCCATTGCGTGGCCGGCCGAAGCCAGTCCATATTGGACGCTATCAAGAAGGGGAACCGGGATACGGCGGGCGATGATGGGGGCCAAGCCTAATAAACCTGCGCCGCCGATGATGATTGAGCGTGCGGGGCGACCAGCCGCGGCTGCTCGAGACAGGGCGGTGAGGCAGGCGCCCGTGAGCAATTCGCAACCCGCATCGGGGTCGGCGGCGAGTTCGGCGCCACTCGCCGAAACCGTCTCGATCGCCGCGAGCGGCTCCAACAGCTCGAGCGCGAAGGCAAGACGCCGAAGCGGGGCCTGCCAGGCATGACCGCCGGTGACAATGGCGTAGGCCCCCAGTTGAGCCGCCGCCCGCATTGAGGCCTGGGCCAGACCGATGACGGGCTCCTCGCCGACCTCTTCGAGGGCGTGCAGTCCGGGATCGCCGAAGCAGGCGATGAGCGTGGCGTCGACCTTGCCTAGCCGCTGCAAGGCGCGTGTCCGGGCGTCGAGGGTGGCATGCTGGGCTACCGCAAGGGATTGTTCGCTGGAGATGTAGGGTGCGCCGAACCCCGCCGTGACAGCTTCCACCCGCACCGTGTTTGCGAATCGCACGCGTGCCGCCTGGGCAAGCGCCGCTGTGACGGATTCGCTGGTGTTGGGGTTGATGATCAGCAGGGTGGACATGGATGTGAGGGGGACCTGGCAGACGGACGCACAAGCGCGTACCGGCCGGTCTGGCCGGGAAGGCTGTTGCGCCAAAACCGTGCAAGACGATCGACGTTAGCACGACGATTCCCGCCGCTGGTGCATTGGGCCTCGGGCTGCTCAGGTATAGGCGGATACGCCGACGGGGCAAGAAGCACTATCATCGTGCCGTGAGTATCGGGATAACCCTGTAGCCTGAAGCGCTGGAGCCTCAATGCGAGACACCCTTTCTCTTCTTGGTCGTGGCGATTTTCCCGCCCTTCGGCGGCGCGGTGTGTCCGCGCTACAGGCCAACCTGGGCTACCGCTGCAACCAGACCTGCCAGCACTGCCATGTGAACGCGGGGCCCCATCGCACCGAGGCGATGGAGCGCGAGACGGCCAAGTTGCTGCTCGAACTTCTGGGACGCTGCAGGGCTACCACGCTCGACCTGACCGGTGGTGCGCCTGAACTCAATCCACATTTCCGATGGCTGGTGACGCAGGCCCGTTCGCTGGGCTGCGAGGTGATCGAACGCTGCAATCTCACCGTTCTGGAGACGCCAGGCCAGGAAGATCTCGCCGACTTTCTGGCGAGCGAGTCGGTACAGGTCGTAGCGTCCCTGCCGTGCTATTTGGAGGATAACGTTGACCGGCAACGGGGCAAGGGCGTGTTCGAGGCCAGTATCAGGGGGCTGAGGCGCCTGAATGCCCTTGGCTACGGCACCCGCCTCACGCTCAATTTGGTGTTCAACCCTCAGGGGCCCAGCCTCCCCCCCGAGCAGGCATCGCTCGAGTCCGACTATCGGCGAATGTTGAGCGATCGCTACGGGGTCGTTTTCACGCGCTTGCTCACGTTGGCGAACATGCCCATCCAGCGTTTCGGCTCCATGCTTGCAAGCCAAGGCATCTTCGATGAATACCTGTCGTTGCTGCGTGGCGCCCACCGGCCGGAGAATCTCGACGCCGTAATGTGCCGGGATCTCGTGAGCATCGATTGGCAGGGTTATGTCTACGACTGCGACTTCAATCAGATGCTGGGATTGCCGCTGCGACTGCACGGGCGGCCCCGCGTGCACCTGCGCGATCTGCTTGGCGAATCACTGGCGGATAATCCGGTCGTTGTGCGTGACCATTGCTTTGGCTGTACGGCCGGGCAGGGCAGTTCCTGTGGGGGCGCGCTTTCGACGCAGGCCGAAAGCACCTTGGCAGTTGACGGTCTGTCGGGTTCGGGTGAGCCCGCCATGGGCTTGAGGGCGCGGTTTGCCCCCGGCACCGCGGGGGTGGATCTGCGATGAACGATGACAGCGTGCGCCGTCCAGGCCGGTGGTGCCCGCCCTCTTACGGTCTGGGCGCTGGGGCGTTCGCTCGGGCACCCCGGATCGCGGCCGAGTTGGTTTACGTCGTCGGGGGGCTGTACGGTAACCCGCTCGCTCTGCAGCGCGCCATCGATCTCTTCGAGCGAGAGCCCGCGGCTGACAAGTGCATGATCTTCAACGGGGACTTTCATTGGTTTGATCGCGATGCGGCCGAGTTTCAGCTGATCGAAGCGGAAACGTCTCGCTTCGTCCGGCTTCGGGGTAACGTGGAAACCGAACTCGCCTCCTTAGACGAGGAGGCCGGATGCGGTTGCGCCTACCCCGACTCGGTCGATGAGGGCGATGTCGCGCGTTCCAACGAGATCATGAGCCACCTTAAGCAAACGGCGGTAGCACTCGGATTGGCTGAAGGCTTGGGCCGATTGCCGGCCGTGGCCCGGGTCGTTTGCGGGAACCTTGAATGCGCGATTACCCACGGCGACGACGAGTCGATCGCGGGCTGGCAGCTTGCCTTTGACCGAGTCGAACATGCATGGGAGATCGGTCTTGGGGACCGGATGGCGCAGATGGGTGTGCGGCTGATCGCGAGCAGTCACACTTGTCTGGCGGTGGCGTCGAGCCGTCAGACGGCGAGTGGTGTCCGGGCCGTCATCAACAACGGCGCCGCCGGAATGGCTAATTTTTTAGGGGACCCTTCCGGACTGATCACACGGATCGCTCATTCGCGTTGGACAGATCGCGCGCCTGTCAAGCCGGTTTATTCCACACGGATCGAGGAATCTGAAGTGTCTGCGATTCCAGTCCGCTTTGATGTGGACGCCTGGCATGCACGCTTCCTCGCTCAGTGGCCCGAGGGCAGCCCAGCCCACCTGTCGTACTGGCATCGGATCGTTCGAGGCCCGAACCACTCGCCCGCGCGGGCAGCCCGGGGTGCCTTCATCACGGCGGTATGCGAGAAGGGAACTGGGCCGGTGACCGGCCGAGCGGCTCGGCCCGCTCGCTTATCCCGTTCCCCCGCTGCCTGATGACGGGCCGCACAAGGCTTTCGATTGCTGCGGCTTTGCTCGCGGCGCTCGGCTGGGCGGTGGTGTCGGTATTTGACCCAGGCCTTGACTGGGTTCGCGGCGCACGAGAGCACTGGGCTGCGTTTGTCCAGCAGCAGCCAGTCGCCAGTTCAGTCCTGTTCGTGTTTGCCTACCTGCTGGTTGCCGCGTTGGCCCTGCCAGGGGCGCTGCTCCTCACCTTGTTGGCCGGGGCGCTGTTCGGCTTGGCTCACGGCGTACTGCTGGTGACCGTGGGCGCCTCGCTCGGTGCACTTCTGGCCCTACTGCTGGTGCGCTTGCTGTTCAGGGAGTCTTTTCGGAAGCGCTTTGGCGATCGCCTTCAAAGGGTCGAGCGCGGTATCGAGCGAGACGGCGCCTACTACCTGTTCATGCTGCGCCTGGTGCCTGTATTGCCCTTCTTCCTGGTGAATGCACTCACCGCCCTGACGCCGATCCGTGCAGGCACCTTTTACTGGGTGAGCCTTTTCGGCATGCTGCCGGCGACCATGGTGTACGTGAACGCGGGCACCCAACTGGCGAGCCTTACAAACCTTGCAGGTCTGCTGTCGCCCGGTTTGCTGATCTCGTTGGTCCTGCTCGGTGTTTTCCCATTGCTGGCCAAAGGGCCGATTGCCTGGCTCGTGGTCCGAATACGCGGGGCCTGGCGCGGGCGGCTAGCGCGTGCCCAGTGGGCGAGCATGCGACCCCGCCGGTTCGATCGCAATCTGATCGTGGTCGGTGGTGGTAGCGCGGGCCTTGTGGCGGCCTATGTGGCTGCGGCGCTCAAGGCGCGGGTGACCCTCATCGAGCGCGATGTGATGGGGGGCGATTGCCTGAACACGGGTTGCGTCCCGTCCAAGGCCCTGATTCGCGCAGCGCGGCTGGTCCATCAAGCGCGCCACAGCGACCGGTGGGGTATTCGAGCGATGAGCCCGCAGTTCGAATTTGCCGATGTGATGGCGCGCGTGCGCGAGACCATCCAGCGCGTGGCGCCGCATGACTCACCTGAGCGCTACGAGGCTCTGGGCGTTGAGTGCATTCGCGGGGCTGCACGCATCGTGTCGCCGTGGGAAGTTGAGCTGACGTCGCCCCAGGGCGAAGCCTCGCGCAGACTGTCGGCACGTAAACTCATCATCGCTACCGGGGCCGAACCGATTCTCCCGGTCGTACCCGGCATCGAACTGATCGACCCACTCAGCTCAGACACGGTGTGGGCGCTCAACGAGTTGCCGAGCCGATTGCTGGTGCTCGGGGGTGGGCCCATCGGCTGCGAAATGGCGCAGGCATTTGCCAGGTTGGGGGCTCGCGTGACCTTGGTTGAGCGCGGGGGAAGGCTCTTGCCCAGGGAGGATGCCGACACCTCAGCGGCGCTGCTGAGTGCCTTTCAGGCCGAGGGGATCGAGGTGCTGCTGCATTGTGAACTGGCCGAGATCCGTCCGCCCGACGGCAAGCCGGTGGCCCGCCTGTCGCAGTCAGGCGAGATTCGATGGCTGGCCTTCGACCGCTTGTTCGCCGCCCTCGGCCGACGGGCGAGGGTTGAGGGGGCTGGACTCGACGCGTTGGGGCTGGCCCTCGAGCCCGACGGAACTCTCCAGGTTGACGACTGGCTGCAGACCAGCGAGCCTGACGTGCTGGCGTGCGGTGATGTGGCGAGCGACCGTCGCTTCACCCATGCCGCCTCGCATATGGCCTGGCATGCGAGCATCAATGCACTGTTCGGGCATTTGTGGCCGCTCAAAATTGACTGGTCGGTATTCCCGGTGTGTACCTTCGTTGACCCCGAAATCGCCAGAGTGGGCCTGAGCGAGGACGAGGCACGCGTGGCCGGCTTGCGTCTTGAGGTGACGCGCTACGACCTGGTTGACCTCGATCGCGCCATCATCGATGGCAGCGCGAAAGGATTTATCAAGGTCCTGACGCATGCCGGTTCTGATCGAATCGTCGGGGCGAGCATCGTGGGGGATCACGCGGGCGAACTGATCGCAGGCTTTGCGACGGCGATGCGCCATCGAATCGGGCTGAAGGCTTTGCTGTCCACCATTGTTGCGTATCCCACGTGGTCGGAGTCGGGCAAGGCGCTTGCGGGTCAGTGGCGACGCGAGCACGCCTCGCCGCGGCTGCTCAATCTCCTCAGTCGATATCACACTCGGCGGCGTCGGTGAGCGTCGCAGTGGTGGTGCCTGTCTTGAACGAGGCACCGCGCCTCGCGGCCACGCTTGGCCCTGTGCTCGAATCTGGGTGTGAGTGCGTGGTGGTGGATGGCGGCAGCACGGACGACACCGTGGCGATTGCGCGGTCACTGGGCGCGCGTGTGATGAGTGCGCCGCGCGGGCGGGCCAGTCAGATGAACGCGGGCGCATCAACTGTCGGTGACGCGCAGGTGCTGGTATTTCTCCATGCCGACGTACGCCTGCCGGCAGACTGGAAGCAGGCGGTTGTTCGAGCGATCGAGCGCGGCAGCGGTTGGGGCCGATTCGACGTCGTACTTGATTCGCCCCACCGACTGCTGAGGCTGGTCGGTTTCATGATGAACCTGCGCTCGCGTTGGACTGGCATCGCGACGGGCGACCAGACCCTGTTTCTCAGTCGCGCGGCCTGGGAGGCGGTGAATGGTTTCCCACCGATTCCGCTGATGGAAGATATCCAACTGTCGGCCGCCCTGCTGAAGACTGTGGGCCGGCCGGCATGCCTGCACGAACGCGTGACGGTGTCCGCCCGGCGCTGGACCCGTCATGGCATCGTTCGAACGATCCTTGTCATGTGGGGGCTTCGCGGCCTGCATGCGCTGGGGGTATCGCCTGCGAGCCTTCATCGCCTTTACTACGGGCGGGACCATGCCTGACGCGTTGCCCGAGGCCGGGGGGGCGTGCCCGGGTGGATCTGTCTCGGTGCGTGCCCGCATCATCGTACTGGCCAAGGTGCCACGTGCCGGCCAGGTGAAGACCCGGCTCGCTCGCGCGCTGGGCGATATGCAGGCGCTTGCGGCCTATCGCGAACTGCTGCGGCGCACGCTCGACACGGTCGCGGCACTCAAGGATGTCGAGCGCGAGTTGTGTATCGCGGGCGACGATGAGGCACGCGAGTGCGAGATGCTCGCCGACGCGCTGGGCTTCAGTCTGACCCGGCAGCAGGAAGGTCACCTTGGAGAGCGAATGGCGCACGCCCTGCGCCGAAGCCTTGACGAAGCGAAGCCTGCGCTGCTGGTCGGCGCGGACTGCCCCATTCTTGAGACCACCGACTTCGTGCAGGCCTTGGATGTGTTCGACGAGCACGATGCGGTGTTCCTGCCCACCCTGGATGGCGGCTACGCACTCGTGGGTGCCGCGCGCCGCCTGCCCCCCGTGTTTGAGGGCATTGCGTGGAGCACCGATCAAGTCATGAGTCAGACCGAGCAAGCGCTCAGAGCGGCCGGCCACTCATACCGACTGTTGCGTCGCGTGTGGGATGTCGACGATTACGATGACTGGGTGCGCTGGAGAGCGCTGAAAAACTGAGACCCGGCGCAGGGCCGGGTCTCGCTCGGAGTTGCCTGTTGCTTCAGGCCGCCAGCAACTCGCGCAGCACGAAGGGCAGAATGCCGCCGTGCCGGTAGTAGTCCACCTCGATGGCCGTGTCGATGCGGGAGAGCAGCGTTACCTTGCGGGTGGCGCCGTCTTTGCTGCGAATGACCATCGTGATGTCCTGTTGAGGTTTGAGGACCTCAGGGATCTGGATATCGAAGGTTTCATCGCCCTGGATGCCCAGCGACTGCCAGGAATCGCTTCCCTTGAACTGCAATGGCAGCACCCCCATGCCCACCAGATTGGAGCGGTGGATCCGTTCGAAGCTGCGCGTCACGACCGCTTTGACACCGAGCAGTTGCGTGCCCTTGGCAGCCCAGTCTCGGGACGAGCCGGTGCCATACTCCTCGCCGCCGAAGATGACGGTGGGCGTGCCCGAGGCGATATAGCGCATGGCCGCGTCGTATATGGAGATCTTTTCGCCAGAGGGTTGCAGCAGGGTGACGCCTCCCTCTTCGCGGCTGCCATCGGATGCAGCGGGCAGCATGAGGTTCTTGATGCGAACATTGGCGAAGGTGCCGCGCATCATGACTTCGTGGTTGCCGCGACGCGAGCCATAGCTGTTGAAGTCGGCCTTCATGACACCGTGTTCAATCAGCCACTTGCCGGCGGGCGAAGTGTCCTTGATCGAGCCCGCGGGCGAGATGTGGTCGGTCGTGATGGAGTCGCCAAACAGCGCAAGGGCTCGGGCTTCGGTGATGGTGCCCGACTCGGCGGCAGCGCTCATGCCGAACTCGTCGAAGAAGGGCGGCCGCGCGATGTAGGTGGAGGTTGGCCAGTCGTAGACCTGGCCCTTCACACCCTTGATCTTCTCCCAGAGCTTGCCGGGCTTGTCCTTCACCTGCGCGTAGTTGCCCTTGAACATCTTGGGGTTCATGGCGTGCTTCATGAGCGCGTTGACTTCGTCGCTGGTGGGCCAGATGTCACCGAGGTAAATATCCTTGCCGCCCTTGCCCTGGCCGACCGGTTGGGTCATGAGGTCGGTGCGCACGTTGCCCGCAATGGCGTAGGCCACCACCAGAGGCGGTGACGCAAGGAAGTTGGCCTTGAGGTTAGGGTGGATGCGCGCCTCGAAGTTACGGTTGCCTGAGAGCACGGCCGCGCAGATCAGGTCATTCTTGTTGATCGCGTCATTGATCTCGGGCGTGAGGTCGCCGGCGTTGCCGATACAGGTGGTGCACCCGTAGGCGGCCACCGAGAAGCCGAGCTTTTCAAGGTACGGCAGCAGGCCCGCCTTCTCGAGGTATTCGGTGACGACACGCGAGCCGGGGGCGAGCGAGGTCTTGATGTGCTTGCGCACCTTGAGTCCGGCCTCGACCGCCTTCTTCGCCAGCAAGCCTGCCGCCAGCAGCACGCCGGGGTTGGACGTGTTGGTGCAGGAGGTGATGGCGGCGATCAGGACATCGCCGTTACGCAGGTCAAGACCATCGGCGGTCTGGTGAACCGTGTCCAGACTGTCGGCCGACAGGTTAAATCCATTGTTGGCGGCGGGCTTGGAGTACAGGTCGGCAAAGGTGCTGGACACCTTGCCGATTTCGATCCGGTCTTGCGGCCGCTTGGGGCCGGCGAGCGAGGGGACCACGGAACCCAGATCGAGCTTGAGGACGGTGGAATAGTCGATTGCGCCGGCTTTGGGCACGCCGTACATGCCCTGCGCCTTGAACCAGCTCTTGAAGGCGTCGATTTCCCCCTTGGTGCGTCCCGTGCCTTCGAAATAGGTGATGGTCTTGTCATCGACCGGGAAAAAGCCCATGGTGGCACCGTACTCGGGCGCCATGTTGGCGATGGTGGCGCGGTCGGTGACCGACAGGCGCTCGGTGCCTTCGCCAAAGAATTCGACGAACTTGCCCACCACCTTCGCCTTGCGCAGCATCTCGGTGATGGTGAGCACGACGTCGGTGGCGGTCACGCCCTCGAGCAGTCGGCCGCTCAAATCGACGCCCACGACATCGGGTGTGAGGAAGTAAACCGGTTGGCCCAGCATGCCCGCCTCGGCCTCGATGCCGCCCACGCCCCAGCCCACCACGCCAATGCCGTTGATCATGGTGGTGTGGCTGTCAGTGCCGACGAGCGAGTCGGCGTAGTACACCTTGTCTGCGGTCTTGTGCACGCCTCGCGCCAGGTATTCGAGGTTGACCTGGTGAACGATTCCGAAGCCGGGAGGCACGACGCCAAAGGTGTCAAAGGCCTGCATGCCCCATTTCATGAACTGATAGCGTTCGCGGTTGCGGGAGAACTCCAGCTTCATGTTGAGATCGAGCGCCTTGCCCGTGCCGAAATGGTCGATCATGACCGAATGGTCAACTACGAGGTCGACCGGCACCAGTGGCTCGATCCGCTTGGGGTCCTTGCCCATCGAAGAGGCCACATTGCGCATGGCCGCGAGATCGGCGAGGAGCGGAACGCCGGTGAAGTCCTGGAGGACGACGCGGGCGACGATGAACGGGATCTCATCGACGCGCTCGGCGTTCGGCTTCCAGTTGGCGAGTTGCTCGACGTGGGCCTCGGTGACTTTTTTGCCATCGACATTGCGCAGCACCGATTCGAGCACGATGCGGATCGACACCGGCAGGCGATTGACGTTGGGAAACTTGCGGGCGAGGGCGGGCAGCGAATAGAACTGGCCGGTCTTGCCGGACTCCATCTTGAACGGCTTCAGGGTTTTGAATGCGTTGTGTGGCATCGCAGACCTCGTGGTGACAGGTGAGGGGACGGGTTTGTGACTCGCCAGGCTGGGCTACTTGCGTCGCTCGATCGGAACGAACTTGAGGTTCTCCGGTCCGACATAGTTGGCGCTTGGACGGATGATCTTGTTATCGATGCGCTGCTCGATAACGTGTGCCGCCCAGCCCGAGGTTCTTGAGATGACGAAGAGCGGGGTGAACATGCTCGTGGGCACGCCCATCATGTGGTAGCTGACAGCGCTGAACCAGTCCAGATTGGGGAACATCTTTTTCGCATCCCACATCACCGTTTCAATCCGCTCGGCGATGTCGAACATCTTGCTGTCACCGGCCGCTTTAGACAGACTGCGCGCCACCTTCTTGATGACCTTGTTGCGCGGATCGGCAATGGTGTAGACGGGGTGACCGAAGCCGATCACCACTTCCTTGTTCTCAACGCGCCGGCGGATGTCGGCTTCGGCTTCGTCGGGGTTGTCGTAGCGCTTCTGGATTTCGAAGGCCACCTCGTTGGCGCCACCGTGTTTGGGTCCGCGCAGGGCGCCAATGGCCCCGGTGATGGCCGAGTGCATGTCGGAGCCGGTGCCCGCGATAACGCGCGCGGTGAAGGTGGACGCGTTGTACTCGTGCTCGGCATACAGGTTGAGTGAGGTGTGCATGGCGCGCACCCAGGCGGCCGAGGGCTCGACACCGTGCAGCAGATGCAGGAAATGGCCGCCGATGGAGTCGTCGTCGGTATCGACCTCGATGCGCTTGCCGTTGTGGCTGTAGTGGTACCAGTAGAGCAGCAGGGAGCCCAGCGAGGCCATGAGACGGTCGGCTATGTCGCGGGCGCCCGGCGTGCCGTGGTCATCTTTCTCGGGCAACTGACAGCCCAGGGCCGATACCCCCGTTCGCATGACATCCATCGGATGTGCCGAGGCAGGCAGCCATTCCAGAATAGCCTTGACGTTGGCGGGCAGTCCCCGCATGGCCTTGAGCTTCGCCTTATAGCCGCTCAGTTCGGCCTTGTTTGGCAGCTTGCCGTGAACCAGCAGGTGGGCGATTTCCTCGAACTCGGTGGCCTCGGCCACATCAAGGATGTCATAGCCACGATAGTGAAGGTCGTTACCGGTGCGGCCGACCGTGCACAGCGCGGTATTGCCGGCGGGAACGCCCGAGAGCGCGACGGATTTCTTGGGCTTGAAGCCCGGGGCGGGGGTGTCAGCGGACATGGTGAGGTCTCCTCGGCTGAAGCGGTGAGGGCGCCGCAGCCGTGCAGCGCCCCCGGGAGCTTGCGCGCTTACTTGTTCTTTGCGAACAGCGCGTCGATCTTGCGCTCGTAGTCCCAGTAACCGATGGAATCGTAGAGCTCTTTGCGGGTCTGCATGTGCGGGATCATGGCCTGCTGACTGCCATCGCGACGCAGGGTCTCGTAGGTGAGTTGCGCGGCCTTGTTCATCGCGCGGAAGGCGGTGAGCGGATACAGCGCCATGTCGACATTGACGCTGCGCAACTCTTCGATCGTGAAGAGCGGGGTCTGGCCGAACTCGGTGATGTTGGCGAGGATGGGCACCTTGACTGCGTCGCCAAAGGTCTTGTACATGGAGAGTTCGGTCATAGCCTCGGGGAAGATGGCATCGGCACCCGCCTCGACGCAGGCGACCGCACGCTCGACCGCACTGTCCAGACCTTCGACTGCCAGCGAGTCGGTGCGTGCAATGATGTAGAAGTCTTTGTCAGTGCGCGCATCGACGGCCGCCCTGATGCGGTCGACCATTTCCTGCTTGCTGACGATCTCCTTGCCAGGGCGATGACCGCAGCGCTTGGCGCCCACCTGATCCTCGATGTGCAACGCGGCCGCCCCGAACTTGATCAGCGAGCGCACGGTACGCGCCACGTTGAAGGCGGAGGCACCGAAACCGGTGTCGACGTCGACCAGAAGCGGCAGGTCGCAGATGTCGGTAATACGACGCACGTCGGTGAGCACGTCGTCGAGCCCGGTGATGCCCAGATCAGGCAGACCGAGCGAACCGGCCGCGACGCCGCCGCCCGAAAGATAGATCGCCTTGAAGCCCGCGTGCTTGGCGAGCAGTGCGTGATTGGCGTTGATGGCGCCGACAATCTGCAGCGGGCTCTCGGTAGCGAGGGCATCTCTGAATTTACGACCGGCCGATTGGCTCATGTTTTTTCCTCCCTGATTTCGCCCATCCGGGCATTGAAGATGTCAGCCCAGCAGGTGCTTGACGCCTTCACGCTCTTCGTTGAGTTCGGCCAGCGTGCGATCCATCATGGTTCGGCTGTAGTCATCGATGGGCAGGCCCTGAATGATCTTGTACTCGCCGTTTGCACAGGTCACGGGAAAGCCATACATCGTGTCGGCCGGAATCCCATAGGAGCCGTCTGACGCGATGCCCATCGTGACCCAGCGCTCGCCCGTACCTGCGACCCAGTCGCGCATGTGATCAATGGCGGCGTTGGCCGCCGAGGCGGCCGATGACAGACCCCGCGCCTCGATGATCGCCGCGCCGCGCTTGCCGACCGTCGGGATGAATGTGTCGCGGTTCCAAGCTTCGTCGTTGATCATGGCCTTGACGGGTGCGCCGCCGATGGTCGCGAAGCGATAATCGGGGTACATCGTGGGGCTGTGATTGCCCCAGACTGCGAGTTTCTCGATCGCGTCCACCGACTTGCCGGTCTTGGCGGCCAGTTGCGAGAGCGCGCGGTTGTGGTCGAGGCGGAGCATGGCGGTGAAATTTTTCTTGGGCAGGTTCGGCGCCGACTTCATCGCGATGTACGCATTGGTGTTGGCGGGGTTCCCCACCACCAGAATGCGGCAATCGCGGCTCGCGCACTCATCCAGGGCGCGGCCCTGGACGGTGAAGATCGCGCCGTTGGCCTCCAGCAGGTCCTTGCGCTCCATGCCCTTGCTGCGCGGACGGGCGCCGACCAGCAGCGCGTAATCGGCGTCGCGGAAGGCGGTCTTGGGGTCATCGGTCACGACCACGCCGGCGAGCAGCGGGAAGGCACAGTCTTCCAACTCCATGACGACGCCGCGCACGGCGGGCAACGCCGCGCTGATATCGAGCAGTTGCAGGATGACCGGCTGATCCTTGCCGAGCATGTCACCGTTGGCAATTCTGAACAGCAGGCTGTAGCCGATCTGACCGGCGGCGCCGGTTACCGCAATACGCTTGACGGGTTTGGACATGGAAAACCTTTCGATTCCAGTTCGGTTGGGATGACTGGACCGGTCAAACGGGCGGGCGCCCGGGCCGGTCGCCTTGAACGCGTGCCGCAGTGTAGGCGCGCTCGCTCGGCGCTGTCAATTGACGGTTCTATCTTATATAAGACATCAGAGACTGGACTGGCGGCTCGGGCTGTGATGAAATGCCTCTATGGCCTCGACAGTAGCCTATACGCCTGACGAAACCGATGCGGTCCCGCAAGCCGAGCCGCGTTTTGCGCCGCTCTATCGTCAGATCAAGTCGCTGATTACCAAGCGATTGCAGGCGGGCGACTGGAAGCCCGGCGAGCCTATCCCCAGCGAAACCGAACTGGCCTCCCGCTACAAGGTGAGCCAGGGCACGGTGAGAAAGGCGATCGATGAACTGGCTGCCGACAACCTTGTGGTGCGCAAGCAGGGTCGGGGCACCTTTGTGTCCTCGCACCTCGAAGTTCGTACGCAGTTTCGTTTTCTGCGATTGCGGCCCGATGAATATGGGCAGGATGACGTGTCCGATGCGGGCGCGCCGGGCGGCGAATTCCAACGGGGTGCGGTCTCGTCCGCTGGCCGTTCAGTCCAGGGGCAGGTGCTGCGAAGCCAGGTGCTCGAGTGCCGGAGAATGCGCGCACCTGCGGAAATCGCTCGGGTTCTGCAACTGCGGTCGGGTGAGACGGTGGTGCAGGTGCGAAGACTGCTTGATCTCGAAGGGCAGCCCACGGTACTGGACGAAATCTGGCTGCCCGGCGCGCGCTTCAGGGGCTTGACGGCGGAGCGACTGGCCAACTACAGCGGCCCGTTCTATGCCTTGCTCGAGACCGAATTTGGCACCCGGATGATTCGGGCGAGCGAGCGAATCAAGGCGGTCGCGGCGCCCGCAGAAGTCGCCAGGGTCTTGCACCTCAAGGCCGGGGTGCCGCTGCTGCGGGTCGACCGGGTTTCGGTCACGTATGAGGATCAGCCGGTGGAGTTTCGTCGGGGCTGGTGTACGACCGAGCGCCATCACTATTTCAACGAACTCAGCTAGGGGGCTTTCACGGGGCCCGCTCTTGGTGGGGGCCGCAGTTTGAGTCACAATAATGCAGTTTTACACCGGGGGGTCAATAATAATGAGTGAAGCTGTCAGTGGTCGTGGTGCGCCTGCGCGCCGGCGATTCCGCAACATCGATGTGGGTCAAATCCTGCAGTACCGATTGCCGCCAGCCGGCATCGTGTCCATCCTGCACCGCGCCAGTGGCGCGATCCTGTTCATCTTCGGCATTCCCGTCGTGCTCTACCTGCTGCAGCAGAGCCTCAAGTCCGATGAGAGCTTTCGGCACTATCAAGGCCTGGTGTCGAGTGGGCTGGGGCGAATCGTGCTGCTCGGGCTGATCTGGGCCTATCTGCACCACTTCTGTGCCGGTATCCGCTATCTGCTACTCGACCTGCACATCGGCACTGACAAAGATCAGGCGAAGACGTCCTCGCTGGCCGTGCTGGCAGTGAGCCTGGCGCTCACGCTGGTCTTCGCCCTCAAACTGCTCGGAGCCTTCTGACATGACCACACAACGCATCGTCGTCGGTGCTCATTACGGGCTCAAAGATTGGCTGGCGCAGCGCATCACTGCGGTGGTGCTCGCCGCCTACACCCTCATTCTGGGTGGGGTCGTCCTGTTCGGCCCGGCGCTGACTCAGGCAAGCTGGAAGGCAATTTTTGCCGGTAGTTTCATGAAGGTGCTCACCCTGCTGGCGGTGATCGCGCTCGGTTGGCACGCCTGGATCGGCGTGCGCGACATTTTCATGGACTACATCAAGCCGACGGCAGTTCGATTGCTGCTTGAGGTTCTCACCATCGTGCTGCTCGCGTGCTACGCAATTTGGGCGGCCAACATTCTTTGGAGTCTCTGAGATGGCCGATGTGCTCAACCATCTTGCCAACAACCTTCCGCGTCGGAAATTTGATGCGGTCATCATCGGCGCCGGCGGCGCCGGCATGCGCTGCTCGCTGCAACTGGCTCAGGCGGGCTGGAGCGTGGCGGTGCTGTCCAAGGTGTTCCCAACCCGCTCGCACACCGTGGCCGCGCAGGGCGGTATCGGGGCCTCGCTCGGCAATATGAGCGAAGACAACTGGTACTGGCACATGTTCGACACCGTCAAGGGATCCGATTACCTCGGTGACCAGGACGCCATCGAGTTCATGTGTCGCGAAGCACCCAAGGTTGTCTACGAGCTTGAACACTTCGGGATGCCCTTCGACCGCAACCCCGATGGCACGATTTACCAGCGCCCGTTTGGTGGTCATACGGCCAATTTCGGCGAAAAGCCGGTTCAGCGTGCCTGTGCGGCGGCGGATCGCACTGGGCATGCACTGCTGCACACCCTTTATCAGCGCAATGTCAGTGCGCGTACCCAGTTTTTCGTCGAGTGGATGGCGCTCGACATCATCCGCGACGCCGATGGCGACTGCGTGGGCGTCGTGGCGCTCGAGATGGAGACGGGCGAGGTGATGATCCTCGAGTCCAAGACCACGGTCATCGCCACCGGCGGTGCCGGGCGTATCTGGGCGGCGTCAACGAACGCCTTCATCAATACGGGCGATGGCATGGGCCTCGCGGCCCGGGCGGGCATTCCGCTTGAAGACATGGAGTTCTGGCAGTTCCACCCCACCGGCGTGGCTGGTGCGGGCGTGCTCATCACCGAGGGCGTGCGAGGCGAGGGGGGGATCCTGCTCAACAAGCATGGCGAGCGCTTCATGGAGCGGTATGCGCCCACCCTCAAAGACCTAGCGCCTCGCGACTTCGTCTCACGCTCCATGGACCAGGAGATCAAGGAAGGGCGTGGTTGCGGGCCGGATGGCGATCACGTGCTGCTGAAACTCGATCACCTCGGCGCTGACACCATCATGAAGCGCCTGCCCTCGATCCGTGAAATCGCGATCAAGTTCGCCAACGTCGATCCGATCCGCGATCCTATTCCCGTGGTGCCCACCATTCATTACCAGATGGGTGGCATCCCGACCAATTTTCACGGCCAGGTGGTGGTGCCCAAGGACGGCAACCCCAACAGTATCGTGAACGGCTTGTATGCCATCGGTGAGTGCGCTTGCGTCTCAGTGCATGGCGCCAACCGGCTGGGAACCAATTCGCTGCTCGATCTGGTGGTGTTCGGTCGTGCGGCGGGCAATCACATTGTCAAGTCCAACCGGCGCGCCGAGGAACACAAGCGCCTGCCGGGCGATGGTGGCGACGCCACGCTGGCGCGTCTGGCCCGTCTCGATGGTTCAAGCTCGGGCGAAAATGCGCAGGAAGTGGCCAATGACATCCGTCGCATCATGCAGGCGCACTGTGGGGTGTTCCGCACCTCGGAGTTGCTGGCCGAGGGCGTATCGCTGATCGGCGAAGTGGCCAAGCGTTGTACCGACATCCATATCAAGGACAAGTCGAAGGTATTCAACACCGCGAGGGTTGAAGCGCTCGAGCTTGACAACCTGATCGAGACGGCCAAGGCCACCATCGTGTCGGCCGAGGCGCGCAAGGAAAGTCGCGGCGCGCATGCGCACCGTGACTTCCCCGAGCGCGACGATGCCAACTGGATCAAGCACTCGCTGTGGTTCTCGGAAGGCAACCGACTCGAGTACAAGCCGGTGAACATGAAGCCGCTCACGGTGGAAACCTTCCAGCCCAAGGCGCGTACGTTCTGACGGGCCGATCCTTTCCGATACTGACACCCCAGGCAAACTGGAGCACTCATGACCGCTGTCGTTCAATCTCCGAAAGACACCGCCGCCGCCCAAGCCAAGCGCGTGGTGCGTTTTTCAATCTATCGCTACGACCCCGACCGCGACGACAAGCCGCGTATGCAAAACCTCGAGGTCGAACTGCTTCCCACCGACAAGATGCTGCTTGACGCGCTCATGCGCATCAAGGTGGCGGTTGATGACTCGTTGTCTTTCCGTCGCTCCTGCCGCGAGGGCGTCTGCGGCTCCGACGCCATGAATATCAATGGCAAGAACGGTCTCGCCTGCATCACCAACCTGCGCGATCTGAAGGAGCCCATCGTCCTCAAGCCCCTGCCAGGGTTGCCGGTCATTCGTGACCTGATTGTCGACATGACGCAGTTCTTCAAGCAATACCACTCGGTCAGCCCCTTCCTGATCAACGACACGCCGCCGCCAGAAAAAGAGCGCCTGCAAAGTCCTCAGGAGCGCGAAGAACTCGACGGTTTGTACGAGTGCGTGCTGTGTGCGTGTTGCTCCACCTCGTGCCCGTCTTTCTGGTGGAACCCCGACAAATTCGTCGGACCGGCGGGTCTGCTGCAGGCGTATCGATTCATCGCCGACAGCCGGGATCAGGCCACCAGTCAACGCCTTGACAACCTGGAAGACCCGTACCGCCTGTTCCGCTGCCACACCATCATGAACTGCGTTGATGTCTGCCCCAAGGGGCTCAATCCCACCCGCGCCATCGGCAAGATCAAGGAACTGATGGTGCGGCGCGCTGTCTGATCGATCCCAACAGCGCCCATTCATGGAGTTGAACGCTCAACCAGTGAGTTCGGATAAGGCGGCCGTCTCAGGCGGCTTGCTGGATCCAGCCCGCGTTCGCCGTCTGCGGTGGAGAGCCCGGCGTGGGCTCCTCGAAAATGACCTTCTGCTCACGCGCTTTTTCGAGCGCCACGAGCACGAACTGAATGAGGACCTGGTGGCCGGTCTGGATGTCTTGCTCGAGTTGCCGGATAACCAGTTGCTCGACCTGGTGCTCGAGCGGGTAGGGCCTGAGGCGCTCGGGGACGAACCGGCCGCCGTGCGCGTTCTTGAAATGCTTCGCCGCTGTTAGGATTCAAAATAGTTTCAGAATACGGGGTCGTGCCTGGACCGCCGAATACAAGTCAAAAGGGAAGATGAACATGAGTGCACAGAATAAAGCGACCCTGTCCTTCACCGACGGTACGCCTTCAGTCGAGTTTCCGATCTACCCGGGCTCGGTGGGCCCCGATGTGGTCGATATCCGCAAGCTGTATGGTCAGACCGGCAAGTTCACCTTTGACCCGGGCTTCTTGTCCACGGCGGCGTGTGAGTCGAAGATCACCTATATCGACGGTGACAAGGGCGAACTGCTCTATCGCGGCTACCCCATCGAGCAGATCGCCGAAAAATGTGACTACCTCGATACCTGCTACCTGCTGCTCAATGGCGACCTGCCCGATGCCCAGCAGAGCAAAGATTTCAGTTATCTGGTCATGCGTCACACCATGGTGCACGAGCAGATGACCCGTTTCTACCAGGGCTTTCGTCGCGATGCGCACCCGATGGCGGTGCTGGTGGGGTGCGTTGGGGCGCTGTCTGCCTTTTATCACGACTCACTTGACATCAATAACCCCGAGCACCGCATGATCTCGTCGATCAGGCTGGTGGCGAAGATGCCGACCATGGTCGCAATGGCCTACAAGTACTCCATCGGTCAGCCTTTCATGTACCCGAAGAACGACCTCTCGTACACGGCAAACTTCATGCGCATGATGTTTGGGAACCCCTGCGAGGAGTACGTGCCCAATCCGGTCCTGGTCAAGGCGCTTGATCGCATCTTGCTGCTGCACGCCGATCACGAGCAAAACGCCTCCACCTCAACGGTGCGCCTGGCGGGTTCGTCGGGGGCCAACCCCTTCGCCTGCATCGCGGCCGGCATCGCCACGCTCTGGGGGCCCGCCCACGGCGGCGCCAACGAGGCCTGCCTGGTCATGCTCAATGACATCCAGAAGCAGGGCGGCGTTGCCAAGATCGGCGAGTTCATTTCTCAGGTCAAAGACAAGAACTCCGGCGCCAAGTTGATGGGCTTCGGGCATCGGGTTTACAAGAACTACGACCCCCGCGCCAAACTCATGCGTGAAACCTGTTACGAGGTGCTGGGCGAACTGGGCCTTGAGAATGATCCGCTGTTTGCCCTGGCCATGAAGCTCGAGCAGATCGCCCTTGAAGACGACTACTTCGTGCAGCGCAAGCTCTACCCGAACGTCGATTTCTATTCGGGTATCGTGCAGCGTGCGCTGGGCATCCCCACCGAAATGTTCACCTGCATTTTTGCGCTTGCGCGCACGGTGGGCTGGATCGCGCAGTGGGGCGAAATGATCAGTGAGCCCGATCAGAAAATCGGTCGTCCGCGTCAGCTTTACACCGGCGCAGCACGACGCAATTTCAAGTAATCGAGGCTGGCCGGTCCGATGTCCGGCAGTGAGCGTGCGCGGCGTGATGCTGCGCACCACCTCCACCCCTACACCAACCCGAGGCAGCTCGAACGCGACGGCCCGCTCCTGGTTACGCGCGGAGAGGGTGTGTACGTGTTCGACGAGTCGGGTCGTCGCTATCTGGAGGGTATGTCGGGGCTCTGGTGCGCCGCCTTCGGATTTTCCGAATCGCGACTGATTGCCGCCGCCGAGCGCCAAATGCGGGCGCTGCCCTTTTATCACACGTTCAGCGGCAGCGCGCCGGGCGTTGTGGCCGACCTCGCCGAGCATCTCACTCGCCTGGCGCCCGAGCCGATTCGCGGCAGCGGTCGGATCATTTTTGCCAGCAGCGGTTCCGAATCCAATGACACGGCAGTCAAGCTCGTGCGCTTCTACAACAACGCGCGAGGACGCCCAAACAAGAAAAAGATTATCAGCCGGGTCAAGGGCTACCATGGGGTGACGCTTGCTGCGGCCTCGCTTTCGGGCATCTCGGCCATGCATGCCCACTTCGATCTGCCGATGGCGGATACGCTGCGCGTCGGCGCCCCGCATCATTATCAGTACGGTTTGCCGGGCGAGTCGCTTGACGCCTTCACCGAGCGCTTGATCCGCGAGCTCGAAGACACCATCGAGCGCGAGGGGGCCGACACCATTGCAGCGCTGATCGCCGAGCCGGTCCAGGGGGCGGGCGGGGTGCTCATTCCGCCACCTGGCTACTTCGAAGCGCTCCAGCGAGTACTCAAGCGGCACGACATTCTGCTGATCGCAGACGAGGTCATCTGTGGGTTCGGACGGCTGGGGCGCTGGTTTGGCAGCGAGCGTTTCGGCCTGCGGCCCGATCTGATGACGGTGGCCAAGGGGCTCACCGGCGCGTATGTGCCGATGTCGGCATTGCTGATGAGCGATGAGTTTTATCAGGTCGTTGCCGATCAGGGGGCGCAGGTCGGCGCCTTCGCTCATGGCTATACCTACTCAGGGCACCCGCTGGCCTGCGCCGTGGCCCTCGAAGCGCTCCGGCTCTATGAGCAGGAGGGTCTCATCGCGCGTGCCGACCAGATGGGCGGCTATCTTCAGCAGTCGATTGCCTCCCTGGCCGATCATCCGCTGGTGGGGCAGGCACGCGGCTTGGGCATGATCGGGGCGATCGAGTTGGCAGCGGACCGGGCCCAGAGGCGCGCTTTCGACCCCTCTCTCGGCGTGGCGGCGCAAGTCGTGTCGCGGGCGCGTGCCCATGGTGCGATTTTGCGGAGCATGACCGGTGATGTGGTCGCCTTTTCGCCCCCACTGATCATCACTCAATCCGAAGTCGAGGAGTTGATGGGAATTGTGCGGGTCGCGCTCGATGAAACGCTGGTTGTATTGAGGTCCGCCGGGCATTTTCACGGCTGAATCCGTGACGCCGGCGACGCAAAAAGCGACTGCGTCGGGGCACGCTTCCGTGTAACATTCGCGGCTTGAACGATTCAGGAAGTTGCCCCACGTCCGATCGCATCCATTTACGACAGGTCACGATCCCTTCACCCGGAAGCCGGGCGGGGTCGCCGGCAGATATCCGTCAAATCCCTGACCCTGCCGGGCATCTTGAACGAGAAACTCGTTTTGAAAGGTGAAGCGCCATGATGAAGTCCTTCCAGTCCAACGCCTATCTGTTTGGCGCCAATGCGCCGTATCTTGAAGAGCTCTACGAGAGCTATCTGAACAACCCGGGCTCGGTGCCCGAGGTCTGGCGCCAGTACTTCGACACCATGCAGATGGTGCCTGCTGCAGACGGCAGCAGCCAGTCTCGTGATGTGGCCCATGCGCCCATCGTGCAGTCGTTTGCCGAGCGTTCGCGCGAGGGAACCCTGCGTCCGCGCATCATGGGCGGAGACTCGGCTACGGCGCGCAAGCAGGTGTTCGTCCAGCAGTTGATCGCGGCCTATCGCTTCCTGGGCAATCGCTGGGCTGATCTCGACCCGCTCAAGCGGCAGGAGCGGCCGGCCATTCCGGAGCTTGAGCCCGCCTTCTACGATTTCAGCGAAGGCGATCACGCCAATATTTACTCGGCCGCAAACACCTATTTCGGTTTCGATAATGCGCCGCTTCGCGACATCGTTCGGGCCCTGCGCGAAACCTATTGCGGTTCAATCGGTGCCGAGTTCATGCACATGACCGATCCGGCGCAAAAGCGCTGGATTCAGGAGCGGCTCGAGTCCACCCGGTCAGTGCCCAGTTTTTCGCCCGAGAAGAAGAAGCGCATTCTTGATCGGCTCACGGCTGCCGAGGGGCTTGAGCGATATCTGCACACCAAGTATGTTGGTCAGAAGCGCTTCTCGCTCGAGGGGGGAGAAAGCTTCATCGCTTCCATGGACGAGCTCATCCAACGTGCGGGTGAGTCTGGCATTCAGGAAATCGTCATCGGCATGGCCCACCGGGGCCGACTCAATGTGCTCGTGAACGTCATGGGCAAGATGCCGGGCGATCTGTTCTCCGAGTTCGAAGGACACCACGCCGACGATCTGCCCTCGGGCGACGTCAAGTATCACAACGGGTTTTCGAGTGACCTGTCCACCCCGGGCGGCCCGGTGCACGTATCGCTGGCCTTCAATCCCTCGCACCTCGAAATCGTCAACCCGGTGGTCACGGGTTCCTGCAAGGCGCGAATGGTCCGTCGTGGGGATCGTAACGGCGATCAGGTGCTGCCCATCCTCGTGCATGGGGATGCGGCGTTTGCGGGACAGGGCGTGGTCATGGAAACCCTCAACCTTGCACAGACGCGCGGTTACGGTACTCGCGGCACGGTTCATATCGTCATCAATAATCAGATCGGCTTCACCACCTCTGATCCGCGGGATACCCGCTCGACCATTTACTGCACTGATGTGGCCAAGATGATCGAGGCGCCGGTGCTCCACGTAAACGGTGACGATCCCGAGGCCGTTGTCTATGCAACCCAGCTTGCACTCGATTTTCGCCAGCAGTTCCGCCGCGACGTGGTGGTCGACATCGTCTGCTTCCGCAAACTTGGCCACAACGAGCAGGACACCCCCTCGGTCACCCAGCCGATGATGTACAAGAGAATCGGCGCGCATCCTGGTACGCGCAAGCTCTTTGCGGACAAGCTCGTGGCCCAGTCCGTCATCGGGGCGGCGGATGGCGATCGGCTGGTTGCCGAATTCCGGACGGCAATGGATGAGGGCAAGCACACCTTCGATCCGGTGATCACCAACTTCAAGAGCCAGTTCGCGGTCGACTGGATGCCGTTCCTCAACCGCAAGTGGACCGACTCGGCCGATACGGGACTCCCGCGGTCTGAGCTCAAGCGTTTGGGCGAGAGGATCACCACCATTCCCCAGGGCTTCAAGCTCCACCCATTGGTGGAAAAGGTCATCGCCGATCGGCGCGCCATGGCCAATGGCGACCAGCCGCTGGATTGGGGGATGGGCGAGCATCTGGCCTTTGCCTCGCTGGTGTCGGCGGGTTATCCCATCCGACTGTCAGGGCAGGATTCGGGGCGTGGCACCTTCACGCACCGGCATTCGGTGCTGCATGACCAGGCTCGCGAGAAATGGGACCAGGGTGCCTACATCCCGCTGCAGTTCGTCTCGGACAAGCAGGGCCCGTTCATTGTCATCGACTCGGTGCTGTCCGAAGAGGCGGTGCTCGGGTTCGAATATGGCTATGCCTCGGCCGACCCCAATACGCTGGTGATCTGGGAGGCGCAGTTCGGCGATTTCGTCAACGGTGCTCAGGTGGTGATCGATCAGTTCATTTCCTCTGGCGAAACCAAGTGGGGGCGCGCGTGCGGGCTGACGCTCATGCTGCCCCATGGGTATGAGGGACAGGGCCCTGAGCACTCGTCGGCCCGTATCGAGCGCTTTTTGCAGCTTTGCGCCGAGCACAACATGCAGGTGTGCCAGCCGACCAACCCGGCGCAGATTTTTCACTTGCTGCGCCGGCAGATGGTTCGTACCTTCCGCAAGCCGCTGGTCATCTTTACGCCCAAGTCGCTGCTTCGCAACAAGGAGGCGGTGTCCAGTCTGGATGATCTTGCCAAGGGCGAATTCCGTACGGTCATCGGCGAAACGGATTCCGCCATCGACGTTCGCAAGGTCAAACGTGTCGTCGTGTGCACGGGCAAGGTGTACTACGACCTGGTCGCAGCGCGCCGGGAGCGCAAGCTCGAGGACGTGGCGCTGGTTCGCGTCGAGCAACTCTACCCGTTCCCCCACAAGGTCTTCGAAGCGGAGATGAAGAAGTACGCCTCGGCGACGCATGTGGTCTGGTGTCAGGACGAGCCGCAAAACCAGGGCGCCTGGTTCTACGCGCAGCACCACCTGAGCGAGACCCTGCGCGAGGGGCAGCAGCTGAGCTATGCCGGTCGGCCCGCATCGGCGTCTCCTGCGGTGGGCTACTACGACAAGCACTACGCGCAGCAGAAGGATCTCATCGCGGCTGCCTTCGGCGAATCGAAATCGCGGCAGAAGAAAGCCGGCTGATCCTTGTTTCTACGAGGGCGATTCCCGTTTCGCCTGACCGGTGGGTCGGCCCTTGTGCACGAAATCGAATTCAAAAACACACACTCAACTGAATCTGGAGTACAGGGATGGCTCTGATCGAAGTCAAGGTTCCGCAGCTTTCGGAATCGGTCGCCGAGGCGACCCTTTTGCAATGGCACAAAAAAGTAGGCGAGGCGGTTGCCCGCGACGAAAACCTCATTGATATCGAGACCGACAAGGTCGTGCTTGAGCTTCCCGCCCCGGCCGCGGGCGTGCTGGTGTCGGTTGTCAAACCTGACGGCGCGACGGTGGTGTCGGGCGAGGTGATTGCCACCCTCGATACCGAGGCGAGTGCAGGCGCGAGCGCAGCCCCAGCCGCGTCCGTCTCGCCCGCTTTGCCTGCTCAGGCGGCTGCAGCCCCGGCGGTGTCATCGGGTGGTGCCCATGCTGCAACCGCGATGCCGGCCGCCGCGAAGATGCTGGCTGAGGCGGGTCTGTCCGCCTCGCAGGTCTCGGGTACGGGTCGAGATGGGCGGGTGACCAAGGGTGATGTCATTGGAGCCCTGTCGGCGCCAGCGCCCGCTGCGGTGGCAGCCGCGTCCATTCCCACTGGCGTGCCCACGGGCGCCTTGCCCGTGGTGAAGGCTCCAGTTGACCTGAGTCGTCTCGTGGAAGGTCGCCCCGAGCAGCGGGTCCCGATGTCACGCCTGCGCCAACGGGTGGCCGAGCGTCTGCTTCAATCGCAGGCGACCAACGCCATCCTCACCACCTTCAACGAAGTGAACATGCAGCCGGTCATGGACCTTCGAAAGAAGTACCAGGACCGATTCGAGAAGGATCATGGCGTGCGCCTGGGCTTCATGTCCTTCTTTGTCAAGGCAACCGTGCACGCGCTCAAGAAATACCCGGTCGTCAATGCCTCCATCGACGGGCACGACATCGTGTATCACGGCTTCTTCGATATTGGTGTGGCGGTTGGCTCGCCGCGCGGTCTGGTGGTGCCCATCGTGCGTGACGCCGATCAGCTGAGCTTTGCCCAGACCGAGAAGACCATCGCCGAGTATGGCAAGCGCGCGCAGGACGGCAAGCTGGGCATCGAGGAGCTTACCGGTGGAACCTTCTCCATCAGTAACGGCGGCGTCTTTGGTTCAATGCTCTCCA
This sequence comes from uncultured bacterium, assembly GCA_903907905.1. Taxonomy (GTDB): domain Bacteria; phylum Pseudomonadota; class Gammaproteobacteria; order Burkholderiales; family Burkholderiaceae_E; genus SYIM01. Next base: position 25,677 of record CAIVPX010000020.1, on the reverse strand, counting down.
CGCCGATCATCAACCCGCCGCAGTCGGCAATTCTCGGTGTGCATGCCACCAAGGAACGGGCGGTGGTCGAGAACGGACAGATCGTGATCCGGCCGATGAACTATCTGGCGCTGTCGTATGACCACCGGATCATCGACGGCCGCGAGGCGGTGCTGTTCCTGGTGGCCATCAAGGACGCGCTCGAGGACCCGGCCCGCCTGCTGCTCGATATCTGATCGATCGGAGAATTTTTCATGGCTCAGTCTTTTGATCTGATCGTCATTGGCGCGGGGCCTGGGGGCTACATTGCGGCCATTCGCGCGGCGCAACTCGGCCTGAAGGTGGCCTGCGTCGAGAAATGGCGCAATCCCCAGGGCGAGCTGGCGCTGGGAGGCACCTGCCTCAACGTGGGTTGCATTCCCTCCAAGGCGCTGCTGGCCTCATCAGAGTTGTTTGAGGCCTTGCATCACGAGGCAGGGGACCACGGCATCACGGTGGGCCAGGCCCAGGTCGACATCGGCAAGATGATGGCCCGAAAGGACGGCATCGTCGGCAAGATGACCAAGGGGATCGAGTTCCTGTTTCGTAAGAACAAGATCACCTGGCTCAAGGGGCACGCGTGTTTCAAGGGGCGCCAGGAAGGGCGCTTGCTCATCGAGGTGAGCGGCGAGGGTGAGCCCGTTTCGTGTGATGCCGCGCAGGTGATCGTGGCCACCGGGTCCAAGGCCCGGCACCTGCCTGCCATTCCCGTCGACAATGTTCAGGTCTGCGACAACGAAGGCGCGCTGGCCCTCGGCGAAACCCCAAAGCGTTTGGGTGTCATCGGCGCCGGCGTGATCGGTCTTGAACTGGGGTCGGTCTGGCGCCGTCTAGGCTGCCAGGTCACGATCCTCGAGGCGATGCCCGAATTTCTGGCGGCTGCTGACGAGTCCGTTCGCAAGGAGGCCTGGAAGCAGTTCACCAAGCAGGGTCTGTCGATTGAGTTGGGGGTCCGAATCGGCGAGGTCACCCGCGATGCGAAGGGCGTACGCGTGGCCTGGACCGATTCAAAGGGCGTTGACCAGGTGCTGGAGTGCGACCGCCTGATCGTCTCTGTAGGTCGGGTGCCCAACACTGATGGCTTGGGACTCGACGCGGTCGGACTGGCCACCGATGAACGCGGTTTCATTCCGGTCGATGCGGGCTGCCGAACTGCTGTGCCGGGGGTGTACGCGGTCGGTGACGTCGTGCGCGGGCCCATGCTGGCGCACAAGGCCGAAGATGAAGGAGTCATGGTTGCCGAGATCATTGCGGGCCAGAAGCCGCATATCGACTACAACTGCATCCCCTGGGTGATTTACACCTCGCCCGAAATCGCCTGGGTCGGTCGGACCGAGCAGCAGCTCAAGGCGGACGGACGGCCCTACAAGAGCGGGCAGTTTCCTTTCGCCGCTAATGGCCGTGCGCTGGGGATGGGCGCTGCCGATGGGTTCGTCAAGGTGCTGGCAGACGAAAAGACCGATGAAATTCTCGGTGTTCATATCGTCGCTGCGAGTGCTTCGGACCTCATCGCCGAAGCCGTGGTGGCCATGGAGTTCAAGGCGTCGGCCGAGGACATCGGACGCATCTGTCATGCGCATCCGTCCATGTCCGAGGTGATGCGCGAGGCCTCGCTCGCCGCGACCGACAGGCGCGCCCTCAACGGCTGATTCGCGCACGGGCTTTCCTGGGGGGGTGTTTGGTGTCGATGGACGTAGTCCAGGCCTATGAGCGCGCGCTCGGCTTGCGCGCTTATCGCGAAGATGAGGCGCAGCGGGTGGCGGTCGAGCGTCTGCAAAGGCTGAGCGACGAGCTGGACCGATTCAGGCGCAGCCGCGAAGGCACCTTGCGCAGGCTGTTCAATCGCCCGCAGGTGCCCCGCGGCGTCTGGCTCTGGGGTGGAGTCGGGCGGGGCAAAAGCTTCATCATGGACTGCTTCTTCAGTGCGGTACCGATACGCCGAAAGACTCGCCTGCACTTTCACGAGTTCATGCGGGGGGTTCACCGCGAGCTTGAGTCACTGAAGGGAACGGCCGACCCGCTGGATGAGGTGGCGCGCCGGGTGGCCGCGCGCTATCGATTGATCTGCTTCGACGAGTTTCACGTGTCCGACATTGCTGACGCGATGATTCTCGAGCGACTGATGCGCGCGCTCTTTGCGAACGGCGTGTGCTTTGTGATGACCTCGAACTACCGTCCCGATGACCTGTATCCCGACGGTTTGCATCGTGACCGCATCCTTCCGGCCATCGACCTGATCAAGCAACACGCCGATCTGATCCAGGTTGATGCGGGTAGCGACTATCGTCGCCAGTCGCTCGAGCGTATCGAGGCCTATCACACGCCCTTGGGCGAGCCGGCACATGCTGCCTTGTCTGCCGCCTTCGAGAGCCTGGCCGAGGTTGCCGACGAAGATCCGGTTCTCACAATCGAGAACCGTGCGATTCGGGCACGTCGGCGCGCGGGCGGGGTGGTGTGGTTCGACTTCGAGACGCTATGTGGGGGGCCTCGGTCGCAGAACGATTACCTCGAACTGGCGGTGAGGTTTCACACTCTGATTGTTTCCGATGTGCCGAGGATGAGTGCCGGCATGGCCTCGCCGGCCCGACGGTTTGTCTGGCTGATCGACGTGCTCTACGACCAGAAGCTCAAGCTGATCCTCTCGGCTGAATGCGCGCCGGAACTGCTGTACACCGAGGGTGCGATGGCGGGCGAGTTCCACCGTACGGTGAGCCGGATCATCGAAATGCAGTCACGGGCTTATCTGGAAGCGCCTCGTCGCGGCGTGGCGGAACGGTTGTCCTGACCCACGGAGCCCTGCCGCATGGTTGAGTGTGGGTCGTCGCCCACGTATCATCAAGGGTTTTCGACCACCGGGCCGGAGCGACCTGGCTTGCCCGGGCCCCGGAGTCTTGAGCGGCCTCCTTTCATGACCGACGACGATCAAACCGATACAGCCCTGAGGCGGATCGCCGAGTTGCAGGCCGAGCATCGCGCCCTGGATGCGATGATCCTCGGGATTGTCGAGGGGCCCGGGTGCGACGAGTTGCAGTTGCGTCGGCTCAAGAAGCGCAAGCTGCAGGTGAAAGACGCCGTTGCGCAGTTGCAAAGGCTGCTCGTGCCCGATGAGCCGGCATGAGGCGCGGCCTGCTTCTGTCTTCACCGCTTGCAGAAGGCTTGCAAGCAGGCTGGCGGTGAGTCCGCGATGAGCCCCGATTTGCAGGCGTACCTTGGCCGAATCGCTGACGCGCTTTCGCCTGAAGGGGCGATTGCTCGCGCGCAGCCTGGCTACGCGCGGCGTGACGGCCAGTCCGAGCTGGCCCTGGCGGTTGGACAAGCGATCGTCGAGCGAGCGGCGTTGGTCGCCGAAGCAGGGACCGGGACCGGTAAGACCTTCGCCTACCTCGTCCCAGCGCTGCTGTCAGGCGGCTTGGTCGTCATCAGCACGGGTACGCGCACACTTCAGGATCAGCTGTACCGTCGCGATCTGCCCCGAGTCGGCGAGGCGCTCAGACTGAACATTCGGGCGGCGGTTCTCAAGGGGCGCTCGAACTATGTGTGCCGTTACCACCTGCGGCGCAATCTCGAGGAGGGCCGTTTCGATCGCCGAGAGGACATTACCGTGCTTCGCCGGATCGATCGATTCGCGGCGGTCAGCGTGTCGGGCGATCGAAGCGAAGCGCCCGGTATCGCCGAAGATGCCCCCGCCTGGAGCAAGGCCACCTCTACGCGAGATAACTGCCTGGGCCAGGATTGCCCCGACTACCGGAGCTGTTTTGTTTTTCAGGCCCGGCAGGCGGCACAGTCCGCAGACGTGATCGTGGTCAACCATCATCTGTTTTGCGCGGATCTTGCGCTCAAGGATGAGGGCATTTCCGATCTGCTGCCCACCGCCAGCGCGGTGATCTTCGATGAGGCGCACCAACTGCCCGACATTGCCACCCAGTTCTTCGGGTCGTCGGTTTCGAGCCGGCAATTGATCGACATCGCGCGGGATTCGCTGAGGGTGGGGTTGGCCGAGGCTGCGGATGCGGCCGACTGGATCGGTCTGTCCCATGGTCTCGAGCAGTCCGTTCGCGAATGGCGGCTCGCCGCGGGCAATTCGGGGCGACAGGATCGGGATCGTCTGCGGTCGGATGGCGGGTTGAGGGACGCGCTGGTCGGGCTGCGTGAGCAGATCAAGGCGCTCCTTGAGGTGTCGCAAGCGGCTGCGGAGCGCGGGCGAGAACTGGCGCGCCTGTCAGGCCGCCTGCTTGAACTGACCCTGCGTCTCGGCGCGTGGCATGAGGCCGTGTATGGCCCCAGCGCTGGTGCCTCGGATTTGGCGTCCAACCTTGGGTCGCCGGTGGCGGGTGGTAGTTGGGGCGATGAGCCTGAGGCAGTCGCGCCAGCGGGGCAATCCATGGCACCTGGGACCGAGGCAGCCGTGCTTTGGGCCGAGGCCTCGCAGTCGGGTGCGGTGCTGCATTCAACCCCTCTTTCGCTGGCTGCAACTTTCCGTCAGCATCGCGACGCGACGCCCCGCGCCTGGGTCTTCGTCTCGGCCACCCTCGCGGTCGCAGGCGACTTCCGGCACTTTGTCGAGCCCATGGGCCTGGATGACGCCCGCTGTGTCACCTGGGAGAGTCCGTTCAACTACGCGGCGAACGGTTTGCTCTACGTTCCGGCGCAGTGCGGCGAGCCCGGGGCAAGTGCATTTCCCGATCGAATGACCGAGGCGATCTGGCCCTTGATCGAGGCCAATCGTGGGCGTGCATTCGTACTGTGCACCAGCCTGCGTATGGTCGAGCTACTCGAGGCCAGAATCGCCGACCGGATCGCGCTCTCGAGTCGCTCAATCGAGTTGCTGGTGCAGGGAAGAGCCACCCGCTCAGCGCTCCTCGAGCGATTTCGTCAGGCCGAGGCGCCCGTGCTGATCGGCAGTGCAAGCTTCTGGGAGGGGGTGGATGTGGTGGGTGAGCAATTGTCGCTGGTGGTGATTGACAAGCTGCCTTTTGCGCCGCCCGATGACCCCGTTCTGAAAGCGCGCAGTGACCTATTGCGTCAGGGTGGTGGCGATCCCTTTGGGGCGATTCAGCTTCCCGCTGCGGCGATGGCGCTCAAGCAGGGCGCCGGCCGGCTGATTCGTTCCGAGTCCGATACCGGGTTGCTGGTGATCTGCGACGAGAGACTGGTCAGCAAGTCGTATGGTCGGAAGCTGCGTGCAAGCCTGCCCCCGATGCCATTGACGCGATCAGCCGATGAGGCGCTGGGCTGGGTCTGCGCGCAGTCGGCGAGGCGCTGAGAGGGCGCCGTTGCGAGGCACGCTGAAGACCGACGTGGGTTTAAGGGTGTGCGGCGGGTACGCAGGGGAGAGCGAGCAGGGCAGCAAGCGCGCGGGTGAGCCTCAGCGCCACATCTGCCACCAGCTTTTTTCAGGCTTTGATACTGTGGCCGCTGCCGGGAAGTTTTGTGCCAGCACCCGCCGGGTGTCGTCGCGCAACTCGGGCAGACCCAATTGATCGTAGGAATCCGCGAGGATACTCAGCGCGGATTCGACCGACTTGGCCTGGGGAAACTGGCGAATGACGCCCTGGGCCCGGTTGGCTGCAGCGACATAGGCGCCACGCTTGAAGTAGTAGCGCGCGACCGCGACTTCGCCCGATGCGATGGCGTCGAGCAGGTAGATGAGACGGGCCTCGGCATCTTCGACGAACCGGCTATCCGGGAAGCGGGCAATGAGCGTTCGGAACGCGTCGAAGGCGTCGCGCGCGCCCTGCAGATCGCGCTCGGTGAGGTCCTGACCACCGAGGGTGGCGAGCAGCCCTTCCTGCTCATTGAAATTGATGACGCCCTTCATGTAGTAGACATAATCGAGAGCGACGTGATTCGGGTGCAGCTTGAGAAAGCGGTCGAGTGCGGCCAGCGCCAGCACGCGCTCGTTGTTGCGGTAGTGGGCGTAGGCAATTTGCAATTGCGCCTGCTCGGCCCAGCGGCTGAATGGATGGCGCGATTCCAGTTTTTCGAGCAGTTTGATGGCTGCGGGCCAATTGCTACCAGACAGGTCTTCGCGCGCCTCGGCATATAATTTTTCGGGAGGCCAGCCCACGGTGTGATCGGGTTGGTCGAAGGTGCCGCACGCCGACAGCATCAGAATGGTGCCAGCAGCGAGCAGCCTGAGGATACGAACGGCGAAGGCTTTCATGAGTTCGAGTATAGCCAAGGCGGGCGGTACCGCGGTCGAGGGCGACACCGTCCCCATCGAACTGGATGCGGGGCCCTTTCCGGGCGAGCGCCTGGATCGATTTCTGGCGAAGTGTCTCCCGCAGTTTTCGCGCACGCGACTGCAACGGTGGATCGAGCAGGGGGCGGTCCGTTGGGACGAGCAGGTCCTCACCCGCCGGCACCGCCTGGTCGGCATCGAACTCATCCAAGTCGAGCCCCAGCCCAGCGAGGCCGAGAGCGCCTTCGGGCCCGAGCCCGTCGAGTTTCAGGTTCACCATCAGGACGCCGATATTTTGGTGATCGACAAGCAGGCAGGCCTGGTGGTCCACCCCGGATCGGGGAACTGGCACGGCACCTTGCTGAACGGCCTGCTGCATCGATTTCCTGCGCAGACCGCTGTGCCGAGGGCCGGCATCGTGCACCGACTCGACAAGGACACCAGCGGCCTGCTTGTGGTGGCCCGCAGCGAATCGGCCATGGCCTCACTCGGCGCGCAACTCGCCGACCGAAGCATGGGGCGGCGTTATCTGGCGCTGGTGCAGGGGCGGGTGGACGATGAGGGCGAGATTGACCAACCCATCTGGCGCGACCCGGTGGTGCGAACCCGAATGGCGGTCGCGCCCTTTGGCAGCGGGCGCGTTGCCCGCACGCGCTACCGTCTGCTCGCAACAGGAAGCCTGGGGCCGCGTCCGGTCTCGCTGCTCGAGTGCAGGCTGTTCACAGGCCGGACCCATCAGATCCGCGTGCATCTGCGTCATGTCGGGGCGCCGATCGTCGGCGATGAAGCCTACGGCGGTGCTCAGAACCCGATTTGTCCGCGGCAGGCTTTGCATGCCTGGCGTCTGGGGCTCAAGCATCCCGGCACGGGGGCGTTCATCGAGTGGCGCTCGGGACTGCCCGATGCGATGCAAGCCCTCTTGCAAAGCGCCGGGATCGACCTCGACGCTGCGATGAAGCGCGCGGAACGATCGTTCAACTGATGCGCGGCATGGACATACCGGCCAGCGGCAACGAACACGCGGTTCGTCCCGAGCGCGAGGACGCTGACTCACTCAATCCCGAGCACTTCATCCGCCCCGCGTGGCCGCTGCCCGCCCGAGTGGGCGCCTGCGTTACCACCCGTTCCGGGGGGCTCAGTCAAGGGCGATATGGCCTGGCAGGTGGCGGTGTAGGGGGGCTCAATCTGGGGGACCACTGCGGCGATGAGTCGCTTGCCGTGCGTTGCAATCGCGAACGCCTGGTTCGGTATCTGCCCTCGCCGCCGCTGTGGCTGCAGCAGGTGCATGGCAGCGCGGTGGTTGACATGGATACCCCTCGCGCGTCGACTGCGGGCGTTCTCGTGGGCGATGCCGCAGTGACTCGCGTGCCCGGACGGGTGTTGGCCGTGCTGAGCGCAGACTGCCTGCCCGTGTTGCTTGTCGACGAGCAGGCTCGGGTGGTGGGCATTGCCCACGCAGGATGGCGTGGGCTGGCGGCCGGCGTGCTCGAGAATACCGTCGGTGCGATGCGCGCAGCCTTGGGCGTGGATGCCCCGATTGTCGCCTGGCTCGGGCCTGCCATCGGGCCGGAGGCCTTTGAGGTTGGGCCCGAGGTCTTCGAAGCCTTTTGTGCGCATCAACCGGAGGCGGCATGCGCCTTTCGCCCGGCTGGTCGTGCCGGAAAGTGGATGGCTGACCTTTACAGTCTCGCGCGTCAGCGTCTCGCCGCGGTGGGCGTCGACCGTGTGGGTGGCGGGGCGCTGTGCACCGTAGGCGACCCCGCACGCTTCTATTCTTACCGACGCGACGGCGTCACCGGTCGACTCGCCTCACTGATCTGGCTGGCGCCTTGAGCTTTCTGGGGCGCTGGCCGTGCCGCTGTCGGTCTGGGCTCTCGCGGCCGCCTCTTGCTCACGCCGCTGACGATTGCGGCGGCGCTGCGGCGTCCCCAGCAGGTAGAGCAGCAGGGCGACCGGTCCCAGTCCATAGAGCAGAAAGGTGGCGACACCTGCGACCCACGAGTGCTCGGTCAGTGCCATGAGCAGGGTCACATAGAGCCATGCGATGGCAATGATGTACATCAGAGGATTCCTCGGGCTTTCTTGGAGAAAATCGTCGGGACGGGGAGAATGCCCCAAATCGCAACTCGCGGGTAACTTGGGGGATTTCATGGCGACCGTGAAACGCAGATCGGGTTCGAACGCAAAGTCCGGCGCTCGCGGCGCATCGGCTGGCGCGGCGAAGCCGGTGGCTGCGGCCAAGGCAGCTGCGAAAGCGGCTCCGAAGTCAGCTGCGAAGGCGGCTCCGACGGCAGCTCCGAAAGCGGCCTCGAAGACGGCCTCGAAGACGGCTCCGAAAGCGGCTCCGAAGCGTTCCCGAAAGACCACTGCGGCGAGCGCGGCCGACTCTGCACGGGGCGGTGGGTCGGGGCCTGCGACGGGCAGGGCCGCGTCACGCGCGGAGGGCCCACAGGCGTCTGATTCAGGTGCTGGACCCGGCCTGCCGCCCGGCCTGCACATGCCGCCCGAGGCGTTTTCCAGACTGCAGACGGAGTACCTGAGCCGATTGGGAGAAATCTTCGCGGCGGGCAGTCCGCCGGCGAGCGCCGATCGCCGTTTTGCCGACCAGGCCTGGCAGGGGGGACCCTATGCCTGGGGGGCCGCTCTCTATGCCCTCAATGCCGAGTATCTGCAGCGGATGGCAGATTCTGTGGAGGGCGATCCGCGCTCGCGCGATCGGGTGCGCTTCGCGACGCAGCAGTGGGTAGACCTGATGTCGCCCGCGAATTTCCTGATGACCAACCCCGAAGCGCAACAGCGTTTGCTCGAGACCAAGGGGGAGAGCCTTTGGTCGGGGATTCAAAACATGCTGGGCGACTTGCAGAAGGGCCGCATCTCCCAGACCGATGAGTCCGCTTTCGAGGTGGGGCGCAACGTGGCGACCACGGCGGGTTCGGTGGTGTTCCAGAACGATCTGATACAGATCATTCAGTACGCCCCCTCCACGGCCCGGGTGGGCAGTCGTCCCTTGTTGATGGTGCCCCCGTGCATCAACAAGTTCTACATCATGGACCTCCAGCCGGACAACTCGCTGGTGGCGTATTCGGTGTCCCAGGGGCACACGGTTTTCATGGTGTCCTGGCGCAACGTGCAGGCCGATCAGTCGGACCTCACCTGGGATGACTACCTCGAGCGCGGCGTGATCGAGTCCGTTCGGGTGGTGCGCGAGATCTCCGGTCAGCCCACTGTGAATCTGCTGGGGTTCTGCGTGGGCGGTACGCTCGCGGCCACGGCCGCCGCCGTGCTGGCGGCCCGTGGTCAGCGTTGGATCGAGTCGCTTACCCTGCTGACGACGCTGCTCGATTTCTCCGATCCCGGCGTGCTGGGGATCTTCATCGACGAAGGCTTCGTCGCCTTCAAGGAGTCCAACATCGGCCGCGGGGGGCTGATGGCGGGTCGCGAACTGGCGACGACTTTCAATTTTCTGCGCCCCAACGACCTGGTTTGGAACTACGTCGTCAGCAGCTATCTGAAGGGGGAGGCGCCGCCTCCGTTCGACCTGCTGTACTGGAACGCGGACAGCACCAACCTGCCCGGGCCGATGTATTGCTGGTACATCCGGCACATGTATTTGCAGAACGAGCTTCGGATTCCGGGGCGGCTGGTGTGCGCCGGGGCGCCGGTTGACCTGGGCGCCATCGGGGTACCGACGTATATCTACGGATCCAGAGAGGACCACATCGTTCCGTGGCGGGCGGCTTATCAGTCGACACAACTCATGAAAGCGCCCGTGCGCTTTGTGCTCGGGGCGAGTGGCCATATTGCGGGGGTGATCAACCCCGCGCATCGCAATAAACGCAACTACTGGGTTGGCGACCAATTGCCCGATTCGGCTGATCAGTGGTTTGACCAGGCGCAACAAATGCCTGGGAGCTGGTGGCCCGACTGGCGCGCCTGGCTTGAACGGTTTCGGGGGGCGGAGCAGGCCGCGCCTCGTTCGGCAGGTGCGGGGCGCTTCAAGGTCATTGAAGCGGCGCCGGGCAGCTACGTCAAACAGAAAGCCTGATTCAACATCCATCAATCGGAGCACACAGCGATGAGTAGCAAACTGGCATACGTGACGGGCGGTATGGGCGGAATCGGGACGGCCATTTGCCGCAAGTTCCATGACATGGGCTATACCGTGATCGCCGGGTGCGGGCCTACCCGCGATTTCGACAAGTGGCTGGGTGAGCAGAAGGCCGAGGGCTACCACTTTCACGCTTCGGTCGGCAACGTGTCTGACTGGGACTCCACTTGCGAGGCCTTTGCTCGGGTCAAATCTGACTTCGGCAATCCGGACATTCTGGTGAACAACGCCGGCATCACCCGCGACGGCGTGTTTCGCAAGATGTCGCTGGATGACTGGCGTGCGGTGATCGACACCAACCTCAACTCCATGTTCAACGTGACCAAGCAGGTCATCGACGGCATGCTCGACAAGGGCTGGGGGCGGATTATCAACATCTCGTCGGTCAACGGCGAGAAGGGGCAGTTTGGCCAGAGCAATTACTCTGCGGCCAAGGCCGGCATGCACGGCTTCACGATGGCCTTGGCGCAGGAGGTGGCGAGCAAGGGTGTGACGGTGAACACGGTTGCGCCCGGGTACATCGCGACCGACATGGTGATGGCCGTTCGGGAAGATGTGCGCGAGAAAATCATTCAGACGATTCCCGTCAGACGGCTGGGGCGGGCTGAGGAAATCGGATCCATCTGCGCTTGGCTCACCACGGATGACGCCGGCTTCACGACTGGCGCCGAGTTCTCGTGCAACGGTGGTCTGCACATGGGGTAAACCCCTGGTTTCACGCTTCGGCGGGCGAATCGGTCCTGATTTGACCGGTTCGCGCCCTCGGGGTTGAGGGGAGTCGGCCCTCCCTTCGGATACGATCGTGGATCAAAAAGAGGAACGCGCATGACCCACTCCGTTCGATTGATCAAGAAATATCCGAATCGACGACTCTATGACACCAAGACCAGCGCCTACATCACGCTGGCCGATGTCAAGCAGCTGGTCCTCGATACCGAGGCCTTTCGGGTCGTCGATGCGAAGTCGGCAGAAGACCTTACGCGCAGCATCCTGTTGCAGATCATTCTCGAGGAGGAGGCGGGCGGGGCGCCGCTGTTCTCGTCATCCATGCTCGCGCAGATCATTCGTTTCTACGGTCATGCCATGCAGGGAATGATGGGGGCCTACCTAGAAAAGACCATGCAGACCTTCGTCGAAATCCAGGACAAGCTGCAGGATCAGTCCAAGACGTTGTACGACGGCAATTCGATGCCCAATGCCGAGATGTGGGCGCAGTTCATGTCCATGCAAGCGCCGATGATGCAAGCCATGATGGGCAACTACATCGACCAGAGCAAGACGCTGTTCATGCAGATGCAGGAGCAGATGAACGCGCAGACGCGCAACATGTTTCAGAACTTCAGCTTTACGCCGCCGCCGCCCGCTCGACCCAAGTGATTGCAGCCCGGGCAGGCGTATCGGCGCGCGCCCCGGTTTCGCATGGCCTGACCGCTGGCCTGTGCCGCGCGGGTAGAATGCCAGCCCCATGAGCCGCGCATCCGCACCCCGCCCCCCGAAATCCGGCGATTCCCCCGCCGGCGTCAGCAAAGTCACGGTCGCTGCCCGGCGGCGCTCGAAAATTCCCAAGGTGGGTTTCGTGTCGCTGGGCTGCCCGAAGGCGCTGGTCGATTCCGAGCGAATCCTCACGCAACTCCGGGCCGAGGGCTACGAGGTCTCGGGCAGTTACCAGAAATCCGATCTCGTCATCGTCAATACCTGCGGCTTCATCGACGAGGCGGTTCAGGAGTCACTCGATGCAATTGGCGAGGCGCTGGCGGAAAACGGCAAGGTGATCGTGACCGGCTGTCTGGGCGCCAAAGCGGGTGAGTCGGCCCGAACGCTGGTCGAGGAGGTGCACCCGAAGGTGCTTGCGGTCACCGGGCCTCACGCGACCGACGAAGTCATGTCTCATGTGCACCGGGCGCTGCCTCAGCCCCACGACCCTTTTACCGATCTGGTTCCCGAGGCCGGGATCAAGCTCACGCCGCGGCATTACGCCTATCTCAAGATTTCGGAAGGGTGTAACCATCGCTGTAGTTTCTGCATCATCCCCTCGATGCGGGGGGATCTCGTCAGCCGGCCGATCGGGGACGTGATTCGCGAAGCCCGCGCGCTGTTTGGTGCAGGCGTCAAGGAATTGCTGGTGGTATCGCAGGATACGAGCGCATACGGGGTGGACCAGCGCTATCGGACCGGTTTCGTCGACGGTCGTCCCGTGCGCACGAGGCTGCTTGATCTGGCCCGCGAACTGGGTGACCTGGCCCATGAGCACGACGCCTGGGTGAGATTGCATTACGTCTATCCCTACCCGCATGTGGACGAGTTGCTGCCCCTGATGGCCGAGGGTCGGGTGCTGCCCTATCTCGATGTGCCCTTTCAGCATGCGCATCCCCGAATCCTCAAACTCATGAAGCGGCCGGCGAGCGGCGAGCGCAACATCGAGCGGCTGCGCGCGTGGCGGGCAATCTGTCCGGACATCACCATCCGCAGCACCTTCATCGCCGGATTCCCCGGGGAGACCGAGTCCGAGTTCGAGTACCTTCTGGATTTTCTGCGCGAGGCGGAACTCGACCGGGTGGGCTGTTTTGCCTACTCGCCGGTGGAGGGGGCGAGTGCTAACGACCTGCCGGGCGCGCTGGATGACGAGGTCCGACAGTCGAGGCAGCAGCGCTTCATGGAGGTTCAGGCCGACATTTCGCGTCGTCGCATTGCCCGGTTCGTCGGGCGCACGATGCGGGTGTTGGTGGACGGCATCGAAGAGGGCCCTGAGGGCGCCTACGCGGTCGGCCGCACACAGATGGATGCGCCTGAAATCGATGGCGTGGTGCGCTTCACCGGTAGCGGTAAGCTTCCCATCGGAGGCTTTGTTGAAGTGCATATCACCGACAGCGACGAGCACGACCTGCTTGGCGAGATGGTCGAGCGCCCGCGCTGATCAGCGGCCCGAACCCGGGTTCGACCGAAGCGAGGCCAGTCCGACCATTGCTGCGGCGACAAGGAGCACCGTGGTCGCGATCGTGCTGGCGCCCAGAAAGTTCCCGGCATGCTCGGCGATCCGCCCGCCGATCGCCGGGCCGAGAATCTGACCCAGGCTGAATCCGACGGTCATCAAGGCAATGACCGGCGACTCGGGGTTGGGCGCGAGTTTGCGCACGGCGCTCAGTCCCATTGCGGTAATGCCCATGAAGGTGCCCCCCAGCAGGGCCGCCCCCACGAAGACGAGGGAAAGCGAGTCGGCCGAGGCTGCGCAACTGACGCCGACCGCCTCGAGCAGGTAGGCGGCGCAGAGTGCACGAAGCGGCCCGAAGCGCTCAGCCGCCCGCAACCAGAGGTAGTTCGAGGGAATGCCGAAGAGCCCCACCGTCAACCAGACTGCCATTTCCCAGGGGCGCCAGTCGGCGTTGCCTCGCACCATCACGACGATGAAGGTCATGGTGATGACATAGCCGACGCCCAGCAGGCTGTAGGCGGCCACCATCCATTTGACAGCGGGGTGGGGTGGGGCGGTCGTACCCGGGTGAGTCGATGCAGCGACGGTCGGAAGCTGGAGATCGCGCAAGGCTGCCGCCGCAAGACCGAGGGCGGTGGCGATGACACCCAGTGCCAGCCACTGCATCGAGACCGAGGCATCCAGGCGGCGCGACAGTTCGACCACCCCGGCGGAGATGACAATCCCGACACCGACACCGGCCTGGAGCATGAAGAACAAGGTGGGGCGGGCTGCAGCGGCCAGACGATCGAGGACGATGGCTGATCCGTGAATGAGGATGAGCGCGCTGGCGACGCCCGCCAGCAGGCGTGTCGCGGCCAGGCCCCATACCGGAGACGGCAGGGCCATCGCGGCCGTGGTGAGCGCGCTGAGCAGCAGGCCAAGCAGGAAGCCCCGACGCCGGTTCGCGCGCTTGATCCACATGGCCAGTAAAGCGCCCAGCAGGTAGCCGGCAAAGTTGGTTGATGCGAGATAACCGGAGACTTCGATGGACAGGCCCTGTTCAGCCTGCATGGCGGGCAGAAGCGGTGTGTAGGCGAAGCGCCCGATGCCCATGCCCATCGCCAGGGCGGCCATGCCGGCCAGCGCGGGCGCGAGGGCCGAGCGCGAGCTTTGCCCGGTGGGGGGCTTCACCGGGTGTCAGTGAAATAGCGCAACATGGCATCGAGCCCGCAGTGATTGATCGCGTGCGTGGTCTCGCTACGAACGCGCGGCTTGGCGCGATAGGCGACCGACAGGCCTGCAATGGACATCATCTGCAGGTCGTTCGCGCCGTCACCCACTGCGATGGTTTGGGACGGGGCGCAGCCAATCTGATGGCAGGTTCGCTCGAGCGTTTCACGCTTGACGCGGGCGTTGACGATTTCGCCCAGGAGTCGGCCGGTGAGCCGGCCCTGGGAGACCTCGAGGACGTTGGATCGGACATGGTCAATGCCCAACTGCCTGGCCAGGCGCTCCGTGAAAAAGCTGAAGCCGCCCGAGACCAGCAAAATTTGAAGCCCTCGCTGCTTCATCGTGGCGACCAGGCGCCCCGCCCCGGGGCTGAGCCTGACGCGCTCCCGCCAGACCTGATCAAGCACCGACTCGTCGAGGCCCTCGAGCAGCGCGACGCGTCTTTTGAGGCTCTCGTCATAGTCGGCGAGTTCGCCCCGCATGGCCGCTTCGGTGATGGCGGCCACCTCAGCCTTGCGATCGGCAAAGTCGGCGATTTCGTCCACGCATTCGATCGTGATCAGCGTGGAGTCCATGTCGAAGGCGGCCAGCGAGTAGGCCGACAGACGGGCGTCGGCCGCGACCACCTCGGCATCGACCCGATGCTGCTCAGCGGCCTGGCTGAGTGCCTTGCCGTCGAGGCTCACCGCCTCCCAGAGCGCGTAGGTCGGATCTCTGAACTGAGGGGGGCGATTGGTGAGGCGGGCGAAAGCGGCGACGGATGAGTCGGACAGCGCCGGGTGTTGAACGATCAGGGTGCTCATTCGGGCATTATGAGGCAGGCTCAGGCCGCCAAGGCTGTCAGGATCTCTCGAATCACCCTGAGCCTCGCGGCCAGGTCAGGTGTGCTGAGGGTGAAGCGAATGCGGTCCTGTCCGCTCATCCGGGCATCTTTGCGGCGCTGGAGTAATCGAATGATCTTGGCGGGATCAATGGGCAGTTGCGCTGCGAACTGCATGACGATCGCCTCGGCGGCTGCGTCAATCTTGGTGATGCCGAGCGCCGCGCACTGGATGCGCAGTCGATGCGTCTCGATGAGGGCGCGGGCCGGGTCGGGAAGCTTGCCGAAGCGGTCGACCAGTTCTTCCTGGATCGTTTGAAGATCGTCGAGCGTAGCAGTGCCGGCCAGCCGCTTGTACAAAGTCAGACGCTCATGCACATCGCCGCAATAATCGGCCGGCAGCAGGGCAGGTTCGTGCAGCTTGATCTCGGTGGTGGCCGCCAGCGGCGCGCTCAGATCGGGTTCACGGCCGGCCTTGAGCGCGCGAACGGCCTCGCCGAGCATGTCGGCGTACATTGAAAACCCAACTTCCTGCATGTCGCCCGACTGCGAGTCGCCGAGCACCTCGCCCGCGCCCCGAATCTCGAGGTCGTGCATGGCGAGATAGAAACCCGAGCCGAGCTCTTCCATGGCCTGAATGGCCTCGAGCCGCTTGGAGGCATCACGGGTGATCGCCGACTCGTCCGGGGTGAGCAGGTACGCGTAAGCCTGGTGATGAGAGCGCCCCACACGGCCACGTAGTTGGTGTAACTGAGCCAGCCCGAAGCGATCGGCGCGGTGGATGACGATGGTGTTGGCGCTCGGCACATCAATGCCAGTTTCGATGATGGTGGTGCAGAGCAGGACATTGAAGCGCTGCTGATGAAAATCACGCATGACGCGCTCGAGTTCGCGCTCGGGCATCTGGCCGTGCGCCACCGTGATGCGGGCCTCGGGCACAAGCTCTGCCAATCGGGCTCGGCGGTTCTCGATGGTCTCGACCTCGTTGTGTAGAAAGTAGGCCTGCCCGCCGCGCTTGAGCTCGCGCAGCAGCGCCTCCCGGATGTTGGCGTCGGTTTCGCGCCTGACGAAGGTGCGAATGGCCAGGCGCTTCTGGGGCGCTGTGGCAATCACCGAAAAGTCGCGGATGCCCTCGAGGCTCATGGCCAGCGTGCGCGGAATGGGCGTGGCCGTGAGGGTGAGCACATCGACCTCGGCACGCAGTGCCTTGAGGGACTCTTTCTGCTTGACGCCGAATCGATGCTCTTCGTCGATGATGACCAGGCCCAGGCGCTTGAAGCGAATATCCGCTGACAGCAGCTTGTGGGTGCCGATGACGATGTCGATTTCACCCCGGTTGATGCGATCGATCGCATCCTTGGTTTCGCGCGCAGACCGGAAGCGCGAAAGCTCGGTCAGCTTCAGCGGGAAGTCTGCGAAGCGGTCGGAAAATGTCCGGAAGTGCTGCTCGGCCAGCAGCGTGGTGGGGCACAACACCGCCACCTGCTGCCCATCGGCCGCCGCGATGAAGGCCGCTCGCAGGGCGACCTCGGTCTTGCCGAAGCCGACGTCGCCACAGACGAGGCGGTCCATGGGCTTGGGCGACACCATGTCCTGCACCACCGCGTGGATGGCCGCCAGCTGATCGGGGGTTTCCTCGAACCCGAAGCCCTCTGAAAAGGCTTCGTAGTCGTTGGCGCCAAACTTGAAGGCGTGTCCCACGCGGGCCGCCCGCCGCGCATACAGATTGAGCAGTTCCGCGGCCGCATCGCGGGCATGGCGGGCCGCACGCTTGCGCGCCTTCTCCCACTGGCCCGAGCCGAGTTGGTGCAGGGGGGCATCCTCGGGGTTGGAGCCGCTGTAGCGTCCGATAACGTGCAACTGCGCCACGGGCACATACAGGGTGGCGTCGCTCGCATAGACTAGGTGAAGAAATTCGGTCGGCCCCTCGCCAAGATCCATGGTCACCAGACCGTGGTAGCGGCCAATGCCATGTTGCGCATGGACTACCGGATCGCCGATCTTGAGTTCGGCAAGGTCCCGGATCATCGCATCGACGTTGGTGGTACTTTCCCGTCGGCCCCGCCGACCTCGGCGCACGCTGCCTGCGAAGAGTTCGGTCTCGGTGATGACGCTCAGGCTGCCGTCGCCGAGGGTGAATCCCTCGCTGAGGGGACCGACACTCAGAGCCACTCGCAGGGGGGAATCGAGAAACGCCTGCCAGGTGTCCGCAACCGGGGCCTCGATGCCGGCTTCTTGCAGCAACTGCGCGATGGTTTCACGCCGACCGGCCGATTCGGCCACCAGCAGCGTGCGGCCCGATGCTCGACCGAGCGAGTCAACCAGTCGAGCCAGCGGCTGCTCGGCACGGCGGCTGATTGAGACCTCAGCAAGTGCCCCGGCAAAAGTGTCTGCGTCGCTCGATTGGCGGGTTGAGGCAGCGCCGTCCAGGCGCTCGAGGTGAACCTCACTGCTCGTGACCTGGGGCATTGCCCAGCGACCGAGGCTGCGTGCACGAACAAAGAACTCCTCAACCGTGAGGAAAAGCTCGTCCGGGCTGAGGAGGGGGCGCTCGGCATCGTGCGCAAGAAACCGGTGTCGCTGGCCAGCGTCCTGCATGAAACGCGCGCCGGCCTGCTCGACATCTCCATGCGTGAGCACCAGAGCGTCCACGGGCAGGTAATCGAAGATGCTCGCCATCGCGTCGTAGAACAGCGGCATCCAGTACTCGATCCCGGCCGGTAACAACCCGTTGCCGATGTCGCGGTAGACCGGACTGCGCGACGGGTCGCCCTCGAATCGCTCGCGCCATCGGGCGCGGAAGGCGCTGCGCGAGGCTTCATCGACCGGGAATTCGCGCCCGGGGAGCAGGCGCACTTCCTGGGTGTTGTAGACGCTGCGCTGGGTGTCGGGGTCAAAGGTGCGGATGGACTCGAGCTCGTCGCCAAACAGATCGAGCCGGTAGGGCAGCTGCGAGCCCATTGGGAACAGATCGACCAGTCCACCCCGCACGCAGTATTCACCAGGGTGAACCACCTGGCTGACGTGCTCGTACCCGGCCGCTGTGAGTTGCGCGCGCAAGCGCGCCTCATCGACCCGCTGCCCCTTGCGAAAGTTGAAGCTGCGCGATGCGACAAACGAGGGGGGCGCCAGCCGGTGCAGGACGGTGTTGGCTGCGCTGATTACGACGTCGACCTGCGCGCTCTGCATGGCGTGCAGGGTGGCGAGTCTTTCCGAAATCAGATCGTCGTGGGCTGAGAAGGCATCCCAAGGGAGGGTTTCCCAGTCGGGCAGCAAGGCAAGCCGCAAGCCCGGGGCCAGCCAGGCCAATTCGTCATGCAGGCGTTGCGCATCACCGGCGGCCGCGCTGACGATCAGTAGCACCCGCTTGCGCGCACACTCGCGAAGCGCAAGTTCGGCCAGCAGCAACGAGTCTGACGATCCGTGACACGCGGGCAGGGTCAGTACGCTGCCTGCACGCGGCGTCTGCAGACGGCTGGCGGCAGGCAAGGAAGCGCGGAGCGGGGGCGTGGGCGAAGTGGGAGCGTTCAAGCGTAGAATTTTAGCTTTTGCGGCGATTGCATGCTCGAACCCCCCACTCGATACTGGGCCGTTGTGCCTGCCGGAGGTAGCGGCAGCCGGCTGGGTGCGGCACTTCCCAAGCAGTACCTCCTCATCGGCCGGAGCACCATGCTCGAGCATTCGGTGGCGGCCTTGCTGTCGGCACCCTGGATCGAGAAGGTGGTGGTGGTGGTTGCGCCCGACGACCTCAGGGGCCCGCCGCTATTTTTCGGGCATGCGCGTGTTGTGGTCATCGGTCAGGGCGGGGCAACCCGACGTGACAGTGTCCTGGCGGGTTTGCAATGCCTGGCCGCCGAAGTTGCAGCGAATCCGACCGATTGGGTACTGGTGCATGATGCGGCGCGCCCGGGGCTGACAATCCAGGGACTGGAGCGGCTCAGAGCCCTCGCTTCGCAGGATGATGTGGGCGGCCTGCTGGCGTTACCGATCGCCGATACCGTCAAGCGGGCTCACCCCGACCGCAGCGAGGTCGCCCAGACCATTGACCGTTCCTTGCTTTGGGCCGCGCAGACGCCGCAGATGTTTCGTGTTCAAGCGCTGAGGACCGCACTGGTGCAGCACCCCGGGGTGACGGACGAGGCGTCGGCCATCGAGGCTGCCGGCGGCGTGGTTCGTCTGGTCGAGGGAGAGCGCGGCAACTTCAAGGTCACCACCGCAGCAGATCTCGAGCTGATGAAACGGCTCCTGGAGGACAGGTCATGACGTATCGAATCGGACAGGGCTTCGATGTCCACGCACTCGTACCGGGACGCGCCCTAATCCTAGGTGGCGTCCAACTGCAGCATAGCCACGGGCTGCTCGGTCATTCCGATGCGGACGTTCTCGCCCATGCCATCACCGACGCGCTGCTCGGTGCTGCCGGCCTGGGGGACATCGGCCGTCACTTCCCCGACACCGATGAGAGATTTCGTGGTGCCGACAGCCTGCAGTTACTCGCGGAGACCAGCCGTCGGCTGCGCGCGGCTGGGTTCGAGCCCGTGAATGTGGATTCAACGGTGGTTGCTCAGGCGCCCCGTCTGGCCGCGCACATCCCTCAGATGCGGGAGCGTCTGGCGGCGTCGATCGGTTTGTCGCCCGATCTCGTGAACGTCAAGGCCAAGACCACCGAGCGACTGGGCTTCGAGGGGCGCGGCGAAGGCATCTCGGCACACGCTGTGGCCATGGTACGAACAAGCCGACCGGGCGAGGGCGCCCATGACTGAGCAGGTTCACCACAACGCGGATCGGGCCCGATTCGAACTGGTGGTCGAGGGTCAGTTATGCCGGGCTGACTATCGCCTCGAGGGCGCGTGCATGAACGTATTTCACACAGAGGTACCCGCCGCGCTCGAGGGCAAAGGGCTGGCGTCAAAGCTGGTCAGGGCCGTGTTCGACCATGCCCGCGACCATGGACGGACGGTCAGGCCCACTTGCTCATACGTCAGAGCCTGGGCCCGCCGTCATCCTGAGCTTGAGTCCCTCCTCGAGACCTAGCTCAACGCAGGTCGGCCGCCAGTGCCTCACGGGTCGCTGCCGCAACGGGCGCGACTGCAAAGGTGGCGTGGGGATGGTCAACGCCGATAGCGAGCGACACGCCGTACTTGAGCGCAGCCGCCATGTCGTCGCTGAGTTCGAAGCGCAGGAAATGCACCGATGAGGTTTTCTCGTCGTTTTCACGTTCCATATCTTCGTCAGCCAGTGCGTAAACCTTTGGCGAGCCCTCGACCTGCACCCAGACCCGGTCTTCTACACCGATCAGCTTGCCGAGTTCCTGGCGACGGATGGCTGCATCCTCGTATTCGATGAGCATGGTGGCTTTGAAGTTGCGGCCGTCAGGGATGAGCGGATTGTAGGCGGCCAACTCGTGCTGGATCCCGTCCTCCTCGAAGATCTTTTCGATGCGAAGCATCTCCTGGATCTGATAGCGAACCGTGGTTTCATCCTCGAACAGCAGGGTGATGTGATCGCCCAGATGCACCTTGCGGGCCTTCTTGTGTTCGATCACCTTGCGGCGAATGTCGGGGCGGGCCTTGGAATACGCCTCGAGCGTCATCAGGGAGTCGCGTGTCACTTGGGGCATGATGGTTTCTCGTGTTGGAAGAGGAGAGGAGAGGAAAGGAAAGCGGTTCAAGCCAGTCCGTAGGCCAGTCGTATCAGGGTGATGGGGTGAGCGAGCTTGCCCTCGACGTCCTTGCCGGCGTTCTGCATGCCCTGCTCGATATGGTGTCCGGCCAGCTGGCAGTCGGATGCGATCCAGCGAGTCTCGCCCGCCGGGTGCTCGGCCATCTGTCGGAATACCGGTCGACCGATCTTCATGGCGACCTCGTGGTACTCCTTTTTGACACCCCAGGTTCCCGCGTGACCCGAGCACCGCTCCACGGTGTTGACCTGTGTACCAGGCACCATCTGCAGCACCTCGCGGGTCTTCTGGCCGACGTTCTGCACCCGCAGGTGACAGGCGATGTGATAGGAGACGTTACCGAGTTCGGCCTTGAAGTCGGTCTTGAGCAGCCCGTCCTTGGCTCGGGCGACCAGATACTCGAAGGGGTCGAACATGGCGTCGCGGACCGCAATCACATCGGCGTCATCGGGAAACATGAGTGGCAGTTCCTGCTTGAACATTAGCCCGCAGGACGGAATGGGCGCAAGAATCGCGTAACCCGCCCTTGCCAGCCGGGCCAGCATCGGAATGTTCTTTTCCTTCAGGGCCTTCACACCTTCGAGGTCGCCGAGTTCGAGCTTGGGCATGCCGCAGCAGGCTTCCTTTTCGGCGAGAACATGCGGGATCTCGTTGTGGTCGAGCACCTTGACCAGATCATGGCCGATGCCAGGCTCGTTGTAATTGATGTAGCAGGTGGCGAAGATCGCGACCTTGCCCGGAGTCCGGGCGCCGTCTTTCACAGGATGCGGCTTGGAGGCGGCCGCGTGGCTGCGAAACTGCTGGCTGGTGAACTCGGGCAACCACGCGTCTTTGTGCACGCCGAGCTGGCTGTCGAGCAGCCCCCGCACGGTGCTGTTGTGGCTCAGCGCGTTCACCGCCCTGACCACCACGGGAATGCCCGCCAGGGTACCGTTGCGATCGGTCGAGGCGAGTTGGGTATCTCTGAATCGGGTCGGCGTGCCCTCGCGGAACTGGATCGCCTTGCCCCGAAGCATCAGGTGGGGGAAGTCGAGATTCCAGGGATGGGGCGGGACGTAGGGGCACTTGGTGAGGTAACAGACGTCGCACAGGTAGCACTGGTCAACGACCTTCCAGTAGTCTTTCTTGTCGACGCCATCGACCTCGCCGGTGCTGCTTTCATCCACCAGATCGAACAGGGTGGGAAAGGCATTGCAAAGGCTCACGCAGCGGCGGCAGCCATGGCAGATGTCAAAGACACGCTCCATTTCGGCCAACGCAGACGTTTCGTCATAGAAGTCGGGGTTGAGCCAATCGAGCGGGTGCCGGGTGGGGGCCTCGAGAGATCCTTCTCTGACGGACATGTTTGATTCCTTGCGCGATAAAACTGGTACGACCTGCAAACAGACAGCTCCGACCAAATGAAAGGGGGAGCCTGCGCTCCCCCTGACACCCGGTCGGCAGCCCAGCGCCGCCGGGGGCGGCAGCCGGGGCAGACCTTCGATCAGGCCAGCGTTTCGAGGGCCTTGGCGAACTTGTTGGCGTGCGAGCGCTCGGCCTTGGCGAGCGTTTCGAACCAATCAGCGATTTCGTCGAAACCTTCCGTTCGCGCGGTCTTGGCCATGCCCGGGTACATGTCGGTGTACTCGTGCGTCTCGCCGGCAACCGCCGCTTTCAGGTTCAGTTCGGAGGCGCCGATCGGCAGATCGGTCGCGGGGTCGCCCACTTCGGCGAGGTAGTCCAGGTGGCCGTGTGCGTGGCCCGTCTCGCCTTCTGCGGTGGAGCGGAACAGCGTGGCGACTTCGGGGTGACCCTCGACGTCAGCCTTGTTTGCGAAGTACAGGTAGCGGCGGTTGGCCTGGCTTTCTCCGGCGAAAGCATCCTTGAGGTTCTGGTGGGTTTTCGTACCCTTGAGGCTGGGCATGGCGATCTCCTGCTTAATGCATTGATGGAAAGCTCGGGTGAACAAATTGGGTCGAGCAGCAAGACGTTCAGTCCGCTGACAACCTCGGCCGACTGTATCAGCAGGCGATTACCCGATCCAATTGACTTTTCAAATCCGATTGATTGTTGTCGCCTATCGCGACTGGCGCAGCCTGCGCAGGCCGAGGGTTCAGGCCTGGTGCGCCAGGGGGGGGGGCGGCCAGTCGGGCAGCGTCAGGCTGGCGAGCAATCCGCCCTCGGGCGCGTTGGTCAATCGCAGGCCGCCGCCGTAGCGGCGAGCCAGGCGGACGACGATAGCCAGCCCCAGCCCAGTGCCGGGCTCACTTCCTCCCCGCTCGCTGCGCGCCGGGTCCAGTCGGGAAAAGGGTCGGAGCGCCTCATCGAGTTGATGGGCAGGAATGCCTGGCCCGTAGTCGCGGATGCTAACGGCGATGCCGCGGGGATCGCGTTGCGCACTGAGGCGAACCAGGCTGTTCGGTACATGGCCCGAGCGACCGTGACGCAGAGCGTTGTCAATGAGGTTGCCAACCGCCCTCTCCAGATCGGTCGGGTCACCCTGCCAGAGCAGGGGCGACTCGATGGACGACTCAACCTTGAGGTCACTGCCGCCCGTGACAGGGCCATACGCCTCAGCGAGTTGTTGCAGCAGTTTGCCCGCGTCGACCGCTCGAGCCTTGGGGGCCTGGTTGATTCGCGCGAAGTCGATGAATTGACCGACGATGGCGTCAATGCGCTCGATGTCTTCCACCATCAACTCACGTTGGTTGGCGTCGATGCAAGCCAATTCGACCTCCATCCGCAATCGAGTCAGCGGGCTGCGCAGATCGTGCGAGATGCCTGCTAGCGCCAGGGCGCGGTCGTCTTCGAGCGCTGCCAATTCACGCGCCATGAGGTTGAACTGACGGTTGGCGCTGGCCAACTGCGGCGGGCCCGTCTCTCTGAGCGGGGGTGGTTCTTCGCCTCGGCTGAGTGCCGCAATGGCGCGCGACAGCTTGGAGAGTGGTCGGTCAACGAGCCACGAGATCGCCAGGGCGCCGGCCATGGCCAGCAAGGCGGCGACCAGGAGAATCATGCCGAGTGCCGGGTCGATCTGGCGATCGGCCCGCCGGGAGGGCAGCAGCAGCCAATAGCCGTCTCCCGCCATGTCAAAGCTCACCCAGACGCCGTCCTCACCATTGACCCGACCGGCCACGACCGTCGTCTCGCTCAGTAATTGCCTCAATCGCAATTCCAAGGCCTGCAGTCGCTCGTTTTTATGGCGGTCGTCGACCCGGTCGGTGGGCTCCAGCGGCAAGACCCGCACCTCTTCCTGGCGCGCAAGCTCTTCAAGCATGAGCAGGCGCCGGCCTGGGTCTGATCCGATGAGAGCGGAGCGGGTCAGGTTGACAGCCGAGGCGATTTCCCAGGCGAGTCGTTGCTCGGGGGGCGCACGCTCCAGCGCCCGATAGGACGCGAAAATGGCGACCACGCTGACCAGGATAAGCCCGGCAAACAGCGCGAACGTGCGCCAAAAATAGCCGGCACCGATGGCGCCGAGGGCAGCACGAAGGCTTTGCGACAGCCTTGTGGGCGGCCCTTGACGCACGGGCTCAGTCACCGTCTGGCACGAACACGTAGCCGACGCCCCAGACCGTCTGAATGTAACGAGGCTGCTGGGGGTCAGTTTCGAGAATCTTTCGCAAGCGCGAGACCTGAACGTCGAGGCTGCGGTCGAAGGCGCCATACTCGCGACCGCGGGCGAGTGACATGAGCTTGTCGCGAGACAAAGGGTGCCGCGCGTGTTGCGCGAGCACTTTCAGTACCGCGAACTCGCTGGTCGTGAGGGCAATGGGTTCGTCATTGCGGCGCAACTGGCGGCTGCCTAGGCTGAGCACGAAGGGGCCGAATCGAACTTCCTCGCCAGCAGCGCCCGGCCCGCCGGGTACCTCGGGCGGCGGTGCCCGCCGGAGCACCGCGTTGATGCGTGCCAGGAGTTCGCGCGGATTGAAGGGCTTGGCAAGGTAGTCGTCTGCGCCCACTTCGAGGCCGATGATCCGGTCGACGTCATCCCCCTTCGCGGTCAGCATCACGACCGGGGTGCGGTCGTTCTGGCCCCTCAGGCGGCGAAGCAGGGCGAGACCGTCTTCGCCGGGCAGCATCAGATCGAGGATGAGCAGGTCGAAGGATTCTCGCTGCATGAGCCTTTGCATCGAGGCACCGTCGTGCGCAAGGCTGACGTCGAACTGGTTGTCACCCAGATAACGGCGCAGCAGGTCCCGCAACCGGGGGTCGTCGTCGACGATCAGGATCTTTTTTCGATTCGGCGCGCTCATCCGGTGATCATAGCCGCAGCTCGCCCTGCATGGGCAATCGACGTGGGCCCGGATTACCGACTGTTACAGGGTTTAACGAGGGCTGGACGGCGCCTCGGCGTGACTGACCCTACAATAGGCGGATGACTTCGCGCGCTCCGGTTCAGTTGCGTCGGCTCATCCGCCACCTGGCGGGGGGGGCGCTGGCGTGCATCGTTGTCATGGGGCTCCCCGCCCTGGATGCTGGGCGCGCAGTGTTCGCTCAGGTACCTCCCGGGGCGCTCGATGGTGATGAGCGTGAGCGTCTGCGCAGCGAAATTCGTGAAGCCCACCAGCGTCGGATGCTCGCGGGTCATGAGCGCGGCGATCATCGGTATCGCCCGGCCGAGCCGGGGCAGCCCTCTTACTCGCCTGTCGCGCCGTCCTTGCCCGCCCACCATGCAACGCCGTCCTTGCCCGCCCACCATGCGACGCCTCCCGGTGCTGCCCACCCTGGGGCGCGCATGTCCCAACTT
>CAIVPX010000019.1 GCA_903907905.1 uncultured bacterium | reverse complement strand
CCCGAACACTGGGCATGCTGCTGATCGAACTCGATGCCGACTACGGTATCGCGCTGCGGCGCGCCCCCGACGTCGGGCAGGCCTGCCTGCAGGCTTTCGGTCCCGCGCAAGGTCCCTCGATTATTTCGCTACGCGAACTGCTGGGAGTGATTGGTGCGCATCAGTGGCGGCTGCGCGGCATTGACCTGCCGGCAGTCGGCGGGCGGATTCATCCGCACTATGGCGTTTTCGCACCGACACGCAGCGAGTACGTCGACCTGGTGGCTCAAGCGCCCCTACCGAGGCTGGCGAGCCAGATCACGACCGCCTTCGACATTGGAACAGGTACGGGCGTGCTGGCTTCGGTGCTGGCACGACGGGGGGTCGGGCGGGTGATTGGCACCGACTCCGACCTCAGGGCGCTGGCTTGCGCCCAGGAGAACATCAGTCGGCTCGGGCTCTCAGGCCGCGTAGAACTGATGCAGATTGATCTGTACCCGACCGGCCATGCTGATCTGGTGGTGTGCAACCCGCCTTGGGTGCCCGCGCGGCCGGGTTCTGCGCTCGAACGCGGCATCTATGATCAGGACAGCCGGATGCTTCGGGGCTTTCTGGGCGGACTGGCCGCCCACCTGGCTCCCCAAGGTGAGGGCTGGCTGATTCTGTCGGACCTCGCCGAACATCTCGGCCTACGCAGTCGCGAAATGCTGCTGGCCGCAATCGAGTCGGCCGGGTTGCAGGTGGCGGGCCGTATCGATACCCGCCCCAAGCACCCCCGGGCGGCCGATCCTGAGGACCCGCTGCACGCGGCACGCCGTGCCGAGGTGACCTCGCTCTGGCGACTGAAAGCCCGTTCAGACTGAGCCGCAGAACGAGCGGGTCCGCGCAAAATGCCGGGTCCGATCGTCCACCGGGTCTGCCCGGACTGCTGGCGGGCGTTTGCCGCCAGGCGGCGCCCGCTCAGGGCCGAACGACGATGTCGTTCTTGACCGACCTCACCCCGGTCACGGATCGTGTCAACTCCTCGGCGGTGCTCCGCTCCTTGGCCGACTTGGCGAACCCTGACAGCATGACCGTCCCGTTGAGCGTTTCGACGCTGATCGCGGCCGCGCTCACCTCTGCACTGTCGATGAAGCGGGTCTTCACCCGGGCCGTGATTGCCGAGTCATCGATATACGATCCGACGGTTTCCTGGCCGCGCGTCACCGCACAACCCGCGCTGAGTAAGAGCGAGCCAGCCAGCAACGCGGCAGCGATTCGAGAGAGTGTATTCATGATAGGCCTTTCCGGGATGGGTGGGGTGGGTCGGCTCGGGAGCGCGTGGGCCCGCTAGCGGCGCGGGAGCAACGCGCCGACCCGGCACGTCACTGTCGGGCGAACCCGGCTCGCGTGTCTTGACGACGAACAAGCGGGAGGGCCTCGATGGAACCGTGCCGTGCTCGATCCCCGCTCTGGGTCATACTCGCGTTTTGTTCGCGGCCGGCCCGCGGGGCACGGCTGAGGCGAGGGCGGTGCTGCCGCCCAGCGTGCATCGGCCCCATGATCCAAGGATTCCCCGATTGATCAAAGACCTTGTCCCGGATGGTTTTCCCTGGCTGCTGTTCGCCCTGGCGTTTCTGGCGGGTGGCAGTATCAAGGGGGCGCTTGGCGTGGGCTTGCCGCTTGTCACCGGCCCGCTGCTGACCCTGGGTATGAACGGGCTTCAGGCGATCGGCCTGCTGTCGGCGCCGGTGCTGCTGTCCAATCTCTGGCAGTCGATCGAGGGTGGACGGCTTCGTGCCGGAATCCGACGCTTTCGCGGTCTGATCCTGGCCCAGATCGCTGCCACGCTGATCACGGTCAGGATGACGCTGTCCCTGTCGCCCGAGCAGTTCAGCAACATGCTGGCGATGGCCGTTCTGCTCGCGGTGGCGTTGATGGCGTGGCGACCGACGCTGCAAATCAGTGCTGAGCGCGAGGGCAAGCTCGGTATTCTGGTGGGCTTGATGTCGGGCATGCTGGGCGGCGTATCGGCTCTGACGGGCCCCATCATCATTACCTACCTGATGGCGTTACGACTGAGCCGCGATGAGTTCGTGGGCTGCATCAGCA
The DNA here is from genome assembly GCA_903907905.1 of uncultured bacterium. Lineage (GTDB taxonomy): Bacteria > Pseudomonadota > Gammaproteobacteria > Burkholderiales > Burkholderiaceae_E > SYIM01. The sequence continues at coordinate 100,837 of CAIVPX010000019.1, read as the reverse complement.
TCATTTATTTCTCGGGTTCGCTGCCGCTTTACCTCGCGCTGGCCTGGTACGGGCGCGTGGGGCTGCAGGAGTTCTCGCTGTCGCTCGTGGCATTGCTGCCTGTCGCGCTCGGACTCGCCTTGGGAAAAATGATTCGAAACCGCCTGGACGAAGCGCTGTTCAGAAAAGTGCTGCTGGCTTTTCTGACCCTTCTTGCACTGATGTTGCTGCTGAAATGAACGGTCCTACGATGAATAACGCCCCGGTCTCGCCTGAGTTTTTCGATGCGCTCGATAGCCCGCCCGAGTTGGCGTGGAGTGACGCGCTTTTGCTTGGGTATGCGCCCATGGATCGAACCCACGAGGCTTTTGTTCAAAGCGTCACGGCGCTTCGGGCTGCGCCCGATGCCGAGTTGGTCGCCCGCCTGGCGGATTTGCGGCAGCATCTCGAGACGCACTTCGGGCAAGAGGATCTATGGATGGTAGAGACGCAGTTCCCCGCACGCGATTGCCATATCGACGAGCACGCGGCGGTGCTCAACTCGGTTCGCGAGGTGCAGGCGGTGCTGGAGGACGGCGACGTCGATAACTGTCGTCGCCTCGCCGACGAACTGGCCCGATGGTTTCCGGGCCACACCGACTATCTCGATTCGGCGCTTGCGCACTGGATGTGCAAGCAGCGACTGGGCGGCAAGCCGGTGGTAATCCGGCGGGGCATCGCGTCGGGCGACCAGGACTGAGCGCGGTTGGTGACTGCGTCGAAATCGATTTCTTCAGAGCGAACGATTCAGTGCTCGTCGCGGCTAGAGCCGGGGCGGTGCGACCGAGCCCGCTCGGCTGGGCTCAGTCTTGCAGTTTCAGCAAGGTCGCCGCATTGGTGCCGAGAATGCGCGCGCGGGTGCTCGCGTCAGGGACCCAGTCATCGAGCCAGCCCAGCACTCGCGCGTAGTCCAGTCCGGCTGCGTTTTGCGTCCAGGGCCAGTCGCTGGCCCAGACCAGTTGCGTGTCGCCGCCCGCATCCATCAGTGCGCGCGCGAGGGGACGCGGATCGGCGCCTGCGAGCCGGTAGGGCGCAGAGAGCTTGACCCAGACCCGGCCCGAGGGCAGGGCGCGCAGCACGCGCTGAAATACCGGGCACTGTGTGCCCAGGGCCACGTCCGGGCGCGCAAAGTGATCCAGAACGATACGGACGCCGCTCGCAAACAGCGGATCGAATAACTGACCCAGCTTTGGGGCTTCGCCATAAAACTCGATATGCCAGTCGAGCCGTCTGGCCTCTTCAAATATCGCCTGAAGGTCCGGACTGTCGAAGTCGGGAAGGGCGTCGATACCGAACAGGTTGTAGCGAATGCCGACTACGCCGGCTCGATCGAGCGCCTCAAACTGTGACCGAGGCGTGCCCGGCGCAAGCATGACCGTGCCGCGAAAGCGCGTGGGGTAACGCCTCAGCGCATCGAGCAGCAGCGTGTTGTCGGTACTGTAGAAACTGGTGGCGGTCAGCAGCGCATGCGTGATGCCGTGTGCGTCGAGCACAGCCAGAAATTGCTCGGGCGAGGCGTCATGGGTGGGCGCATGGCGCGCTCCAGCCACGACTGGGTAGTCCTTGAGAAAGACATGGGCGTGGGTATCGATACGCATGGTCGGCCGCTGTCGTGCTGGAATTTTCAGCTCGCCACCCTAGCACGCCATGGGCGAGCCGTTCCAAGCTTGGTCCATTCCGCGCGCGAAGGCCTCAGGATAGCGTTGACAAAGCCACGCTTGCTCGGTGTAATCCGTTGCGAATCAACGCCTATTGCCGAACGCCGCCAGCCTTTCGCTCGAGCGTGCGCTCAGGAGGAGCTCCATGTCTGTTCGCCGCTTTGCAGTGAGATCGTCGCTGTGCCTGATGGCCCTTGCCGGCCTGTCGCTCGCGCCCGTGTCTGCGCAGGAAAAGTTCCCCTCGCGCCCCATCGAAATCATTGTGCCCACGCCCCCTGGGGGAGGTACCGATATCGCCATCCGGCTGCTCGCTGAGCAGGCCGAGCCCCTTTTAGGCCAAAAAATCGTCGTGGTGAACAAGCCCGGTGGTGGCGGCATGATCGGAATGGCTCAGGTGGTTCAGGCGCGCCCCGATGGCTACACACTGGGTGGCCTGTGGAACGCGCCGCTCACCATGACGCCGCACACTCAGCCCGCGCCCTACAAGCCAGCCGATTACGTCACGATCAGCCTGGCCGACTCGGCCCCGATCGTGTTGTGCGTCAAGAAAGAGTTCCCCGCCGCCAATGGCAAGGAGTTCATCGAACACCTGCAAAAAAACCCAGGGCGATTTACCTATGGTAACGACGGCGTGGGTGGCACCATTCATCTGTCGGCCGAGCGGGTGTTCGTCAAGCTCGGTATCAAGGCTCGCCCTGTGCCCTTTGGCGGTGCTGGTGAAACGCTCAAGAGCTACCTGGGCGGCCATGTCGACATCTATGGCGGGTCCATGACCCCCATTCTTCCCTACGTCAAGGATGGGTCGACCAAGTGCCTGGTGGTGACCTCAACCGAGCGTGTGCCGACCATGCCCGATGCCGCCAGCCTGACCGAACTGGGCGCGCCCGATTCGGCCACCGTTCTCTGGCATGGCGTGGTGGGCCCGCGCGCGATTCCTGCCGACCGAATCGCCATCCTCGAGAAAGCCTTTCAGCAGGCTGCGTTCACCGACAAGTTTCGCCAGTACATGGAAACGCGTAGCATCAAGGTGGAAGGTTCCACGGGCGTGGAGTTTCGCAAGCTGATTGACACCGAGTATGCCGCCATGGGGCAGATCCTCAAGGTGATCGGCCTGGTCAAGTGAGCGCTGCCGGTACGCGCCTGACCGGCAGGCCCGGCTGATGAAGGTTCCGCAGCACCGCGGCGAGGCTTGGGTGGCTGGCGCGCTGGTCCTGCTGGGGGCCTATATGGTGCTCGAGGGTGTGCGGATGCCGTCGGGCATGGGCAACCAACCCGGTGCGGGCATGGTGCCCACCGGGATCGGCGTCGTGCTGAGTCTGTGCGGAGTGTCCTTGTTGCTTCGCCTGCGCGGAGCGGGCAAGACCGCGACCGAGACGGTTGACATTGGTCATCCGCGGATCGCGGTCACGCTGCTGGCGCTCATTGCGGCAGCCTTCCTGCTGGAACCCCTGGGTTATCTGCCCACCAGTGCGTTGCTGCTGTGCACGCTCATGCGCAGCTACGGTCAGCCGAGCTGGCGCGTCACCCTGCTCGCGTCGATCGGGGGCGCACTGATCACCTGGTGGTTCTTTGGCAAGCTGTTGGGCGTGACCTTGCCTTCGGGCCTGCTGGGTGGGGCCTGATGGAGGCGTTTTCCCACCTCGCCAGTGGCTTTGCGGTGGCGCTGACGCCGGCCAATCTTTTCTTCTGTTTCATGGGCTGTTTGTGGGGCACCATTGTGGGCATCCTGCCCGGGCTGGGCCCGCTGGCCGGCCTGACCCTTCTGCTACCCCTCACCTACAAGCTTGATCCGGCCTCGGCGGTAATCATGCTGGCGGGCATCTTCTACGGCGCCATGTACGGGGGCTCCACCACCTCCATCCTGTTGCGCATTCCAGGCGAAGCCGCCTCCATCATGACCTGCATCGATGGCCACGAGATGGCGCGTCAGGGCCGCGCGGGCCCCGCGCTTGTGGTGGCGGGCGTCGGCAGTTTTGTCGGGGGCACGCTGAGCGTGCTGGGGCTGATGTTGTTTGCGCCGCCGCTGGCCCAACTCATGCTTAAGGTGGGACCCGCGGCCGAGTTTGCGCTCATGGCGCTGGCCCTGCTGGTAATGGGTTTCATCTCCAGCGGTCCCGCAGCCAAAACCATCGCGATGATCGCGCTGGGGCTGGCGATTGCCACCATCGGGCTCGACCCGATCGTCGCCTTGCCGCGCTTTACCTTCGGGCGTATTGAGTTGGCCGACGGTCTGAGTTTCATTGCGATGGCGTTGGGGCTGTTCGGCGTGAGCGAAATCCTGCTCAACCTTGAAGATCTGGTGAAGGCGCGGCCGATCAAACCGTCGTTCGCAAGCCTGATCCCGCGTGCGGCGGACCTCAAGGCCTCGGCGCCTGCCATCGGCCGGGGCACACTGATCGGTTTCGTGTTTGGCTTTGTGCCCGGCATCTCGCATGTGGTGTCCACCTTCGTGTCGTATGCGGTGGAGCGCAAGTTGTCCAAGCACCCCGAAACCTTCGGAAAGGGAGCAATCGCCGGTGTGGCCGGTCCCGAAACCGCCAACAACGCCACCACCGGTAGCGCCATGGTGCCGCTGCTGGTGCTGGGCATTCCCGCCATACCTGCCACGGCCATTCTGCTGTCGGCGCTGATGATTCACGGCGTCAATCCCGGGCCGCAACTGGTGGTGGAGCATCCCCAGGTGTTCTGGGGGCTGATTGCAAGCATGTACCTGGGCAATGTGGTGTTGCTGGTGCTCAACCTGCCGCTGGTGGGGCTGTTCGTCAATCTCCTGCGCGTGCCCTACCTGTATCTCGCTCCCAGCGTGCTGCTGGTCTGCGTGGTGGGCATCTACAGCGTGAAGGCCAGCGGCACCGAAATTCTGATCATGACCGTGTTTGGTCTGCTGGGCTACCTGCTTCGAAAATTCCGCTATGACTGCGCGCCGCTGCTACTGGCTACGGTGATCGGTGATCGCATGGAAGTGTCGCTGCGGCGCGCGCTGATCATCAGCGATGGCAGTTGGGCTGGTCTCATGCAGGATGGCTTTTCGCGCATCTTCATCGGGGCGATCGTGTTACTCGCGGGCCTGCAACTGGCGGCATGGTGGCTGGGGTTTCGAAAAAAGGACATGCAGGCTGACGTATGAGAGGACACCCATGAGCAATCCATCGGCCAAGTCGCCAACCCGTGCCCGCAGGTTGCGAGACCTGCTCGCTGCCCCCGGTGCCATCATGGGCGGCGGCGCGCACGACGGTCTGTCGGCGCGAATCGTCGAGCAGAGCGGATTCCCCCTGTGCGTGGTCACGGGCGGTGGCAGTTCCGTGATGCGGGGCTATCCCGATGTGGGGGTGGTCTCGGGCGAAGAAATGGTGGCCAATGCCCGCTACATTGCCGAGGCGGTTGACATCCCCGTCATCGTCGATGCCGATAATGGTTACGGCAACGCGATCAACGTCATGCGTACGGTTCGAGCCTTCGAGCAGGCCGGCACCGCCGGTCTGCATATCGAGGATCAGGCCTGGCCCAAGCGTTGCGGTCACATGTTCGGCAAAACGCTGGTGTCCAAGGCGGAAATGGTGGGCAAGATCAAGGCAGCGCTCGACGCCCGTCGTGATGACGATTTCGTCATCATCGCGCGCTGTGATGCGGTCATGGTCGAGGGGGTCGATGCCGCGCTTGAACGCGGCGAGGCCTATCGGGAAGCCGGCGCCGACATGTTGTTCATGGAAATGCGCGAACCCATGAGCGAGTTGATCGCCATCGCCGATCGCTTTCGCGGTCGTATTCCGCTGCATTTCAATCATTCGGTTTCAGGCATGGTGCCCCGCCTGCCCGTCCCGGAGCTCGAGGCGCTGGGCTTCAAGACGGTCTGCTTTTATGTGCATGCCGCGATGGCGGCTGCCAAGGCCATGCGCGATGTCCTCACCGAAATTCGTCGCACGGGCAATTCGGTATCCACTCTGGACCAGTTGGTGGGTTTTGAAGAATTCTGGGAACTGTGCGGGCTGTCGAAGATCCGCGAGCTCGAAAAACGCTACGGGTCCTGATCGCCCATGAGGCACCCTGGCCAAGGAGGTTCTTTTGGCGTTTGATCCGGTCAAGCTCGAGTTGGTGAAGAACGGCATCGGCTCGGTGGTCGACGAGATGGTGCTGACGGTGGTGCGAATCGCCTACTCGTCCATCATGAAGGACACCATGGATCTGTCGAGTGCCTTGTGCGATGCGCGAGGCCGCATGATTGCGCAGGGCCTGTCATTGCCCTTGCACCTGGGCTCGATCCCTGACGCGATGGATGCGGTGCGCGCCGAGTATGGCGATACCCTCGCGCCGGGCGATGTGGTGATCTTCAATGATCCCTACCAGGGTGGCATGCACCTGCCCGACATTTTCATGGTCAAGCCCATTTTCGTCGACGAGCGCCTGCTCGGCTATGCCATCGTCGTGGCGCACCACAACGACATGGGCGGGCGCGTGCCCGGCTCCAGCGCCGCCGATTCGACCGAGATCTTTCAGGAGGGCTTGCAGATTCCCATCCTCAAGTATCAGGAGGGCGGCCGGCGCAACACCATGCTCGAGAAGATCATCGCCCGAAACGTGAGGGTTCCGGATGTGGTGCTGGGCGATCTCGATGCGCAGGCGGCGGCCTGTCGCATCGCCGAACGCGGCGTCGCGGAACTCGCCCGGCGATATGGCGCTGATGAACTCGAGCGCTATTTCGATGAGTTGCTCGACTACTCCGAGCGTGCGGCCCGACGCACCATATCGGCCATCCCCGATGGGGTCTATCGTTGCGAAGATTTTCTCGACGATGATGGGGTGAGGCCAGGTCAGCCGGTCAAGGTGATGGCCCAGGTCACGGTCCGTGGTGACGAACTCGAGGTCGATCTCAGCGGATCGAGTCCGCAGGTGCAAGGCGCAATCAACTCAACCCTGTCCTTTGCGAAGTCGGCGGTCTACTTCGCGGTGCGCGCGATCATGGAGTCGGATGCCCCCAATAATTCGGGTTTCATGCGACCCATTCAGGTGACGGCCCCCTTGGGCAACCTGCTCAATCCTCGCCGCCCGGCTGCGGTCGCCGCCCGCGGCGTGTCGGGATTTCGTCTGATCGACACCATCTTCGGTGCCCTGGCGCAGGCGGTGCCACAGCGACCGCGCGCAGCCGGCGAAGGTGGCACCACCAGCTATTCCATCGGGGGCGTCGACCGGGACGGCCGGTTTGTACTGTTTCGCGAGGCCATCATGGGTGCCTGGGGCGGCGGGTTCGGTCGGGAGGGTATCGACGGTGTTGCCAACCCGGCCGCCAATATCAGCAACGCCCCGATCGAGATGGTTGAAAACCAGGCGCCCGTTCGAGTCGAGCGCTATGAGCTGGTTCCGGACAGCGGCGGACCGGGCCAATGGCGTGGCGGCCTCGCCGTCACGCGTCAATTGCGATTCTTCGGCGAGCGCGCGACCCTGCAACTGCGTTCCGATCGGCGTGATCACCCTCCCTATGGCCTGTCGGGTGGTCGCCCTGGTCAGGGGTCGATGACCCTTCTGGACGACGGTGAAGCATGGTCTGCGCTGCCCACCAAGTTCACTCGGCCCCTTGGCAGCGGGCAGGGCTTTCGCCACACCACGGCGGGCGGTGGCGGCTACGGTGATCCGCTCTTGCGCGATCCGCCCCGGGTGCTTGCCGACGTACGCGATGGCAAGGTGTCGATCGAGGCGGCGCGGCGTGATTACGGCGTCATCGTGTTGACTCAGCCCTGGCGGATCGATGCCCAGGCAACCGACCGGGAGCGGGCGGCCCGGGCAGCGGAGCCGGTCAGCGCGGGAGGTCAGCCATGAGCCAGCACCCTTCGCCGCCTTCAAGCGCTGCCACAGGTCCCTTTCGGGTCGGCGTCGACATCGGCGGCACTTTCACTGACCTGGTCTTCCTGCGCCCGGACGGCAGCCTTGCCAAGTTCAAGCGCCCCTCCACGCCGGATGACTACTCGCGAGCGATCGTCGAGGGTGTGGGCACCTGGTGCGAGCGGGCAGGCCTGCCCCCTTCTGAAATTGCCGAGATCGTGCATGCCACCACGGTGGCGACCAACGCCATTCTGGAGCGTAAGGGCGCGCACACCGGCCTGCTCACCACCGAGGGGTTTCGCGACGTGCTGGAGTTGCGCCGCATTCGAATCCCCATGTCCTATGACCTTGGCTGGAGCAAGCCAGTGCCGCTGGTGGAGCGGGCGTGGCGACTGGCTGTCCCCGAGCGACTCGATGCGCAAGGGCAAGTGCTGCGGCCGCTCGACCTGGTGGCGCTCGAGTCCGCGATTGATCAGTTGGTCGAGGCCGATGTCGAGGCGGTGGCAATCTGCTTTCTGCATGCCTATCGTGACAGCGCGCACGAACAGGCGGCCGCGCAGGCGGTGCGGCGCAGATTGCCGAATGCGTATCTGTCCATCTCCCATGAAGTGCTACCCGAGATGCTGGAGTTCGAGCGCACCAGTACCACGGTGGTCAACGCCTACGTCGGGCCCTTGATCGCACGCTATCTGTTGCGCCTGCGTGAGCGCTTCGAATCGCAGGCGGTGAAGGCGCCGATTCTGGTCATGCAGTCCAACGGCGGACTGGTCAGTGCCGGTGCGGCGGCCCACCGGCCGGTCACCATCATCGAATCGGGGCCGGCCGCAGGCGTGGTGGCAGCAGCCCGGCTGGCTGCCGACTGCGGCTACCTCGATGTGATCACACTCGACATGGGGGGGACGACCACCAAGGCCTCGATCATCGAGCAGGGCAAGGTCCTGCGCGCGACCGAGTACGAGGTCGGCTCACCGGTGTCGGTGTCCAGCCGACTGATGCGCGGCAGCGGCTACCTGCTGCGCATTCCGGTGATCGACGTATCCGAAGTGGGGGCGGGCGGCGGCAGCATTGCGTCGCTCGATGCCGAGGGCAGCATGCGAGTCGGCCCGGTCAGTGCGGGCGCGGTGCCCGGGCCGGCCTGCTACGGCAAGGGCAATGATCGCCCAACGGTGACCGACGCCAACCTGGTGCTGGGCTTTCTGGGATCGGCATCGCTCGCCGGTGGCGCGCTCTCGCTGGATCGCGAACGGGCCGAGGATGCGCTGCGGCGCGTGCTCGCCGAGCCCGCGGGGTTGTCGCTGCTCGATGCGGCCTGGGGCGTTCATGTCATCGCCAATTCGAACATGGTCCGTGCCATCAAATCGGTGTCGGTCGAGCGCGGTCGTGATCCGGCCGACTTCATCATGATGGCCTTCGGTGGGGCGGGCCCGTTGCACGCGGCCGGGGTGGCTGCAGAACTCGGGGTGCGGCGCCTGCTGATTCCACCGGCCCCGGGCGTATTCAGCGCCTTTGGCCTCCTGCGGGCCGAGGTCGAGCATCACGCAGCCAGAACGGTTCTGGCGCCCACGCGCGACATCGGCTTGGCCGCGATCGATGCCGCATTCGAAGGTATGCGCGCCGACCTGCTGCAGCGCATCGCCGAGGAGGGCTTTCCCGCCGAGGCCGTTCGCTTCAGCACCGCGGTTGACCTTCGCTACCGGGGGCAATCGTCCGAGATCACAGTCGCGTTTGCCGAAGGACCCGCTACCCAAGAGGGCTTGCGTCAGGCCGAGGCCCGCTTCGAGGATGAGTTCGAACGAACCTACGGTCATCGGGGGCAGGCGAGGGAGTTCGAACTCGTCACTTGTCGTCTGGTGCTCACCGTTGTGCGAGGTGCTGATCATGCCGGGCACTGGCAAAGTGACGTCCTGGAAGAGCAGGCTGATCGCGAGGTGTATTTTGGCGCCCAGCACGGACTGCTCAGGTCGCGCGTGATCGGTCGGGGCGTGCTTGCGCGCGACGAGGTCGCCGGGCCGGCCATCGTGCAGGAGTACGACACCAGCGTCGTGGTGCCGCCAGGCTGGGTCGCTTCACTCGATGCTTTTGGCAATATCCTGATGGAGGCTCGGTGAGCGAAGGCGCCTTGGCCGCCTTGGCGCGTTTCGCCAGCACAGGGGGGCCTTTCAGCGACGCCGTGCTCGACAAGGCGCGCGCATGCCTGCTGTATGGCCTGAGCGTGGCGGTCGCGGCCCGACGGGCGCCCGAACCGGCAGTGGCGCTTCGATCCCAGGCGGGCGAACCCGTCTTGCCGGCGGGCGCCGCACGCCTGCTGGACGGTGCCCGGGTAAGTCCCGGCACCGCCGCCTTTGCCAATGCGGTGCTGATGCATGCTCGGGTGCAGGAAGACTCGCACCCGGCGGGTCATGTGGGGGTGGTGGTCCTGCCGGCTGCGCTGGCCTTTGCCCAATCGGCGGACGCGACCGGGCGCGTGTTGCTCGAGTCGATTGCGGCGGGCTATGAGGTCGCGCTGCGCATCGGTCGTGATCATGCGAGCGACCTGAGCGAACAGGGCTTTCGCACCACCTCGGTGTATGGTCCCTTCGGTGCGGCGGCCGCCTGCGCACGCATGGCCGGTTGCGACGCGCAACAGACCCAGCATGCGCTGGCGCTGGCGGCCAGTACCGCCGCGGGGCTTCGCGCCTTCGTCGAGGCGGGTTCCCAGGACTTTGCGTTTCAGGCCGGCTGGGCGGCCAGCGCAGGCATTCGATGTGCGGCGCTTGCGAAAGCCGGCGCCACTGGGGCCGCCGGCGTACTCGACGGATCCGCCGGCTTCTTTCGCGCGTTCGGCGGCAAGCGCTCCGACCATGGCCAGCGAGTCGCAGAGTCGCTGGGGCAGGCTTGGGAGTTCGACCGCGTGGCCTTCAAGCCTTACCCGGTCTGCCAGTTTCATCGCGCCTGGCTCACCGGCGTTCTCGCGCTCCGCGAGCAGGCACAGGGCGCCGAGTTGCGTCAACTCGATGTGCACTTGCATCCGTTCGAGGCCGAGTTCTTCGGTGTCCGGCATGCAGGCCCCTTCAACAGTTTTCCGCAAACCTTCATGAGCGCACCCTTTTGCGCGGCCCTGGCGTGGTCGCGCGGTGCGGTGGGCTATGAGGCCATGAACGACTTTGCCGCAGCGGATGTGCTGGCGCGAGTCGCCCGCGTTCGAGTGATCAGTGATCCAGTCCGCGCGCGCTATCAGCCCGCGGTGACCGTGCAAACCGCTGATGGCTGCACACTGACCTGGGAGGACAGCCAAGGCGAGTCGGCCTACCGTCTGGGCTGGGCTCAGGCTGAGCAGATGTGCGTGCGTCTGCTCGATGAGGCGGGTGTATCGCCCTTACACCACCAGTTGCTTGTCGAGGCTGTCGCCAGCCTTGATAAAGCGCCGACGACCCGGGCTCTCGAGACGGCTGCGCTGGCCGCCATGGCGGACACTCGCGAATGAGCGTCTTTTCCGAGGTACCAAACATGATCGAATCTTCCCCGGCGTTTCATGGCTGTTTTCGTTCCGTGCGTCGCAGCCTGCTGCTGGGTCTGGCGGCGGCGGCCAGTCCCTCGTGGGCGCAGCCTGCCTCGCCTGATTCCCTCAAGGCCGCGGTCGACGGCGCGCACCGCAGCGCAGCTAACCGTGCGCGTGATCGCTGGCGTCATCCCTTCGAAACGCTGCGTTTTTTCGGGATTGAGCCGCAGCATCAGGTGATCGAGATCGCGCCCGGCGGCGGCTGGTATACCGAAATCCTCGCCCCCTACCTGCAAGCGCGCGGTGGGCTCCATGCCGCCCATTACGCGCGCGACGACACCCTGGAATACCGTCGCAAGGGGCGGGCCGCCTTCGAGGCCAAGCTGGCGGCGGCCCCGGCAATCTACGGTCGGGTGAAGGTCGGCGTGCTGCCGGTCGGCTCGAGCTTCCCGGATATCCGGATCGTCGGAGGCGCTGATCTGGTACTCACCTTTCGCAACGTTCACAACTGGATCGCCGACGGCCACCTCGATGAGACGCTGCGAGCCTTTCACGGGGTGCTCAAGCCTGGGGGAGTCCTGGGGGTTGAGGAGCACCGCGCACCGGCTGGTGCATCGCTGGGGAAGATGATCGAGAGCGGCTATGTGACCGAGGACTTTCTCATCGAACGTGCCCTCGCGGCGGGTTTCAGGCTGGCGGCCCGGAGCGAGATCAACGCCAATCCGCTCGATACCAAGAATCATCCGAACGGCGTGTGGTCCCTGCCGCCCACTCTGCGAGGCGGTGAAGTCGATCGCGCGCGCTTCTTGGCGATGGGCGAGTCGGATCGGTTCACGCACCGCTACATCAAGGTCTGATCCGTGGATTGGCGCAGCGAGCCCCGGGCGATCACGCTCGATCTTGACGACACCCTCTGGCCTGTCGCGCCCACGTTGGTCGCGGCTGAGCAGGCGCTGTCCCGCTGGCTCAGTAAGCAAGCGCCCGCGACGGCGGCGCGGCTCGACGTGGATCGCCGGGCGACCCTCCGCAAGGTCGTACTGAGCGATCACCCCGATCGGGCACACGATTTCGGCTTTGTGCGCCACGAGTTGTTGCGCCGTGCACTGAGCGAGGCCGGCGATGACCCCGCGATGGCCGATGAGGCCTTTGCGGTGTTTCTGGCGGCGCGCCAGCAGGTGACGCTCTTTGACGACGTGCGGCCGGTGCTGGCGCAATGGTCGGCCCGCTACCGGCTGGTTGCGGTCAGCAACGGCAACGCCGACATCAATCGGGTGGGGCTGGCCGACTATTTCATCGGTGCCATCAGCGCTCACGAAATCGGTTGCGCCAAGCCCGATCCGCGAATGTTTCACGAGGCATGCCGGCTGGCTGGGGTGCCCGCCGAGCATACCTTGCACATCGGCGACGATCCGCACCTCGACGTGATCGCCGCGCGTCAGGCGGGTCTGCACAGCGCCTGGCTGCGCCGACCCGACTTTGCCCATCGGCATTCTGCCGATACCTGCGGCAGTGCCTCGCCCTTCGAGGATCTCCATGCGCTCGAGGCGGCGCTCGCAGCCTTGCGCTGAACACGCTCACCTGGAGGACGATCGTCATGCGAAGTGAACTCGGTTACAGCACGACCGACCGCGTGTTCGTGCGCGGCAAGGATCTCTGCGCGGAGCTGATGGGTCATGTTGACCTCGGCACCATGAGCTTCATGCACCTGACCGGACGCATGCCGCAATCGGGTGAGGCGCGGGTATTCAATGCCCTGGCGCTGACGTTGATCGAGCACGGCATGACCCCCTCGGCGATCGCAGCCCGCATGACCTATGCCGGCGCGCCCGAGTCGATGCAGGCCGCGGTGGCGGCGGGCTTGTGCGGTCTGGGCTCGGTGTTCGTGGGCTCATCGGAGAGCGCAGCGGCACTGCTGCGTGAGGCGCTGTCCGATTCTGACGACCCCCGTTCGCTGGACGAGCGCGCAGCCGCCATCGTGGCCGAGGCGCGGCGCCATCAGCGACAGATCCCGGGGATCGGCCATCCCATTCACCGGCCAGTGGATCCCCGCACTGTCAGGCTATTCGAGATCGCGAGCGAGTCGGGTTTCAGTGGCCGCTATGTCGAGATGATGCGGGCGATTCACCGAGCCGTCGAGCGTGACAAGGGCCGTCCGATCACTCTTAACGCCACCGGAGCCATCGGCGCGCTCTGCTGCGAACTCGATCTGCCGGCTGCGGCGTGCCGTGGCATTGCGGTGATCGCACGGGCGATCGGACTGGTCGGGCACCTGCTGGAGGAGGCGCGCTCGCCGCTGGCGGTGGACCTCTGGCTGCAGACCGATCGGCAGGTCTCGGTGCGGCCCGCCGCGCTGGATTGAGCTTGCCGCTGCTGGGGCGGGCCGATCCGGCGGGCCCGCAGGCCGAGGGGCGGTGCTGGAATGGATGCGCGAACTGGCCGCCGATCAGTACTTGCCCTCACCCGGGGCAGGTTTGGTACGGCCGACCCGCGCGTAGTATTGCTCGGGGATGTCCTCGGCCTTTTTGTAAAAGTGCCAGTGACAGGGCTGGCTGGCGTCCGGGTTGAATTCGGTCACCCAGAGCGGGTGACCGCCCCATTCCATCGGGAGAATCTCGTTCATCGCGCAGTGGGTGCAGTAATAGGGCACGCCCGTCAGCCCCCAGCTCCAGTCGTGCGGCTGTTGTGTGGTGCCGAAATTGTAGGGCGCGCCCAGTCGAGAGGGGGTGCCATCGACCGGGTCGCCGCGCCGCATGCGCCCGCCACTGCCGCAGGGGTCCATCCGGAGCGAAATCCGCTGGTCGTCCTCGATAAATTCGACGAAGCCATCCTGCTTGGGCCCGCCATGATGCGAGCGCATCATTTCGGCGGTGAGTTCGACACGCTGCTTGACCGGTAACTGCAGAAACCCCTTCCAGGTGCGCCGGAGCATCCAGGTTTCCTGGCTGCCGCGCAACATCTCACCCAGGGCCTCCTCGCCGTGACGCTTGGCCACCTGGGTCTGCATGTCCCAGACCCAGTCGCAAAACAGATCGTGCAGGCTCTTGCCTTCGGCGATCGTGTACTGCGCCAGTTGCCTCGCTTCGTCGTAGCGCCCGGCATCGATGGCTTCGATGATGCGCTGCTGCGTCGGGATGCCCAGGTCGTCGATATCGTCTTGTCTGACCGGGCGACCCAGTCGGGCCATTTCTGCAAGTCTGAGCATGGGGGTCTCCTGATTCCAAAGCAGCCGATCGGTGTCAGACCTCGGCCAGTACCTTGTGTGCCTGAAGCCGGGGCATGACTTTATCGGCAAAAAGTGCCTGATTCTGCCGGGCCATGTCGAAAGGCATGCCGCCGTAACTGAAGACGCCGAGAATACCCCCGGCATCGACCAGCTCGGCATATTCCATGAGTTTGCCGTAAACCTGATCGGGCGTGCCGCGAATCTGCAGGTTGGCGAGAAAGTCGACGAATGCGTCGATCCCGTGCTTCTTGATGTTCTTGGCGAGCGCGCCGTAGTACTCGTAGCCCTTGATATCGGCCAGGCCTTCATTGTGAAATTCGTAGTGGTTCAGCGCCGAGCGGCTGTAGGCGCGCACATAGCTCTGGTACATATGCTCGGCCATCTGGGCATCGTCATGGCAGGCGATCCATGAGGCGATGATGGGCTTGGGCGCCTCGGTACCATTGACCTCACGGTAGATCTGCCGGTAGTTCTGCAACTCAGCCAGGGTTTTGTCCCAGGGCTTTTGCGCGATGATCAGCAGGCCGATGCCCAGCTTGGCCATGATGCGTGAGGACTCGGGCGATACCGCCGCCGCATAGGTGCGTCCGCGAAAACTCTTGAGCGGCGCGGGACGGATCTGCACGGCGGGCTGCTGATACAGCGGGTGGTTCGATTCGAGGACACCGGTTTCGAGCGACTCGAGTACCGCCTCGGAGTAGGCCACGAAGCGCTCGCGCGACTCATCCATCGGGACCCGAAAGCCGGTGAATTCGATTCGCCCTAGGCCGCGCCCCACCCCGAGAATGACCCGTCCACCCGACATGTGATCGAGCACGGAAATCTCCTCGGCCACGCGGACCGGATCGTGCCAGGGCAGCACCTGAACCATCGAGCCCAGCTTGACCCGCTTGGTCCGGCCCGCCATGTAGGTGAGGAACTGCGACACGTTGGGACACATCGTGTAGCCATTGAAATGATGCTCGGCCGACCAGACCGAATCGAAGCCAAGCGGCTCGGCGCGGTCGGCCATGCCGAGTTCGTGCTGGTAGACCTCGGCATCGGAGTGCCCGGTGCCCAGGTTCTGAAACATGATGGTGGTGCCGACGTGCATGGTGGATCTCCTTCGAGTGTCGGAAGGTGGGCCCTCGGGCCCGTCAGTCGCGAGGCAAGGCGTGTTTGAGCAGCTTGCCCGTAGCGTTGTGCGGCAGTTCGCTCACGAAACGAACCTGCTTCGGAATCTTGTAGCGGGCCAGGCTAGCCTCGCAGTGGCTCAGGACCTGGGACTCGGTGATCGACCCCGGCTCGCGCAGGACGATGAAGGCGCGGCCGACTTCGCCCCACTTGGGGTCGGTCACGCCGATGACCGCCGCCTCGACCACGCCGGGGATGCGGTGCAGGACGTTCTCGACCTCGAGCGGGTAGACATTTTCGCCGCCCGAGATGTACATGTCCTTGATCCGGTCGACCACGTAGAGATAGCCCTCCTCGTCGAACTGACAGGCGTCGCCGGTGCGAAGCCAGCCGTCGGTGAAAGACTTCGCGCTTTCCTCGGGTCGATTCCAGTAGCCCGGTGTGACGGTGGGGCCCTTGATGAGCAACTCTCCGGTCTGACCGGCGGGCAGGTCGGCGCCCGAGGGATCGACGATGCGCATGCGCGTATGCAGCACGGGCAGCCCGCAGGAGCCGAGCTTGTCACGCGACATGCGTTTGGACAGCACCGTGGCCATGGCGGCGGTTTCGGTCATGCCCCAGCCCTGCTGCAGGACGATGCCCTTGGCCAGGTACTTTTCGAGCAATGCCAGGGGCGCGGCTGCACCACCCACCGTGACCCAGCCCACATGGGTGATGTCGGCCTCGGCGAATTCGGGCAACTCGCTCATCATGATGAATTGCGTGGGTACCAGGATGAGGTGCGAGACCGCCAGCGCACGGTCAGCCATGAGCGTGAGGGTGCGCGCGGCATCAAAGCTGCGCATGACGAAATTGCTGCCACCCATGTGAAAGATGAAGGTGGCAAAGAGAAACAATCCGCCTGCATGAAAGAGCGGCATGACCGTGAGGCCGCGCGAGCTGGCCGTGATCTCGAGCTTCTGGATCGAGTTGATCGAGCTGAAGAGAATCATGCCGTAGGTGATCAGCGCACCCTTGGGCCGGCCTGTCGTGCCCGAGGTGTAGAGAATCAGCCAAGTTTCGTCCAGGGTAACATCGACCGGATCGGCAAGCGGCGTCGCCTGAGCCAGTGCATCCTCGTAGGGGCTCGCGCCGCCGTAGTCGAAACGCAATTGCTGCGAGGCTGGAATGAGCGATTGAAGCGCGAGCGCCTGGGCCGAAAAATCGCTGCCGTACAGCAGGGCGCGGGGCCGCGCGTCGGTCACGATGAAGTCGAGTTCCGGCTGCGCCAGCCGCCAGTTGAGCGGCAGGAAGATTGCCCCGATGCGCTGGCAGGCGAACATCATCTCGAAGTGCTCGGTCGCGTTCATGGCGATCATGGAGACGCGGTCGCCACGTTCGACGCCGAATCGCTGTCTCAGTACCGTTGCCAGTCGCGCGACCCGGTCGTTCATCTGCGCGTAACTGAAGGCGCGATCCGACCAGACATCGGTCATCGCCGGGCTGTCGGGGGCGAAGCGGGCGTGGTGGGCAATCCAGTCGTAGGCGATCGTGCTCATGAGGCGTTCCTGGAAAATCGGGTCCGGGATTAGCGCGGCGTGGACACGCCCCAGTCGCGGAGCACCTCGTCGCTGTGCTGACCGATTTCGGGCGGCGCGCTGCGCACCGATGAGGGGGTGCGGCTGAAACGCGGCGCGGGAGCGGGTTGCCTGACGCCGGCGATGTCGACAAAGGCGCTGCGACCCGCGTTGTGCGGATGCCCGGGGGCCTCACCCATGTCGAGTACGGGCGCAAAGCACACATCGGTGCCCTCGAGCGCCTCGCACCAATGGGCCAGAGGCCTGGCACGGAAGGTCTCAGCGAAGACCTGGCGCAGTTGCGGCCAGCCGGCCCGGTCGTGCTGCGCAGGCAGGGTGGCGGTATCGAGCCCGAGACGGCGCAGGAATTCATCGTAGAAGCGCGCCTCGATCGGGGCCACCGAGACGTAGCGTCCGTCGGCGGTCTCGAATACGCCATACCAGGGCGCACCGCCATCGAGAATGTTGTCGCCGCGCGTATCGTTCCAGAGCCCGGCTGCCCGCATGCCGTAGGTGCTGGCCATGAGGAGGGCTGCGCCATCGACCATGGCAGCGTCGACCACCTGGCCTTTGCCCGAGCGTGAGCTTTCGAAGACCGCGGCCAGCACGCCCATGGCCAGCAGCATGCCGCCGCCGCCAAAGTCACCGACCAGATTGAGTGGTGGTACGGGTGCGGCATCGCGAGGGCCGATGGTGGCCAGCGCGCCGCTGAGCGCGATGTAGTTGATGTCATGACCCGCCGCCTTGGCGAGGGGGCCGTCCTGCCCCCAGCCGGTCATGCGGCCATACACCAGTCGTGAATTGAGGGCGAGGCAGTCGTCTGGGCCCAGCCCCAGTCGCTCCATCACGCCGGGTCGAAAGCCCTCGAGCAACACATCTGCCCGCGAAACCAGGTCGCGCACCGTGGCCAGATCGTCGGACTGCTTGAGATCGAGCGCGATCGAGCGGCGTCCGCGGCCCAGCACATCGAAGCGGGTTTCGAGGCTGATGCCCAGGTCCGCCGCGGCCCGTCGATCGACCCGCACCACATCGGCGCCCATATCGGCCAGCATCATGGCGCAAAAGGGCGCAGGGCCGATGCCGGCGATCTCGAGTACCTTCAGTCCGGCAAGCGGTCCCATGTTCATGTCTCCCTGAAGGGCGCCCGGCGCGCGAGTGTCAGCCGCGGCGCCGGGTGGCCGGCGCGCGCTCGCGCAGATCGCCGCCCACTTCGTTCTTGCGCAGTTCGTACTTCATGATTTTCTGGTTGGGCGTTCGCGGCATGCTGCCGATGAACTCGATGTAGCGCGGTACCCAGAAGGCCGGCATGCGCTGTTCGCAGAAGGCCCATAGCTCATCGTGGCTGACCGATTGCCCGGGCCGCAAGACCACGAAGAGCTTGACGTCGTCCTCACCCAGTTCGCTGGGCACCGCCACGGCCGCGCTCTCCAGAACGGCGGGATGCTGGCTGGCGACCGACTCGAGTTCGAAGGAGGAAATGTTTTCGCCACGCCTTCGGATGGCGTCTTTCTTGCGGTCGACGAAGTAGTACCAGCCGGCGGCATCGCGCCGGCCGTTGTCGCCCGTGTGAAACCAGCCTCCCCGCATGGCGTGGGCCGTGGCCTGCGGATCGTTGTAATAGCCCTCCATCATGGTGTGAGGCTGGCGAGCCCGCACCAGAATTTCGCCCACTTGCCCGTCCGGCACATCGCGCTCCTCGGCATCGACCAGACGAATATCGAAGCGCTCGGTGTTGGGGCGCCCACAACTGCCCGGGGGCGCGTCTTCGCCGTAGGGCAGGAAGGTGACAGCGCCAGTCTCGGTGGCGCCGAAGGCGTTGACGATGCGGCAGTCAAAGCGCCTTTCGAAGGCCGGATCCTGCTGGCCGATATAGAACGCGCGGGCTGGGTTGTCGGCGTCATCGGGCTGCTCGGCTTGCTTGAGCAGGATGGGGACCACCGAGAAGATGCCGTGCGCGACACTGGCCTTGAAGCGTCGCACGTCGGCCCAGTAGTTGGCAGCGGAGAAACGCTCGACGATGGCGATGCGGGCGCCGAGCAACACGGTGGGCATGACCCCCAGCCAGGCGGCAATCGCATGAAAGAGTGGCAGCGGAGTGTAGATGCTGTCGTGTTCGGTGAAAGCGTTGGCCGTGATCCAGTCCATCGCAAAACTGACCACATGACAGTTGGTGGACAACACGCCCTTCGAGGGACCGGTCGTGCCCGAGGTGAAGCAGACGCTGTGCAGATCGGTTTGAACGATCGTGCCATCGTCGGGCAGGGGGGCCATGGTCCGGTAGTCGTGGCTGTCGTGCAAGGTGAAACGGGCCGAGAGCGTCGCGCGCCAGTCCGGCGTGGCCCGGTCAATCCCGGTTGCGGCGCCGGCCGGAGACTGTGCCGCCGGCGCACTGCTCACCGATGCGCCCGCGCCCGCGTCGCTTCGGCGCCGCACCACCACGGCGCGCAGCTTGGGCAGCTCGGCCGCGACGAAGGCGAGACGATCTGCGTAGGCTTCATCGATGACCATCAGCTTCGCGTCGGCCTTGTCGAGCTGATACCGAAGGATGTCGCCGCGGTAATCGGTGTTGATGGGCACATAGAGCGCCCCGATGCGTGCACAGGCGAACCAGACCAGCAGGAACTCAAGACTGTTGGGCAGCATGAGCGCCACGTGATCGCGGCGTACGATGCCGGCCGCCCGCAGGAAGGCGGCGTAGCGGCCCACTTCGAGGTCGAACTGGCGGTAGGTGAGGCTAAGACCGTCCACATCGACGAAGGGGCGATCGGGCACCCTTGCCACCGTTCGGGCCAGCGCCCCGGTGACGGTTCGGAGCTCGACCGGAAACTCGGGGCAGCGATAGCGTGGGTTCATCATGCAATCCCCAGGAAGGCCTGCTTGACGTAGGGATCATCGATCAAGGTGTCGGCCGGCCCTTCGAGCGTGACCCGGCCCTTTTCGAGCACATAGGCATAGTCGCTGATGGCGAGGCTCAGGCCCACGTCCTGCTCGACGAGAACGATGGTCATGTCGCCGCCGCGAAGGGTGCCCAGCAACTCGAAGATCTGATCAACGATGAGGGGCGCCAATCCTTGCGAGGGCTCGTCGAGCAGCAACAGCCTGGGTCTGGCCATGAGTGCCCGCCCGATTGCGAGCATCTGCTGCTCGCCGCCGGACAGCATGCCGGCGCGCTGCTTGAGTCGTTCGCGAAGGCGCGGGAAGCGCTCCAGCTCGGCCTCGACACGGCGTGCGATTTCTTCCCGCGGCAGGCCCAGGCCACCGAGTTGAAGATTTTCGAGTACCGAGAGCGAGGGCAGCGTGCCGCGATTCTCGGGCACCATGCGAACGCCGCAGCGCGCGACGAGATCGGTTCGGAGGCCGGCAAGCGCATCGCCCCCCAACTGGATGGTGCCGCTGACCTGCGGCAGAAAACCAAAGATGGCACCCAGCAGGGATGACTTGCCCGCGCCATTGGCGCCGACCACGCTGGTGAGCGAACCCGCTTGCGCGTGCAGGGAGACGTCCTGCAGCACCGGGTTACCGGGGAAGTAGCCCCCGGTGAGCTTACTGATTGCCAGCATAGCGGTTCCCAAGGTAGACGCGGATCACCTCGGACGAGCGCGCCACGGTCTTGGGGTCCCCCTCGGCGAGCAGCGTGCCCTGCGCCAGCACGACCAGGCGGTGCGATACCGACAGCACCGCGCGCACATCGTGCTCGACGAAGACCAGTGTCATGCCCTGCCGGTTGAGGCCCACGAGGATGCGAAGCAGGTCGTCGGTCTCGGCCGGGTTGAGGCCTGCCACGATTTCATCGGTCATGAGCAGCAGCGGCTCGGTGGCAATCGCCCGGGCGATTTCGAGCCGCTTGTGCTGCGAGGCGTTGATGAGTTCGGCCGGCTGATCCGCGACATCGCTTAGCTCGGCCCGGGCGAGTGATTCGTCGACCACCACCTCGACCGGGCGTGCCTTCAGCTTGGCCGGGTCGCGAAAGGCGGCAGCCAGCCGGACGTTTTCGCGCACCGACATTCCGGGAAGGAATGACGCCGTCTGGAAGGTTCGGGCGATGCCGCGACGGTTGATCTGATCGGGTCGCAGCCCCGCAATTTCGGCGCCCGCAAAGCGAATGCTGCCCGAGGTGGGCTGCTGCACGCCGGAAACCAGGTTGAACACGGTGGTCTTGCCGGCGCCGTTGGGGCCGATGAGGCCGAGCACCTCACCTTGCCTGACTTCCATGTCGAGCTTCGAGACGGCATGAACGCCCCCGAAGGACTTGCTGACGCCGGTCAGCTTGAGCAGTGCCTCGCCCTGACTCATGACGAGCGCCCCGCTCGAGGCTTGCGAAACCAGCTGATGACGCCGCCCGGGCTGAAGGTGATGATCAGCACGATGACGATGCCGTAGATCATCGAGTGATAGTCGAGAAAATGCGACCACGCGATCTGGTCGATGATGCTGAGCAGGACGCCGCCGACGATGGGCCCGAGGAAGGTGCCGACGCCACCGAACACCGAGTACACGATCATGTTGAGCGTGATCTTCAGGTCGAAGACGGTATCGGCGCTGATGAACACCAGGAAGGGGCCGTACATGGCACCAAAAATGGCGGGCCAGATGGCGGAGAAGGCAAACGCAATGGTCTTGTAGCGCGCGCAGTCCACGCCCACCGAGGCTGCAACGGTTTCGTCGCGATGAATGGCCCTTAGCGCCATGCCCACGCGCGAGGCGATCAGCACCAGGATGCTTCCCAGGCAGACGATCAGCAGCGCCAGCGCGAGGTAATAGTAAAACTCGAGCGGTCGGTCGTTGGGCAGATTCCAGCCGTGGTCGGCCGTTTTAAGCCCCCGCACCCAGGTCCAGGAGCGCACGATGGCTTCCACCGCGAGCGCCGCGGCGAGCGTGGACAGGGCAAAGTAGAAGCCCCGCTGTTTGAACAGTGGCGTAAAGAGTAGCGAGAAGAGCCCGGCGGCCAGTCCGGCCAAGGGCAGGGTGCTCCAGAAGGGAAAGCCATAGCGCACGGTGAGAATGGCTGCGACGTAGGCGCCCAGCCCGAAGAAGACGCTATGACCGAAGGAGGGGTAGCCCGCCATGCCACCAATCACGTTCCAGGCGCTGGCCAGTCCGATGTTGATGAAGACAAAGACAGCCAGTCGGGTCCAGTAGGGGGGCAGCACCAGCGGCAGCAGCGCGAGCAGTACGCCGGCGGCGACCAACCAGCCCAATCGCGAGCCGAGTGTGGGAGCGTTGAGAAAGTCTTTCACGGTGGGCTCACTTGCGCACCACGGTACCGAGTCCGAACAGGCCCTGCGGTCGGAGCAACAGCACCAGTACCAGCGCACTGAAGATCAGTGCCGGCGCGAGCGCGGGAAAGAAGAAGTAGGCGAGGTAATTGAGGATGCCGTAGAGAAAGCCCCCGAGCAGCACGCCGAGCATGCTGCCTTGTCCGCCAATGATCACAATGAGAAAGGCATCCACCGTCCAGTGCAGGTGCATGTAGGGCGCCAGCGGCTTGATGCCCACCATCAGGGCGCCGGCGAGGCCCGCCCAGAGGCCGCAGACCAGCATGGTGCGCGCGTAGACTGAGTCAACGTGGATGCCCAGCAGCGCCGCCGAGCGCGGGTTGTCTCGGCAGGCCCGCACCGAGCGGCCAAAATCGGTTCGTTCGAGCAAGAGCATGAGCGCGACGGTGGAGGCGAGTGCGATCAGGAACAGCACCACCTCGATGGTGGGGATGATGACCGGCCCGATCTCGACGATGGGCAGGCCCGGTACGTCGGCACGAATGAGTCGCTCGCCTGATCCCATGCTGATCTCGACGATGCGCGTGATGACGATCGACAGGCCGAAGGTTTGCACCAGAACCATCAGCGGATTGGCCTTGAACACCCGCTCGATGAAGATCTTGTGCACGAGTAAGGCCATCAAGCCGGTGGCGGCCGCAGCGACCGGCATTGCCAGGAGCAGCGACACGCCCTTGGCATGGAGGGCGTGGGTGAGCATGGCCCCGAACACGATGAACACGCCGTGCGTCATGTTGACGATGCCCAGCACGCCCAGAACCAGGGCAAAGCCGAAGGCTGCGAGTGCAAACAAGGCACCGCGCAGCACCCCGTAGAGAATGACGTCGATCATCTGGCGTCCTTGCCGGTCGGAGGCGACGGCGGGGCGGGCCCAGGGCCCGCCCGACGATCAACAGGCCTTAGCCGCGTTTGTTCCAGGGGGCCACTGGGTAAACGCCCTCGGCCGTTGATAGATCACGAGGATGAATGACCTGCAGTTGCGGATCCTTGCCCTGCCATTGAATGAGCGGCATGCCGCGCGACTGGATGCGACCCCGGTCGTTGAAGGAGATGGGCCCCCAGATCGAGGGGAAGTCCTTCAAGTCGAGCAGCACCTTGCGAATGGCCGCGTTGTCGGTGGTCTTGGCGACCCCGGCCGCATGCTGGAACAGATAAGGCAGGGTGTAGGACATCGCCGAGTGGTAGGTGGGCGGAAAGCCTTTGGCCGCCCGGTGCTTGTCGGCAAAGTCCTGGCAACTGGAAAAGTAGTCGTCCTTGTACTTGAACTGAGGCAGCCAGAGCGTGACGCCGTAGACATCGCGAAGCTTGTCGCCCAGCGTGCTCTTGACCGAGGGGTTGGTGGTGAGGTGACCGCCGATGATCGCCTTGGGATTGAAGTCGAGCGCAGCCGCTTCCTGGATGAACTTGATCAGGGGCACATCGTGGCCGGTGAAATACACGATGTCGATGTTGCCCTCACGCTTGAGCTTGATGATGGTGGGGCGAAGATCCTGCACCTGCACGGGATGATCGATGTCGATGGCGTGCTCGAGGCCCAGCTTGGGGATGAGCACGTCCTTGATCTCGGCCGTCATTTCCTTGTACACGGCCTCGTCGAACGTGATGGTGGCCACGCGCTTGGGCTTGGGCGTACGGGTGGCGAGATACTCGAGCGCGAGCTTCGGGTAGGCCCCCGCATTGGTCACCAGCGTGAAGGTGGTGGTGCCACCGATTTCCTCGTCGACTCGACGTGAAGCGGCACCCGCCTGCATCGTGATCTTGTTATAGCGCTTGGCCACGGCGCCTTGAGCCAGCACGGTATCGGTGCCGTAGGTGCCGACGATGAAGTCGACCTTGTCGGTGGTGATCAGACGCTCGGTCAGCTGTGCGACCCGGGCAGGGTTGAACTCGTCGTCATAGGTGATCCATTCAACGTCGAGTTCGTGGTCGCCCACGCGCATTTTGCGCTTGACCGAATCGGCCCACAGCTCATAGCCGGCCCGATAAAGTTTGGAGACGGCCTCGAAGCTGCCTGTAAGGGGCAGCGAGCAGCCAAACTTGACGACACCCTTCTGGGCCCAGGCGGGTTTGGCCAGGCCAGGCGCGAAGGCCGTGGCGACGGCACCGGTGGCCACGGCCGAGGTGCGAATGAAGCTGCGGCGGCTTTCGGCGGTGGCTTGGGCGGGCGCGGCGTCGTGCGCGGTCGGGGAACGTGTCGGATCGATCATGGGGCCTCCTCGGGTTTTGTTGACGGCGTGAGATCACCGTGCCTTGTGTTGTCCGATGCTAACCCAGCCGCTATCCTAGTTACAAGCATGGGCGAACTCAAAAAAGAAACGGAGGCAGGCAATGAGCATGAGCTTCGAGGTGGTCGACTGCGCTGACACACCGGAAACCACCGACCCGCGCGTGCCCCGACGCGACAAGGTGGTCACGCGCGCGCTGATGGAGCGCTGGAACCTCGAGTGCCCCGACAAGGTATTTCTCAAGTTCGCCGACACGGGTGAGGCGTGGACGTATCGCCACTTCCGCCTGCTCGTGCTGCAGACGGCCCTGGGCCTGCAGCAACTTGGGGTTGAGCAGGGCGATCACGTTCTGGTCTGGATGCCCAACACGCGCGAGCATTTGAGAGTGTTTTTTGCCATCAATTATCTGGGTGGCGTTTATGTGCCGATCAACACGGCCTACAAGGGTGGGCTGCTTGCGCACGTGATCGAAAATTCTGACGCAGCCCTCACCGTGGTACATGCCGACCTCGTGCCGCGTTTCGAAGGGGTGAGCCTCGCCGCGCTCAAGACTGCAGTCGTGGTGGGCGAGCGGGTGACGTGCCCCGGGCTCCAGACGCATTACTACGAGGATGTGCTGCTGCCGCAGTCGGGCCGACTCGAGCCGCTCAAGCGCCCCATTGAACCCTGGGATTCGCAGTCGATCATCTACACCTCGGGCACCACCGGCCCCTCCAAGGGGGTGCTCTCGTCTTACCTGCACCTCTTCACCAATGCCGGTCCCGAGACCTGGCACTGCGTCACCGGCGAAGATCGCTTCCTCGTGAACATGCCACTCTTTCATATTGGGGGCATGGGCGTCACCTGGGTGATGTTTGTCCGCGGCGGTTCGGTGGCCTTCGTCGACCGATTCGATACCGCGTCGTTTCTCGATACGGTCCGCGCAACCGGCAGCACGGCTACTTTCCTGCTGGGCGTGATGGCCAGCTTCCTGGAAAAACTTCCGCCCAGCCCAAGCGATGCTGATACGCCCCTTCGCCTGGTTTTCATGGTGCCGCTGGCCGGTGACATCCCTGGCTTTTCCAAGCGATTCGGCGTGGACGTCTACACCATCTTCAACATGACCGAAATTTCCACGCCCATCTTTTCCGAGCCCAATCCGCTGGTGCGGGGCACCTGCGGCAAGAAGCGCGAAGGCGTCGAGGTGAGGCTGGTCGACGACAACGACTGTGAGGTACCGATCGGGACCGTCGGCGAGATGCTGGTTCGCACCGATCGGCCCTGGGGCATGAACAGCGGTTATTACAAGAACCCGACCGCGACGGCAGCGGCGTGGCGCAATGGCTGGTTCCATACGGGCGACTCGTTCCGGATGGATGCCGAGGGCAATTTTTACTTCGTCGATCGCAAGAAAGATGCAATCCGCCGGCGTGGTGAAAACATCTCGTCCTTCGAGGTCGAGGCCGACGTGCAGGCCTTCCCGGCCGTACGGGAGGTGGCTGCGGTTGGGGTGCCCAGCGAGTTCGGCGAAGAAGACGTGCTGGTGGTCGTGGCCCCCATGGCGGGCTGCACGGTTGATGCGGCCGAGTTGCTCGAGTTTCTCAAGCCACGTATGGCGCATTTCATGGTGCCTCGCTATGTTCGAGTGGTGGACGAGTTGCCCAAGACGCCGAGTAACAAGGTGATGAAGAGCGAACTGCGCAAGCAAGGGGTCACGGGCGACACCTGGGATCGCGAGAAGGCCGGCATCAGCGTCAAGTCCGACCGATTCTCGCGAACCGCCTGAACGGGCTCAAAGACCAGTCGGATCTGTCCAGGTGAATCCCATGGCCGAGATGGCGTCCATGACCTGCTTGAAGTCGGCGAAGCCATCGAAGGCGTAGGGCGTGCCGTCGGGGCGACGGAAGGTTTCAAGCCAGAACGGGTGGAAGAAGAAGGAGGGAATCGAGTCGCGCACCAGTGCGGTGAGGACGCGGGCATTCTCGATCAACTCGTCCTTGGCGTAGGTGTACACGGCGCTCGGGTCGATCTCGCGGATGTCGTACTCGATGTTGCCGAGATTTTCGGGCAGAACCTTTCGCCCGTACCAGTCGCGCTCGATCACATAGGGAAAAAATTGCCCGACGGCATAGTCGCGATCATTGGTTCCCGCGCCCAGTTGCGGTGTCTCCGACGTGTAGTACACGGCCCGCTCATAAACTTTCGAAAATTTTTCGGCGGTGGCGCGATACGCACTGGGTGACCCCTGATAGTGCGGCGTCTCGAAGATCGTGGTGCTGTAGCCACTGGTTGAGAGCAGCTTCAGCCCCTCATCCAGGCGAGCTCGCCATGTATCCAGGTTGTCGCCCGGCACCACCTGGTTGCCGACGATGTCCCAGAATTCATAGTCGTCGCCACTCACCCCCGTCCATGGGTTGCGCGCCGTTCCCACCTGATGCGTCACGCCATGCATCACGATCCGGCCGCCCCGAGCCAGAGCATAGTTGAGGTCATTGCGAAGCGTACTCGCCTGATTCAAGGGGATATCCAGCGGCGTGCCGCCGTTGTAAACGCCAAGCGGGTCGACGAAATGCGGAATCAGCGCGATCGAGAAGGGGACGGGCTGCGGTTGCGCGGTGGCGGGATTCACCCGGGTGCTCAGCCAGTCGCTCAGCCGCCTGAGCGTGCTCGAACTGGTGAGCGCGCTGACATCTTCGAGTCTGACCAGGGCCCGGCGGGAAGCCGATGCACTGGGCGGTGAGACCCCGATAATGTCGTGCAGCAGATCGCTGATGACCAGATAGCGATCGCGCGGTCCGATGTAGGAGAAGGGCATGTCGGCGATGTACCAGAAGTTGCCCGATCGCATCGCGTAGGGCGCCTCCATCAGGTTGGCGCGGTTTCCAATGGTGGCGAGGGTCTGCACGCGCGCGCTATCCACGATCTCGGTGTAGCCAATATCCGGGTCTGCGAGAACGCTGTTTGCTGCGGCATCGAAGGCGTAATACTTTCGAAGTGCCTGACCCTTATAGTTCACCGTATCGAAAAAGTCGGGCGTGGCCGCCGCCGGGTCGCCGCTCAGACCCCGGTTGAAGAGGAAGCGAAAGCCGAAGCGTTTGACCGAGTCGAACCCCTCCACCCTCGAGAGTTGCCAGAGGTTGTACTTGAACCAGACCACCGTCTTGCTGGTGGTGTCGACATCGCGAAGAAAGGCGGCCGGGAGCGGGTTGTCATACCACGACCCCAGATAGAAGATGGTCTGGTAATTCTCCATCTTACCCGTGGTGTATTCCTGAACCGGAATCGCGTCGATCTTCGCGTCCCAGTGCCCGAGCAGATTGCTCAGCATGATCGCGTAGGCCTTGCCCATTTTTTCGTAGGGCTGACCGGCGGGCGCGTCGTAGAGCACGAGGGCAGCGGGCCCCTTCTGCGCGAAGGCAAGTGGACCACCCAACAATGCGGCCAGGATCACGAGGAAAGCGGCCACTCTTTTTCGAAGCCTCGCGCCAAGGCTTCCTGCAGGCCGGTCGGGGATCTGATGTTCATTCATGATGCAAGCACTCCTGACAGTGTTTGAGCCGATTCAAGCGGAGGGCGTTTACTGGATCTGCACGGATCGCGCGGCTCCAGGCAGAGGGCCGGTACGGGTGCCGGTGATGGATGAGCTGGTCAGGCTCGTGTTGGGGCCCGGCGTGCCGTTTGCCGATGCCGCGACAGTACCGACCGTCCCTGGCTGCGTCACGACGGTGGGTGACGCCAGTTGCGCCGAGGGTGGGCTCTCGGTGGGCAGGGGCTCCCGCGGAACGAAGGGGCTGACCTGCTTCTGGACCGCGCTGATGCTGGCAGGATTGGCACCCTGCGTGCTGGATGGGGACGAGTCTCCCGGACTGCAACCGGCACTGGCGAGCCCAGCCACGATCACTCCGTATAGAAACAGTCTGTTGGCGTTCATGCTGCGTTTCTCCTCGAATGCGGATCACATGATCTGCACGCATCCTGGGCTCGGTCGGGTGTCGGGGCGGCCTGCCACGACAAGGGGCAGCGATCCGGTCCTATCAATTGACTCGGCTGCGGGCGGCTTGCCGACCGACGGAGTGCGCACATGACGCAAGGCAAGGGCGCGCCTTGGCGCGACGCCGACCGCCGGTGCCGAGCTGGCGCGGAAAGTCTTTCCTTGACCTGAATCGATCGGGGCCTTATTCGCTGCGCTTAATCTGCACAGGCGCGGCGGTGCAGTGGGCCGTTCAATCCTGAGGCGAGAAGATGAAACGTGCAGGCAGGCAGCAAGGCGTTGCGGTCGTTGAGTTCGCGCTGATTTTTCCGATCTTTTTGCTGGTCGTGTTTGCGACCATCGAGTTGGGCCTGATCCTTTACGACAAGGCGGTGATTACCAATGCGAGTCGCGAGGCGGCCCGCGCGGGGGTGGTACTGCGCACACCCAAGCTCAGTCGCACCGAAATTGAGGCGGTGGCGACCGCGTACTGCAACAACAACCTTTTGTCGTTTGCCTCTGCGGCGCCGCCCAGTGTGTCGGTGGCATCCGGCGCACAGGGCAGCTTCGGCGTGCCGCTGACGGTCACGGTGTCCTACACCTACCAGGGGCTGGGGCTCACCAAACTGCTGAGCGCGGTTACCGGGCCGCTGGTGATCACGGCCACCTCGGTCATGAAGAACGAATAGTCTTTTGGGGAATCATCGTATGGCCATGCAATCGCGTCATCCTACCGGGGGGGCGGGTCTGGTGCGCACGCCTAGCGGGAGCGCGCCACGTACACGGCAGCGAGGCACCATCGCGGTGCTGGCGGCCCTGCTGCTGCCGTTGGTCTTGTCGGTCAGTGCGCTGGCCGTTGATGTGGCCAACGTGATGGTGGTGCGCAACGAACTACAGAACGCCGCAGACGCTTCGGTGCTGGCGGGGGTGCAGTGCCTCTATCCGCGGACCGAATGCGGCAACCTCAGCAGTCCCTGGCCCGACTGGACCACTTCACGCCAGCGGGCCGCGAGCGCGGTCGCCAGCAACGCCGCAGACGGCGCCACGCTGCAAACCGCAAGCGTCGATACGGGCTACTGGAATTTGACCGGGTCGCCCCCGGGGTTGCAGTCGCTTCCCATGATACCCAAGAGCAATGACACGGCAGCGATTCGCGTCACCATTCGCAAGACCGGGTCGGAGAACGGCGGGGGGGTCAGGTTGTATCTGGGGAAGGTGTTCGGGATTGAGGTGATGCCGCTGTCGGCGAGCGCGGTGGCCGTTATCACCTCGCCCGGCAACGTGGGAGCAGGCGGGCTCTTTCCGATTGCCATGTCCAAGTGCATGTATGACAACTACTGGGATGCCACCACAGGTTCACCCAAGCTTGCGACCAAAGCCTCGTCGCTGCCCGGGCAGAGCATCAAGCAGACGGTTGGCCAGCCGTATCAGTTTTATATCACCTCGGGGTACAAGAGCGGCTCCTGCGATGGCGGCGACTGGACAACCTTTGCGCAGGACCTGAGCAGTACCTCGGCGGTGCAGACCTTGATCCAGTCAGGCAATCCCACCACCCTCTCGGTCGGGGATGGCACCTGGATCCAGCCCGGCTCCAAAACGGCCCTGTATGCCCCGGTCAATGCCTGCAGCGCCGCCGGCGACCGCAGTTGCGAGTTCGTGACCATTCCCGTGACTAACAAGGTGACCAACCACGCTTACTCGTCGGTGAGCGCCTTTGCCTGCCTGCGTATCCTGTCGGCCAACGGGGGCAGCGGCAAGTACGTGCTCGTGCAGATGAGCAACCAATGTGTCAACCCCAAGGCCGGGGGCAGCGGGCCGGGCTACGGGGTGTTTTCGACTCCGAAACTGGCGTCCTGACCAAGCGGGTCTTGTCGGGCTCTGGCTATCATCTGCGTTGCAGTGGCGTTTGCGACGCTGAACCGGAGATTTCATGAGCCCCAAGCCCCCCAAGGCCCTGCGCAGTGCCCGCTGGTTTGCGCCCGATGACTTTCGCTCGTTCGGTCACCGCTCCCGTCTCATGCAGATGGGCTACGGCCCCGACGACTGGCTCGGGCGGCCCGTGATTGCGATCATCAACACGTGGAGCGACATCGCGCAGTGCCACGCACACTTCAAGTCTCGGGTCGAGGACGTCAAGCGCGGTGTGCTGCAGGCGGGCGGTTTTCCGCTCGAGTTGCCGGCGATGAGTCTGTCCGAGCCCATCGTCAAGCCGACCACCATGATGTATCGCAACTTCCTGGCGATGGAGACGGAGGAGTTGCTGCGCAGTCATCCGGTCGATGGCGCGGTGCTGATGGGCGGCTGCGACAAGACCACGCCCGGTCTGGTCATGGGCGCGCTCAGCGCGGGTCTGCCCTTCATCTACCTGCCCGCCGGGCCCATGCTGCGGGGCAACTGGCGCGGGCAGGTGCTGGGGTCGGGGTCGGATGCCTTCAAGTATTGGGATGAACGACGCGCCGGCCGGCTGTCTGAGCAGGCCTGGCAGGAGATGGAGGCGGGCATCAACCGCAGCCATGGCACCTGCATGACCATGGGGACGGCGGCCACCATGATGGGAATTGCCGAGGCCGTGGGCTTGAGCCTTCCGGGGGCCTCGAGCATTCCTGCCGCTGACGCCGGCCACATCCGGATGAGTGCCGACTGCGGTCGACGCATTGTCGAGATGGTTCGGGAGGACCTCACGCCGGGCCGCCTGCTCTCGCGTGCGCATTTTCTCAACGGCATTGCCTGCGCGATGGCGATGGGATGCAGCACCAACGCCATCATTCACCTGATCGCGATGTCGCGGCGCGCGGGGCACCCCGTAACGCTGGACGACTTCGATGAGGCCAGCCGCCGGGTGCCGGTCATTGCCAACATTCGGCCCAGCGGCGAGCACTACCTGATGGAGGACTTTTTCTACGCGGGTGGGCTGCGCGCGCTGCTCGAACGCATCCGGGCCAGTCTTGCCTGTGATGTCCTGACCGTCAATGGCCGGACGCTGGGTGAGAACATCGCGGGCGCCGAGGTGTTTAATGACGAGGTGATCCGCCCCCTGTCCAGGCCCTTGTATGCGGAAGGGGCGCTGGCGGTGCTGCGCGGCAACCTCGCGCCCGACGGCGTGGTGATCAAGCCCAGCGCCTGCGCGCCGCGCTTGCTGCGGCACACGGGGCGAGCGCTGGTGTTCGATGACTATCCGGCCCTGAAGCAGGCGGTCGAGGACCCCGATCTGGAGGTGAGCGCCGACGACGTGCTGGTGCTGCGCAATGCTGGTCCGCTGGGCGCCGGCATGCCCGAGTGGGGGATGCTGCCCATCCCTACCAAGCTGCTGCGTGCCGGGGTCACCGACATGCTCAGGCTGTCGGATGCGCGCATGAGCGGCACGAGTTATGGCGGCTGCCTGCTGCACTGCTCGCCCGAGGCGGCCGTGGGCGGGCCGCTTGCCTTGGTTCGAACGGGGGACCGCATCAGCGTGGACGTGCCCGCGCGACGTATTCACCTCGAGGTGAGCGAGGACGAACTCGCCCGGCGCCGTGCCGACTGGACGCCGCCTGCGCCCCGCTGGCAGCGAGGCTATGGCTGGATGTTCGCACGCCACGTGCTGCAGGCCGATCAGGGCTGTGACTTCGATTTTCTCGAGACATCGTTTGGCGCGGCTGTGCCCGAACCCGATATTTTCTGAGCTCGCACGGCGTTCGAACAACGTTTGCTGGCGCGCGCAGGCGCCCTTACTCCAGCTGGACTTGAGTCTCACGGATGACGGATTCTTGTCGCGGCACGTCTTTCACGCAGGCGCCAGTCGCTGCGGCAAGCCATCGGCGCGGGTTCATGGCCGTGCCGTGTCGAGCAGTGCGGCGGGCAGGCTTGCGCGCATCCACCCCGACACCTCAGCCCCGGTCGGGCGAAGCAGACTCCAGACGGCGCAGGGGTTGGAGGCCAGCAGGGGCTGCTCGATGGCCGAGCGTGCCAGGGCAATGGCCTCGAGGGTTCGCATGCCCGTACCGCTCAGCAGCACGGCGCCTCGCGGATGGATACGTGTGCGCAGGATGGCCTCAAGCACCTGAGCCGGGGTGAGAATGTAGGCGACCAACTGGTCGCCGAAGGAGCTCAGGTCGTAAAGGGCGAAGCCTGCGCTGGCCCAGTACTCGCGCGCCTCGGCCGTCACCGCGTCAGGGTAGGGCGATATCAGTGTGAGATGCTCGATACCAAGGGTTTGCAGCGCGCGAGCAATCGCGAGGCTCGCGGTTTCGACTGGGAGACCAGCCGCATCGGTGAGCCGTCTGCACAGGTCGAGATCGCCCGAGTGGCCGAGCCGATAATGTGACCCGGTCATGGCGATGGACAGGGCGTCGAGTCTGAGATGGCCAAACCCCTTCAGGCAGGACGCGTAGCTTGCGACGTAGCTGCGGTTGCGTGCCTGCAGGTCTCCCGCAAAGACCGGTAGCCGCATGGCGTGCAGGGCGGTGTCCCCTGGAAGCAGGGCCGGATATTCAATTTCGACTGTCGGGTTGGCAGGTGGCACCAGAACGCCCAGTCGGCGCGCGGGCAGCGGGATGGGCGGCAGGTCGGCGGCGGGCAGGGCAATGTTCATCACGGCTTCGTGGGTAGTGCGCCCAAACGGTTCATGCCGCGCTGGCGCGCTTGTCGACGGCCGATTGCGGGCACTCGAGCGATGGCGTGGGTCAGCATCCAGGGGTCGTGGATGCCCGTTTTCATGCTCATGCCGTCCCGGGTGTTGGTGATATCTGCGCTGTTGCTCGCCAGTACGATTCGACCCTGCTGCATGCGGCTTTCCGGGCAGCGCCCCGTTCGGTAGCGCTCCTTGCCGGGGATTCGGGGCAGTGATCGCATGGTCGCGATCAGATCACTGACCGCGCCATCGGTGCCGATCAGAAATCGCGCGCGCAGGCCGGACTCGGCTCCGCCTCGTCTGACCCGAGGCACAGTCTCGCCAGTCTGGGTCTGAGTGGCGGGCACCGCGCTATCGAAATGCACGCGCGGGACCGGTGTGCGGTATTGCACCGACTCGGCCCGCTCCGCCTGTGGCGGGGCCACCCCAAAGAGGCCCAGGCGGTCGAGGATGTCGAGCACCGTGACCTTGATGCCACGCCGGGCGAGCGTCAGGACGGCTAGCAGGCCAACCAGCCCGGTACTGGCAACGATGACCGAGTGTGGCTCCATCTGATAGGGCTCCCACGATATCCAGTGGAGATCTTACACACCCGGCGAGTGCCCGCGGTGCGGGGTCATTGAGCCCGATTGGCTTCATCCGGGTCACGGGCGCTTGCGGCGCAGGGGCTTCCCGCCACAGCCCGCCGGGCTCAAAGGTAAACTCCGGCGCGCATTCTCCGGAGGAATTCGATGAACGACAATTTTTCCAACGCGCAGAGCATTCGCAAGTCGGTCGTCGTGACCGGGCGGGGCGTGGTGGCCTCGCAGCACCGGCTCGCGGCCGAAGCGGGGGCTGCGGTGCTGAGCGCGGGGGGCAACGCCATCGATGCCGCCGTGGCTACCTCGTTTGCGCTGGGCGTGGTGGAGCCCTGGATGAGCGGCGTCGCCGCAGGCGGTTGCATGGTGATTTGGCGCGCGGGTGAGGCGCAGCCGCGGGCGGTCAATTTCGGTATGCGTTCGCCCCTGAGCCTCGACCCTTCCCACTACCCGCTCACGGGTGAGGGGGTCAACACCGACCTCTTTGCTTGGCCCTCGGTGCTCGATGACCGCAATGTTCAGGGCGCCACGGCGGTGGCGGTACCGGGTGTGGTGGCCGGCATGTCGCTCGCCCACGGCGAGTACGGGCGCATGCCTTGGCGTGAGTTGGTCGAGCCTGCGGTGGCGCTGGCTCGGCGCGGTCTGCAGAGCGACTGGTTTTCCGGCCTGGTGACGGCATCGTCAGCGCGCTCGCTCGCGGCCGACCCGGATGCGGCGGCCATGTTTTTGGACGAGGGCCGCTGGCCTATTGTGGGCGCCTGGACGGGCGGGCCCCCGCGGCATCTCGATCAGGCGGCGCTGGCCGATACCCTGCAGCAGATTGCGCTTGAGGGCGCGCATACCTTCTACCGGGGCGATGTTGCCCGGGCGCTGGTGCGCGATGTGCGCGCCAAGGGCGGCTTTCTGGGGGAGGAGGATCTCGAGCAGTACCGCGCCGAGTGGGTCGAACCGATGCAACTGGATCACGCGGGCGGGCGGATCTGGGCGGTGCCCGGTCTCACCGGCGGGCCCACCTTCGCGCGCGCCCTCAAGGCCCTTCAGATGCCGTCGGGGGCGATCGGCCCTGCGCACTACCAGGCCATCGCACGCGCCCTGCGCGAGGCCTTCGAGCAGCGTCTGTCGCAGATGGGCGACCACGAGTCGGCGCAGGCGCCGGGCAGCACGACTCACTTTTGCGTCGTCGATCGCGAGGGTAACCTGTGCTCGGTGACCCAGACGCTGCTGTCGATCTTCGGGGCGCGGGTCGTGTCGCCCTCCACGGGGGTGCTGCTGAACAACGGCATCATGTGGTTCGACCCCGAGCCGGGCAAACCAAATTCGCTCGCGCCCGGCAAGCGCTGTCTGGCCAACTACTGTCCGGTCATTGGGGTCGATACCCGGCAACGCATGTTTGGTCTGGGCGCTTCGGGCGGTCGCAAGATTCTCGGTGCGGTGCTGCAGTTGAGCGCATTTCTCTCCCGCTTCGGCATGAGCCTCGAGGAAGCGTTCCATCAGCCCCGTATCGATGTCAGCGGCGGGCCGGTCCTCACCGCTGATCCTAAACTCGATGCCGCCGTGCAGGCTGCGCTCGCTGAAGTGTTGCCGGTCAAAACAGCGCGGCGCGTAGTCTATCCGTACGCGTACGCCTGTCCCGCCGGGGTGATGCGCGAGGCGGGCATGAACTCGGGCTGTACCGAAATCATGTCGCCCTATGGCGATGCGGTCATCGAGCCTTGATGCGGCGGGGCAACGATCCCGTGACACCGCTTGCGTCGTGACGCTGAGCGCAATTACACACGGCGAGGGAAGTCATGGCGGGTGGCGCAGGCAAGACGTTTCCGTGGTGGGTGGTGGTGTTTCCCATCCTTGGCGCGGTGGCGCTGGGGGCTATCCGCTGGGTGCCGCTTCCGCTGGCTGGCCTGCTGCTGGTGGGCTGCACGTTTGCCGCGGTTCACCACGCCGAGACGCTGGCGCACCGGCTGGGTGACCTGCTCGGCAGCCTGGTGCTGGCCCTGGCCATTTCGGTCATCGAGGCAGGGCTGATCGTCTCAATGATGCTGGCGGGCGAGCAGCCGGCGCTCGCTCGCGATTCGATCTTCTCCGCGCTGATGATCGCGCTCAATGGCATTCTCGGGCTGTGCCTGCTGCTGGGTGGGCGCCGCTATTTCGAGCAAAGCTTTCGGGCCAGCGCAGCCGGTGCGTTTCTGGTGGTGCTGATCCCGCTGTCGCTCTTGACCCTGGTGCTGCCCAGCTTCACTCGCTCGACCCCCGGACCGGTATTCAGCCCCCCGCAACTGATGTTCGTTGCGGCGGTGGCGTTCGTACTCTATGCGGTGTTTCTTTACATGCAGCTGGTACGCCACCGTGCCGATTTCGTCGCTGACCATGAGGTGGCAGCCGAAGGCGTCCGTCCGAGTGGCCGCGCCGCGTTACTCGCGCTGGTGCTGATGGTGGTGGCATTGTTTGCTGTCGTGCTGCTGGCCAAGGCGCTGTCACCGGCGCTTGAGGGCGCCATCGATGCGGCTGGCTTGCCCCGCTCGCTGGCGGGCGTTGCCATCGCGCTGCTGGTGCTTCTGCCCGAGGGCATGACGGCTATTCGCGCGGCCGCTCGCAACCGCCTTCAGACTGCGCTCAATCTCACCTTGGGATCGGTGCTCGCGTGCGTGGGGCTGACCATTCCGGCGGTGGCCGTGACCGCGCTGGTGACGGGCCAGCCCCTCCATCTCGGGCTCGATCTGGCCATGACGGTGATGCTGTTCACCACCTTCATGACGCTGGCGGTCACGCTCAACCACGGGCGTACCACCATGCTGGAGGGCGTGGTGCACCTGGGCATCTTCGCAGCCTTCCTGCTGTTTTCGTTCGTGCCCTGATTGCGTGATCTGATCTAGCGGGCGGCAGTGCGTGAGCCCGGTGGTGCGAAAGCGTCTTCGCGCTCGAGCGCTGCAATGTCGTCATCGCTTAGTCCGAGCTCGCGCAGGATCTCGCCGGTATGCTCGGCGAGCGTCGGAGGGCGGCGCTCCGGGCCGCGTGGCGTGCCGCGAAGATCAAAGGGCGCCCTCACCGACTTGACCGGCTTGCCATCGATCTCGAAGGTGGTGATCGCATCGATCGCCGCCAGCTGGGGATGGTCGGCCGCCATGCCAATGTTGTTTACCACGGCCACATTGACCTTGGCAGGGCCCAGCCGTCGAACCAGTTCCTCGCTGCTCATCGACAGCGTCACCTCGGTCATCGCCTGGATGATGGCTGTCCGGTGCCGTTGCCGATCGACCAGACCACGCCACTCGGGCCGGTCGAGTTTTTCCGCATTCAGGGCCTGCGCGCAGCGAATCCACATCTCGTTGCTCGGCGCGATGATGACCACGCTGCCGTCGGCGCTGGGGAAGACCTGATTGGGGACGCTCAGGTGATTGGCCGTGCCCATCGGTTTGCGGATGACGCCCGTGGCCCAGTATTCGCCGTAGAAATAATTCATGAGGTGGGCTGAACTGCGCAGCAGGCTGCTTTCCACTTCCTGCCCTTCGCCGGTCTGATCCCGGTGTTGCAGCGCCGCCATGATTGCAATGACCATGCTGAGGCTGGCATGCAGATCGACCAGCGAGGTGCCGCAGCGCACCGGCGGCCGATCGGCTTCGCCGGTGATGCTCATGAGACCGCTGTGCGCCTGCAGCGCCAGATCATTGGCGCCGATGGCGGATAGCGGGCCACTATCGCCATAGGCCGAAAATGAGCACAGGATCAGATCGGGCCGGATGGCCTTGAGCGACGAATAGCCCAGACCGTATCGCTCCAGCGTACCCGGGCGAAAATTGTGGATGACCACGTCGCACTGCGCGACCATGCGCCGGATGGCGCGCTGCCCCGCGGGGCAGGACAGGTCGATGGCGATGCTGCGCTTGTTCCGGTTGAGCGCGATGAACGATGGGCTGGTGTGGATGCCCTGGTCGACCATCTCCTGCGTCATGCCGAAGCCACGGGCCTCGTCACCGCCCCGGGGGTCTTCCACCTTGATGATGTCGGCGCCCAGATCACCGAGAACCTGCGTGGCGGCAGGCCCGGCGAAGACGCGGGACAAATCGAGCACCCGGATGTGTTTCAGAATATTCCACATGGTGCCGGGGTCCGCTAGCGGGCCGCCACGGTGACTTCGGCTTCGCCGACCGTAAGTTTTCTGGCCTGGTCGTCCTCGCACCAGACTTCGACCTCGTAGCGGGTGCTGCCATCGGCCTGCTGGCTGGCCTGGGTGATGCGCGCGCAGGTGATGACGCACTGGTCTTCATAGATCGGGGCGATGTACTTGGTGCGCAGACGCCCCGGGCCGGCGGCCGCCTCGCCAAACACATCGACGAGCAGGCCATGAATCCAGTTGGTGGTGATCATCCCATCGGAGATGATGCCGGGCAGTCCCTGCTTGCGGGCGTAGTCGTCGTCATCGTGAATGGTTGGCGGCTGCGTATGAATGCGGCCATCGTCGACCTGGACGGTTTCCTGAATGTCGACATACCAGCGCATGCGTTCGCGCGTCATGGGGCGCGGCGCAAGTCTGAACTCCATGCCTGCCGGGTAAGGGTGCGGGGCCTGGCTCATGATGCGGCCTTTTCCGCCGCAGCGCGGTAGGACACGATGACGGTGTCCCGGTAGGTAACCAGGGGCTGATTGTCTGCCGCCGTGCGCAGCTCGATGGTGGTCAGCACATGCGAGCGACCGCGTTTTTCGAATCGATCGGTCACGGTGCCGCTGACTCGAAGCGGTACGCCCACGGGGATGGGGGCATGGAGTGTGGCATCGTACTCGTAATGGATTCGGGCCGTGGGCCCGGTGCCCATGGGGCAGGCCACTTTGTAGAGCTTGAGCTTGTCCAGGTGAACCAGCGTGGGGGGCGCAAACTTCGGATCGGCGCCCTGGTAGCAGGCCTGGTGAAGTTCGTTGGCATGGCAGTACTCGCGCACGACGAACTTGCTCATGGTGTATTCGACCGGACCAAGGACGTCGCCTTTGTCGAGGTCAGTGGTGTAGCGGCCAACGGTCACGCGAGTTCTCCGAAAGTGGCTGACGGCGGTGTTGTATCACAGGGCGTGTCGGGTTGAGGTCGGCATGCGTGCGGGGGCCCCGTCGGCCATTCTGAAAATCGATCGATCAAGGGCTACGGGCTTGCTGTTTTCCGGAAGATCGCCGAGCATCCCGGGATGTTCAGCCCCCTGCACGAGGGCTGGTGCCGCAGGCCTTCGATGCACAATCTCTGGAGTAAGCCATTCATGAAACCTGCCGCCCGAGCCCGTCTGGCCGCGCCTGCCGTTGCCCTCGCGCTGTCGCTCGGCGTGTTGCCGCTGCCCGGTCACGCGCAGTCGAATTGGCCCAGTCGTCCGATTCAGTTCGTCATTCCCTTCGCGGTGGGCGGAGGCTCCGATGTCATGGCCCGGATCATCGCCGAGCCGCTATCCCGCCGGCTCGGACAATCGGTGGTCGTGGTCAACAAGCCCGGGGGTAACGCGACCATCGGCGCGGATACGGTGGCGAAGTCCGCTCCCGACGGCCATACCTGGCTCTACACGACGCCGGGGCCACAAATCACCAATCCGTCGCTGATGAAGCAGTTGCCGTATGACCCGGTTCGGGATCTCCTCCCGGTGGCGCGCCTGGGGGTGTTCGTCAATGTGCTCGCCGTCAACCCCAGGCTTGGCGTGAACAGCGTGGCCGAACTCATCGCCCATGCGCGCGCAAATCCGGGCAAGCTCACCTTCGCTTCACCGGGCACCGGTTCCGGCGCGCATCTGGCCGGCGAATACCTCAAGCGGACGGCCGGGGTCGAGATGGTGCACGTGCCCTACAAGGGAACGGGGGCCGCCATTCAGGATCTGGTGTCGGGGTCGGTCGACCTCACCCTCGACAGCATGGCAGCCCTGCTGCCGATGGTGCGAGGGGGGCAGTTGCGGGCCATTGCCGTGGGGTATACGGCGCGGGCACCGAGCCTGCCCGACACCCCCACCCTTGCCGAGAGTTTCCCGGGCTTTGATGCATCGCCCATGAACTACCTGTCGGTGCGGGGTGGTACCCCTGGCGACATCGTCGACAAGCTCAATCGCGAGATCAACGCAGTGCTCGACACGGCCGAGATCCGCGAGCGATTGCTCGGCATGGGTGTGCTGGTGAGTCTCAGCAGCCCGGCGGCCATCGCGAGCCAGGTTCAGGAGGAGCGGGACAAGTGGCAACGGATCATTCGCGCATCGGGCGTCGAGCCGCAGTGAGACCACGAACCAGGAGATTCATCATCATGACCCCATTGTTCATTCGCTGTCTCATCGCCGCGACCACCTCGCTCGCCTTGATCGCAGGGCCTTCGGCCTGGGCGCAATCGGATACCGCCCGCTACCCGGATCGACCCATCAAGCTGATCGTGCCGTACCCGCCGGGCGGCTCGGCCGACCCTGCCGCGCGGCTGGTTGCGGGCGACATCGGTCCGAGGCTCGGGCAGACGGTGGTGGTCGAGAACAAGGCGGGGGCCGCCGGGGCGATCGGCACCGAGGCCGTGGCCCGGGCCGCGCCGGACGGCTACACGCTGCTGCTGCATACCTCCGTCATCTCCACCGACCCGCATCTCAAACCGAATGCGCCCTACGACGTGCAGCGCGATCTGGTGCCCGTGTCGCTGGTCGTCAAGGGGCCCTATCTGCTGGTGGTCAATCCCGCCCTGCCTGTGCGCAACGTGGCCGAGCTGATTGCCTACGCCAAGGCCCATCCGGGAAAGCTCAGCTTCGGATCAGCGGGGCTGGGGTCATCGGGTCATCTGATCGGGGAGCTGTTCAAGCAGGCCGCGGGGATCGACATGATTCACGTGCCCTACAAGGGCGGCGGCCCGTCGATCGTGGGCTTGGCGGGCAACGAGGTCCAACTGGTCTTCGACACCTTCAGCGGGTCCCGGGCGCTGGCAGAAAGCGGCAAGCTGCGTGCCATTGCCGTCACAGGCGATGCGCGCTCGCCCCTCATGCCTCAGGTGCCCACCGTCGCCGAGAGTGGCCTCAAGGACTTCACGGCCGAGTATTGGCTGGGCATTTTCGCTCCTGCCCGAACTCCGCCAGCCATTGTTGCCCGCTTGCATGAGGTCATCAGTCAGGCCCTGCAGAACCCGGCGGTACGAGATCAGACCATGTCGCAGGGAAATGTGCCCCAGGCGCTGGGGCCCGCCGAGTTTGCCAGGGTCTTTGCGTCTGACATCGCCCGCTACAAGACGGTCATCGAAGCGGCAGGCATCCGCTCCCAGTAAGTCGCCTGGCGCTTGGCCCGCCCGTGCGGCCTGTGGCGGGACCTGGTTCCGCGTGGCAGGGCGCCGGCCTGCGCGCGCCGTCATCCATGCGAGTGTTCGGAGGAGGCAGTCATGAAAGGTTCATGGTCGATCACCTGGGGGCGTGCGCTGGTCGGGTGGGTAGCCGCCTGCGCGCTGGCGGGTCCGAGCGCTTGGGCCCAGGACTTTCCGCCCCGAAAGGGCATCACGATCCTCGTGGGGTTTGCCGCCGGGGGCTCGGCTGACATTGCTGCGCGAATCATCGCCAAGCGCCTGAGCGACAACCTGGGTCAGCCGGTTGCGGTCGACAACAAGCCGGGCGCCGGGGGCAACATCGCCACGCAGATGACCGCCACAGGGCCGGCCGATGGCAGTCTGATCATGCTCAGTTCCATCGGGCCGCTCGCAATTGCCCCGCACATGATGAAGCTGGGTTTTGATCCGCTCAAGGACCTCGCTCCCCTGACCCTGGGCGTCAACTTCCCCAATGTACTCGTCGTGCATTCGGGCACCGGCATCCGGAGCTTCGCCGACTACATCGAGTACGCGAAGAAGCACCCCGGCAAGCTCGACTTCGCCTCGACCGGCCCGGGGTCGGCTTCGCATCTGGCGGGCGAGCTGCTCAACGATGTGGCCCGCATTGACACGGTGCATGTGCCCTACAAGGGAGGCGCGCCCGCGCTGGTCGATTTGCTGGGGGGACGTGTCGCGTCCTGGTACGCCACGGTGGCCACCGCACAGGCGCATATCGAATCGGGGCGTCTGATCGCGCTCGCCTCCACGGGACTGCAGCGCCACCCTGCACTGCCAAAGGTGCCGACCATCGCCGAGTCGGGGTATCCGGGCTTCAACGCCACCAACTGGTATGCATTCGTGACCTCGGCCAAGGTGCCCGAGCCCCTGCTGGATCGGTGGAACGAGGCCTTGCAGAAGGCGTTGGGCTCGCCCGACATGAGCGAGGCGCTGAGCAAGCACGGCTACTCGCCCACGCCCACCTCACGAAGCGAACTTGCCGGGTTCATGGCACGCGAGTACGCCACCTGGGGGAAAATCATCCGCGACAGAAAAATCACGGGCGACTGACTCGGCACACGCCCCGCTGCGAGCGGGCCTGCCGGTCATCCGTTCCCATCGCCCGAGCCGATGCGTCCATCCGAACCTCACTGCCCCGACCCATGTTGATGCATCGAGACCTGCTTCGTGCGGCCTGGCGCCTGCGAAAGCCCTGCTGCGTCCTGTGCCTTGCGCTCGCTGCGCTGATGCTCGGGCTCGGTCCTGGCGCGGTCGCATACGCTGAGCCTGCCCGCCCCAAGATCGCGCTGGTCCTGAGCGGGGGCGGCGCGCGAGGTGCGGCGCACGTGGGCGTGCTCAAGGCGATCGAGCAGCTGCGTATTCCGGTAGATATCGTGACCGGTACCAGCGCCGGGGCGATCGTGGGTGGGTTGTATGCGGCGGGTTTGTCGCCGGAGCGCATCGAGGAGGTGCTGCGTAGCACCGACTGGGACTCGCTGCTGCAGGATGGGCCCTCGCGCACCCGCCGCTCGCAGCAGACCCGAGTCGACGATCGGTCCTTCCTCTCCAGGGAGTTCGCCGGCGTTCGCGATCGCGAGGTGAATGCGCCCAGCGCTATGCTCCAGGGGCAGCAATTCGATCTGTTGTTTCGGAACCTCACGCTGGCGGTATCGGCCATCGACGATTTCGACAAGTTGCGTGTGCGGTTCCGGGCCCTTGCAACCGATGCCGTGAGCGGCGAGGCCGTGGTACTGGGCTCGGGCGATCTGGCGCGCGCCATCCGGGCGAGCATGTCGGTCCCAGCCGTCTTTGCAGGCGTCGAGATTGGCGGGCGTCTGCTGGTGGATGGCGGCATCTCCAACAATTTGCCGGTGTCGGTGGCGCGAGAGTTGGGTGCCGACATCGTGATCGCTGTCGACATCAGTACGCCGTTGCGGTCCCGCGAGGAATTGAACTCGGTGCTCGGCATGATGAGCCAGCTCACGGGCTTTCTCACGGCGCGCAATATGGTCGACCAGCTCGGTCGGCTCGCGGCTCGAGACGTTCTGATCCGCCCGGCGCTCGACAAGATTGGCTCAACCGATCTGCAGGGTGCAGCCCTGGCTGTCGATCTGGGCGAGCAGGCGGCCCTGCAGGCGCTCGGGCCCCTGGCCGCGCTGGCGCCGGTTGCGCCGCCAGCAGTCGCGAGTCCGGTAGGGACCGAGCAAGCTCGGGCATCGAACATCGCGCTCGAACCCTTCGCGCCGATCGTCGGTTTCGTGCGCTTTGCCAACGGTTCCAATTTGCGTGAGGATGTGCTGCGCTCGCGGGTCAGTGATCTGGTGGGCAAGCCGCTCGATCTGGATCAGCTCAAGCTCAGCATCGATCGTCTGTATGCCCTGGAGGTCTTCGAGAGTGTTCGTTACCGCAAACTCGAAGAAAACGGCGAGACCGGCCTGCTGATCGAGACCGTGCCCCGCTCCTGGGGGCTGGATGCCCTGCAGTTCGGTTTGAGGCTCTCGACCGAGCGAAGGCGTGGCTCCGATTTCGATCTGGGCATTGCCTACGAGGCGCGTGCGCTCAATTCGCTCAATGGCAAGTGGCGAACCGAGCTGCAGTTTGGTCAGACCACCATGTTGGCCACCGAGCTTTACCAACCCATCGATTCGTCCGAGTACTGGTTCGTGAACGCGCGGCTGTCCTCGGGTGAAACCCTGCGAAAACTCTACTCGGGCGGGTTCGCACTGGCTGAGTACGGTGTGGCCCGCACGGGCGCCAGTGTGGCCCTGGGCGCCAACTTCGATCGCTATGGGGACATTCGCCTCGGCGTACGCCGCTATCGGGGCGAAACCTATCTGTCGGTTGGCGCGACTGACCCGTTTCCGAACTATCGTTTTCAGCAGGGACAGGCCTTCGTCGCGCTGGAGCTCGAAACGCTCGACTCTCCACGGTTCCCGCGCTCGGGGTCTTATCTCAGGGTGGAGGCCTCCAATTCGCTCTACAGTCTGGGTGCGGACAGCCAGTTTGATCAGATCCGCCTGCGCTCGACGATTGCGCGCAGCCACGGTGCTCATACGCTCATCGGCCAGTTGCAGGTCGAGTCGACGACGGGTGGCTATGCACCCATCCAGAACCGCTTTGCGATCGGCGGGCTTTTCACCCTGCCCGGCTACGATCTTGAAGCGCTGGTGGGCCAGCATGCCCTGTCCGCGGGCCTCACCTATCTATATCGTGCCAATACCTCGGGCCTGCTGCCCCTTTACCTGGGCGGGTCCTGGTATGCGGGCGATGTGTG
This sequence comes from uncultured bacterium, assembly GCA_903907905.1. Classification (GTDB taxonomy): domain Bacteria; phylum Pseudomonadota; class Gammaproteobacteria; order Burkholderiales; family Burkholderiaceae_E; genus SYIM01. The sequence goes on along the minus strand of CAIVPX010000019.1, from coordinate 56,793 downwards.
GGATGACCGGTCGGCGGTCAGCCTGACAAGCCTTCGGCGCGGCAAGGCGCTGCTGCTGGGCACCGATTCGCCGATTGGCCCGCTCTACCTCGGTCTTGGCCACAGCCACGGCGGGCGCAGTGTGATTTATTTCACCCTGGGGCAGCCCTGGTTTTGATGGGTCGCCACGCAATTACCTTGCCGTCATCGGCCGCGCCGACGCGGGGTGCGTTGACGTGCCTCAGTGGGCGCTGCTCTCGCCCAAGTAAAGGCGGGCCATTGCGCCGTCGGCCAGCAGATCGGCAGCCCGGCCCTGCATCACCACGCGCCCCTGATCGAGAATGTAGCCACGGTCGCTGATGGCCAGCGCCTGGCGCGCGCGTTGCTCAACCATCAGCACCGCCACGCCCAGGGAAGGCAGGGCCCGGACACGCTCAAACACCCGGTCGATCAGCGCTGGCGCGAGCGCAGCCGTGGGCTCATCGAGCACGATGATCTTGGGCTGCCTGACCAGTGCGCGGGCAAACGCCAGTTGTTGGCGCTCGCCGCCCGACAGGGTGCTTGCCAGCTGCTTGCCACGGCCCGCGAGAATCGGGAAGGCAGCGAGCACGCGCGCCAGGTCGCTAGCGCCAATGCGTCCGCCCGCGGCGGCGTGCAGATTTTCGAGAACGCTCAGCCGCCCGAAGACGTTGGCGACCTGGGGTACGCAGGCAAGCCCTGCGGTGATCCGGTCTTCTGTTGGCTGAGCGGACAGGTCGAGGCCCTCGAGTCGGATTCGCCCCTCGACTCTCGGAAGCAGCCCGAGGATGCCCCGAAGCAGCGTCGACTTACCCGCACCATTGGTGCCTGCGATGGTGACGATTTCGCCTGCGTGCGCCTGCAGGGCGATCTCGTTGATGATGTTGACGGGTCCGTAGCCCCCGCTCAGATTTTCGACCTCGAGCAAGGCCATCAGACCACCCCCCCCATGTAGGCGGTCCGCACCCGGGCGTCGTCAAGCACTGCGGCGGGCGCGCCATCGGCGATGACCTGTCCCTGATCCATGACGAGCAACCGGGGCACGAGCGACTTGAGCGCCTGCAGGTGGTGTTCGATCACGATGAGTGCCACGCCGCGCGCGTGGATGGCGCGCAGCACCTCGATCAGTTGATCGATCAGGACAGGGTTGACGCCCGCGAAGGGTTCGTCGAGCAGCAGGCAGGTCGGGGCGCGCATCATGGCCCGGGCGAGTTCGAGCAGCTTCTTCTGACCGCCCGACAGGGCCGAGGCCGGTTGCCCGCGCAGGGCGCTCAGGCGTGTCAGGCCGAGCAATTCATCGGCGCGTTCGGTCAGCCGACCGTCGGTCTGTCGGGCCGACGCGCGCGCAAACCAGGCGGCCAGCAGCGACTCATGCCCCTCGTCAGGACTTGCCGCCAGCAGGTTATCCAGCACACTAAGACTGCCGAACTCGCGCGGCACCTGGAAAGTACGACCCAGACCCATGCTGGCCCGGCGGTGAGCCGGCAGGCGGGTGATGTCTTGTCCCGCGAAGCGAATAGCGCCGCGGGTGATCGCTACCTGCCCGGCCACCGCGCCGAATACGGTGCTTTTGCCCGCGCCGTTCGTGCCGGCGAGGCCGACCAGTTCGCCGGCTTCGAGCGCCAGACTGACCCGGTCAACGGCGCGAAAGCCATCGAATTCGACCTCGATAGACTGAATATCGAGAAGCGCCATCAGTGGTCTGTCTTGCCGAACAGACCTTGCGGTCGGTACAGCACGAATACGATGATGGCCAATCCGACGATGGCCAGACGGATACTGGCCATTTGCACTTCGGCGATACCGGGCAGCAGGTCGCGGATGAAGCGCGAGCCCTCTAGAAACGCCACCAGCAGCAGGGTGCCCGCCAGGGCACCGCGAAGCGAGCCTACACCTCCCAGGATGATGCCCATCCAGACGTGGAAGGTGACCAGCGGGACAAACTGTTCGGGCGAGATGAAGGTGAGAAAGTGGGCGTAGAAGGCGCCTGCCAGGCCAGCCAATGACGCGCCGAACATGAAGACCTGGATCTTGAACCGGGCAGGGTCTTTGCCCAGAGCGATCACTGCAGCCTCGTTGTCGCGGATGGCGCGCAGCAACCGGCCAAAGGGGCTGGTCTTGAGCCAGTGTGTTGCCCAGGCGGCGAGCGCAACCGCCACCAACAGGGCCGCGAGAATGGCCAGGTCGGTCAGCCGCCCCCCCAGTGAACCGAAGAGTTTGGGAATGCCGGGGACACCTTGAACGCCGAAGGTGATCTCGCGCTCCTGTTGCAGTACCAGCCGCACGGTTTCGGAGAAGCCGAGCGTGACGATCGCAAGGTAGTCCTCCCGCAGGCGAAGGGCGGCCATGCCCAGCGGGATCGCAGAGATTGCGGCAAAACATGCCGCTAACAGAAAGGTGAGGGGAAGTGGCCAGCCGCGAAGCGAGAGCAGCGCGGAGGTGTAGGCGCCAATGGCGAAGAAGGCAACATGACCGAAGTTGATGAGCCCCGTGTCGCCGTATTGAAGGTTGAGCCCGATGGCCAGCAGCGCGTAGATCAGCACCACGGTGGCGACGGCGATGAGGTAGGCATCCATCAGCGCACCGATTCGACCCGCCCGAGCAGCCCGCCAGGGCGCACCAGCAGCACCGCCAACAGCACCAGGAAGGACACGACGATCTTGTAGCTGGGACCGACCCAGGCCACCGACAACTCCTGGCCGACTCCCATCAGCAGGGCACCCGCGACGGCGCCCGCCGGGCTGCCGATTCCACCCAGAATCATCGCGGCGAAGGCGGGCAGCAGCAACTCCCACCCCATGTCGGGCATGACCACCGATTTGACACCCAGCAAGACGCCCCCCGCACCGGCCAGGGCGCCTGCCAGCGCCCACAGGCGCCACATCAGCGTCCGGGTTCGAATGCCTGACAGCCTTGCCAGTTCGGGGTTGTCGGCAAGCGCCCTCAACAAACGGCCACTGCGGGAATAGCGCAGCCACACGAACACCAGCAGCAGCAATCCGGCGGCCACGGCGCCTATGACCAGATCACTGGGCAGTACGCGGATGCCGTCGAAATTCCAGGCCCGGACCAGCGGCAGCGAAAAGGTGCGCTGGTCGTGACCGGCGACCAGCGTGATCAGGCTGCGGATCAGGAAGGCCAGTCCGATGGAGGCAAGCAGGCTCGCGACCATTGCAGACCGGGTCAGTCTGCTGAACACCCAACGCCAGGCCAGCACCGAGGCCAGTGCGCAGGCCAGCGAGGCGACGACCAGCGCCAGTCCCATGCTGACGACACTGGCTTGCCAGCCCCATCCGATGGCCAGCGCCTGGGTCGCTACCGCGACATAGGCGCCCAAGGTGAGCAGGTCGCCGGTGGCCGCCTGAGGAAAGCGCGAGATCGACATCACAAGGGTGAGGGCGAGCGCGGGCAGGGCGATGACCGCGCCCTCAACCAGGCCGTTGATGACCAGATTTAGCAGGCTGGCCAGGGGCACGGGGGCAGCAAGTGCAATCGGGTTCAGGGGCGATAGTCGGCCGGAATGGACACGACGTCGCGCCTGACCAATTGCCCTTTTTCGACGATGTAGACGCCAAAGTCGGGCGAGACATCACCGAACTGATCGAAGTCGAGCTTGCTGGACGCGCCTTCGTAGTTGATCTTCTGACCGGCCGCGAGTTTGGCCTTGCCCTCGGCGAAGGTCGCAACCGCCACGCCCGCGGGATTGGATACCTCGCGGATCTTGGCGTTGATCTGCGTAATGGAGGCCCCAGGGCCTGCCGCCTCCATGGCCAGCGCCAGCGAAATGCCCATGTCGTAGGCCATCGGCGCGTAGACATTGGTGAGGGCAGAGCGGCCCATCGCCCGGGTGTACATCGCGTCGAAGTGTTTGAAGGCGGCGCTGTTTTCGGACGATACCGTATCGACCGAGATGATGCCCTCGCAGACCTCGGCGCCCAGCGCCTTCACCAGGTCGGGATTGGCCGCCCAGCCGGGGATGATCCAGGCGGTTTTTTCGCCACTCTGGAACCACTCGCGCAGCAGGATGGTGGTGTCGGGCAGATAGGAGCCCGTGACGATGACGTCCGGCTTTTCTGCCAGAACTTTCTGAAGTTCGCTGCGATAACTGGGCCGGTTCGGTTCGTAGACCACGTTGGCCACGACTTTGCCGCCGCGCTTTTCCCAGGCCTTGCGGAAGCCCTCGGTGTTGCCGATCCCCGATGCGTTGTTGAAGGCCATGGTTGCCGGGCGCTTGTAGCCGCGTTTGGTGGCGATTTCGGCGAAGGCTGCACCGAAGCGATCGTTGGTGGCCTGGAAACGCCAGACCAGGTCTTTCTTGTCGAGTGTGGAAATCGCGGGCGCGCCCGACACGTTCATCTGGATGAGATTGGCCTCATCGGTGAGCGGCATGACGGCCAGCGTGACGCCCGAGGACCAGGTCCCCAGCACCGCTTGAACCTTGTTGACGTCGATGAGTTTCTTGGCCGCGAGCACGGCTGCCTCGGGCTTGGTCTGGGTGTCTTCGGCGAACACTTCGAGCTTGCGCCCGCCCGCGCCGCCCGCAGCATTGATCTCTTCCACCGCCATCACGATGGCTTTCTGCATGCCGGGGCCGTAGGGGCTGCCCGCGCCCGTGACCGGATTGAGCGCACCGATCCGAAAGCTTGCGCCGGCGCCTTGCGCCAGGACCTGGGGCGCGGCAGCGGCCAGCGCGGCCGCAGCGGGGGCCAGAAGCAGGTGTCTACGGGTGGTCGTCATGCGAGGTCTCCGGTTGAGGGGTCTTTGCGAATCTGTCCGGCCGTCATGATAAGCGCGAGCGACTCGCCCTGGCCGGTGAGCACGCCGATGTTCTGTAGGGGGTTTCCCTCAACCAGCAGCAGGTCGGCAATCGCCCCCGGTGCGATGACCCCAAGCCGCCCGCTCATATTGAGTGTGAAAGCCGCGTGCACGGTAGCCGCGCGGATCGCCTCGGCGGCGCCCAGAACGCCCGCCCTCAGGCGAAACTCCTGCCCCTGCAGGCGCTGGGACTCGCCCAGCAGGTCGGTGCCGAAGGCCATGCGCACGCCCGCGCGCGCCCAAATTTCGAGCGATTTCAGGCCCTGGCCCCGGACCGCTTCGATCTTGGCCACCGATTCGGGCGGAAAACCCAAGGCCGCGCCCTCGGTGGCAAGGGCCTCGTAGGTAGCCAGGGTGGGGACGGCGATTGCGCCATGCTCGGCCATGACCGTAGCCGCTTCATCATCGACCAGATTGCCGTGTTCGATGGTGCGAACGCCGCAGCGCACGGCCCGGATGATGGCCCGCGGCGTGTAGGCGTGCGCCATGACGTAGGTGCCGGCGTTGCCGGCCTCCTCGACGGCCGCGCGAATCTCGTCCTCGCTGTAGCCGAGAAAGTGGATGGGGTCATTGGGTGACGCGACGCCGCCCGAGGCCATGATCTTGATCTGCGTGGCGCCTTTCTGGATTTCTTCTCGAACGGCCCGCCTGATGTTGTCGACGCCGTCGACCACCCGTGCGATGGCCCCCACCTTGGGCGTGCAGGCGCAGGGCTCGATGATGTCGTTGCGCTCGCGCATGTCGCCATGCCCGCCGGTCTGCGAGAGCGCCTTGCCCGACGGAAAGATCCGCGGCCCCGCGATGGTGCCGGTCCGGGTGGCCTCGGCCAGCGACCAGTCGGCCCCGCCTGCGTCGCGCACCGAGGTGAAGCCGCGCGCGAGCATGCCCTTCAGAATGGGAACAGCGCGCAGCACTGCCAGTACATTGGGCAGCGACGCCATGCGCCCGAGGTTGAGCATGGACGCCAGTCCGTGCACATGGCAGTCGATGAGGCCGGGCATCAGGACCTTGCCCCGCGCATCGATGACCCGGGCATCCGGGCGCGCGATCGGCCCGTCGCTCACCTGGGTGATCGTGTCGCCCTCGACCAGCACGAAGCGGTTGGGCAAGAGGGTACCGGCCTGCGCATCGAGCAGGTCGGCGTGGGTGAACAGGGTGGGGGCCCGGGTCTCGGACTGCGCAGCCATGAAGCGTCCTTTCTCAGAGTGACGGGGTCATGCCGGCAGGGTCTGCGGCATGCAGGAGGGGTCGCTGATACGCGGCGCCTGGTTGAGGAGCCAGTCGCGAAAGGCGGCGACCCGGTCGAGGTGGGCCTTGCGCGAACTGGTCACGACGAAATAGGAGGACTGAATCGGCTTGATCCAGTCGGCAAAGGGCGCGATCAGACGGCCTGCCCGGAGATGATCCTGCACCAGCATGCTTCGTCCGAGCATCATGCCCCGGCCGGCTACGGCCGAGCGAAGAATGAGGAGCGGATCGCTGAAGGACATACCCGTATCGAGGTCGTCGGCCTGAAGGCCGGCTTCCTCGAGCCAGAGGTCCCAGGACATCCAGGGCTCGTGCACCATGCGGACCGACGAATTGAGCAGCGTGAAGCTGGCGAGTTCGGCGCGGCGGTAGGTGCCGGCGGCTCGGGTCAGCAGGGCCGGACTGCATACCGGGGTCACCGTTTCCTGCGCCAGCAGGTCCGCCTTGAGCGTGGGGGCAAAGCCGGCGCGACCAAAGCGGATGGCGACGTCGACCTCTTCGCCCTCCAGGTCGACCATCCGGTATTCGGTCTGGACCAGCACGTCGATTTCCGGGTAACGCTCGCGGAAATCGACCAGACGTGGCATGAGCCATTCCTGGGCGAAGGAGGGGAGGGCGCTCACCACCAGCACTTCCTGTGACTTCAGGCGCGGCTTTCGGATCAGGGCGATGGCGTTTTCCAGGCTCTCGAAGCCCGCGACGGTGCCGGGCAGCAAGGCCTGCCCCTTGGGCGTGAGCGCGAGCCCGTTGGGCAGTCGCTCGAACAGCAGGTGCCCGGTGTACTCCTCGAGAATCTTGACCTGATGGCTGACGGCGGCAGGGGTGACCGACAGCATGTCGGCGGCCTTGACGAAGCTGCCAAGTCGCGCGGTCAGTTCGAAGGCGCGCAGCGCCTTGAGGGGCGGGAGTCGCTTGCGTTCCAAGGGAGCGTTTTCCTGCAGGCCAAGCGGGGTTTGGGGCTAGGCCTGAATTTATGTCGCTTGTCGGCCGAGGATCCGCAACGAAGAATATCGGTGAAGAAATGGACATGCAACTGAGGATCAACGGCCATCTCTGCCCGGTTGAGGCCAGCGGGGAGCGGGCGCTCGTGTCGGTCCTGCGCGACGAGTTGGGCCTTCGCGGCACCAAGATCGGCTGCGCAGCCGGCGAATGCGGGGCCTGCACGGTGCTGCTCGACGGGCAGCCCGTTTGCGCCTGCCTCGTACCGGTCGGGCGCTGTGCCGGGCGCGACATTCGAACCATCGAGGGCGTCGGGACCGACTCCGGCGGCTTGCACCCGATCCAGCGTGCGCTCGTCGAACGGGGCGCGTTCCAGTGCGGTTTTTGCACACCGGGCATTGTCATGACGCTGATGGCGCTGGCCGAGCGCAAGGCGGTGCCCAGCGAAGCCGAACTCAAACTGGCCCTGCAGGGACACGTTTGCCGCTGCAGTGGCTATGTCAAGCTGATCGAGGCAGCGCTGGGCGCGCTGAAGTCCATCGCCGGCGCAGGGGCCTCGGCATGAACGCGCCCCTTCGTTTCATCGGGCAGTCGGTGCCGCTGATCGAGGGGCCGGACAAGGTCAGCGGCCGTGCCGTGTATGCGGGCGATGTGGTGCTCGACGGCATGCTGCACGCCGCCGTGCTGCGCAGTCCGCACCCGCATGCGCGCATCGTCCGCATCCAGACCGATCGGGCACGGCAAGCCCCGGGCGTACGGGCGGTGGTCACCGGCGCGGACTGCCCGAGGCAATACGTCAATTTCGGTCCCGTGTTCGCGGATCGCCACCCGCTGGCGGTCGATCGGGTGCGATTCGCCGGGGAAGAAGTGGCCGCCGTGGCCGCCGACTCGCCTGAGCTTGCGCAGCGAGCGCTGGCCCTGATCGAGGTCGAGTACGCGCTTTTGCCGCCCGCCTTCGATGTGCCAGCCTCGTTGGCCGCGCAGGCGCCGGTCCTTCACCAGCGTCAGGGCTTGCCCGCCAATGTGGCCCAGCACACCGAGGCCGATTTTGGCGGCTATCAAGCCGGGTTCGAGCGGGCTGCTCACGTGATCGAGGGCGTCTTCGAGCACGGGGTGGTGGTGCCGGTGTGCATGGAGACCAATTCGGTGGTGGCCGACTTTCAGGCCGCGAGCGGTGACCTCACGGTCTGGGCGCCGACGCAGGCGCCCTTCTTCGTACGCAAGGAACTGGCTCACGTCATGGCGCTCGACCCCCAGCGCGTCCATGTGCGCGCGGTGGCCATCGGCGGGGGGTTCGGCGGCAAGTCGCAGGCTCCCGAAACCGTAGCGATTGCCGCGCTGCTCGCCCGCGCGGCGTGCCGCCCCGTGCGGCTGGTGCTCAGCCGCCGCGAGGAATTCCTGTCTGGCAAGACCGACCACGCCAAGTCGATGCGGGTGCGCACGGCGGTCGATGCCGAGGGCAACATCCTCGCCCGCCATACCCGGTACACGGTGGACAACGGCGCCTACACGCACATGGGGCCAGCCTATATCTCGGCGGTTCGTCAGCGCACCTGCAATCTTTATCGCGTGGGCGCTGCCGGCTTCGATGGCCGGCTCGTCTATACCAACAAGGTGCCGGGCGGCTCCTACCGGGGCATGGGCGCCCCGCAGATCATCTGGGCTATCGAAACGCAGATCGACCAGATCGCGGAAAAGCTCGGCAAAGACCGCCTCGACTATCGCATTCAGATCGCCAACCGGGCCGGCGACGAGACGCCTCAGGGCTGGCGCCTGGGCACCTGCGGACTGGTGCAGTGTCTTGAAGAGGTCGGGCGCCGTATCAACTGGGCCGAACGACGGCGTCAGCGCATCCCGATGCGCGGTATCGGTTTTGCGGCCATGATCAACCCCAGCGTAGGCGTGCTCTACCCGGAGGGCAACTTCGCGCAGGTGTCCATCGATCTGCGGGCCGACGGCTCGCTGCTGGTGGGCACCCAGACCGCAGACGCCGGCACCGGTCAGAACACGGTGCTCGCGCAATTTGTCGCCGAAGAATTGCAGATCGCGCTCGAGCAGGTGGCGGTGCTCCATATGGACACCGATCGCACGCCTGCCGATCTGGGCAGCGCGGCCTCGCGCGTCACCTTCGTGACGGGCGCGGCGGCCATCGAGGCTGCACGGCAGTTTCGGGCGGAGCTCATCCGGCGGTGCGCGCAGCGCTGGGCGGTTGACGCCGGCTCGGTTCGTTTCGTCGCCGGCGAGTTGTCGGGGCCGCAAGGTCAGCGGTGCAGTCTGCAGGCCTTGTCTGAGGCCGAGCCCGGCATCCGCGTGGTGGGGCGTCATGACATCGATCTGCCCCGCGCTGACCCCAAGACTGGCTACGGGCACTATGCGCCCGCCTATGGCTTCGGGGCGCAGGCCATCGAAGTCGAGGTCGATCCCGCGACCGGTCATGTCACGGTCTTGCGCGTGGTGAGCGCGCAGGACGTGGGGCGCGTCATCAATCGGCTGGCCCTCGAGGGACAGATGCATGGCGGCATCGTGCAGGGCATCGGCATGGCGCTGCGCGAAGAGGTGGTGTTCGACCATGGCGCGCCGGTCAATGCCTCGATGATCAGCTACAAACTGCCCCGGGCCGATGAAACGCCGATCATCGAGACTGCTTTCATCGAAACGCTCGATCCCAGCGGGCCGCTGGGCGCCAAGGCCGGTGGCGAGCACTCGATCAATCCGACGGTTGCGGCGATCGCCAATGCCATTGCCGACGCGATCGGCGTGCGCTTCAATCGTCTGCCGATCACCCCGGCCATGGTGCTCGAGGCACTGGCGGAGCGCCGCGGCGAACGGCTCGCGCTACAGTCCTGGCGGCGCCCCTACAACCTCGAAGTGGCCACGGTTCGAAGCCTCTATCCCAAGGGCCTGTTTCCCGCGATGCAGGCTCTGGGCCGCGCGGTGGGTCGCAAGCGCACGGCTGTCGAGCCGGCGACCTACCTGCGGGCCGACAGCGTGCCGGATGCGTTGGCGCAACTCGCTCAGCCCGGCCGACGCACCCGGATCCTGTCGGGGGGGACCGATCTTCAGCCCGGCTTGCGGCAGGGCGTCTACCAGGCCGATGCGCTGCTCGATGTGTCGGGCCTGGCCGAACTGCGCGGCATCGAGCTTGACGATTCCCCCGGGGCGTTCGTGCGGATTGGTGCGGCCACCACCCTGGCCGAGATGCAGGCGCACGCGGGCCTGATGGCGCGCTTTCCCCTCTGGGCCGATGCGCTGCCCCGGCTTGCCACCCCGCAGATCCGCAACATGGCTACGCTGGCGGGCGATCTTTGCCAGGAAAAGCGCTGCTGGTTCTTTCGAAGCGCTGTGCCGTGCTACAAGAATGGCGGGGCGAGTTGCCCCTGTTACGCGGTCACCGGCGACAGTCGCCATCACGCCATTTTGGGTGCGCGTCGATGTGCCGCACCCTGTGTGGCCGATGCGGCGCCCGTGCTGGTGGCACTCGATGCTCAGGTGGTGGCGATCGGTCCGCGCGGTGAGCGTCGCATCCCCATGGAGCGCTTTTACCACTGGGCCGGGCAGACCACGCTCGACGCAGGCGAGATCATGCTGCGGATCGAGATGCCCCAGCGCTCGGCCGAGTCATCGCAGGCCTTCGAAAAATACGCACAGTGGACCGGTGATTTCGCGGAGGCGTCGGCGGCGGTGCGGCTCGACTGGTCGGGTGAGACAGTCGTCGCGGCTCGCATCGCACTGGGTGCAGTCGCCCCCTTGCCGGTGCGGGCGCAGGCCAGCGAGCGGGCGCTGCTCGGGCAGTCGCTGACCGATGCGCTCATTCGCAGCGCCGCCGAAAAAGCGGTCCAGGGGGCCCTGCCGCTGGGTGACAACGCCTACAAGACCCATCTGCTGGTGTCGGTGGTCGAACGCGCGCTTCGGCGCGCTCGCGACCGGCGTCAGCCCTGCGCCATCGGGCGCGACCGGCCTGTTTCGAAAGGAGACTGACATGCTTGCGACGTTCAGAAAAACCTGGTCTGCGGTGCTTCTGGGGACCGCGCTGGCGCTGCCGCTTGCTGCCTCGGGTCAGGCCCGGGACAAGTTCGTCTACGGCGTGCCGTCCACCATCAGTTCGGCGATTGCCAACTTCACCTTTGCCAAGGAGCTGGGCTACTTCGACCAGGAAAACCTCGACGTGGAACTCGTGCCGCTGGCCGGCTCGGGCGTCATCATTCCGCAGTTGCTGGGGGGCAAGATTCACGCGGCAGGCGCGAGCATGGAGCCGCTGGTGATCGCGCGCCAGCCGGGCAAGCAGAACTTCCCGCTCAAGTTCGTCTACAACTACCTGCGCAATTCCGTGTGGGAATTCGTCGTGCTCAAGGACAGCCCGGTCAAGTCGCTGGCCGATCTCAAGGGCCAGAGCATCGGGGTCGTGTCGCTGAGTTCGGGCAACCTCTACACCACCCGCGCCATCCTGCAGGCGTCCGGGGTGGACTGGAAGTCGGTCAACCTGCAACCCGTGGGCTTTGGCGGTCAGGCCTTTCAGGCACTCAAGACCCATCAGATCCAGGTGCTCAATCTCTGGGAAAGCATGCACGCAGCGCTCGAGGTCAGCGGCACGCCCTTGCGCCGGCTCGATCTGCCGCGCGAGTTTCAGGGCATGTCCAGCCACGGCTTCGAAGTGACCGACAAGCTGCTGAAGGACAATCCGCAACTGATCGCACGTTTTGGTCGTGCCGTCTCGAAGGGGTCGGTCGCCTGCCATGCCTCACACGTCAATTGCCTGCTGGCCTTCTGGAAGCATTACCCCGAGCAAAAGCCCAAGACTGGCACCGAAGAGGACATACTCCGGAAAGAGCTCGCGATCATGACGCCGCGTATCGAAAACGTCATGTTTTTCCGGCCTGATGAGCCCCGGCGGATGGGCGCATATGCCGATCGCGACTGGAAGCTGCTGATCGCGGCGCTCAAGGAAGGCGGCGAGGTCACCAACGAAAATATTCCGATGGCCTCGCTCTACACCAACGAACTGGTGCCCGAGTACAACCGCTTCGACGCGGCCGCGGTCGAGGCGCAGGGCCGCAACTGGAAGCCCTGATGCGCGACGATCGTCTGGGGGCGGGCCGATGCCTGCCTCGATCATCTGAACAAGGCCAGCGCACCGCACCATGAGCGCGTCTGCTGCCGCCGGTACCGCACGCTTGTCGATTCGCGACCTCTCGGTGGTCTACAAGGCCCGCCGAGGTGACCTGACAGCCCTCGAAGCCGTCTCGCTCGAGGTGGGCGTGAGCGAGTTCGTCGCGGTCCTGGGGCCTTCGGGCTGCGGCAAGTCCACCTTGCTGGGTATCGCCTCGGGGTTGCTCGCACCCTCCGGGGGCGCGGTGCTGATCGACGGGCAGGCTGTGCGTGGCCCCCGTCGCGACGTGGGCATCGTCTTTCAGCAGCCCACGCTGCTGCCCTGGAGCACGGTGCTCGGTAACGTGCTTGCGCCCATCGCCGCGATGACGCGGCCGGGTGCCCAGCACGAGACCCGCGCGCGCGAGCTGATCCGTTTGGTGCGGCTCGAGGGGTTCGAGAACCACTACCCCCATGAATTGTCGGGCGGCATGCAGCAACGCGTGGCCATCGCGCGAGGGTTCATGCATGACCCGTCGCTGCTGCTGATGGACGAGCCTTTCGCTGCGCTCGATGCCATGACACGCGAGCACATGACCGATGAACTGCAGTCGATGTGGATGCGCACCGGCAAGGCGGTTCTGTTCATCACCCACTCCATTCCCGAGGCGGTCTATCTGGCAGACAGGGTGATCGTCCTCAGTGCGCGGCCCGGTACGGTGCGTGAGGTGCTCGAGATCGACCTGCCGCGTCCGCGCACGCTCGATACGCTGGGTTCAACGGCCTTCACGGGTCTGTGCAACCACCTGCGGCGCCTGTTCCGCCAGGAAGACGCCGGGGAGGGGCGCCGATGAAGCGCTTCGTCGGGGTCGGGACAGGGCTCATTTCGCTGAGCGTGTTTCTCGTGACGTGGGATGTTCTGGTCGTCGTGTTCGAGGCGCCCTCGTATCTGCTGCCGCGTCCGCTGGATGTGGGGCGCGCGCTGTGGTCGGGCTACATCGCCCAGGGGCACTACTGGAAGCACATGTTCACCACGCTGTACGAAATGTGCGTGGGCTATGTCATCGGGTGCAGCGTGGCTTTCGTGCTGGGCGCGCTGGTGTCGGAGTTTCGCTGGTTCGAGCGGATCGTCATGCCCTACATCGTGGCGCTGCAGTCTACGCCCAAGGTGGCGCTGGCCCCCTTGCTGATCGTCTGGTTCGGTTTTGGGGTCGCGTCCAAGATCGTACTGGTCTCACTCATCTGTTTCTTTCCGGTGTTCATCAATTGCTTTTACGGGTTTCGCTCGGCCCACCCGGATCTGCTGCGCCTCTACCGGTCCTTCATGGCCTCGCGCCTGCACGTATTTCTTCGCGTGAAGCTGCCCTCGGCCGCCGGCGCCATCTTTGCCGGGTTGCAGATTGCGGTCGTGCTCGCGCTCATTGGTGCGATCGTGGGTGAATTCGTGTCCGCCAAGGAAGGGCTGGGCTACCTCATTCAGTCCTCCACACTGAGCTTTGATGTCGCCACCATGTTTGCGTCAGTGGCCACGCTGTCGGTAATGGGTATCTTGGCGAGCACCTTCATCCGCTGGCTGCATGGTCGTCTGGTCTTCTGGGAGGCCCGCGATCGCGATTCAAAGGCCACCCCGTCGGAGGGCGCGTAAGTCGCGCTTTCTCCCCAATCCTGTTTTCCCACCCTGAACGCTGAAAGGAATCACCATGAGCGCAACCCGAATCAACCCCGCCAGCATGGGCGGCGAGCCGGCCGCCTACTCCAACGGCATTCTCGCGCCCGCGGGGGCGCGCACGCTCTACATCGCCGGCCAGATCGGCATCGACGGCAAGGGCGTGACCGCGTCCGATTTCGTCGCCCAGTGCCGGCAGGTCTGGAGCAACATCCAGGCGATTCTGGCCGAGGCGGATATGGACATCACCCATATCGTCAAGACCACAATTTTCCTGGTGAACCCCGCCGACTACCCCAGCTTCATCGAGGTACGCAAAGAGACGCTGCAGGGCCACAAGCCCGCCTCCACGCTGGTTTATGTCTCGGGCCTGGCCAAGCCGGAGTGGAAGGTCGAGGTCGAGGCCATCGCCGTCAAATAGCCCAAGCTGGCGGTCAAGGCATGGACTACGAACTCGGGGCGCATGCCCCGTTCGCCCAGCGACTCGATCTGGCCGAGCGTCCGACCCGCATCCTGCATGCGATGTTTCGCGTGCTGAGCCTGCAGCGCTCGCTCGACTTCTACATCGGCGCGCTGGGCATGTCCCTGCTGCGTCGCCAGGACTATCCGTCCGGACGCTTCACCCGTGCGTTTCTCGGCTACGACAGCGAGGAGTCGCAGACCGTGCTGGAGTTGGCCCATTACTGGGACCGCACCGAGCCTTATACGCAGGGCTCGGCGTTCGGGCATCTGGCCATCGCGGTCAACGATCTCTACGCCACTTGCGCCGACCTCGCCGAAAAGGGCGTCACCATTCTCAATCCGCCCACCTCGGCACGCCACAGCCCGGTACTGGCGGCCTCGATCGAGGACCCGGACGGCTACCGCATCGAGCTGGTCGACCGACGCTGATCCGCCGCACCCACGGCACCCAACAGGACTCTGACATGAGCGACCCGAAAGACCTCCCCGCAGTGCCGATCAAAGGGCCAGCGCGCAAACGATTCGTCAATCCCATTCCCGCCGAGGGTGAAAACGGCGTCTACACGCAGTCATGGTTCCCCGTGGCGCTGTCCTCGCAGATTGAAAAGGGTCAGCTCGTCGGGAGAGATTTTCTCGATGGACGTATCGTGGTGTTTCGGGGCGAGAACGGCCAGATCAGCGTGGTCAGTGCCTACTGCCCGCACCTGGGCGCTGATCTGGCTCAGGGCAAGGTGATCGGCAACCAGGTCCAGTGCCCCTTTCATCACTGGGAGTACGACCAGAACGGTGTCTGCGTCAAGACCGGTATCGGCGATCCGCCGCCGCCCAATGCCTGCCTGTTCAAGTTTCCTGTTTGCGAAAAATTCGGCATCGTCTGGGTCTTCAACGGCGAGGCGCCGCTCTTCGAGTTGCCCGACTTTCCGCTTCCCGACGAAGACATCGTACTGGTCAACTACGCCTTCGAGACCCCGATCAATTGCGACGGATGGGTCTTCTCCGCCAACACCCCCGACATGCAGCACCTCAAGGTGGTGCACAAGATCCAGTTCAACACTGACGATCCCCACGAGCTGGTGGACTGGCAGCCCTGGGGTTTTGACTACACCTACGATGCGGTCCACCAGGGCGGCGTGCCGATGAAGATGCGGCTCGGTATCCGGGGCAGCAGCTTCTTCTGGCGTGTCGGTCACTACGATGGCTGGTGGCGCGGCACGGTCACCGGCTACGGCTGTCCCAAGGGGGGCACTCATGTCATTTATGGCTGCAACGCGGTGCGTAAGGGCCCCGATGCCGAACGGCAGCTCGAGGTCGCGGCCATGCTGAGCAAACGCACGGTCGGCGAGGACTATCCGATCCTCAACACCATCCGCTACAAACCCGGCTTGCTCACCAAGTCCGACAAGTCGCTTGCCCGATTCCTGAAGTATCTTCGCGAGTACCCGCGTGCCCACCCGTCCGCTGACTTCATCAACTGAGGGCGTGCAGCGCCCGGCCTGAGGCTTTTCCTTGCGGAGCCCACTCATGCGTCTGACCGAATCCCTCAAGCAGTCTCTCGATCGTCTTTGCAGCGGCCATCTCAGCGACGCGATGGAAATGCTCGATCTGCGGCGCACGGTCATTCTCGGTTTCACGCTGCTCGGGCCCCACGGCGCCAAGGCTTACGGGCCGGCCTATACGCTGCGTCAGTTGCCCAAGCATGCCTCGGTCGGCCGCACCGAGGGCGTGGTGAGGCATACCGAAGTCTCGAGCAGTCCCGAGACCGCCGGGCACGTCATCATCATCGATGTGGGCGGACAGGCCGACGTCGCCTCATGGGGCGAGTTTCATACGTTTCGGGCCCGTCGAAACGGCGCGGCCGGTGCCATCATCAACGGGGGCTTGCGCGATGCCTCGTCCATCCGCGACACTGGCTTTCCGGTCTTCTGCAAGGGCTTTTCGCCGGTGAAGAGTCGCTGGGATCTCGAAACCGCAGCCATCAACGAGCCGGTTTCGATTGGCGATGTTCAAATCCGCCCCGGTGATCTGGTGTTTGGCGACGAGACCGGCATCGTGGTGGTGCCCGAGGTCCATCTCGACGCGGTCCTCGAGCGCGCCCTCAAGCTGTGTGACGACGAGGAGGCCGCGCTGGCAAAGTTGCTCGAGTCCTGAGCCCGCCGCCAGCGGCCCGATCCGGCCCGGCGTTCGGGCCCCTTGGGCCGCAGGCATCAGTCCTGTCGGTCGGATACGATAGCAAGCGGGTCGGGCAAGACCCCAACAGGAGTGCAGCATGAGCAGACGCAATGCAATCCGGGCCGGCGCGGGCCTGACACTTGGGGCGCTGTGGTCGCCCGGTGCCCGTTCTCAGGCCTACCCCGCCCGTCCCGTCCGGATTCTGGTGGGCTTTGGCGTCGGGGGTAATGGCGATGTCACCATCCGGGTGGTCGCCGACAAGATGGCGTCCCGCCTGGGCCAGCCCTGGGTGATTGAAAACCGGCCGAGCGCGGGCGGGGTGATCGCCTCCCAGTCGCTGCTGCAGTCGCCGCCCGATGGCTACACCCTCATGCTTGCTGCCAGCAGCAATGTGGCCATGGCGCCGTCGCTGTTCAATTCGCTCAGCTTCGACCCCGCGAAAGATTTCGCGCCGGTGGGACTGGTATCGCGCTTCGGTTTTCTGCTGGCGGTCAACAGCAGTTCCGGCATTCGCAGCGTGGCTGATCTCATTGCTCAGGCCAAGGCGCGTCCGGGGGCGCTCAACATCGGCACCACCGCAGTTGGCGCAGCGCAGTACATTGGTACCGAATTGCTCAAGGCCGTGGCCGGGATCGATATCGTGCCGGTGCCCTTCAAGACCTCGGGGGACGCGGCCGTGGCGCTGCGCAGCAACCATGTGCAGGTCATCTTCGACAACATCCCGCCGCTCATGCCCCACTTTCAGTCGGGCGCCTTGCGGCCCATCGCCATGACCTCGGCCGAGCGCTTTCCGGGCTTGCCCGATGTGCCCACGGTGCTCGAATCCGGCCTGCGCTACGAGTTCGGCTCCTGGAATGGTCTGGTCGCTCCTCGGGGGACGCCCGACGAGGTCCTCGAACTGCTCAATCGCGAATTGCGCAGCGTCGTGCAACTGCCCGATGTCGTTGAAAAATTTCGTGCGCTGGGCGCAGTCCCCGCGACGGTGTCGCGCGCCGAGTTCCAGCGTTTCATCGAGGACGAGATCGTGTTCTGGCGCAAGACGCTCGACATCGCTCGAATCCCCAAGACCTGAGGTCCCCCATGCCACTGATTGCTGATGCCCAAGTTCATATCTGGGGGGCTGACTCCCCCGAGCGGCCGTGGGTGCCCGGGCAGGCCGCGAGGGCGCATCGCCCCTTGGCGCTCACTGCCGACGCGCTGCTCGATGAAATGGCGGCGGCCGGTGTCGATCGTGCGGTGCTGGTGCCGCCGTCGTGGGAGGGCGATCGCAACGACCTCATCTGCGACGCGGTCCGACGCTTCCCGAACCGCTTCGCAGCCATGGGACGGATTGCCATCGAGGATCCCGCCAGTCGCGATCTCTTGCCGCATTGGCGCGATCAGGGCATGCACGGCGTACGGCTGACCTTTCATCTGCCCTACCAGAGGCAGTGGCTGCTCGATGGCACCGCCGACTGGTTCTGGCCCGCGGCCGAGCGGCACGGCATTCAGGTCATGGTCTTGCCCTGTGGTGCCCTGCCGCTGATCGCCTCCATCGCCGAGCGCCATCCGGGGCTGCGTCTGATCATCGATCACTGCTCGCTTCATCGCACCAAGGACGAAGCGCCTGCCGGCATGGACCCTGAGGAGATTGGCCGCCTGGTGCAACTGGCCCGACTGCCCAACGTGGCGGTCAAGGTATCGGCCTTGCCGCTGTTTTCACGCGAGGCCTATCCCTTTCGCGACCTTCACGACAGCATCCGGCAGGTCTTTGATGCCTTCGGTCCGAAGCGCTCGTTCTGGGGCAGCGACATGACCCGGCTTGACTGCACCTACCGTCAGGCGGTCACCATGTTCACCCATGAAATTCCCTGGTTGCAGGGCGATGACCTCGACTGGGTGATGGGGCGCGCCCTCGGCGACTGGCTGGGCTGGCCGATAGCAGGCAGTTGATCGGGCCCCGCTGGGGGTTCGGGTCGAGGGGTAAGAGCAGGCGAGTTTTCGTCTCGGCGCGGAGGGTTAAAGACTTTCCTGCGCGTATGAATGCTGACAGGCAAGGCCAGGGCCGTCCCGGCCTTTCAACC
Organism: uncultured bacterium; assembly: GCA_903907905.1. Lineage (GTDB taxonomy): Bacteria > Pseudomonadota > Gammaproteobacteria > Burkholderiales > Burkholderiaceae_E > SYIM01. Next base: position 38,349 of record CAIVPX010000019.1, on the reverse strand, counting down.
CGCGTGCTTCCCACCACCCCAGGCAGAGCCCCGGTGCCAATCGGCGAATTCAGACAGGCGATCCGTCGGGTCGCGCCCCTTGTTGAATGGGTCACGTCGGGCGTGCTCATCGGCATCTTCCTGCTGTTCATCCTCACGGTCTTCCAGCATCGTGCGCTGGAGCATACGGTGGACTGGATCGAGGAACTCAGTCGACGAACTGATCATGATCCTCGTTCTCTGGGGATTCCTGCTAACCGAGGCTTTCTCTGCTTTTCCGAGATCTCGCTCTGGCTGCCCAGGATGCCCGGCTGCCAGGGCTAGTCCCCGCCCGATTGGCGCGGCTTCGAAACGGCGGAATTGGCGGTGGCTTGTCGCCCGACATGGGGGGGTGTTAAGGTCGATTTGATTCCGACAACAACACCCGCCGTTCCAGGAGACATCGTCGTGCCGCGCATCAATCACATTGCCATCAAGGTTCCCGATCTGGCCGAGGCCACCCGACTGTATGAGGGGGTATTCGGCTTCCGCTATGTCACGACGGTCGAGTCGCCCGGGCGCACCTCGCGGCATCTTACTGACGGCTATCTCTTTCTCACGATGATCCACTACCACAGCGAGGCCTCGCCCGAAGCTGATTTTGCGGGGGCAGGCCCCTGCATCCACCACTTCGGCATCGTAGTCGACGATCCAGTGGCCTACGAGGCCAAACTGCGTGAGCAGGGCTGCGAGTTTCTGAGCGGTAGTGGCGAGAAGCTGCCCCTCAAGTTCCGGCCGAGCCCGGGCGTGGTGGCCGAGTTGCTTGCCGAAGACAGCATCAAATAAGTCAGGCCCTCAAACATCAGGAGACAGATACCATGGTGCGTACGAGACGCGATGCCCTGAAGGGTGCCGCCGGTGGCTTGCTGGCGGCGTCCGGACTTCTTTCGCCAGTGGCTTGGGCGCAGGACGCAAAATTCCCGATCCGCTCGGTGCGGATCATCCTGGGCTTTGCGCCCGGGGGCGGGGCCGATATTTTCGGGCGCGCGGTCACCGCCAAGCTGAGCGCGATGTGGGGGCAGCCGGTGGTGATCGAAAATCGACCCGGCGCCAGCGGCATGATCGGTGCCGAGATGGTGGCCAAGTCGGCACCCGATGGCTACACGCTCTACCTGAGTGTGCCCAATTCGCATTCGCTCGGGCCTCACCTCATGAAGGCCCCTTACGATGCCATCCGCGATTTCACGCCCATCACCATGGGGGTGCAGTTTCCGATGATCTGCGTCGTGGGCAATGCGGTACCGGTCAGCACCATGCAGGAACTGGTCGCCTACGCCAAGGCCAACCGCGGCAAGCTCACCTTTGCGTCCACCGGGATCGGCTCCATCCAGCAGATCGGTGGCGAGGTCTTCAACAAGCTCACCGGCGCCGAGGTGGCGCACGTCGCCTACAAAGGCAGTGCGCCCGCCATCCTCGATGTCATCGCCGGCAACGTCACCATGAGCTTTGATACCAGCACGGGCGCGATGGCGCATATCAAGGCGGGCAAGCTCAAGCCGCTGGCGGTGCTGGCCTCCTCTCGAGTAGCCTCGCTTCCGGCGGTGCCGACCACCGCCGAGGTGGGGTTCCCGGGGTTTGAGCTGTCAGCGTGGTACGGCTTTCACGGCCCAGCCAATATGCCCAAGGCAGTGGTGGACCGCATTCAGCAGGACATCGCTGTCGCCATGCAGCAGCCCGACGTCAGGGACAAACTCGCGGGCATGGGCGCGGAAATTGTCGGCAATCCCTCCGACGAATTCCGCGCCTTTTTCGAGCGCGACTACGCAACCATGGGCCGGGTCGTGAAGGAAACCGGCCTGAAGGCCGAGTAGCCGCACAGGCTTGTTCCACTTGACTCGCGCGTCCCGGCGGGGACGCCTGCTGACACATCGATCAGCTGGCTCGCCTGCCCGATCTTCCTCGCGGCGGCCGCCCGTCGTCCTCCCGGCCGGCTGCGCTGCGTCGCATCAATCGGCCCTGCGGTAAAGGCGTTCAGGCTCAGGATTCGGCGCGAGGCGCAGGGGCGGAGTCTTGTTGATGGGCGGGCCGGATTCAGGGATGGGCCGGTTTTGGCGGCGTTGGTGGCCCGTCGGGGTGCTGATCGTCGTGGGCTGGGCGGGTCTGGCCGTGAGCAATTGCGGCGGGGGGCAAGGGGAGGCGGGTGACGCGGCGAGTGTGGCGCCGACCGAGCCGGTTTATGGCGTCACCCTCGATGACATCAGCGGCCTGCCGGAGATTCTTGACGCGCTGGGGCGCCTGTCGCGCCGGGCGACTGCCCGGGTAGTGTTCGACGAAACCGTGCTGCCCGCCTACTACCGCGAGGCCGTGGTGGCGATCGCACGGGTGAGCAAGGTGATGGGCGAGATCCTCGATTCGCAGTTCGTCAGCACCGTGACGGTTGACGGCTATCTTCAACGAAGCGCGGACTATCTTGCGGCGTTGGGCGACGTGGTCGACATTTGGGAGGTCGGCAACGAAATCAATGGCGAGTGGCTGGGGGCCACGCCGGACGTGGTGGCCAAAATGACAGGCGCCTACGATTTGGTGAAGGCGGCGGGCAAGACGACAGCCCTCACGCTTTATTACAACCAGGACTGCTGGTCCGACCCGGCCAACGAGATGTTTCGCTGGGTACAGGCTAACGTACCCGAGCGCATGCTGCAGGGGTTGGATTACGCCCTGATCAGCTACTATGAGGACGATTGCAACGGCCTGCAGCCTGACTGGCCAGCCGTGTTTGCGCAGCTGGCCACGATTTTTCCTAATTCGCGCATCGGTTTCGGAGAGGTGGGGACAGCCGACCCAGCCCGTAAGGCCGATTACGTGACGCGCTACTACTCGATGGCGATCAGCGAGCCCCGCTACGTGGGCGGCTATTTCTGGTGGTATTTCCGTCAGGACATGGTGCCCTGGACGCAGCCGCTGTGGAACACCCTCAACACGACGATCTCGACGCAATGAGCAGTGCGACGACCCGCCCGGCCGATCGGCCGAGCGGGCCGCCTGCCAGTTCAGTCGGCGTACACGCCCGCCTTGCGAATGACCGGGCCCCATTTGGCGATCTCGGCCTCGAGGTGGGTTCTCAGGCCCTCGGGGCTGATCTTGTCCGGGCTGGGAATATCGGAACTCAGTTCGCCCATCTTTTGCACCACCACTGGGTCGGTCAGGGCCTCACGCAGCGCCAGGGTGAGCTTTTCGGTGATCTCTCGGGGCGTTCCTTTGGGCGCGTACACACCGTGCCAGACCTTCACCTCGAAGCCTTTGAGGCCTTGCTCGTCCAGCGTGGGCACATTGGGCAGCGCCGAGAGTCGTCGCGCGGACGTGACGCCATAGACCTTGACACGCCCATCGCGAATCAGCGGCACCGTCTGGGTCGTCTGGTCGCACAGCAGATCTACCTGACCACCCAGCAGGTCGGTCATCGCCGGTCCCGTACCTTTGTAGGGCACCGTGGTGAGGTCGACGCCAATCGTGGACATGAAAAGCATGCCGCACAGGTGCGAGACTGCGCCCAGGCCCGCATTGGCCAGGGTGATCTTGTCCTTGTTGGCTTTCACATGGTTGATCAGATCGGACAGATTCGCCGAGGGAAAGTCTTTTCGTGCCAGCATGGTCATCGGTACATCCAGCGCCTGACCGATGTACTCGTAGCTGCCCAGGGGGTCGAAGGAAAGCTTTCGGTAAAGGGCCGGAGCGGTGGCCATGCCCATGTGGTGAATCAGGATCGTGTGACCGTCCGTGGGTGCTTTGGCCACGCGCGTAGAGGCGATCGTGCCACCCGCACCCACGGTATTTTCAACGACAACCGTGGTGCCGAGGGCCTTGCCCATCGGTGCAGAGATCATGCGTGCCACCACGTCGGTGGGGCCGCCCGCCGCAAAGGGCACGACCAGCGCGATGGGCTTGGACGGAAAGTTCTGCGCCTGGGCGTGCGGCACCGAGAAGGCGCCCACCACAGCCAATGCGCCCACGACAAGTTTCAGGGATGATGTCATTTTTAGATCTCCGGGAAAGACCTGTTGGTCTGGGTGCGGGGCCGCGGAAAGTATACCGAGCCTGGAATCACTTTCGCTTCGAGTGAAGGCGTCGACTTGGGGTTTTTCTCAATCTGACCGCGTTCCCCGTCGGTTCGACCCCGCTTCGAACGGCCCCCCCGGTTTATGCTCAACGTGGCGCTGAGGCTTATGGGGCGCGGTGCTAGGAGTCGGCAGTGATTGGCGACAAGCGCCGCGCCTTGGAGCGCGTTTTGCGACTCGCGCGCCCTCGACCAGGTCCGGATCTGAAGGAGCGTAGACGATGTCTGAAAACTGTTATCGCCGCCGCCGGTGGCTCGGTGCTGGCCTCGCGGTGCCGCTCGCGGGCCTGCAGCCTTGGCAAGCTCGCGCCCAGGCGTCATGGCCCTCGAAACCAGTTCGAATCTTGGTGGGATTCACGCCAGGCGGGGTCCCCGACATCGCGGCGCGCGTGCTGTCTCAACGCCTGACCGAGTCCTGGCGTCAGCCGATCATCGTGGAAAACCGCCTCGGTGCGGGCAGCAATGTGGCGGCCCAGGCAGCGGCGCTGGCGGCACCTGACGGACACACCCTGTTGTCGGTTTCATCGGCTCATGCGGTGGCGCCTGCCATCCAGGCGCACTTGTCTTTTGATCCGATCAAGGACTTCGCGCCCATCACGCTCACGGCGACGGGGCCGGCGCTGGTCATTGTCGCGCCCGACCTGCCCGTCAAGACCATGGACGACCTGATTCGCCTGGCCCGCGCCCGGCCGGGCGAGTTCAATTTCGCGTCGGCGGGCGTGGGCAGTGGTGCACACTTTGCGGTTGAATTGCTGCGCAGCCAGACCGGGATCGAACTGGTGCATGTGCCCTTCAAGGGTATCCCCGAGGCCCTCAACGAAACCATCGCAGGGCGCACGCACCTGTTCATGTCGCCGTATGCAAGCGCCATCAACCTGGTGCGCCAGGGCAAGGCGCGGGCCATTGCGGTCACCAGCACGGCTCGCATGTCTGATATGCCCGATCTGCCCACGGTGTCCGAGTCGGGGGCGCCGGGCTACCGCTGGGTCTTCTGGTATGGATTGCTTGCGCCGGCGCGTACGCCTGTCGGGATCATCGATCGCATTCAGGCCGATGTGGCAGGAGTGCTGGCGCAGCCCGAAGTTCGCGAGCGCTTTCGCTCGCTGGGCACCGAGGCCATTACCAGCACGCCGGCCGAATTCGGCCGACTGATCGCTGACGAAGTCGAGAGTTTCACGCGGCTCGCCCGTCAGGGCAACATCAAGGCCGATTGAGGTCATCTCATGCCCATCGCTTCCATCGACGACATCGACGTGCACTATCAGGTCGAGGGAGAGGGGCCCTGGCTGACGCTCTCGCATCCGCTGGCTGGTGACCTGGGCATGTGGGCGCCGCAGATGCCTGAGCTGACGCGGCATTTTCGGGTGCTGCGCTACGATACCCGCGGTCATGGCGCCAGCACTGCAACGCGCGCGCCGTACACGCTCGAGCAGCTTGCCGACGATGCTGCCCGGTTGCTCGCTCATCTTGGTGTCGAGCGCACGCACTGGATGGGCCTGTCGATGGGCGGCATGATCGGGCAGGTGCTGGCGCTGCGTCGGCCGGGTCTGCTCGATCGCATGGTGCTGGCCGACTCCACTGCGCGGCGGCCGGCTAATGCTGCGGTCATGTGGGCAGAGCGCTGCGCGCAGGCGCGGGAAGGCGGCATGGCCGCGCTGGTGGTCCCCACGCTTGGGCGCTGGTTCACGCCGGCCTACGCAGCCGCTTACCCCGACATCATCCGTTGGATTGGCGAGGTGGTGGCGCGCACGTCGGTGGATGGGTATTGTGGCTGCGCCACCGCCATCTCGCGTATTGACGTGCTCGAGCGTCTTCCCGAGATCGGATCGGCTGCCCTCATCCTGGTGGGCGAACACGACCATGGCACACCACCAGAGTTGTCCGAGCAGATGAGCCGGCACTGGCCGGGCTCCGAATACCACGTCATTCGTGATGCCGCGCACATCGGCAATATCGAACAGGCCGAGTTTTTCAACCGGGTGGTCCTGGCGTTTCTGTTGCGTTGAGCCTCGCGCCATGCCCGCGGTCGACGCTGGCCCAGGGTCTTGCCGCTGAGGTCGAACAAGTCTTGCCAGGTTCGTGCGGGGCCTGCGGCGCACAGCGCCAGCGCGAGCGCGTGCGATCCATCGAATACGGTCTGCAGCCAAGCGCGCAACATACGCCGGCGACGGTTTCAAGAAACATGAGCTTGACCGGTCGAGGTTCGGCAGGTGCGGATGTCACGCTTGATCAGCGAGAGGCAGGCCGCGTTTCATCTGGTATGCGAAAGAGGTACGGAAGCGCCCGTTTGGCGACACAATGGGCTGTTCAATTCCTGGGAAGTGTCATGTCGATGCGAATCTGGGCGCAAAGCGCCAGCGATCTGTCGCTCCATACCCGTTTCGCGGCGACCATTGCCGAGCATGGCCGGCGGGTCTGTGCACCGGACACGCAAATTGATGTCCACGGGCTCATGCCGGGTACTTACCCGGCCGGCATGGGATCGACCGAGATTTGCTGCGAGTATCCCGCGACGCATCACATGCTGTCGCTGCAAATCATGGAGAACGCGATTCGGGCTGAGCGCGAGGGCTATGACGCCATGGTGGTCACCTCGTTCATGGACCATGGCTGCGAGCTGGCCAAGAGCGTGGTGGATATTCCGGTGGTGGGCCTGGGCAGCACGGCAGTTCGCGTAGCCAGTTCATCGGCGAGAGCCTTGGGCCTCATTTCTCATGATGCCGACCAGCGAAAGGTTGTCCGTAACATGCTGCGCGATCAGGGGCTCGATGCGCACGTCAGACTGCTGGCCGCACTCCAGCCTGGGCTCAGCACCGAGGACATCGATGCGGGCATCAATGGGTCTCCGATTTTGCTTCAGCGCTTCGCCGAGCAGGTCGAGCCTTTCGTCGAGGCGGGCGTCGATCTCATCCTGCCAGCCGAGGGGTTTCTCGCCAGCGCACTGCAACGCGCCGGCGTCACCGAAGTCCGCGGCATTCCGGTTTTCGATGGATTCGCGGCACTTTTTGCCTATGCGGAGATGATGGTGCGTCTGCGCCGCAGCACTGGCTTGGCGCCGAGCCGAGCAGGCGATTACGCCAAGGCGCCCGCCAGGGCGATCGATCATGTTCGTCAGGTCACGATCGACGCTTTGACAAGATCAGCCCCTGCGGGACGACACAAGGAGATCTGAATGTTGACGGGCAAAAGCGCGCTGATCACTGGCTCTTTGGATGGCATCGGGTTTGCGATTGCCTCCGCGCTGGCGGCCAAGGGGTGCAAGATCATGCTCAACGGGTTCGGGGACCCGTCCCAGATCGATGCGCGACTCGCCCAGTTGCGGGCGCTGGGTGTGGAGGCCGACTATCACGGCTGCGATCTGTCCGACCCCGCGCAGATCGAGGACATGGTGGCCACGACCGAGCGCCGCTTCGGCGCGATCGACATCGCGGTCAACAACGCCGTGACTCGGACCTGGGGCGATATCGACGAACTGCCGGTCGACAAATGGAATTACGCGGTCGCGGTCAACCTGACGGCACCCTTTCATATCATTCGTCTGACCATGCCCGGGATGAAGCGACGCATGTGGGGGCGCATCATCAATCTCGCTTCGAACTACGGCATTGCCGGGACGCGGCGCCGGGTCGACTATGTGTCCACCAAGCATGGTCTGGTGGGTATGACCAAGGTGGCTGCGCTCGAAGGCCTGCCTTTCAATATCACCGCCAACGCCCTGTGTCCGGGGGCCACCCTCACGCCCAACGCGCGAAAGCTCGTGGCGCAACGCATGCAGGCCAAGGGACTGAATGAGGAGGATGCGACGCGGGACTATCTGTCGGATCGTCAACCCTCTCGACGCTTTATCGCACCTGAAAAAGTCGGCGCTTTTGCGGCCTTTCTGTGTACCGATGAAGCAAGCGAAATTACCGGGTCACCGCTCGCGATCGATGGCGGGTGGCTGGCGTTTTCCTGACGAGGCGAGGACTGCCGATGGATGACTCTGCGATCTTGGAGGCGGCACGAATTTTCGTCCGGGCGCGCCGCACCGGGGTACCGATTCTGGAACTGCCCGAGCACTGCCGCCCAGGGCACACGCGAGAGGTGAACGCGATCACCGACGCCGTGACCGATATGCTGGTGCGCGAGGATGGGGAAACGATCGGAGGATGGAAGCTTGGGTTCGTGTTCAGTCCACGACAGGTTCCCATGGTCTGCCCATTGTTCGACTCGCGCCTGTTCGCGAGTCCAGCGAGCGTTCCGCTATCGCTGGTGCCGCAACGACGCATCGAGCCCGAGGTGTCCTTTCGCCTGATTGCTGATCTGCCTGCCCGAGATCGACCTTATCTCGCCGCCGAGGTGGCCGAGTGTGTTCTGGCCTGCCCGTCGCTCGAGATCATCGACACGCGCTTCGACACGAGCCAACGCTCGATCCGCCAGATGATCGACAATCCGAAGAGCCGCCTTGAGGCGATGGCGGACCACAATACCACCGGTGCCTACATCACGGCTGAAGGGCGGTCGGGTTGGCAGTCGCTCGACTTCGCGGCGATGCGGGTCGTGATGCGCACGCCCTCGCAAGTCATCGTGGAGACGGTGGGCGGCCATCCCTTCACCGACCCGTTCTTGCCCTGCGTGGTGCTGGTGAACCGCCTGCGTCATCGAGGTGGATTGCGTGCGGGCCAGTTGTTGGTGACCGGTTCGTTCAGCGGTTTTTTCGAGGTTCCAGCCGATGAGCCGATCATCGCCGAATTTGAAGGTCTAGGGTCGGCTGAGGCCACCTTTGCGAGTCATCCCTGATGTCCCACCCCTGTAGTCCCAGACGTCCCAACCCACTTCAAGGAAATCCCATGTCCAGATCTGACTGTCGAGCGTGGCTTGTTGCACTCGTTGCGGGGGTTGCCACCCTACTGTCGCCGGCCGCGCTGGCGCAGGCCTACCCGTCCAAGCCCATCCGTATCGTCGTTCCCTTCGGCCCCGGTTCGGCGACCGACACCATTGCGCGTATGCTGCTCGACAAGGCGGGCAAAACCCTGGGTACCACGCTGATCGTGGACAACAAGCCTGGCGCCAATGGCCTGATCGCGGCGCGCGAGGTCGTGGGGTCACCCAAGGACGGCTACACCATCATCGTCTCGTCCAATTCCGCGCATGCAGCCAACCAATACCTCTACAAGAACCTGGGCTACGACCCGGTGCGCGACTTTTCGCCTATTACCGGGCTGACCACCAACCCTCATGTGCTCGTGGTCCGCTCGACGCTGCCGGTACAAAGCCTTGCCGAACTCATTCGGTACGGCAAGGACAATCCGGGCAAGCTCAATTTCGGCGCGGGCAACACCGGGTCGCTGGCCAATGCCTCCTTGCTCAAGAGCCTGGCCGGATTCACGGCCGCTGAAGTGTCTTACAAATCGCCGCCCCCGGCTGTGGTCGACATGCTGGGCGGTGTGATCGACTTTTTGTCGGTGGACTATTTCATCGTCAACGAGCACATTCGGGCAGGCAATCTCCGAGCGCTTGCGGTCACCTCCAAAACGCGCCTCAAGGCCCTGCCTTCGATCCCAACGGTGGCCGAAACGATTCCCGGCTACGAACTCAACGGCTGGGTCGCGGCCTTCGCCCCGGCGGGTACGCCGGTCGACGCGATCGCCAAACTCAACAGGGCCTTCGCCGAGGTCATTCGCTCGCCCGAGTTCGAACGCTACATGGAGCTGCAGGGCATGCAGGGTTTCGCGACGACCCCGGAAGAACTGGGCGTCTTCCAACGAGAGCAGGTGGCCAAATGGGCCGAGGTGTTGCAGAAGGCCGGTGTGGCGAGGGAGTAAGTCGTGAGCGTCCAGGGAAAGGTTGTTCTGGCAACAGGGGCCGCATCGGGCTTGGGGCGGGCATCGGCCGTCTTGCTCGGTGCGCAGGGGGCGAGCGTGGTGGTCGCAGACCGTGACGCGGTCGGCGCCGAGTCGGCCGCGGCCGAGATTGTCGCCGCGGGCGGCCGGGCGATCGCGGTGGGCTGTGATGTGGGCGATTCATCTGCCGTGGCCAGCCTCGTATCGCGCACCCTGGCCGAATTCGGACGAATTGACGTCCTGATGCATGCGGCGGGTATTTGTCCGCGCAGCCCGCTGCTCGAGATGAGCGATGATCAGTGGCGCGACGTGTTGCGGGTGAACCTCGATGGTACCTTCTTCGTCACGCGCGACGTGGGGCGCGTCATGGCAAGCCAGCGGTCGGGCACCATGATTCTCGTGACCTCGGACCGCGGCGTGCACGGCAGCGTCGACTACGCGCACTATGCTGCGTCCAAAGGCGGCATGATTGCGCTCACCAAAAGCCTGGCGCTTACCTTGGGCAAGTTTGGCGTGACCGTCAATGGTCTGAATCCAGGTATTACCGACACGCCGCTTGCACGGGCGGCTGTCGTGCAGTGGAAAGAAAAGATGGCGCTCGACGTGTTGGGCCGCTACAGCGAGCCGGAGGAGATCGCGCAGACGGTTTTGTTTCTGGCCGGGACCGCGGGCAGTTTCATGACGGGCCAGATCGTCAGCGTCCGAATGCGCTACGGCGCCTGAGGAGGGTCGAGTGATCGCCGATCTCCACGGCAAGGTGGTGCTGGTTACGGGGGCGAGCAGCGGTATCGGTGCCGCTGCGGCGCGCGCCTTCGGGGCGCACGGGTGCAAGGTTGCGGTGCACTGTCACACGGGACAGGGTCGCGCTCAGGCTGTCGCCGACGCCGTGCACGAGGTCGGCGGCGAGGCGGTCGTGCTCTCCGGCGATGTCACCGAAGCGGGCGTACCGGCGAGATTGGTCTCGGAGACGGTTCGGGCTTTTGGCCGCCTGGATGTGCTGATCAACAATGCAGGCGGGCTCGTCGGGCGACGCGCCGTGGCCGACTATGACGACGCTTTCCTTGACGCAATTCTTGCCCTGAACGTCAAGCAGGTCGCTCATTTCGTCGGCGCGGCGGCCCGGGTGATGCGGGAGCAGGGTTCAGGGGGCAGCATCATCAATCTGGGTTCGAGTGCTGCCCGTCATGGCGGCGGCATTGGCGCAGCCCTGTACGCCGGCACCAAAGGCTTTATTGCCAGCGCAACCCACGGGTGGGCGAAAGAACTGGCGCGAGACCGAATTCGCGTGAACGCGGTCTCGCCCGGCGTCATTCTCACGCCCTTCCACGCCGCGTTCACGAACGAAGAGGCGCTGGGCAAGTCGCGGTCGAGCATCCTGCTCGACCGGCTGGGAACGCCCGAGGAATGCACCGGCATGATGCTTTACCTGGCTTCGGAGTCGATGAGCAGTTTCGTCACCGGCCAGGTCCTCGAGGTCAACGGCGGTCAGGTGATGCCCTGAGCCGCCGGGCGCGAATTTTCAGAGGTCCATCTCGTACTGCGTCTGAATCCGCTCGATCTCGCCGAATCCGATCAGCGTCTTGAAATCGCTCATGCTCGTCTGCGGCAAGGGAAGCGAACGTGCATGCAGATTGGCCTTGAGGGCGGTGAGATTGCTGCGCATGGCGGCGGTGACCGTCATGAGCGGCACGAGCGGAAACACGGCCAGACCTGCTACCGACTCGATCTGTTCGGGCGTGAGGTCTTTTTCAAGCCAGGCGAGTATTTGCAGCGACAGGCGTCGGCCGCAGGCCGCGCTCAGTTTCTTGAGGTCATCCAGATTTTTCATCGTGCGCGAGATCGGTTGGATGAGGTCGGCACCGGCCTCGGCGTAAAGGCAGGCGCGTTCGATCGACTCTTCCACGCTGTCGGCATCGGTGCGGGCGACGATCAGGAAATCGGGGTCACGGCGGGCGTCACAGGCAGCGCGGATCTTGCGTGCCGCCTCGAGCGCTGGCAGCACGTCCACCTTGGTGGCCGCAGCGGGGCAGCGCTTGGGGATCAGCTGATCCTCAAAGACGATGCCGGCCGCGCCCGCGCGCTCGAACTCTCGGACGGTTCGCATCACGTTGATGACATTGCCATAGCCCGTGTCGCCATCGGCGATCAAAGGCTTGGTGGTGCAACTCACCATGTTGCGCACCACACCGAGGTTTTCGGTCATGGTGTAGAGCTCGACATCCGGCTGGCCGAGGTGAGAGGCCGAAATGCCGAACCCAGTCGTGAAGACGGCATCAAAGCCCGCCTCCTCGATCAGCTTGGCCGACAGCGCGTCGTAGGCGCCAGCCGTCCAGATGGTTCGGCCGGCTGCGAGGATGTCGCGCAATGCGCGGGCGGGCGTGCTCATGGATTCGTCTCCAGGAAGGGGTAGGGGGCCCGGGTTCAGCGCGAGACCGGGTCGATGTAGCTGCCCATCGAGACGAATTTCTGATCCTTCAGTTCCATCAGCACCACACCCGTCTGGCCGCGCCGTGCGTAGTCGCCCTTGCCAATGGGTTCGAAGGTGATCTTGGGGCCGATTTTTTGGTCAAAGCCTTGCAGCTTGTCCATCTCTGCAATGAGGCGCGCCCGGCTGGGTTCGTTGCCGCTGCGCTTGAGCGCCTCGCTGAAGACAGCCGCAGCCGAGTAGCCCATGAGCGCGAGTGCGGAGGGTTTGCTGCCGTTGTACTTGGCGGCGTAATCGGCTACGAAGGCCTTGATTGCGGGATTGTCGCCGTCGATGGCGTCATAGTAGGAGGCCACGTAGAGCTTGACCTTCTTGCCCTCAAGCAGTTCCACGAACTTGGGGTCATTGAGTCCACCGGCACCGAATACGACCGGCTCCCAGCCGAGCTTTTCAGCCGCCTTGAAGAAAACCGCTGCCTGCTGACCCAGCGCATAGACAACGACCACATCGGGCTTTGACTCGCGCAGCTTGAAGACCTGCGAGGTCATGTCGGTGGCCAGACGCTCGAAGGTCTGCACCTCGACTGGCTTGAGCCCGTGCGTTTGCATGCGTGCCTCGGCGACATCGCGGGCGGGCTTACCCCAAGAGTCGTTCTGATACAGGATGGCGATCCGCTTGGCCTTGAGCGACTTGACTGCGTAGTCGATGTAGGCTGCGGCCTCGGTCGACTGCGGCGAGGGCAGTGCATAGACCAGATCGCGCGGGGGCGTGGACACCGCATCCGAGATCGACAGCGCGCCGATCATGGGCACCTGTTTTTCCTTGGCGTACTCGTAGGCCGCAAGCACCGTGGGTGTGCCGAGAACGCCAACCAGCGCGAGCGCGTTGTCGCGCTCGACCAGCAGCTTGGCATTGGCCACGGTCTTGGCCGGCTTGAATTCGTCGTCATAGCTGACCAGCTTGATTCTGCGGCCATTGACGCCGCCTGCCTTGTTGATACCGTCGAAGTAGACGCTCATGCCCTCCTCGATCGCCTTGCCCATGTAGGCCAGCGTTCCGGACAGCGCGACCGAGGTACCGACGATGACTTCGTTACGCGACACCCCTTCGGCCTTGTTCTCGTATTGCGCCAAAGCGGGCAGGCTCAGCGTTGCGCCCGTGACGACACAGGCCAGCGCCCGCGCGAGGGCGCGGCGCTTCGGTTGCTTGGCGGTGGGGGTGTTCATGGTGGGGTCTCCTTGGTCATGCGCCGAGGTAGGCGCGTTTGAGGTCTTCGTTTCCAGCCAGTTGGGCTGCCTCGCCTTGCATCACCACACGCCCGGTTTCCAGCACGTAGCCCCGTGTGGAGACGCCCAGCGCATAGTCAGCGTCCTGTTCGACCAGCAGTATGGCCGTTCTCTCCTTCCGGCTGATCTCGCCCAGCTGGTCGAAGATTTGCTCCTTGATGACGGGCGCCACCCCCATCGAGGGTTCATCCAGCATGAGCAGGGTGGGCCGCGACATGAGCCCCCGCGCGATGGCGAGCATCTGCTGTTCACCGCCCGACAGCGTCCCGGCACGCTGCGCCATGCGCTCGCCCAGTCTGGGGAAATAGGCCACCGCGCGATCGATGCCGGCGGCCATTTCGCCCGCCGGCCGGGTGAAGCCGCCCAGCATGAGGTTTTCGCGCACGCTGAGCGCACCAAACACCATGCGCCCCTGTGGCACGTGCACCGCTCCCGCGCGCACGATGAACTCGGGTGGCGCCCCAGCGATGGCCTGACCATGCAGCCGGATGTTTCCCGACTCGGGGACGATCAGCCCCGAAATCGTCCGCAGCAGCGTGCTCTTGCCTGCGCCATTGGCGCCCAGCACGCACACGATCTCGGCTTCGTTCACCGACAGCGACACGCCATGCAGCGCGCGAACGCTGCGATAGCCTGCGATCAGGTCGGTGATCTCAAGCGCGGCGGCCATACTTGCCCCCTCCGAGGTAGGCGCTGATGACGGCCGGGTTCTTCTCGATCTCTGCCGGCGTGCCCTCAGCGAGAAACGCGCCATGCTGCATGACGGTGATGCGCTGCGAGATACCCATCACCAGCGACATGTTGTGCTCGATCAAGAGGAGTGTTGCGTCGAGGCGTTCACGGATCTCGAGCAGCAGTTCACCCAGACGACCAATCTCTCGCTGGTTCATACCTGCAGCCGGTTCGTCGAGCAGCAGCAGTCGCGGTTCGAGCGCGATCGAGCGCGCCAGTTCGACGAGCTTTTGCGTGCCGTAGGGCAGGTCGCGCACCCGGGCGTGGCGATGGACCGCCAGGCCCACCGATTCGATGATGGCCTCGGCGCGCTCACGCTGCTCGGTCTCGTCGCGACGCCGACGGGATAGATTCCAGAGCACCTCGAGCAGCGTTGCACGCTGAAAGCCGTGACGCGCGATACGCACATTGTCGAGTACCGACAGGTCCGCGAACAGTTCGAGGTTCTGGAAGGTGCGGGCAATTCCAAGCCTGGCCAGGCGGTGATCGGGCTGGGCCGTGAGTTCCTTGCCCTCGAAGCGGATCGAGCCCTGGTCGGGTGTGTAAAACCGGCTGATGCAGTTGAGTACCGTGGTCTTGCCAGCGCCATTGGGCCCGATGAGCGCGTGGACGCTGCCTTGCTCGACGGCGAGGTTCAGATCCTGCACGGCCACCAGGCCGCCGAAGGCGATGCGAAGACCGCTGATGGTCAGTACGCTCACCGACCTGTCCCCCGATGGCGCCGCAGCAGTCCGACCAGGCCGTCAGGCAGAAACCTGAGCGACAGGATCATGGCCACGCCGTAGAGCGAGCGCTGCACGTTGTCGAGGCCGATGTAGGTGAGCACCTGAGGTGCGCCGGCCACGAAGACCGCGCCGAGCACCGACCCCCAGACCGAGCCGATGCCCCCCACAATGACCATGGACACGAAGCTGATCGACACCATGATGTCGAAGACCGAGGGATCGACGAAGCGCACCAGCGGGGCGAACATGGCGCCGGCGATGCCGGTGTAGAACGCGCAGATGCCAAATGCGACGAGCTTGAGCCGGGCGGCGTCAAGCCCGAGGGAGCGTGCGGCCACCTCGCTGCCCTTGATGGCGAGAAAGCCCCGGCCGAAGCGGCTGTCTGAAAGATTGCGCGCCATCCAGAGACAGGCCAGCAGCACGACGACGATGTAGAGGTAGAGCCCGCGCTCGTCAAGTGGCAGGCCGAAAAGGGTGGGCGATGGACCCGGCATGCCTGACTCGCCGCCGGTGAGGTCGCCGCCCTGCTTGGCGAGCTCCATGAAGATCATGACAAATCCCAGCGTGGCGATCGCAAGGAACACCTCCTCCAGTCGGAGCACGGGCACCGCCAGCAGCACGCCGATCATTGCCGCGATCAGGCCCGCCATCAGCATGGCAAGCGGCAGCGGCACGCCGAACTGGTTGGCGAGGATGGTAGTGCCGTAGGCGCCCACGCCGAAGAAGGTGGCGCCGGCCAGCGAGATCAGGTTGGTGTAGCCAATCAGAATGTTGGTGCCGAAGGAGGCCAGCACATAGATGAGCACCAGGCTCGCCACGTAGAGGACGTAGCCGCCCGGCAACAGCGGCAGGGCCAGTGCCAGCGCGACCAGTCCGGTGAGGCGCAGGTGCTTCATCTCAGACCTTCTTCACGGGTCTGACGGCCAGCAGACCGTGGGGCCGCAGGATCAGGATGGCCAGCATGACCGCGAAGGGCACGATCTCTTTCCACGCCGAGGACACATAGGCGCCCGTGAGGTTGGCGGTTATGCCGATGACAATGCCACCGATCAGCGAGCCCGGCAGGCTGAAGATACCGCCCAGCACGGCAGCGGCAAACGCAAAATGCAGCACGTGCTGCATCATCGTGAAATGCAGAAAGGTGACCGGGGCGATGAGCAGACCCGCGATGGCGCCGATCATGTGCGACAGCATCCAGGCCAGCGAATGAATCCGGCGAATCGGGATGCCCATGAGTTGGGCGGCGGTGGGGTTTTCCATACAGGCCTGCATGGCGATGCCGAGCCGCGTGAAGCGAAAGAAGGCAAACAGCCCGCCCGCCAGCAGGCTGGCGACCCCCACGATACCGAGGTCGGCGGGTGACACCGCCACGCCCGAGATGAAGATGGGTTTTTGCGAGAAGGGGCCGGGGAAGTCGAAGGGGTCTTTGCCCCAGAGCCAGACCGCGAAATCGCCCATCAACAGAAAGAGGCCCAGGGTAGCGATGCCGCTCACCAGTAGCGACTTGCCCAGAAAAGGTCGGATGATGAAGCGTTCGATGATCCATCCGAAGGCTGCGGCAAACACCAGGGTTCCGAGCACGGCCAGCCAGTAGGGCAAGCCGAGCTTGATCAGGGTGAGTGCCACGAAGGTAGAGATCATCACGGCTTCGCCGTGCGCGAAGTTGAGCACGCCCGTGGCCTTGAAGACCAGCACGATGCCCAGCGCCACCAGTCCGTAGATGGCCCCCAGCGCAATGCCGCTCACGATCATCTGCCCCATGCGGCCCTCTCGGGTGAGCAGACTGCGGGGCAGTCAGGCCGCACGTGATGCGGCCGCGCGGTGCTTGAGATAGCCGGTCAGGCCGCCGAACTCGAGCATGCTGCGATCGGCCAGGGACAGCGGCGAGAAGGGGAGACTACGTCCATCGCTGAAGAGGACCGCTCCCGCGTCCCAGTCAAGGGTCAACTGATCCCAGCGTTGCGCGGCGGCGAGGATGCCGGGGCAGGCAACCAGCGGAAAGCCCATGCTGATTTCGCCCCGCCAGAATCCTGGCGAGAAGGATTCGGCGATGACGGCACGGATGCCCAGATGGCGCATGGCGCGCATCGGCGGGTAGTGGGGGTGACCGTAGCCAAAGTTGACGCCCCCCACGAGCACATCGCCGGGCTGGACCAGTCGGGTGAAATCCGGGTCGTAGTCCTTCATTGCCAGCGACGAAAGTTCGTCGATGTCGGTGACCTTGATGTTCTTGACGCCGACGATCTGGTCGACGTCGAAGTCTTCCTCGGTGAAGATCCAGGCGACGCGGCCGCTGAGATTTTCGAGAGCCATGACAGTGCTCCTGCTGACGCGATCAGACGCTGTGACCCGCGAGATAGGGGCGGGGGTCGGCGATGCTGCCGGCGACCGCCGAGGCGGCCACCACGGCGGCGTTGCAGAGGTAGATTTCGGAGTCGGGGCTACCCATGCGGCCCGGCACGTTGAGCGTGCCGGTGGACACGGCCCGCTGGCCGCTGCTCATGGTGGCGATGCGCCCGAAGCAGTAGTCACACGAGGGTGAACTCACGAAGGCGCCCGCGTCCGAGAAGATCTGGATGAGACCTTCGGCGGCCGCCTGCGACATGAGGGCCTGCGAGGTCGGGACGATGTGCAGCGACACGCCGGGCGCGACCTGGCGACCGCGCAGCACCTGGGCGGCCGCCCGCAGGTCTTCCATGCGACCGCTTGCGCAGGAGCCGAGATAACCGGACTGGATGGGCAGGCCCAGATAGTCCTTGAGATCGCGGGTGCGGGCGGGGCTGGGCGGAATGACCACGATCGGTTCGAGCGCCGAAATATCGATGTCGACCACCCGGTCGTAACGGGCATCGGGGTCGCTGCAGACGGGGTCGAGCGCGATGCGGGCGCGTCCCCGGGCATAGTCGATCGCTTTCGCGTCGGGATTGACAATCGCCGTGGTGGCCCCGACGAACATGGCCTGCCCGCACAGGGTCTGCCGCCCCTCGATGCTCATGGCCTCGATGACCGGCCCCCCCAGTTCGAGCACCTTGAAGGCGCAGGAGGCCGGGCCCATCACGCGGACGATGTGGTGGAAGACGTCGCGCGCCATGACCCCTGGCTGCAGCGCGCCGGACAGATTGACCCGCACGGTGGCCGGCACCCGGATGGAGACGGTGTCATTGACGAAGGCTTCGAGGAGATTGCGACGCAGGCCGATGGCCAGGGTGCCCAGTGCCCCCAGTTGGCTGATGTGGCCGTCGAAGTGCACGGCGAACGCGCCCGGGGTGGCGTAGCCGAGTTCGGCGCTCACCTGATGACCAATGCCCTTGCGCTCATAGACCGGCACGCCCTGTTCGGCGCCCCAGTTGCGGGTCTGGATATGCAGTTCCTCTTCCTTGGGCGTGGCCGTCGGCACCATGTGATCGATGAAGAGCGCAAAGCGCTTGGGGTCGTTCACCTTGGCAATGCCGAAATCGTCGCGCATCTGCTTGAAGATGACGTCGGTGTAGCCGGGAAAGTCGTAGGCGATGACAAAGTCGGGCTTGGCAAGTACCTCGTCGCCCGCGCGCACCGAGTCACGGCCTGCGACTCGGGCAAAGATCTTTTCAGTGATGGTCGAACCCACGGCTCCTCCGGTTCAGCGGCGATCGGACTGTCTGCTCTTTTCAGCTCGGCGGACTTGGGGCCGTATTGTTCGCGGATGTCTGGCGCAAGACAAGGGGGGCGATTCGATTTCCGGGCCGCCTCAGGCTTTGGGTGGCGGCAGGAACCCTGGGATTCGATGCGCGGGCACCTCGATTTCCAGGCCGAGCAGCAAAAAGGACAGGGTCTTGCCGTGCATGTCGAGGTTGAGCGACTCGTTGACCCCGCCGTCGAGTACGTCCTCGATGACGAAGTTCATGCCATGGAGTCGGGGCAGGAGAAAGCGCCTTACCCGGCTCGGACGGCGTTCGGCAAAGAGCACGGCGACGCGGTCCTGCGTCACCTGCTCGACCAGTACCTCGTAGAGGGCGGGGTCATAGGCAAACAGCGACAGGTTGGAGTGGTTGCCCTTGTCGCCCGCCCGGGAGTGGGCAACCCGGTGCAGGCGCACCCTCACCGTATCAGCGGGGCTCATGGCGTGGCCTCGACGAAGGCAAATGAGGGCCGCACGGCCTCGCGCGGGATCATGCAGGCGACGCTGGAGAGGCGCTGCCGCTTGGCGGTTCGCACGCCGCCGCCGCCCGCCGGGCCGCACAACCACAGCGAATAGACTTCGCGCATCAGGCGATCAATTTCCGACTCGTCGTCGTGGCGGATCGCGGCGCGCAGCCGCACGTCTTCAGCCGCTGGGGCCTCAAGCGCCTGCAGCATCCGGCCGGTATCGTCTGCAAAGACACTCAGCGTGCCGATCAGGTCGAATCGCAGCGCCGGTATCGGCCCCATCCGCTCAAGTACAACCTCCATGGCCAGGCGTGCGCGGGCCATTGCATTGGGGCCCGCATAGGAAATCTCGGCCTCACCCAGCCAACCGCCCTCGTGAAAGGCCAGGGCCTTGAGGGTGGCGGGGCGAGGGTGCCCCCGCACGCCACTCAGCCGGACCGCATCGGGGCCGATCTGTTCGAGCGAGGCTTCGTTGATGTCGGCGATCACATCGGGCACCCGATAGTCGCCCGGGTCGTGCACCTCATAGAGCAACTGCTCCTTGACCACCCGAACCTCGACGCAGCCTCCGGTGGCTTCGGCCTTGCGAACGATGCAACTGCCATCGGCCGCGATTTCAGCGATGGGATAGCCGATGCGGGCCAGATCGGGCACGTCCTTGAGGCCGGGGTCGGCGAAGTAGCCGCCCGTGACCTGGGCGCCGCATTCCAGCAGATGACCTGCCATGGTCGCGCCCGCCAGCCGGTCCCAGTCGTCGGGGGCCCAATCAAAGTGGGCCAGCGCCGGCCCCAGCGCGAGAGCCGAGTCGACCACGCGCCCGGTGATGACGATCTGCGCGCCGGCCCGAAGCGCGTCGGCGATTTCTCGCGCGCCCAGGTAGACGTTGGCGCTCAGGCAGCGGTCTGCGCTGTTGGCATCTGGCATGAGGGGGCGCAGGACCTGCAGACCCGCTTCGCCAGACAGGTCGTCGCCTTCGACCACGGCCACGCGCGGGGCGGGCAGCCCGAGTTCGGCGGCGAGGCGGTGCACGTGCGCCGCTGCTCCGCGAGGATTGGCTGCACCCAGATTGCTGACGATTCGGATGCCGTGGCGCAGGCAGTCGGCCAGCACGGGCCGCAGTTGCGCCTCCAGCAGCGGTTCATAGCCCGCGGCCGGGTTGCGCTGGCGGGCGAGCTGGGCGAGCGCCAACGTGCGCTCCGCCAGATTTTCGAAGATGAGCACTGAGGGCTGGCCGGTTCGGATCAGCGTGGCGACGATCGGCGCGGCGGCGTCGACCCGGTCGCCCGAGCCGCCGGCCGCGCAGCCGATAAAAAGCGAGGGGGGCGGGACAGTGGGCATGACGAGGCGGTGGCGAACTGCGGCGGGTGGGGGCTGGGCCCGGGCGGTGGGTGGGGATCGGACGGTATTGTCGAGTATCCGGCACGGCCGCGGCGCTGGCAACTCCAGGCCGTCTCTGGCGCCCCCGGCGCGCCCGGCTCCGGCGGTTACAGCCGATTGCAGCAGTGGGCCCGGTCTGAGGCGCTGCGCATTCCCCGGCGTCGCAAAGGGGAGGACTTGCCGGGCGTATCGATCCGATATCATGGGTCACTCGAGCCCTAGTCACAAACCCAAAGTGGTCGTTCAAGACCCAACCAGGAGTCGGAGATGATGAAGAGGATGGTGTGTGCGCTGGCCGCCGCGTTCTGCGCAGCGGGACCCATTTCTGCCCAGGGACTGCCCGCCGGGCCCAAGGTCACGGTCACGGCTGTGACGCAGGCGGCCCCGTCGATTCCCCAGTACACGAAGGTTGACGTGCCGCTCCTTCGCGAGAACATGCCCAAGGCCAGCAACGGCCGCATCGAGTTCAACCTCAAGAGCTGGCCCGAGGCGAATGTGCAGGGCCCCGAGGTGATTCGCCTCGTGCGCTCAGGCCAGGTCGATATTGGCGCCGCGCCCCTGACCACGGTCTCGGGCGATGTCCCCATTCTTGATGGCGTCGATCTGGCGGGTCTGAACCCCGAAATCGACCAGGCCTTCAGGGTGGCCGAGGCTATGCTGCCCATCGCCAACCGCGAGCTCGAGCGTCTGGGCGTCAAGGTAATCGCCACCTTCCCGTATCCCGCGCAGGTGTTCTTCTGCCGCAAGCCCATCACCGGCCTGGCCGATTTCAAGGGGCTGAAGGTGCGTGTGAACGGACCCTCGCCGGGTGACCTCATGAACGCGCTCGGTGCACAGCCCACGGCGCTGGCCTTCGGCGAGGTGTATTCGGCGCTCGAGCGCGGCACGGTCGACTGCGGCGTGACCGGGTCGGGCAGCGGCAACGGCACGAAGTGGTACGAGGTCTCCACGCACCTCTACTCCCTATCGATCTCCTGGTCGACCTCGGGTTACTTCGTGAATCTGGCCTGGTGGAACAAACTCGATCCGGCCGTGCGCAGCTTCCTCGAGGCGCAGTTCAAGCAGGTTCAGGCTACGCAGTGGAAGCTCGGCGCCGACGCCTCGCAAGACGGTATCGACTGCAACATCGGCAATGCCGCCGCCTGCACGATCGGCACCGTCGTGAAGAACAAGCCCATGACCTGGGTGAAGGCCTCTGACGCCGACAAGGCAAGGGTTCAGGACGCGCTCGCCAAGGTGGTGCTGCCCAACTGGGTCAAGCGTTGCGGTGCCAAGTGCGGCGACATCTATAACGAGGTGATCGCGCCGATTTCGGGCGTGCGCTACACGGCCAACTGATGCTCGCGACGCTTCGCATCGTCAACCGGGGAATCGACGCGCTGGCGCGCCTCATGGGCGCCTGCGCGGGCTGGCTCTTCATCGGCTGCGCGGCCTTCATCAGCTTTGATGTCATCGCACGTCGGTTCTTTGGCTTTTCGACCCGCTCCAGTGTCGAGTTGTCAGGCTACATGCTGGGCATTGGCATCGCCTGGGGGCTGGCCGCGGCGATGGAAGCGCGCTCGCACGTGCGCATCGATGTGCTCATCCAGCGTGTACCGGCCGGCCCCCGGCGCTATCTGCACTGGGTGGCTCTTCTAATGCTCGCGGTTTTTGCCGGTTTTCTTGTCTATGGCGCCTGGTACACCGCGATGGAGTCCTGGGACTTCAAAGCCACCGATAACAGCCTGCTCAAGACGCCGCTCATCATCCCTCAGGGCCTGTGGCTCGCAGGACTGGCGGTGTTCGGCCTCATGCTGGTCTTCCGGGTGCTTGAGGTGACGCTTTTGCTGCGCGCTGGCTCGGTGGAGGCGATCGAGCGCCTGACGGGGCCCCGCCACTTCATCGAAGAGGCCGACGAGACCCTTGATGCCTTGGGCGTGCGCAAGCCCGCGGAGTCGCGGTCGTGATCGCGGTGGTCTTTCTGCTGATTCTGCTGGCCGTGTCGGTCGGCGCCGCCATGTTCGGCGGGGCGGGAGTCTCGCAGATCCCGGTGGGCCAGATCCTCATGCTGGTGGGGCTCTTTTGCGTCTTCTTCGGTGCCGGCATTTATATCGCTGCGGCGCTCGGCATTCTGGGCATCATCGCCGGATTCGCCTTTTCCGATCGGCCCTTCTGGAACTTCATCGGTCAGATGGTCTGGGGGCCCACCACCAACTTCATCCTGGTGGCGGTGCCGCTGTTCTTGCTGATGGGCGAGATCATGCTCAGGGCGGGCCTGTCGGACAAACTTTACCGATCGCTCAACCAGTGGCTGGAACGGGTGCCGGGCGGCTTGCTGCATACCAATATCGCGGCCTCCAGCGTGTTTTCCGCCATCTCGGGTTCCAGCGTGGCAACAGCGGCCACCATGGGCTCGGTGGCGCTGCCTTATTTTCGTCAGTCGCAGTATTCGCCGCCCATGGTTCTGGGGTCGCTTGCTGCGGGCGGCGCGTTGGGCAACCTGATTCCGCCTGGCATCACCTTCATTGTCTATGCGCTGATCACCGAAACGTCGGTGGGGGCGCTCTACACGGCGGCGATCGGCCCCAGCATTCTGGTGGTGATGCTCTTCACGCTGCTCATTCTCTGGCACGGCGTGCGTCACCCGATGCCCAAGCCTGCCCCCATTCCGCTGGCGGTCAAAATACGCGGCCTGCTCGATCTGCTGCCCACGGTCGTACTGATCCTGGTGGTGCTCGGAACCATCTACACCGGGCTCGCCACGCCCACCGAGTCGGCGGCGCTCGGCGTGATGGCGGCAATCATCGCAGCAGCCTTCGCGGGGCGCCTGTCGCTCTCCATGCTGCATGAGTCGGCCAAGGCTACCGCCCGCACCACCGCTTTCATCGGGCTGATCCTGTGCGGCGCCTATCTGCTCAACTATATTTTCGGTGCGCTGGGGGTGCCGCGGGCGCTGTCGCAAGCCGTATCCGACTTGCCGGTGCCGCCCTGGGTGATCATGATTCTCATCGTGGGGTTTTACCTGGCCCTCGGCACCTTCATGGAGGGCTTCTCCATGATCGTCACGACCATTCCCGTGATCTTTCCGGTGGTGAAGGCACTGGGCTATGACCCCGTGTGGTTCGGGGTCATGGTGACCATGCTGGTGGAGATCGCGCTCATCAGTCCGCCCGACGGGACGGTGCTGTACGTCCTGCAGGGCATGCGCGGCACGCCTGGCCCCATTACCGATGTGTTCAAGGGTGTAATGCCTTTCCTGCTGGTCTATATTGTCGCCATCGTCTTGCTGATGATTTTCCCCCAGATCGCCCTCTGGCTCGTCAACACTTGAAGCCCGACCGCCATGCTGATGACCTTCGTCGTGTTCTATCTGCTCACCACGATCGCGATCGGTCTGTGGGCGTCCAAGAACGTCAAGAGCACCGCTGACTTCGCAGTCGCCGGGCGCCATCTGCCCATGGTGATGATCGTCACCACCACCTTTGCCACCTGGTTCGGGTCTGAAACCGTGTTGGGTATTCCGGCCAAATTCGTTCAGGGTGGCCTCAATGCGGTGGTCGAAGACCCGTTCGGGGCCGGGTCCTGTCTCATCCTGGTGGGGCTCTTTTTTGCAGCCCGGTTGTACCGTATGACCCTGCTGACCATCAGCGATTACTACCGCGAGCGCTACGGACGCGGCGTGGAAGTGGCGTGTTCGCTGATCATCATTCTCAGCTACCTCGGTTGGGTATCGGCGCAGGTCACGGCACTCGGTCTGGTGTTCAACATCCTGTCGGCCGGTGCGGTCAGCATCCAGACCGGCATGATCATCGGTACCTGCGTCATTCTCGCCTACACGCTCTTTGGCGGCATGTGGTCGGTCGCGGTCACCGATTTCGTGCAGATGATCATCCTGGTGGTCGGCCTGTCCGTCATCGCGTTCTTCGCGGCCGATCTCGCCGGCGGCGCCGACAAGGTGCTCGCGCTGGCGGTGAGCAAGGACCTGTTTCGCTTCCTGCCCGAGCCGAGTTTCACCGAGATCATGTTCTTCATCGCGGCCGCGATCACCATGATGTTCGGCTCCATTCCGCAGCAGGACGTCTTTCAGCGTGTCATGTCGGCGCGCGACATCCGGGCGGCCACGCGCGGGCCGGTCATTGGGGGAGCCTGTTACATCCTCTTTGCTGCAGTACCGATGTTTCTCGTTACCAGCGCGCTGGTCATCATGCCCGAGGAGGCAGGCCGGTTGATTGCCGAAGACCCGCAAAAGGTGCTGCCCACGCTGGTCCTCGAGAAGATGCCCTTCATCATGCAGGTGCTGTTCTTTGGGGCCCTGCTGGCAGCGCTGCAGAGTGTGGCGGCGGCCACCCTGCTGGCGCCCTCGGTCACCTTTGTCGAGAATATCTGGCGTCAGTTCTTTCCGCGCATGAGTGACAAGCGTGAACTGCTCACCATGCGTATTGCAGTATTGGTGTTTGCCGCGTGCGTGTGCTCGTACGCCATCGCGCTGCAGGGAACGCCCATCTACGAAATGGTCTCAGGCGCCTACCAGGTCACGCTCGTGGGCGCGTTTGTACCTTTGGTAGCCGGGCTCTTCTGGCCGCGCGCCACCACCCAGGGGGCGGTGTTTGCGATCGTGCTGGGCCTGCTCACCTGGGGTCTGTTTCTCGCAGCCGGTCTGGGTCAAACCTTCCCGCCGCAACTGGCCGGCTTTCTCATGGCCGCAGTCGGCATGGTGATCGGGTCGCTGGGCCCGCAGAAACTCATCACCAACCGGCATGGCTCGCATCACCATATGGTGGGGGTCGAGCCCGGACACCGCTCAGCTTCCTGAAACGCGTTGCAGACCCGGGACTCGACCGGTGCCAAGCGCGGAATTCAGCCCTCGAAGCCGCACTGAGCGCGCAGGCTGGCGGCTGCGTCTGCGCTCAGCAGGGCGATCAGGCGTCGGGCCAGATCGGGTTGGGCGGCGCGTGCGCTCACTGCCGCGGTGTAGACGGTAGCCAGTTCGAAGCGTGTGGGCAGGGCGGCGATCAGGTTGACCCCGGGCGTGAACAGGATCTCGGAAATCTGCGTGCAGCCGATGGGCTGCGCATCGTCCGAAGCGGCCATTTCGCGCATGGCGGTGGCGCCGTTCGGGAACATCCTGAGCCTTGAGCGCAGTGCATCGCTCAGCCCCAGCTCCGCCATAACCTTTGCAAAGTGGATGCCCGCTGTGGACTTGACCGCATCGGGCATCCAGATGCTGTCAGCGGCTGACAGCGCCTCGGCAAGCGCCTCGGGCGTGCTGACATCGGGGGCAGCCTGCCCGGCGCGTACGGCAACACCCGTTCGCACCCGGCCCAGGGCGGCGGCACCGCTCGAAACAAGTTGGCCTTCGGCAATCATCGCCCGGATCATCGCGTCGGTGAGCACCATCAGATCGCAGGGCTCGCCTGCGAGGAAGGCGTCTTTCATCGCGCCGACCGCGCCAAAGCGCCCGGTGGTCAGGGCGTCGAGTTCGACTTTCATGAGGGAGGCGCTGGCGCTCATCAGTCCTTGGGCGGCGCCTGCGCAAAGCAGGTTCAGGGTTGCGGTCATGCTGGTTCGATTCCTCAATGGGGTCTCAGGTCTGCATCGCTGCGACGATGTGTTCGGGGGTCAGCGGCAACGATCGCACGCGCACGCCCAGTCCGTAGGCCAGCGCGTTGGCGATTGCGGCAGCGGTTGGCCCGATCGAGGCTTCGCCCGCGCCCAGGGGCGTAGCCGCCGAGGGTAGCACCAGCACGTCGATGGCTGGCACCTCGGAAAAACGCAGGATGGGTAGGTCGTTCCAGGAGGTGGCACCGGGGCGTCCGTCCGGACCGGGCATGATCGCCTCCTTGAGCGTCCAACTGCTCGCCTGCAGCGCGCCGCCTTCGATCTGCTGCACGACGCCATCGGGGTTGATCGCCCGGCCGACATCGACAGCGATCGTAAGACGGGTGATCTGTAACGATGCCTGGGCCTCGATGTCGGCGATGACCGCACACCAGGCGCCCGTATTCTTGTAGCGCGCAAAGCCCAGCCCGCGGCCGGTGCCCTCAGGGGCGGATACCCGATCGACCCCTCGCGTGGCATCGCCGGGCTGCCAGCCCACATGGTCGGCGGCGGCCCGCAGCACGGCCCGCGCGCGCGCATCGTGGCTCAGCCTGCGCAGGCGCCACTGCAGCGGGCAGTGCCCACCGGCCAAAGCGAGCTCGTCGACGAAGCTCTCGGCGGCGAACACATTGCCGAAGGCGCCCAGGGATCGGAGCGCTGACGATCGCCAGGCCGTTCGGACGCGGTGTGCCAGCACGGTCCAGCGGGGAAAATTGTAGGCGGGGAGGGCGTTGCGTTCTGCCCCGCCGCCAACCGCCAGGGGCATGTCGATGGCCTCGGGCAGCGGGTGTCCACCGTCGCGCTCGGCATTGCCAAGCAAGGCGGGCGTGCTGCTGCGCCCGGGGCGGGTGCTGTGCCCCGGGCTCCATAATTCGTGACGCCACTCAAGCACTTCGCCGCCTTCGTCGATTTCGGCCGATAGCTCGATGTGCATCGCAGGCCCCAGCGGAGCTTTGCTGAACTCGTCCTCGCGGGTCCAGAGCAGCCGCACCGTGGTACCTGGCACGCGGCGCGCGAGCCAGGCTGCGTCGAAGGCCACGTCATCAGCGGCGTTGTGGCCGTAGCAGCCTGCGCCCGGGACGTGGCGGACGACGATGGCGGTTTCAGCGAGATTGAAGGCCATGGCCAGATCGCGGCGCAGGCCGAAGATCCCCTGGCTATGGGTCCAGACCTCGAGCGATGGGGCCGGCGATTGCGCAGGGCCCGCCACCGCCGTGCCGACGCCTTCGACTATGCCTGGTGTGCCCGTGACGTCCGGTATGTCCGATGTGGCCAGAGTGTCGCGAACTCGCCAGCGCGCTAGCGCGCACGAAGGGCCGATCGAGGCATGGGCGATCCAGGGGCGGGTATAGCGCGCACGCAGCGCGCGGGGGAGCGCCCGCTCGGTTCTCATTGCGTCGGCGCGTGACGCTGGCGGGTCGGCCGCGCCATACGGCTGCGCCAGGGGTTGGGGCGGGTGTTCGCCGATCAGCTGGGCGGTCGAGGATCGCTGAGGCCAGTCATCGGGCAAGACCGGCGCCAAGGATGTCTCAGTGCCCAAGGCTGGCCGCGATGCCTGTCCTTCTCCCGGACCATTGACCGGGCCAGTCCACTCGAGCGCATCGTGCAGTCGCTGGCCTGCTGAGTTCGCCGCATGCCACGAGTCGGCCAGTACACCCAGCAGCGCACCATCCTGCCAGGCGTCTTGAACGCCCGGCAGCTCGCTCAGTTCGATGAGTAGTCCGGGTAGCCGCGCGAGTGCGGCATGGCTGAGTCGATAGTGGGGGGAAGGCGGGTGGATGACGCGTCCATGCAGCATGGGCGCGATGACCCGATCCTGAAGGAAGGTGTCACCCCGTGCAGCGAAGAGCTCGCGCAACTCGCGTCGCGGCTGGCTTCGGTCTTGAATGTCTTGAGCGAGGGACGCTTGCCCGGCGGGCCACTCGATAATGGGCTGATCGATCTGACCGTCCGCAAGCAGACGCGCGAGCAAACCGCCAGCGTCGGGTAGCCGCGCCTCGGCAGGAAGGCCGGACACCACGACGAATCGCCCAGCCTCCAACGTGACGCGTGCCGCTCCGTACCCGGGCTGACGGGCGACCGTGTCGCACAGACGTTTCCTCAGGGTGGTGGCGACCGCTCGCAGGGCGCTGCCGGACTCCTGGATGGACAGGCTTCCGGAGGTCACGCCCTCGTCGGGATGCGTGTCGGTGCTGGCATGAATGACACGAATCCTGTCGAGGGGCCAGGCAAGGGACTCGGCCACGATCATGGCGAGGGCGGTCTGAATCCCCTGGCCGATCTCGACCTTGCCCGAGCGCAGCAGGATGTCGCCGCCAGCATCGACACCGAGCCACTGCGAGGGGCGCGGGTAGCGCAGCAGGGCGGCAGGCAAGCTCGGGGCGGGGGACGCTCCCACGCGTGCTGTGTCTGGTGCCTCGCCGGCAGATGCGCCCGGCCGCCCGCCTGAGGGCCACTCGCCGTGTAAGCCATCTCGCGCTTCGCCGCCAGTCTGCATGAGGGCGCTCAGGCTGGATTCGGGGCTGCGTCCGCGCTGATTGATGGGACGTTCGCCGCGCAACATTGCCGCCGCCCGCGCAACGGCACGGATGATGCGCGGATGCGCGCCGCAGCGGCACAGGTGCCGGTCGAGGGCCACTCGGATGGCGTGCTCGTCAGGCAAGGGGTTTTCTCGCAGCAGCGCCGCCGCTGCGATCATCATGCCCGAACTGCAGTAGCCGCATTGCGCCGCCTGTTCCTTGAAGAAGGCCTCGGCAATCGCCTCGGGCAAGCCTTCCGGCGTGAGAACGTCGCGGCCGGCCGCTGCCGAGAGCGGCGTATCGCAGGCCGCGACCGAGCGCCCGTCGACCAGGACGTGGCAGCTGCCGCAGGCGCCGGCCCGGCACCCCGGTCGCGCGCCTGTGAGCCCGAACTCGTCGCGCAGCACATCGAGCAAGGGCGTGGCGTGGCGGGCCTGGCTGCTGCACGCTCGTCCATTGATGAAAAACTGGATCGGATGCTCGAGGCTCAATCGACGCTCAATCGACGCTCGTCCACCACTCGGTCAACGTCTGGTCAATGATCGGTGAAGGGTCTGCAGCTGCTCAGTCGGCCTTGACCCCGTTGGCCTTGACCACCTGACTCCACTTGGCGATGTCCTGGCTGACAAAGCGCGTGAAGTCGGCCACGCTCATGGTGAGTGCAGCGGTGCCCTGCGACGCCCACGCTTTGCGCAACTCCGGGTTGGACGTGATCCGGCTCAGTTCGGCGTTGAGCCGGTTAATGATGCTCGTTGGTGTTCCCTTGGGCGCCATCACCCCGAGCCAGATGGTGGCCTCGTAGCCGGGTACGCCTGCTTCGGCCATGGTCGGGACATCAGGCATGATGGTGGAGCGCTGCTTGCCGGTGGTGGCAATCGCCTTGACCTTGCCCGCAGCTACCTGCGCCACCATGGTTGGGATGGCGTCAAACATCATGTCGACCTGGCCGCCCAGCACGTCGGTGCGGGCCTGCGAGCTGCCCTTGTAGGGCACGTGAACCATGCTGATGCCGGCGACTGCCTTAAGCAGTTCGCCCGCCATGTGATAGGGGGTGCCATTGCCCGAGGACGCGTAGGTCATGCCATCGGGTTTGGCTTTGGCCGCGGCCAGGATGTCTCGCAGGCCCGAACCTGGCAGCGCGGTGCGGGCGACCAGCACCAGGTCGGATTCGTTGATTGGCGCGATCGGGT
Organism: uncultured bacterium; assembly: GCA_903907905.1. Classification (GTDB taxonomy): domain Bacteria; phylum Pseudomonadota; class Gammaproteobacteria; order Burkholderiales; family Burkholderiaceae_E; genus SYIM01. The sequence continues at coordinate 8,499 of CAIVPX010000019.1, read as the reverse complement.
CGAAGTCGCGCATCAGTTGAAACGGTTTGTTTGCGATGAGCGATTCGTTCACGGTCTGGGTGTTCGACATGATCAGCAGCGTGTAGCCATCGGGCGCGCTCTTGGCCACTGCGTCGGTGCCTATGATGGAGCCTGCGCCCGGGCGGTTCTCGACCACGAAGCTCTGGCCGAAGGCCTCCTGAAGCCTCGGGGCCAGCGCCCGGCCGAAGACGTCGGCCGAACCGCCGGCGGCGAAGGGCACCACCAGCCTGACCGACCGGCTCGGCCATTCCTGCGCCTGAACAGGCGACACCGGGCAGGCCATGAGCAGGGCGGTCAGAGCGATGAGTGGCTGGCGCATCGAGGCTGATTTCACGAATGTCTCCTGAATGGAAGGGGGTGCCATTGGAGCTTGATGGTATCGGTCGACGCTGATCTGTCCAAGCGAGGGGGTATTGATTGAAGGGGGGCATCCGCAGGGCGACTTTCAAGGCTTGCGAGTGGTGATCAGCACGCCAAGGCGCTGCTTGCGGTGCTCGCGTTGGGCATCGTCGCCGTGGTGGTGCAGGAGCGACTCGCCGATTTCGCAGGCGTAGGTGAGAAAAGCACGGCTGCGCGCTTCGGCGGGCTCGAAGCCCAGCGCCCGGAAGGCCTGCTCATGGTAGGCGAGGCGGCTCGCGTCGGCGGCATCGAGCGCCTGCCTTGCCATGTCGTCGCGCCGCGCCCAGGCGCGGATGGCCAGCTCGATTCGGGCGGCCCGCACTGCCGCCCGGCCGCGATGGGGCAGTGAAATCATGTCGCGCAGGCGCTCGAGAGGGTCCTTGCTGGCTTCGGCCAGGCGCTTGGTCAGCGCCTGCGTGGCCCGGGTGCTCCAGGCCAGCAGCACCCGGCGCAGCAAATCTTCGCGGTCGCGGAAATGCCAGTAGAAACTGCCGCGCGTCACCCCGAGTTGGCGCGCCAGGACATCGACGCGGACATGATCGATGCCTTCCACCACCAACACATCGGTGGCGGCCTCAATCCAGACTTCGGGCGTCAGCGCGGCGCGCGTGGCCGCCTTCACGGCGGGGCGCGACCGCGTGGGGCGGACCGGGGTTCGGGCGGCCGGGGAGCGCTTCGGGTTCATGCCGCAATCATGCCATACGGAGGTGTATGGTCAAGACTTGCTCCTGTGCGATCTCATGGCAATCGTTTCTAAACGGCCTTGCAATCGGCTCATTGTCCACTTATCATGCCAAACAAACACATACACATGTGTATGTACAAGAACGTGGAGTCGAGACAATGATCCAGGCGAGCGCGGGCGCGGGCGCGGCCGCGGCCATCGGCGGCGATTTCTTCAGCGACCCGACGCTGCTCGCGCCTCGGGCCGTGCAGCGGGTGCCGCTTGCGGACGGCGCCTTCCTGCTGCGCTCGACCGAGACCCTGGGGCCCTACGCCCGCTGCATCGGCGAGTGGCTCGAGCGCTGGGCCGTCGAAACGCCCGCCTCGTTGGCATTCGCCGAACCCACGGGCCTGTCCGCTGCGGCCGTCACCGAGGGCTGGACCTCGCTCGACTGGCGCGGCCTGCGCCAGCGCGTGGGCTCGGTCGCGCAGGCGCTGCTCGATCTGAACCTGGCCGATCGGGCGCCTGTGCTCATCCTGTCGGACAATTCGCTCGACCATCTCGTGCTGTCGCTTGCGGCCATGCATGTGGGCAAGGCCTCGTGCACGGTCAGCAGCGGCTACTGTCGCCTTGCGGGGGGCGATTTCAGCCGTATCCGCGCCATCGTCGAGGCCATCAGGCCCGCGCTGATCTACGCTTCCGATGCCGCCACGTATGGCCCGGCCATCACGGCCTGCGGCGCGAAAGCGGTGGTGGTGTTCACGCAGGGGGCCGAGGGTTTCTCCGGCGCACGGTCCTTCGAGACGTTGGCCGGGACCCCTGAAACCGATGCGGTGCGGCGGGCCTATGCGGCCGTCACGCCCGACACGCACGCCAAATACCTGCTCACCTCCGGTTCCACCGGCCGCCCCAAGGTGGTCATCAACACCCACGGCATGCTCTGCGCCAACCAGCAGATGCTGGCGCAGACCTTTCGCTTCCTGGGACAGGAAAAGCCGGTGCTGCTCGACTGGCTCCCCTGGAGCCACACCTTCGGCGGCAATCACAATGTCAACATCGTGCTGCGAAATGGGGGCTCGATGTATATCGATGACGGCCGCCCCATGCCAGGCCTGATCGAGCGCACGGTTGCTCATCTGCGCGAGGTTCAGCCCACGGTGTATTTCAATGTGCCCAAAGGCTACGACATGCTGCTGCCGGCGCTCGAAGCCGATGCGTCGCTCGCGGCGCGCTTCTTCGGTCGCATGCGCATGGTGTTCTATGCGGGCGCCGGCATGCCCATGGCCACCTGGCGCAGGCTCGAGGCGGTGGCGGTGCCGGTGCGGGCCGAGCCCGTGTTCTTCACCACCTCTTGGGGGGCGACCGAAACCTCACCGGCCATCACGGCTTCGCACTGGCGGCTCGACCGACCTGGCGTCATCGGCTTGCCGATGCCGGGGGTTGAACTCAAATTTGTGCCCAACGCGGGCAAGCTCGAAATGCGCGTTCGCGGCCCGCATGTCTTTCCCGGCTATCGAAACAACGATGCCGCCACCCAGCAGGCGTTCGACGAAGAGGGCTACTACTGCATCGGCGACGCGGGCTTTCTGGTGGATGAGGCCGATCCTGCGAGCGGCATCGTGTTCAACGGCCGGGTGGCCGAAGATTTCAAGCTCACCAGCGGCACCTGGGTGTCGGTGGGCATGTTGCGCCTCGCGGTGGTCACCGCGCTTGCGCCCCATGTGCAGGACGCCGTCATCACCGGACATGACCGCAACGAAATTGGCGCGCTGCTGTTTCTGACCGAATCGGCGCGCAAGCTCGATCCGGCCGAACTCAGGCAGGCACTGGCCGATGGGCTGCGCGCGCTTCGGGCCCAGGGCGGCGGCTCATCGCAGTGGCCCGCGCGGCTCTGGCTGCTGCCCGACGCACCCAGCATGGCGGCGGGTGAAATCACAGACAAGGGCTATATCAACCAGCGCAGGGTGCTGACCTTGCGCGCAGCCGAGGTCGAGGCGCTCTACGGCGCAAGCGATCACCCGTGCCGGGTGCTCTCCTGATGTGGTGAGCGCTGTTCCCCCTTTGCCGCAGCCGAGTCATTGCACCGACAACCCGCTCGCAACCAACCTGAACGCTACACAGAAAACCATGCCATCCCCCTCGATTCAGCCTGCCGACTTCAAGCCGCTCTCACCCGAAAGCGGGCCGCTCTCGGGCCTCGACATGATTCGCCTTGAGCAGGCGGGCGCGGTGCTGCATCTGCGGCTCAACCGTCCGGCCAAGCGCAATTCCATCAGCGACGAGCTGCTGCGGCAGTTGCACACGGTCTTTCTCAACCTCGATGCGTCGGTCCGGGTGGTCGTGCTGTCGGGCGAGGGCGAGCACTTCAGCGCCGGGCTCGATTTGTCCGAAGTCAGCGAGCGCACCGTGGTCGAGGGCATTCATCATTCGCGGGCCTGGCATGCCTGCTTCGATGCCATCCAGTACGGACCGGTGCCGGTTATCGCCGTGCTGCACGGGGCGGTGGTGGGCGGCGGTCTCGAGCTCGCCGCCTGCGCGCATCTGCGCGTGTCGGAGGAGGGCAGCTTCTACGCGCTGCCCGAGGGCACGCGTGGCATCTTTGTCGGCGGCGGTGGGTCGGTTCGGTTGTCGCGGCTCATGGGTGCGGCGCTGATGACCGACATGATGCTCACCGGCCGCGTGCTCGATGCCCGCGAGGGGCTTGCCGCCTCGCTCGCCACCTACCTGGTGCCTGCCGGAGAGGGGCTGGCCAAGGCAGTCGAACTGGCCGCGAAGATCGCGGGCAATGCGCCCCTGTCCAACTACGCCATCACGCAGGCACTGCCGCGAATCGCCGAGATGGGGCCCGACGAGGGGCTGTTCGTCGAGTCGCTCATGTCCTCGATCGCGCAGGGCGACGAGACTGCCAAGGAGCGTGTACGCGCCTTCCTGCAGAAGCGGGCCGCCAAGGTCGAGCGCAGATAATCTTCACGAGGACGGATCATGTCGGCACCGAGAGGTCTTTTTCAGCAGTTCCAGGGCGTGTACATGCTCGATGCGGTGCGTACGCCCATGGTCGATTACATGGGCGCCTTTGCCGATGCCAATCCCATCGATCTCGGCATCAAGGCCGCGCGCGCAGTATTCGCGCGCAGCGGTGTCGAGGCGGCGCAGGTCGACTCGGTGCTGGCGGGCAACATGGCCCCGGGCGGATTCGATCAGTTCTATGTGCCCCGTCACATCGGCCTCTACAGCGGCGTTCCGCAGGACGTGCCGGCGCTCATGTGTCAGCGCATCTGCGGCACCGGATTCGAACTCTTCAGGCAGGCGGGCGAGCAGATTGCCACGGGCGCGGCGCGCCTTGCGCTCGTGGTGGGCACCGAGTCGATGACCCGCAATCCCATTGCAGCTTTCGATCACCGGGGCGGGTTCAGGCTGGGCGCGCCCGTCGGATTCAAAGACTTCATGTGGGAGGCGCTCACGGATCCGGCCGCGTCGATTTCGATGATCCAGACCGCCGAGAATCTCGCCCGCCAATACGGCATCACGCGTGAACAGGTCGATGCTTTTGCCGCCGAGTCCTTCACTCGGGCAGTGACCGCGCAGCAGGCCGGCTGGTTTCAGGGCGAAATCGTGCCGGTTGCCAACGAGGTGTTCGAACTGAGCGGCTACCGCAACCGGGGCATCCGTCTGGTCGGAAAGAACAAGCTCGCCGATCAGGATACGCATCCGCGGCCCACCTCGCCGGAGGTGTTGGCGGGCCTGCGCAGCGTGTTCGCCGACGGCGTGCAGACCGGGGGCAACAGCTCCGCCCTGACCGACGCCGCCGCCGCCGCGCTGGTGGCCGATGAGGCCTTTGCGCGACGCTGGGGCCGTGAGCCGCTAGGCCGGATCGCAGCGGCCGCCGTGGTGGGTGTTCCGCCTGAAATCATGGGGATCGGTCCCGCCCCCGCGATTCGTCTGTTGCTCTCGCGCAGCGGCCTGTCGCTCGATGACATCGCCCGCTTCGAGATCAACGAGGCGCAGGGCGCCCAGGCGCTTGCGGTCGTGCGCGATCTGGGGCTCGAGGCGAGCCGGCTCAACGTCAAGGGTGGCGCGATCGCGCTCGGGCATCCGCTTGCAGCCACGGGGGTTCGACTCACGCTCACGGTGGCGCGTCAGCTCAAGGAGATCGGCGCACGCTGGGGCGTGGCCTCGGCGTGCATCGGCGGCGGGCAGGGGATTGCTTTGCTGGTTGAAAACCCGGCGGCTGTGCGGTGACAGGGCGTCGCCGTGCACGTCGCAGTCGCTCGAATGGGTCGTTTCGATCGGTTCAGAGCCCATGACCCACAGCAAGGGGCTAAAAGATGAAACCCTCTTCGATGAGATGACGCTAGCCGCCGCCATGCTGGCAATCAGCGCCACGGCTTCCACCGACATCACGATCTGAGTCAACGTGCCGCTCACTGGCCCAGAGTTCGGGCTCGGTATTCCCGGGAGAAAAGGCGCGAAAGCATTAACCGCGACCATTGGCGGTGAAAAGCTGCGTGTGTGTTCGGGTCGACCGAAATCTGAGCCACCGTGCCATTGTGTGGCAGCGGTTCGGGCCGCGGGCGCGGACGATGCAGCGTGCGCGCTGCGCGTTGCCGAAGATTCTCTGGCGGGTTCTTCATATGTCATGCGCGCCTGGGTCTTTGTCGCAAGCGTACGCGGCGAGCGAACCTGACCTATCCGGGTACCTGTCTGCAAACTCGATCGTATGCGTTATGGATTGCAGTGGGTGTTGCCCCAGGCGGCCGTGCACTGGCAGCGGGTGAGCGCGGGGTGTGATGCTCGTCACGCTTTGCCCGATTTGATCGCGGGAGACCGCTGATCGGCACCGACAGTTACCCAAGGGTTTTTCGAATGATTTGAGGTTTGGGGAGATAATCGAAAAACAATAATTTCCCTCCCCATTCATGAATTTTTCGGCAACGGCTGTTGCGTATGAACCGGTTCTGACCATCGGTTTCCATACCTATGTCGTGGTGCCGGGTGCAACCTGGTCTGAGGCCGAGTCCGCCGCGCAATCGCTGGGCGGTCATCTGGTCACGATCAGCAGTGCGGATGAAGACGCAGCGCTCACGGCCTGGATGCAGAGCACCGAGTTTTTGCTGGCGCATCCGACCGATGGCAAAACCATCGAGTATTCGTATGCCGGGCCGGACGGCGTCAAGACGACCCTGACCGTCGACCTGGGCGAACCCTACTGGATCGGGTTGTGGCGACCGGTCGTTGACTCCCCGCTCTCAGCCTTTCCGATCGAGGGGGCGCCCGAGCAATGGGTGAGTGGTGAAGAAAGCAGTTTCCGCGGCGAGATCAGTCACTACGCGCAGTTGCCTCCCTCGATCTCGTTGATCGGTTTGCCCATCGAAATATTGCCCGTCTCGGCTTACGGCATGAAGATCGGCATCGGTTCCGACGATGTCGGCACGTGGGCCTCGACGTCTGCCGACCCGATGGCGAACAATTTTCCGTATTTCTCGAGTTGGGGCATCGCCGAGATCGAGACGGGCGTCGGCATAACGGGCGGGCCGGGCGATGATTCGCTGGTCGGCGGGGTCGGCAACGACTCGCTCTCTGGTGATACGGGTAATGACACGCTCGATGGTGCTGCTGGCGACGATAGCCTAGCGGGGGGCGATGGCGACGACCTTTACATTGTCGATGCCCCGGGTGACTTCGTAATCGAAACGCCTGGCGAGGGACTCGACTCGGTACAGGCGAGCGTTCCGTACACGCTCCCCGAGAATCTCGAGCGTTTGATACTCACCGGCGCGGGGTTCATATCGGGTCAAGGCAACGCCCTCGCCAACACGATCACGGGTAATTCGGGTTGGAACCGGTTAGCTGGCGGTGACGGCAACGACACAATCGACGGTGGCGCTGGTGACGACGGTCTGTCAGGCGGGGCTGGCGACGATCTGCTTGTCGGTGGCTCTGGGAGTGACGGACTCAAGGGGGACGCTGGGGACGACACCATGTCCGGCGGCGAGGGCGACGATGAGTACTTTATCGACGCCCCGGGCGATGTTGTGATCGAGGCCGCAGGCGAGGGCAGGGATGCCGTCTTTGCGGCGATCTCATACACGCTACCCGATCAGGTCGAGTGGTTGTATCTGGAGGGCGCTGCGCCGACCTCGGGGATCGGCAACGCGCAGGGCAACTTCATGCGGGGAAGCTACGTTCTGCCCACCGATGGCGGCAACAACCTCGCCGGTCTCGGTGGGGATGATTCGCTGTTCGGAATGAAGGGCAACGACACGCTGGACGGAGGCAGTGGCAATGACTATATGACCGGTGGTTCCGGGGATGACATTTATTTCGTCGACTCCGTTGGGGACTGGATTCGAGAGTTGATGGGCGAGGGCTTAGACGCCGTCTATTCTTCGACGTCATTCGAACTGCCGGAGTCGGTCGAGAACCTTTTGCTGACCGGTATCGAGGCGGTTTCTGGAACTGGTAACTCCTTGTCGAATTTGGTCGTGGGGAACGCTGCGGCAAATTCGATTCACGGTAGTTACGGCAATGACATCCTCGATGGGGGCGCCGGTGACGACACGCTTTCAGGCGGTGATGGCAATGACCTGATTGCAGGCGGGGCGGGCAATGATTGGCTTTTTGGCGAAGCCGGCTACGACAGGCTATCAGGCGGCCCAGGCGATGATCTCTATTCGATATCCAGTCTCGCTGACGCCGCAGGAGATGTGATTGTTGAGCTGGCGGGCGAGGGTCTCGATACCGTTTGGGCGAGTGTTTCATTCACGCTGGCGCTCGGGGCCGACCTCGAGGTTCTGACGCTTTACGGCTGGGACTCGATCAGCGGGGCGGGTAACGAACTCGCCAACCTGATCACCGGCAATTCGGGCAGCAACAGTCTGAGCGGTGGAGTCGGTGATGACACCCTTTCAGGAGCGGGGGGCAGCGATACGCTCTCGGGTGGGACGGGGAATGATCTGCTCGACGGTGGGGTGGGCGGCGACCGGCTGTCAGGCGGCGCCGGCGATGATGTCTACAGCGTGGACGATTCTGCCGACGAGATCGTCGAGTTGGCGGGTGAGGGCTTTGATACCGTCCAGGCGTCCGTTTCATACACGCTCGCCTCGGGATCGAATCTCGAGGTTCTGACGCTGTTGGGCACGGCCTCGCTGAGCGGCACGGGGAACGACCTTGCCAATGTGATCAATGGCAATTCGGGGAGCAACAACCTGAGCGGTGGAGCGGGGCACGACACGCTGATGGGGGGCAGTGTCAACGACACGCTCTCGGGCGGAGCGGGTAACGATTCTCTCGACGGTGGGGCAGGCAGTGACCGGCTGGTGGGCGGTACCGGCGACGATGTTTACGGCGTGGACGATCCCACTGACGAGATCGTCGAGTTGGCGGGTGAGGGCTTTGATACGGTCCAGGCGTCCGTT
>CAIVPX010000018.1 GCA_903907905.1 uncultured bacterium | reverse complement strand
GTGCTGGAGCGCGTCGCGGAAACATTTGTCGGTGCGGCCAATCCCACATCGATTGGCGTGACCGTGGTGATCTTGGCAGCGCCAGAGTTTCCGGTCGCATACTCGAACACGGTTGCAAGCGGGAATCCGTCGGAGGCAAAGAGACGCGCCTCGGCGACCTGCATCAAGGCATCACCCTTGGTGGCTGGGAAGACGATCTTGTAATAGACGTATTCGGTCGTGTTCGCAAAGCTCACGACACTCGTCGCACCGCGGGTCGCACTCAACCCGGCTGAGCCACTGCCCAGCAATTGCCAGCTGCTGTCGCTCCAGGCGGCTGAAACATTCGAGCCATACACCTGCCAGGTGCTCGGATCCCGGGCTTCGTAGTCGCCTGCCGAGACCAGCAGGAGCGAGTCGAAGGCGGCGGCCTGAGACAGGCTTAGAGAAAATCCGCTGCCCGCGCCAGTGGTGTTCAGATACTTGGTGCCGGAACTGCCGTCGACCACCTTGGTGACGTCCTCACCCGTGAATGAGGTTCCCGGAGACGCGGCCACCGCGGTGATGGTGATCGCACCGGCCTGGCTGGTGCGCGGCACAAACCCGATCTCGCGAATCTCCAGATTGTCGATCGCATGACGATCTGAGGATGCCCCGGTGCGCGCTTTGAAGATGTGATTCCAGGTGCTGCGGTCCGCCTCGAGGTATCCGCCCGAACCGGTAGGCAGTTGGACATTGCTGAAGATCGAGGTCCAGGTTACGCCGCCGTCGGCGCTGATCCTCACGGACGCCCGCCCCTGCTGATCAACGCTGAGGGACACCTTGGACGTCTTGCCTCGCCAGGATGAGTCGTTCGAATAGGCGATCAACTGTCCGGAGCCGACCGTATTGGTCAGCGAGCGTCCCGAGGACGCATTGCCGTAGTACAGGCGGATGCCCGCGCCAGTACCATCGACATAGGTTCTGAACGACAGGGTCAATCCATTACCCGTACCGAGCTCGGCGGCGTACGAATCGGCAGCGCCCGAGCCCCCAGAGGAAAAGCTGTAGCTCATGCCGTCGGCACCGCCACTGGTCTTGCTGGTGATCACATCGAAGTTGACCTGATAGCTCGCCGCATTCACGCCCGCGCCCTTGACCAGGAAGCCACCGGCCTGGCTGGCCACATTGGCCGTCAGTTGGATCTGCTGGTTATTGAGCGCGGCGGTTCCATAGAGCTCTTCACGGGCGCTATCAGTTGACCAGGTGCCAGACACCGAAGCCAGACCATCGAAAGATTGCTGATAGACCCCAGCGTAGCCCACGGCCGTGCCACGAATCTGCCCGGTCAGGGCATCAAGAGACAGACCTTCGGGCAGCACCTGCGGAGTTGAATAGCCGCCGATTCGACGGATACGATAGCCGTCGAAGTCCGCTATCAATAGCGCGCCATCAAGGGCAACAGTCAACCCGTTCGGAGCATTGAACTGGGCGGCGACACCATAACCATCGACATAGCCGGTGGCCGCCGTGCCTGCACCGGCGAGCGCGGTCTTGATGCCCCAAATCGCGACGTTGCTCACACCCTGAATCGTTTCCGTGGCGGCTGTCGCAACCGACTGCGGCGTGACGATTGAGATCGAGTTGATGTAGCTTTCAGAGACGTACACCCGCCCGGACCCGTCAACAGTCAGACCATACGGATTTCTCAGACCGTTCATCATCAACCGCGTCGTGCCGGTCGCCAGATCGATCTGCCAGAGCTTGTCATTGGCAAAATCATTGCCGGTGCTCGATACATAGAGCTTTCCCGTTTGCCGATCAACCGCCAGACCGTACGGCACCGTTGCGTCGATCTGCGCTGTATCGCTGGTGGTGTTCGCCGATACGCCCTTGAAGCTTAAGGTAGAGACGGTATAGCTCGAGTCCGACAGGTCAACAACGCGAATGGCGTTGTTCTTCGAGTCCGCGACATATAGCTTGGTGCCATAGACAGCAAGGTGAGCCGGATTATCGAATTTTGCCGAGAGCCCCGCGCCGTCTGCCGCTCCGGGGGTGCTGCCCGCGATGATCGACGCAGTGGAGGCAAAAACGGGAGATTGGGTGCTGTAGTTCGCAGCGTTGAGATTCGAAACTTTAAGGATGACGTAGTAATCGGTAGCGAACGATCTGACGTGCCTCGTCGAGAGATACAGGTCACCCTTGACCGGATCAATCGCCAATCCTACGGGGTCCTTCATCCCGAGCGTGTTCGAGTTGAGCGTCACAACGGTGGTCACGGTCCCATCCGGATCGATCCGTCGGACCGCTCCGTCACCCGATCGGTCCAAGACATAGGTGTTGCCAAATTGGTCCTGAACCAGATCCATCGGCGTAGTGAAGCTTGAGGTCAGGGGGTCGATGGTATTGGAACTTCCGGCAGTCCCGCTCCCCGCAAACGTCGTGACCTTATTGACGGCGTAAGTGTTGGCTGCGCCCTCGGGACTGAGAGAAACAGTCTGGTTCAGCGCGAAGACATCCGGCGCCTCGTACGCCACCTGACCCTGCTGGCCGGTAAGCCAGGACATCGGGAGCAATTTCAGGTTGCCGGTGTAGTCATTGCTGGCGTTACTGTTCAGGCTCAGGCTCGCCGAGTTGTTTGCGCTGCCTATCGTATAGCCGACCTGGAAGAATCCGTAGCCCGAGGTGGTCCAGCCGGTGGTTGGCGGCGAGTAGGTCTCGTTTGTGTCTTCGGCGTGCTGGACTTCGAATCGATAGGCCTGGCCAGCAACCAGATACTGTACGGTTGAGCCTTTGTTTTCGGTGGTATTCCACTCGTTCGGATAGTTCCAGTTGGAGCCCCCATTGCCGCTCGCCGAAGACCAGGTGCCCTTGGTCGCGCCGGTGTTGTCGGTGGCCTCGATCCAAAACGTCGCTGCCTTGTTCGAGTTGGTCCAGAACTGATACCAGCCCGAGCTCGGCACGGTGAGCCACCCCGTCACGCGCTCCGAGTAGTTGTCCCCCAGATCCTGCAGATTTTGCAGATAGCGCGTGCTCGCGGTCTGCTTGCCTCCCGCGACATAGCTATCTAGCGCGGTCTGCGTGCGGATGTCCGGATCGCCCAGGAAGTTTGAGATCGTGGCGTTGGTCGGGGTCGCTAGAACCGTTGTCCCGCCCTGGGCAGAAAAGACCTCGAGGATCAGCCCTTGGTCAAAGCTTTGGACCGAGGAGTAAACCGTTGAACCGCCGCTCACGGCATAGGCCTTGAGCGCATAGCGACCCGCCGGCAGGCCCGCGACCAGCGCGCGGAAGTCGGACGAGTCGGTGGGCACGAGAATCTGAGTGACGCCGCTGCCGCCAATCAGCGGGCTTGCGTTGACCGACTCAAGCGCATAGACGAAGCCGCGCTCACTCGCAGCGTAGGACGAAACGGCCGAGGAAAAGATCGTACCGTTCAGGCCAGGCGCTGCCGACGGGCTCGAGAGCGTCGTCGTTGCGGCGAACAACGAGGCGTTGGTGGTGACCGAATTGGTGCCGTTGGTCACGACAAGCTTCAAAGTGGTCGCCGGGCCGATGTAGCGCACAGGGCCGACGCTCGATCCGCGCAGGAAGGTCTGGAGCGCGCTCGCCGTACCGCTGAGCACAAGGGTTCTCGAGTCGTTACCGCTCACCACCGTCACGCTGCCGCCGGCGCTTGCCAGCAATCGGCCGGATAGGTCGTTCGATTCAAGCGTAAGCGTCAGGGTCGCGTCGGTGCTGGCGTCCCCGTCGTCCAGTGTGGCGCCAGAGAAAATCAACGATGAGGACGTGTTGGCTGTAATGGGAACTGCCGCCGAAATTCCGGAGAGATCCGGCCGAATGACTGCGGAACCACCTGCGGTGCTGGCACGACCACCGCCGCCGCCACCCGAGCCCCCAGTGGACCCGATGCTCTTGTACGCGCCGCCGCCCCCGCCGCCTGTTGCAACCAAAGCGATCGAGGCACCCGTGATGCTTGACGAGGACCCGTTGGCACCGTTCACGCCCGTCGACACGCCGGCGCCGCCTGCGCCCACCACGACGGAAAGGTTCTGACTCGAAAACACGGCAAACTGGCCTTCGACCATTTCGCCTGCTCCGCCTCCAGCACCGCCGTGGGCAGTACCGTCGGGCGCGCCAGCACCGGCGCCGCCGCCGCCCACCAAGAGAAACTCAACGACGGCGCCGGGATTGTTGACGCCCGCCACTTGAAAGGTGTTTGTCCCCAACTCATTGAAACTGAAAACCTGGTAGCTGATTCCGTCGACGGTAATGGGTTGAGGCGTGACGGCGGAAGCGCTGGCGATCAGGTCGCCGGTGCGGAAGCGCAGCACAACAATTCCCGAACCTCCACTACCACCCGCGCCATTCGTACCTACGCCTCCACCACCGCTGCCGGTATTCGCCGTACCGCTGTTCCCGGTACCACTGTTCTTGCCAGCGCCGCCTATCACAACGCTATTTGCCGCGCCGCCCGCGCCCTGTGCCTCTCCCGAGTGGGCATCCTCCGCACCACCGCCACCGCCCGCCGCGTAGCCGGTGGCTGTTCCGGTGATGGATGACACCCGGCCCGCTCCGCCGTTCCCCGCGTTAGTCGATCCGTCGGTAGCCCCGGACCCGCCAGCGCCTCCCGCACCGCCCCCGCCGCCCCCCGCGGACCGACCGCCGGGATCGGCGCTGCGAGCCGCGCCACCGGCGTTCCCGTACGATGTCACCTGAAGGACAAGTGACGGTACGGTGGATGAGGTCACCGCTATCGAAGCAGCCGTCGCACCGGCGATCGTCACCGTGCCAACGCCGCTCACCTTGAGCTTGCTACTCGTCAGGAAGGCGTTCAGCTGGTCCGAGGTGCCGTATAGCGTGACCGAAGCGCCCGTACCGCTGGCCAAACTGGCCGCACCGGCCGTACTTGCGGTCTTGAGATTGGAGTCCGCGTCCCAGCTGAGTGAAGCGCTGCCTGCCGCTGTGAAGGTCAGGGTCACGGCTCCGGATGCGACGAGCGACTGTGCAATAAACGGGATGGCTACGACCGCACCCGGCGTGGTCTTCACGCTGACCGGCGTGTTCAGCACCACAACTGAGCTGGGCGCTGTGGTCGACGTGCCGGTCGCGCCATAAACCACCTGCGCCTTGCTCGTCACCGCCGAGGTCTTCTGCAACTGCGTCGCACCGCTTGCGCTCAGCGTGGCCGTCAGCGTGTACGCCGTGCCCGACGGTTCGCCGTTGAAGCGAACGCGGCCAGCCGTGCTCAGATAGCCGCTCAGCGCGGACGCCGTGCCCGTGAACGTGAGCGTGCGGGTGGCGCTGTCGTAGGTCGCCGCGACGCCCACTGCCTGGCCGTTCACTTGAACGGTCGCATCATGGCTCGTCGCGCCCGATGCAAAGAGCGATGAAGCCAGCGACGCCCCCGCTCCAATCTGAAGGCTCAGCGTGAGCGTGCGGCTCGCATCGCCCGTGATCGTCACCGAGCCCGTATCAAACTTGATCTCGCCACCCTCAGGCGCCACCGTGTACGACGCGGGCAACTGCAGACCCACCTGCGGCGCGGCTGTGACGGTCGCGCTGTACACCACCTGTGCCTTGCTCGTCACCGCCGAGGTCTTCTGGATCGGCGCGACGCCGATCGCACTCAACGCAGCTGTTAGCGTATAGGGCGTCGTCGAAGCTTCACCGTTGAACAGAATAAGTCCGGGTGTGCTCAGGTAGCCGCTCAGCGCGGACGCCGTACCCGTGAACGTGAGCGTGCGGGTGGCGCTGTCGTAGGTCGCCGCGACACCTATTGCCTGGCCGTTCACCTGAACGGTCGCATCATGGCTCGTCGCGCCCGATGCAAAGAGCGATGAAGCCAGCGACGCCCCCGCTCCAATCTGAAGGCTCAGCGTGAGCGTGAGACTCTGCGTGCCCGATTCCGTAATCGTCACTGAGTTGGCTTCGAACACGATCTGGCCGTTCGTCTGCGCCACCGAGTAAGAGGCTGGCATCTGCAAGCCCACCTGCGGCGCGTTGGCGATCAGCGCCGTCGGCAAGCCAGGGCCGTAGGAATTGGCAGCGCGTATCCGCAGGCCATACTCGCTGGTCGCATTGGTACCCGTGATCTGATAGGGCCCCGCAACATTCGCAAACGCGGCCCAGGTGCCCCCATTGTCGAGCGAATACTGGTAACCGGTGATGGGGCTTGAGCTGGGCGAGGCGGGCGGCGTGAAGCTCACCGTGATACCAGTGCTGGAGCGCGTCGCGGAAACATTTGTCGGTGCGGCCAATCCCACATCGATTGGCGTGACCGTGGTGATCTTGGCAGCGCCAGAGTTTCCGGTCGCATACTCGAACACGGTTGCAAGCGGGAATCCGTCGGAGGCAAAG
>CAIVPX010000017.1 GCA_903907905.1 uncultured bacterium | reverse complement strand
AGTTGCGAGGGCTTCTTGTCCTCGGCGCCTTGCAGGTGAACCATGTCGATGAACTTCTGCACATGCGAGTCGACCTGCTGACGGCTCCAGTCGGGATAGCGCGAGCGGACCGCGAAGGCGATGTTGCCGCGCACGCTCAGCCAGGGCATCAGGGCGTGCGACTGGAAGACCACCCCGCGGTCGAGGCTGGGGCCCTCGATGACGCGACTGTCGATGAAGGCATGACCCGCGGTGGGCTGCTCGAGGCCGGCCAGTACGTTGAGAATGGTGGTTTTGCCACAGCCCGAGTGGCCGATGATGCACACGAACTCCCCCTTCTCGATCGAGAAGTGGATGTCGTCGAAGATCACCAGTTCACCCTTGCCCGCGGGGGCCGGGAAGGCCTTCTTCAGGCCCTCCACCTGCAGGAAGCTTTTCATTGCCGAGTCCTTGCGCGCACCGAAGCGGCTGATATCTGCCATGTCCATGAGTCGGGAGCCTTCGATCAGTCGCGATAGGTGACCACGCGTTGCAGGCGCGCAAAGCCCGCGTCGAGCAGCATGCCCACCAGACCGATCATCAGGATGGCGGTGAGGATGTTGGTGATCGAAAGGTTGTTCCACTCGTTCCAGACGAAGTAGCCGATGCCGGTTCCCCCGACCAGCATTTCGGCTGCTACGATCACCAGCCAGGCGATGCCGATCGAAATGCGCATGCCGGTCATGATGGTGGGAGCTGCGGCGGGGAGAATGACCAGAAAGGCCTTGCGCAGCGGACCGACTTCGAGTGTGCGCGACACGTCCAGCCACTCGCGCCGGACCGAGGCCACACCAAAGGCCGTATTGATCAGCATGGGCCAGATGGAGCACACGAAAATCACGAAGATCGCCGAGATGCTCGAGTCCTTCAGAGTGAACAAGGCCAGCGGCATCCAGGCCAACGGCGAAATCGGCTTGAGGATCTGGATGAAGGGGTCGAGCGCGGCGTAAAGGGTTTTGGACATACCGATCACGAAGCCGAGCGGAACGGCGACCAGCGCAGCGAGCCCGAACCCAGCGGCCACGCGAGCGATGGAGTATGCAAGTTGGATACCCAGGCCCTTGTCGTTGGGGCCGTTGTCATAGAAGGGGTTGGCCAGATGCGAGCCGATCTTGCGCGCGACCTCCAGGGGCCCGGGAAAGGCCGACTTCTGCCCGGTGGCGGCCGCTGCACCCACCAGCTTGGCGTATTCCTCGTCCACCTTGACCGTGCCGCCCGTAGGCGTCGAGGCGATGTGCCAGGCACCCACGAAGCAAATGAGGATCAGCAGGGTGATGATGAGCGCCCGCACGCGCTCTCGGGAGGCTGCACTCATCAGCTTCTCCGGATGCTGAAGCTGTCGAGGTACTCGCGCGGGCGCGCGGGATCGAAGACCTTGCCCATGATGGTGATGCGTTGGCTCGTACTCGACGGCGGCGTCAGGCCCGCCTCGCGCATCAGCCGAGTGGCGTCGGTGGCCAGAAACACCTCACTGGCGATCTTCTGATAGTCGACATCGCCCTTGAGCTGGCCCCAGCGCTGCATTTGCGTCAGGATCCAAACGGCAAACGACTGCCAGGGGAAGGGGTCGAAGTTGATCCGGTCGGGTACCTTGCGCACCCCGCCCAGGCCGTCTGCGAAGGTGCCGGTCAGCACCTGTTCGACCACCGTCACGGGCTGGTTCAGATAGTTGGGTGGCGCAATGGCGGCTGCGATTTCCTTTCGGTTCTCGGGCTTTTGAGCGTAGGCCGTGGCCTCGATGATCGCGCGCAGCAGCGCCGAGTAGGTGTTGGGCATGCTGGTCACGAATTCCTTGCTAGCTGCGAACGCGCAGCAGGGGTGGCCGTCCCAGATCTCTTTGGAGAGCATGTGAATGAAGCCTACCCCGTCATAGACGGCACGCTGGTTGACCGGGTCGGGCGCAAGAAAGCCGTCTATATTGTCGGCGCGCAGATTGGCCACCATCTCGGGGGGGGGCACCGAACGGATCTGTACGTCTCGGTCGGGGTCGAGTCCGGCTTCGGCCAGGTAATATCGAAGCAGGTAGTTGTGCATGGAGTAGTCGAAGGGCACCGCGAACTTGAAGCCTTTCCACTGGCGTGGATCGCGCTTGTCCTTGTGCTTCATGGCGAGCGTGATTGCCTGGCCGTTGATGTTCTCGACGGCCGGCATGGTGTAGGGCTGAGCGCTGGCCCCCAGGCCCAGCGAGATCGCCAGCGGCATGGGCGACAGCATGTGCGCGGCGTCATATTCCTTGTTGAGCGTCTTGTCCCGGATGACTGCCCAGCCCGCGGTCTTGATCACATCAACTTTGAGCCCCTGCTTCGCATAGAACCCCATAGGCTGGGCCATGATGATGGGCGTGGCGCAGGTGATGGCGATGAAGCCCACCTTGAGGTCGGTCTTTTCAAGCTTGGCCGCAGGTTGCGCGAAGGCCTCCTTGGCCAGTCCGAGCGGAAACAGCGCCGATACCGCAGCCATCGCCGTGGGGGCGCCTACGGCACGGATGAAGCGTCGACGCATGCCGTCATCGGGAAAGAGCGCCCGCATGACGGCCTGCTCGACCACGCGCGCATGCAGGGCCTCGCCTTCCAAGCGGCCGGCTTCGTCATGGGCCTCCTGGGTATTGTGTTGGCCGCACTGGCAGCGCAGTCGAGTGGTGTCGCTGAAGGGGTTCGAGAAGAGGGACATGGCGGGCTCCGCGGGGGGGTATTGGTGTCACATCTGCAGAATCCGTGCCAAG
Source organism: uncultured bacterium (assembly GCA_903907905.1). Taxonomy (GTDB): domain Bacteria; phylum Pseudomonadota; class Gammaproteobacteria; order Burkholderiales; family Burkholderiaceae_E; genus SYIM01. Next base: position 36,800 of record CAIVPX010000017.1, on the reverse strand, counting down.
GCCCTCGTTTCTGGAGCAGCCTCTCCTGATTCGGGGCGTCGCCCTCGCGGGCTATCGTGTGGCACCTCACCGCGGTGCGTTGGGATTGGATCCCTCCCCTCGGAGCGGCGCACCGCAGGAGGGCGACATGAGCTTGAGTGGTGCGTTTTCGGTGTCCTGGCCTGTCGGTACGGGTGCCGTCAGGGCGGCGCCAACTCCCTGACCTCGCGCAGGGCAGCCCCGCTCTTCCAATGCGATCGATCAATCAGTCCTGCCGCGTCCTGGTGGATCCTTGGGACGGGTCGTTGTAAGTGCCGCCGGTATGGTGTGGCCTGAGTGGCGGGCCCAGGACAATCAGCCTCGGGAGAAACGAATGAGCGGTCTCAAGTTTCTGGTGATGACGGCCTGTGTGGCGGTCGGTGTGTCGGCCCACGCGGCCGGACCCGGGCAGGCTCGCCCGGACTTCGGCAAGCGCGAGTTCGACGCCAATTGCGCGGTCTGTCATGGTCTGTCGGCCAAGGGCAACGGCCCGATCGTCGAAATGCTGCGCCAGTCGCCGCCCGACATTACCCAGCTTTCCAGACTCAACGGCGGCATCTTCCCGATCGAGCGGGTGTACCGGACGATCGAGGGCGGCGATGTGAAGGCGCACGGCCCCCGTGACATGCCCGTCTGGGGGCAGGATTACCGGATTCAGGCGGCCGACTACTACATGGACGTACCGTATGACCCGGAGGCCTATGTGAGAACCCGGATTCTTGCGCTGGTGGAGTACATCAGCCGATTGCAGCAGAAGTAGCGCCAGCGGCCGCCGACCAACCCTCGGGCCGACGGGGGCCGGCCCGCCCGCTGCGGTGACCGATATCGGCCTCGGATCGAGGCGCGGCCCAGCTAGGTTCGCGGCAGTTGCGCCCGCAGCCGGTGGGCGAGTTCGGCCGCGCCCCAGATGGCGATCCCGTGCTGCTGGGCGAACCGACGGGCGGGCTCGGTGAGTTCGCCCAGCCCGACATAGACGGCAGCGGTGGCGTCGCGTTCGCGTCGGGCGGCATCGAGCGCGCGCAGTGCCTCCAAGCCGATTCGTGCCGACTTCCAACGTCGGGCGCACACCAGCACACGGTTGCCCGCGCTGACATACTCAAGATCCGCCGCATCGGCTCGCACCGGGCTTGGAATCTGCCCGTCTGCGCGCAGGGACGCCTCAAGCATCTCGTTGAACTTCGGCCAGGACAGGCCGCTGAGCGCCTGAGCGGCGCGGACGATCTCGGTGTCGGAGGGCAAACGCCACTGACGGCGCAGGGCCAGCACGCCGATGACGATGAACGGAAACCCCGACAGTGCCCCCACGGCCCGGAATGACTCCGGGAGCAGCGCCATGGCCACCAGCGCCAGGGCACCGGCGATTGCGAAGCTGATCCACCAGCGCGAGCGCAGCAAGATGGCGAAGAGGGAATTCTTGGGCAGCTTGAACTTCAAGCGAGGCACTCCGGTGAGGGACGAGGCTTCGATTGTATCGATGATGTCGCCCGCCACCACGGGCGTGTATTCTGGCTCCCCATGAAACCCTCTGCGCTCTTTCCCGGCACCGCCCCGCTGAGCCTGCCACTGATCGGGGCGCCCATGTTTCTGGCGTCAGGCCCGGAATTAGTGGTGGCGCAGTGCAAGGCCGGCGTCATCGGGACCATGCCTTCGTTGAACGTGCGCGCTGCCGATCAACTCGAGCCGGTGCTGGAAGGCATCTCCTCGGTGCTGGCCGAGCACGATCGGGTCTATCCCGAGCGGCGCGCCGCCCCCTTTGGTGTCAATCTGATTGCCCACCGTACGAACCTGCGCTTTGAACACGACCTGGCGGTATGCGTACGCCGAAAAGTACCGCTGGTGATCACCTCGCTGGGGCCGTCTCGGCGGGTGGTCGATCAGGTGCACTCCTATGGCGGCGCGGTGTTTCACGACGTGATCAACCTGCGCCATGCCCGCAAGGCCATCGACGAGGGGGTGGACGGCATCGTTGCTGTCTCGGCCGGAGCGGGCGGGCACGCGGGGCTTCTCCACCCCTTCGCACTGGTGGGCGAAATTCGACGCCTTTTCCGCGGTTGGATCGCCCTGTCGGGCGCCATCTCAACGGGCGGACAGGTGGCCGCAGCGCTTGCAGCTGGTGCCGACTTTGCCTATATCGGGACGCGTTTCATTGCCACCCTCGAGAGCTCCGCCCCTCAGGGCCACAAGGACATGGTGCTGACAAGCGATGCCTCCGGCATCGTTTATACGCCCTTCTTCAGCGGGGTTCATGCGAACTACCTGAGGGCGAGTATTGAGGCCTCAGGACTTGATCCCGATGCGCTGACGCTCGACGACTCGCGGCCGGCCGGTTACACCTCGGTGAGCGCGAAACCGCGCGCGTGGAAGGACGTCTGGTCAGCGGGGCAGGGCGTCGGGCTGGTCAACGACCTATTGCCGACGAGCGAACTGGTGTCCCGAATGCTGAGCGAATATCGCGAGGCTCTGGGTCGGACGACGGCGGCGCTGAGCCCTCGCTGAGGCGTCATCCGCCGGGTCTGACGGACCTGGGGCCAGTCAAGTCGATCAGATCGCCACCTGTGCGCCCAGTTCAACCACCCGGTTGGGGGGCAGCGAAAAATAGTTGGCCATGCTCGAACTGTTTTGCAGCATCCAGCCAAACAATGAGCGCCGCCAACCGAAGATGCCGCGCCGCGTCGTCGACACGATGACAGGTTTGCTGGTGAAGAAGGACGTAGCCGCCGGATCGATGTCCAGCCCTTTGCGTCGGGCCAGATGCAGCACATGCGTGATGTCGGGCTCTTCGCGAAACCCGAAGTGGGCGATCACGCGGCAGATGCCATTGCGGCCCCGCTCGATCTCGATGCGTTCATGATCGGAGACCCGAGGCTGGTCGATGAACTCGACCGTGAGAAACACCACCTGCTCATGCGCCACCTTGTTGTGACGGATGTTGTGCAGAAAGCTGGTGGGGTGTCCGTGGCGGCCGGAGCTGAAAAAGACGGCGGCTCCAGGGACGCGTGGAATACCGCTCAGATCGAGCGCAAAGGCATCGCCTCGGGCGCGCGGCGAGGCGTCCTTGCGTGCCCGAACGATCTCGGTGCCGCGGCGCCAGGTGCTCAGGACCGTGAACATCAGACCCGCGACCGTCAGCGGGAACCAGCCGCCATCGGCAATCTTGCCAGCGTTGGCCACGAAGAAGGCGACCTCAAGCGCAAGGAACAGTGCGAGCAGCGGCAACAGGAATTTCAGCCGTCTTGAAGGGTGCAGCAGTACCGCAACGGTGAGCAGGGTGCTGCCGATCAGCAGATCGCCCGACACCGCCAGACCGTAGGCGGCAGCCAGCGCGCTCGAGCTTCGAAAGCCCAGGACCAGCAGCACCACTGCCGCAAGCAAGAGCCAGTTGACCACCGGGATATAGATCTGACCTTGCGACGTGTCGGAGGTGTAGAGCACCCGCAGTCGGGGGAGGTAGTTGAGGCGCGAGGCCTGCTGCGTCACCGAGAACGCCCCGGAGATGGTGGCCTGGGATGCGATGACCGTGGCCAGGGTGGCGAGAACGATGAGCGGGATGAGCAGGGGCTCCGGAGCCAGCAGAAAGAAGGGATTGCGAGCGGCCTCGGGGTCGCGAAGGACCAGGGCCCCCTGACCGAAGTAGTTGAGCATCAGGCAGGGAAATACCAGCACGAACCAGCCGATGCGAATGGGCCGGATGCCGAAGTGTCCGAGGTCGGCATACATGGCCTCGGCACCCGTCAGCGTCAGGAAAACCGCCCCCAGCAGCACGAAGGTGAGGGTAGGGTACTGGCCGGCAAAGCGGATTGCGTGGCGCGGGTCTACGGCCGCCAGAACGTGCGGTGTTTCGATGATGCTGGCAATGCCCAGTGCCGCCAGCGTCAGGAACCACACCACCATGATCGGACCGAACAGGGCTCCGACCTGGGCTGTGCCCCGCCGCTGCAGCATGAACAGGCTCACGAGGATGACCAGCGCAATCGGCACCACGAAGCTTTGAAGCCCGGGTGCGACCACGGTGATGCCCTCGACCGCTGACAGCACCGAGATGGCCGGCGTGATGATGGCGTCGCCGTAAAACAGCGAAGCGGCAAAAATGCCCAGTACGCTCACCAGCCAGGCCAGCAGTGGGCGCTCCCGCACCAACGCGAGCGTGTTCGACAGGAGGGCCAGCACCCCGCCCTCGCCCCGGTAGTCGAAACGCAGCATCACCAGCACGTATTTCAGCGAAACGATGATGGTGACGGCCCAGAACATCATCGAGAGCACGGCGAACACCTGGGGTTCGCCCACGGGCACACCGCTGTGTTCCGCGAAGGCCTCCTTGAACGCGTAGAGGGGGCTGGTCCCGATGTCGCCAAAGACGATGCCCAGTGAGGCCAGGACCAGGGCCGGCAGACGCTGCGGGGAGTTGGAGCTCATTGCCTATTGTAGGGGGATGTATTGCATCGCAGCAAACTTGCCAGGCCCGGGCGCGGCTCAGGCGGGGATCGTAGTTTGCACCGACGGCCGCTCGCTGATCTCGGCAAACCAGGCGGCCGTGTGCGGCCGGTTGCGGCGCCACTCCAGTCGAGCGAAGCGGAAATCGAGATAGCCGATGGCCGCTACGAAGCTCAGTGTGGCCATGTCGATCCGACCCGGAAGTGACTCATGATGTCGCTCCAGCCAATCGAGTGCCGAGTTGACCTTGCCGAGTTGCCCGTCGAGCCAGGGTTGCCAGCGTTGTGCCTCGGGCCGAAGTGCCTCTTCGTAGCGCGCCAGCACGGCGGCGTCGAGCAGGCCGTCGGCCAGCGAGGTCTGGGTCAGCACGCGCCAGCGGGCCGGCCCGTCGCGTGGCAGCAGCGAGCCCTTGGCACGGTCGTTGAGGTACTCGCAGATGACCCGGCTGTCGCAGAGCACCTCGCCGTCATCGAGCAGCAGGATCGGAACCTGACCCAGCGGGTTGGAGGCGATGAGTTCGTCGCTGCGGTTGATGGGGTGCGCCGCGCTCGGCAGTCGCTCGATCTGGTCGAGCAGATTCAGTTCGTGCGCCACGAGCATCACCTTGCGGACAAAGGGCGAGGTCGTCGAGTGAAACATTTTCATCTTGAGTCTCCTGAAGCGTTGCCTTGGGCCATTCGCGGCCGTTCAGTCGGCCTGAATGCCGGCCTGCGTGACGACCTTGTGCCACATCTGCCGCTCGTGGCGCACCAGCGCTCCCAAGGCCTCGGGCGAGCCCCCCTGTGCGGCGATGCCGCGGCCGAGCAGGTCCTTGACGATGGCAGGGTCCTTGACGATGGCGTTGAACTCGCGGGCCAGTCGGTCGATGATCGGTCGTGGCGTGGCGGCGGGCACGAAGATGGCAAACCAGCCCATGACATCAACATTGCGCAGACCGCTCTCGCCCATGCCGGGCAGTTCGGGCACCGTGGGCGAGCGCTCGCGGCTGCTTACCGCCAGCGCGCGCAGGCGGCCGGCCTGGTGCTGAGGCATGACCAGCTGAACTGAATCGAAGACCAGCTGGATGCGGCCGCCAATCAGGTCGGTCATGGCTGGCGCAGCCCCCTTGTAGGGCACGTGCGTCATCTCGATGCCGGCCTCGCGTCGGAGCAACTCCATCGCCAGGTGCGAGGTGCTGGCATTGCCGGCCGACCCGTAGGTGAGTTGCTGGGGGGTGCGGCGGGCAAGCTCGATGAGCTCGGCAACCGTTTGCGCTTTGACCGAGGGGTTGACCGCAAGCACCATCGGGTAGTTGCCCAACAGACTGACCGGGGCAAGGTCGCGCTCGGGGTCGTAGCTCAGGCTCTTGAAGAGCGATGGGTTGACGACGATCGGGCCCGGGTAGGCAAACAGCAGCGTGTAGCCGTCGGGTGCGGCACGGACCACGGTCTCTGCGCCAATGCTGCCCCCCGCACCCGCGCGGTTTTCGACGACGGTGGGCTGACCGAGCCGCTCGGCCAGCTTCGCCGCCATGACGCGCGAGACGATATCGGTCATGCCGCCGGTTGCGATCGGCGTGACGATACGGATCGCGCGCGAGGGGTACTCCTGGGCCTGCGCAGCGCAACTGGCCGCGGTGATGAGCCCAACCGATACAAGCACAGACTTCTTGAGCCAGTGACGGACCATGCCGGTCGCCTCCTAAGGGTTCACAATGAAACGGACGCAGGCGCTGAGCGGTACGCGCGGCGCGCCGCGAGAATTGCACATGGTAGGATCGTTTTCAAGAAGAAACTGATGCTCTGACGCCTCGTTCGGTGCGGGGCCTCACGCCAATGTTCAGCGTGGCCGTGCCCGTCTGTGCATGGCCAAGCGATGGAGATTTCCCATGCAGGCAGCACACACCCGGTCGGGCGACGAGCCCGACTTTCCCGAGGGCGCAGCCCTGGTCATCGGTGGCAGTGGCGGTATCGGCCAGGGTATCGGCCGGCGCCTGGCGGCCAGCGGTTGCAAGGTGGTCCTCACCTACCGCAAGGGTATCGAGGCCGCCGAGCGTGCGGTGGCGCAGATCGTCGAAGCCGGGGGGCAGGCCGAGGCCTTGCGCATGAGCCTTGAAGATCTCGTCTCGGTCCAGGCTGCGGTCAACTCGGTGGCGAAGCGGTATGGGCGCATCCATACCCTCGTGTATGCGGTCGGTGCCGACATCAGCATGGTGTACGTCTCCAACATTGACCCCGAGGAGTGGCGGCGCACCATCGACGGTGACCTCAACAACTTCTTCAATGTGGTGAAAGCGGTGTTGCCGCGCATGCGCGAAGGCGGGGGCGGATCTTTTGTGGCGATCACCACGGCGGGCATTGATCGCCATCCGCCGCTCGACATTCTGTCTACGGTGCCCAAGGCTGGCATCGAGGCGCTCATCCGCGGCATTGCCCGTGAGGAGGGGCGGTTCGGCATCCGGGCCAATTCTGTCGCGCCTGGCATCGTCGATGGGGGACTGTTCGATCGTTTGCGCGAGCGGGTCACGCCGCAGTTCGTCGAGGCCATGCAGCGCAATACGGCGTTGCGGCGCTTCGGCTCGGTCGACGAGATTGCTGATGTTGCAGTGTTTATGGCGTCAAGGCGCGCCGGCTATGTCACCGGGCAGCATCTGGCAGTTGACGGGGGGTATTCGGTGTGAGTGCGGGCAGCCTTGCCATTGAGGCCACGGTCTCGCAACTGGACGGCCTGACGGTTGGCGGGGCCATGCGCCGCTCGGCGCGTCTTCACGGGTCCCTGCCGTTTCTCAAGTGCGAGGGGAAGGTCAGCACATTCGCCGAGACCGATGCCGAGGTCGACCAGTTCGCGAGCAGTCTGCTTGGGCTCGGCCTGGCGCGCGGAGACCATCTCGGTGTCTGGCTCACCAACTCACGCGAATGGGTGTTGTGTTTTCTGGCGTGCGCGCGAATCGGCGTGGTGCTGGTGCCGATCAATACCCGCTACACCGCTGCGGAGGCTGGTTACATCCTGGCGCAGTCCGATGCGCGAGCCGTCGTCATGACGCGTCGCATGTGGGGGAACGACTACCTGGCCATGCTGGCGCAGATCTCTCCGGCGATTGCAAGTGCCACCGAGGCGCCCTTGTCCGTGCCCGAGTTGCCCAAGCTTCGTCATCTGATCTGTGTCGGCCCCGATGCGCCGGCGTGTGCGATCCGCTTCGAGTCGATGTGCGAGGGCGCGCGCACTGATGCGCTGGCGGCCGCCGAGTCGGCGGTGCAGGTGACCGATCCCCTGATCATCGTCTACACCTCTGGCACGACGGGCAAGCCCAAGGGCGCGATGCACAACCACCGGGTGACCAAGCAGGCGACCCGTGTCGGGCTGATGCTGGGCCTTGAGCCGGGCGGACGTGCGCTCGGCCATCTGCCGCTCTATCACGTGGCGGGTCTCTACATGGCCATGGTGCCGGCGATGACACTGGGGGGCTGCTACGTCGCCATGCCGCAGTGGGACACGGGTGCCGCCCTCGATCTGCTCGAGCGTGAGCGCATCAGCTGCTTCGGTGGCATCCCCACCCACTTCGTCGATCTGGCCAATCACCCTACGATTTCGGCGCGCGACCTGTCGCATCTCAAGTGCGCCTGGATCGGCGGGGCGCCTGTCATGCAGTCAACCTTCCGGGGCTTCATGCAGGCCATGGGTCTGCAGCACCTCATGTCCACCTATGGCATGACGGAAAACACCATCTCGACCACCTTCAATCGGCCCGATGACTCCGTGGATGTGTGCTGTCAAAACCTCGCGCCGGTGCTGGGGCCCAGCGAGATTCGCATCATCGACCCAGGCTCGGGCGCGGTGCTGGGGCCTGGCGAGACCGGCGAGATCCAGTGCCGTGGCGAGACGGTCATGATGGGTTACTACAAGAACCCCGAGGCCACGGCAGAAACGATCACGCCCGAGGGGTGGCTGCGAACGGGTGATCTGGGCAGCATCGATGCGCAGGGCTATATCAGCATCTCCGGTCGTCTGAAGGAGATGTACAAGAGCGGGGGCACCAACGTGTACCCGGTCGAAATCGAGCAGCACCTGGTTCGGCATCCGGCCGTGCTCATCGCTGCTGTGGTGGGCGTACCCGATGACCGTCTGGGCGAGGTGGGGTTTGCGTTTGTGCAGCCCAATGAAGGGCGAAGCCTGGACCATGCAGAGCTTCGCGCCCACTGCAAGGGGACGCTCGCCGATTACAAGGTGCCGCGCTACCTCAGCCTGGTGAGTGAGCTTCCCCGAACCAGCACCGGCAAGATTCAGCGTAGCGCGCTGCTTGATCTGGCGCGCAAGGAACTCGCGGCGCGGCGCGCGGCGCAACAGGCTTTCTGAAGTCGGGCGTCGGGCGGTGAGCGGTGAGGGTGAGGGTGAGGGTGAGGGTGAGGGTGAGGGTGAGCCGGCCGCGAGCGCGGGGCCGCCTCAGGCCTTTCGTGCAACGGCCGCCGCTTTGACACCTTCCCGATAGGCCAATAGCCGGGCCTTCAGCCCTGGCCGGGCGGCTGACCGGACCAGCGCGGCGAGGTCGGCATCGGCGGCAGTTTTGGCGGCCGATTCGCCTTGGCCGTGGCTTGCCTGCCTGAGCGCACGCAAGGTCATGCGGTCGACGACCGGCGCCGGCCCCATGCACTCGGCGATCAGGCGTGCGACCGACTCGGCCCGATCGCTTGCTTCGTCGGGAACCGACCACACGCCGGTCGCCAGCTCGCTTGCCAGGGCTTGAGACTGATCGAGCGTATTACCGCCCGTGATCCACCGCAGAGCCGTGTCGCGGCCCACGCGCTCGGCAAGTCGGCGGGTGCCCAAGACGATGCCAAAACCCGCGCCTGGAAAACGGAGGGTCGTGTCCTGCGCAATGAGGCGTTGATTGCAGGCCACCATCAGATCGGCCCCCGCGCCCCAGGCTCGTCCCTGAACGAGCGCAATGGTTCGTACCGGCGCATGCCAGAGCAGATCGAGCAGGCACTCGATTCGTACGAACCGGTGCAGCAGATCGCCATCGGTGAGCGTGTCCAGTTCTTCAAGGTCGAAGCCGGTGCAGAAGTTGTGGCCGGCTGCGTGCAGCGCCAGGGTGTGGACGCGGTCGTCTTCGCTTGCCCGCAGCACGGCATCGATCAGTGCCTCGACCAAGGCTGGCGAGAGCGCGTTGCCACGCTCCGGACGGCAAAGCTCGATCCGGGCAATCCCCTCGGTCACCGTCAACGACACGGCAGGTGCTTGCAGCATCGACCTCAACCCTGGCGGGTCGCTGCGGCGCGTACCGCAGCCGAGCGGTCGAATAGATTGGGCAATTCCTGGCTTGAATAGCCGGAGATGAAGTCGCGGATCTCGCCGCTTGCCGAATCGACCATGTGGCGCTTGACCGACCCGATATTGCCGCCGTAGACATGAATGCTGATTGAATCGGCGTCGGGCAGTGCGTTGGCGACGACATGCCAGTCGCCGACCGCGGGCGACACGGCCTCGATCATCCCGGGCTTGAGGATGTGCTCGATGCCGCAGGCTCGAACCCTGTGCGCCCCCTCGGGCGCGTATTCCGTACAGCGTTCAGCGCCCCGCATCATGCCGACCAGGCCCCAGACCGTGTGATCGTGCACCGGGGTACCGGCGCCGGGCGCCCAGACGAAGCTGACCACCGAGAAGCGCTCGAACGGATCGCAGTAGAGCAGGTACTGGCGGTAGGTGCCGGGTACCGACCGGGCGCAGGATTCAGGCAGCCACCGGTCATCGCGAATAAGCTCCGACAGCAAGGATCGACCCTCTCGCAGCAGGGTGGGCTCATCATCGGTGCCGGCCACCAGATGGGTCATCTGCTGAACGAAGTGTCGCAGCGGGTGGATGGGGTCGAGCGGGTTGTGGCGGTCCGGTGCACTCATCGGCATGTCTCCGTGGCGAAGAGGGTGGGGCTGCGCCTGGGCCCGGCGCGTTCAGCGGATTGTTCCAGATTGGCGCAGTGCTGCAATCTCGTGTCCCTTGAGGCCCAGCTCGATCAGCACTTCGTCGCTGTGCTCGCCAAGGCTGGGCGCCCGTCGTTCCGGGCGCGGCGGGCGGCCGTCTTCAATGCCAACGGGACCGCGCATGGCGCGATAGGTGCCCAGGTGCGGGTGAGTGTGCAGGGCGACCAGTCCCTGAGCCTGAACCTGGGGATCATCAAACATGTCCTCAATGCTGCGTACCGCGGTGCAAGGTACACGATCGCCGAAATGAGCCTCCCACTCTAGGGCGGTGCGGGCCATCAGCGCGGCCCTGAGTTGAGCCACCAGTGCCTCCTCGTGCTGCTGTCGCTTCTTCATGGTGTCGTAGCGCGGGTCAACGGCCAGTTCGTGCAGCCCGGTCAGCTCGCACAAGGCTGTCCAGAACTTTGGCGTCTGGGCCTGCAGATACAGGTGGCCCTCTCGCGTCGGGTGAATACCCGCCAGACGGCCCGGGCGCAGGTCACGCCCGGCCTCTCGCCCTTCGTGTTCGGCCCAGACCATGCGACCCGCCTGCATGGCCAGTGCGCTGCGCAGCAGAGAGGCGTCGATGGCGCTGCCTTGGCCCGTGCGCTCGCGGCTGAAGAGCGCTGCAGAAATGGCCATTGCCAGCAGCGCCGCCGCATAAAAGTCGACGGCCGAGCCGAGCACGATCTGGGGTTCACCGCGCGCTGCGCCTTGCGCGTGGGCGATTCCCGAGAGCGACTGAAGCACCTGGTCGAAGCCCGGAAAGTCGGCCTTGGGTCCGGTGGTTCCGAAGCCGGTCAGGCTGCACGCAACCAGACGCCGGTGCTGCGAGCGGAGGGTCTGCATGCCAAGACCGAGCCGGCCGGCCGCCGAGGGTCGGAAGTTGTGCATCAGGACGTCGGCAGCCCCGATCATGCGCCGGAGCAGCGCCAGGCCCTCGGGCTTCTTCAGGTCGATGGCGATACCGCGCTTGTTTCGGTTCACGCCGAGGTAGTAGCGGCTCTCTCCCGGCAGGGTCGATGGGTAATGGCGCATCGTGTCGCCATCGGGGCCTTCGACCTTGATGACGTCGGCGCCCAGGTCACCCAGCAGGGCGCCCGCGTAGGGGCCGGCGACATAGCCGGTCAGGTCAAGCACCCGAATGCCGGCGAGCGTCTGCGTGGTCATGGTGGCGAGGCGGGCGCGCCTGGCTCAGTCGGCCGTGGCACCGGACACTTTGACGGCCTCTGCCCACTTCTCGATTTCCTTCTCGACGTAGGCTCTGAATTCGTCAGGCCGGCTGCCGACCAGCGGCGTGCCGAGCTCTGCCATGCGCTTGGCGACATCCGGTTGGCGCATGGCGGTGATCAGCCCGTCGGCGAGTTTTTCCACGATGGGTTTGGGCGTTCCCTTGGGTGCAAAGAATCCCGACCAGGGCTCGCCGGAGAAACCCGGAAACCCCTGCTCGGCAATGGTGGGGACATCAGGTGCCGAGGCAATCCGTTCGGGTGAGGTGAAGCCCAGGATTTTCAGTTTTCCGGCCTTGTAATTGGGCATCACCGCAATGATGCCTGTGACGCCGACGGGGATCTGCTGGCCCATCACGTCGGTCATGATCTGCGATGAGCCCTTGTACGGGACAGGCTGCATGGTGGTCCCCGCCTTGTGCAGTAGTAATGCCATGGCCAGATGTGAGCCGGTGCCGGTGCCGTCGTGGCCATACGGAATCTTGCCGGGCTCCTTGCGTGCCATGGCCAGCAGTTCCTGAAGCGTGTTGGCCGGGTGGCTCGGGTGCACGATGATGGTGTTGGGGTAGACCGTGGCCTGCGTGATCGGTTCGAAGTCGCGCAGGGGGTGGTAAGGCATCTTTTTATAGAGGCTGATGTTGATGCCGTGGGACCCTGTGACACCCAGCACGATGGTGTAGCCGTCGGGCGCAGACTTGGCGACGTAGTCGGCACCGATGTTGCTACCGCCGCCCGGGCGGTTCTCGATCAGCACGGGTTGCCCCCATTGGCCCTGGAGTTTTTCGCCGATCACTCGGGCGGTAATGTCCGTGGCGCCACCGGGCGTGAAGGGCACCACGATCTTGATTGGCCGGCTGGGAAAGGCCTCAGCGGACTGGACCTGAGCCTGGACGGGCGCGAGCAGCGCCAAGCCCAGGCACGCGCTGATGAAAAGCTTGCGTTGGTGATTCATCTGTGTCTCCTTCAATTGCAGTCCGAGCGGCGGGGGGCGCCGCGAGTGTGTCCCCGGCTTCCCGCCTGGGGGTCAGTGAGGCGGGCCGGTCAGGCTTGACCAGAGGGTAGCGAATCCCGCCGCGCCGCTTGGTTCGAGCAGCGCGGTGGCGAAACGATACGAGGCATCGCGCGCCACGCAGGGCTCCGCGTACTGCTGGAACTTCTCGATGAGGCGAGCCTGCGACAGGGGGTTGGCGGCATCGCCGTCGAGGCGGTCGACACGAGCCTCGTATGACCGGCCCGCAGCCACCACGGTGAGCACGGCGGCCCGTGCGCCGCCTGCACCGAGCAGCGGATCGGGTTCGATCTGCACCCGTTGTTCGAGGCGCCGCAGTTCGGGGTCTTGAAAGTGGTCCGGCTGAAACAGGCTGGGGCTCATGCCGCCATACCGAAGCCCGGCGGCCACACCCAGGCTCAGGCTGAACTGACCCGTGATGGGCGCCTGAGGATCGCGATTGCCGGCATAAGTTGCCCCTTCTTCGTAGATCCTCAGGTGGATGTCCGTGATGCCCGTCGAAGTGTGCCCCAGCCGCTCGCGAATCTGCATGGCTGCCTCCAGCCCGTAGTGCGCGTGGCGCACGCCGGCATGCGGCTTGAAATAGGCCTCCAGGATCAGGCTGCGGTCGATCGCAGGCGCCGGCGCTCCATCGGTGACTGCGTAGTCGCGGGCGTAATCGAGCAGGGCCTTGTCAGGAGCGGTGATGCCTGCGCCTGCCGAGAAGGCTGCCAGGGTACCCAGCGCGGCACAATGCGAGAGGTAGGTGTTGCGGCCGTTGTCGCCCGTGCGGATGGGCAGGTAAAGGCTGGTGGGAAGCTGGCAGGCGACCAGCGCCAGGGCCGTCCAACGTTGCGCTTCGGACAGACCCAAAAGGTGTGCCACCCCTGCGGCGACGCCAAACGCCGGCCAGTTGCCATCCACGTGCATGCCCGGGCGAATGCGCATCCAGCCGCCAGCCCGCCCACCGACCTCGTAGCCCGCGATCAGGCTCTCGAGAACATGATCGAGCGGGGCGTTGCGCACGACGGCAAGCGGCAGCAGCGCCCCGACCAGTGCCAGACCCGGGCGACCGTGAGCGTAGGGCAGACCCTCGCAAGCTTCGTCCCAGGCAGCGGACATGGCTGCGACGCTTGCAGCCGCTTGAGTCGAAAGCGGTTGGCCTTCTGGAAATCGGAAGGGGCCCTGATCGATCGCCGAAAGCGCCGACTCGAGTTGGCGCACCGGGCCGTGGCGTCGCCCGGCCAGCACGCAACCCAGGGTATCGAGCAACAGTTGGGCGGCCCTGTCGCGGACTGGGGTGCTCAGGGCTGGCGCTTGTGTGGAGCGCCGCACCAGCGCTCGCAGCGCATCAAGCTGGGCCTGGTCCGCGGCCGCGTGGGGGTAGGGTGATGCGGTGGCTGGTTGTGGTGGGAGCATGTTTCAGGTGGCGGGCTTTTGCGGGCAGACTTTGATGCCCAAAACCGGGTTGGGTCCGGAGCGTCTGACTTTACCGGAACGTGTGCGCTTGTGCGAGAAAGGGCAGGGCCCGATCGAGCAGGACCTCGGGTGCTTCCTCGGCGATGTAATGGCCGCAGTCAAGGGGCTCGCCGCACACAGAATGTGCCGCGCGTCGCCAGAGGGCCAAGGGATCAAAGCAGCGATGTACCGTGCCGCGCTGCCCCCACAAAACCTGAAGGGGACACCGGACCCGATCGCGGGCGGCGCGGCTCGCCCGGTCGTGCTCCAGGTCGATGGTCGCCGAGGCCCGGTAGTCCTCGCACAGGCCGTGTGCCGAGCCGGGTTGCGACAGGCAGCGGATGTACTCCTGCAGGGCGCGGGGATCGAATGGGGCGAGGCCTGCATCGCGGCGCCCCATGACCTCGCGCACATAGGCCTCCGGGTCGTTTTCGATGAGGCGCTCAGGGGTGGGCGCCGGTTGGATCAGGAAAAACCAGTGCCAGTAGGCGCGAGCGAACGCTTCGGTCGTTTCTTCGTACATGGGCAATGTTGGCGCGATGTCCAACAGGGTCATGCGCTGCACTCGGGCGGGGTGGTCCAGGGCCAGACGGTGGGCCACGCGCGCGCCACGGTCGTGCGCGAGCACGGAGAATTCGGCAAACCCGAGCGCCTCCATCAGCCGAACCATGTCAAGGGCCATGGTTCGCTTGCTGTACTCGGTGTGGGGCGGGCCGCCAAGGGGGCGAGAGGAGTCGCCATAGCCTCTGAGGTCGGCCATCACGAGCGAGAAGTGAGTGGAAAGCGTGGGGGCGACCCGATGCCACATGCTGTGGGTTTGCGGGTGCCCGTGGAGCATGAGCAGCGCCGGCCCCGTGCCGCCCTTGCGCGCGAACAGACGGACACCAGGAGCGGTCTCAGCCGAAACCGCTTCAAATGCAGCGAACCACTCGCCGGCCACCGGTGCGGGGCTGTTCATTTTGGGGCGAGGGGGCAGGCAGCAGGGACCGCTCACCGCGGTGAGCGGGTCGTATCGCCTTACTTCTTGCGGGGGCGATTCATCCAGTTCGCAATCACGAACAGGCAAAACACGACGAACGCGATGACTGCGACGTTTTCATTCATGCCAGCACCTTGAGAGGAGTTATGTGAGTTGGATTCTCACATCGGGTGCGCCTGCAGGCCGCATTAACCCTTCACAACGTTCAAGGTCCGGGGGCTTCGGGGCGGGGAGCGAGTGACCCTGCACCAGCCATGATGTTGATTCGGGTCAGGCCCGTTTCGCCGCTTGCGCGCGGCGTATCAGCGGTAGCATAAGCGACAGCGCGAGCACGAGCATGAGGGCCTCGATGGCATACACCCCGAGGTAGCCGCCAAGCGATCCGCCCCAGGTTGCGATCAGATCGCGAAGCACCCCCCCGAGCGCCATGGCGAGGCCCGCCGCCGTGGCCTGTACGGCGCCCCAGGCACCCAGGGCAAGCCCCTCCTGACCAGGGACCGCCCGGTTCATGGTGGAGGTGAGCGTCCCGTGGCCGAACAGGCCGCCCCCCACGCCGATCAGGAGGATGCCCAGGCTGAACAGCTCGGTGGAGCGGAGCGGTGCGGCCAGCATGATGGCGACAAAGGCGGGAATGCCGGCGAGGGCGCCCCAGGCGGCGATCCGGAAGGGGTCGGCACCCCGACTGAGCACGCGCGATGCGTAGCCGAATCCGAGCAGGCCGCCGATGGCCAGGGTGGCGGTGAGCCGGGTGGTCGCCGAGACGGTGAGGCCAAGGATTTCGCCGCCATAGGGTTCGATCAGGACGTCTTCCATGGCGAAGGCCATGGTGCCGATGCCGATGACCCAGAGGCGCCTGAGCGCCTGTTCACCTTGGGTGAAGCAGCGCCAGCACTCGAGGAAGTCGGGATCCTTGTGCGGGCCGCCTGGCTTGCGGTTGGGGTCTCGTGCCTCCTGCTTCCAGAGTGCCACGGTGTTGAACACCAGCGTGGCGACAGCGGTCCCCTGGATGACCTGAATGAGCCGCCCCGGCGAGTAGCTGGCCAGCAATTCACCGAAGATGAAGGCACTGACCAGCATGCCCATGAGCAGCATGACGTACATGAGTCCGACCACTTTGGGCTGGGTTTCAACGGGCGCCTGATCGGTGGCCAGGGCCAGACCCACCGTCTGGGTGGTGTGAACGCCAGCCCCGACCAGCAGGAAGGCGAGCCCGGCGGCCAGGTGGCCTACCCAGGCCGGCGCACTGGCCGACGCGCCAGCACCGGCCAGCACCAGCAAGGCGAACGGCATGATGGCGAAGCCGCCGAACTGCAGCAGGGTGCCCATCCATAGAAAGGGGACGCGGCGCCAGCCCAGTTGGGAGCGATGATGGTCGGAGCGAAACCCGATGAGCGCGCGGAAGGGCGCAGCCAGCAGCGGCAACGCGAGCATGACGGAGACCAGCGAGGCGGGCACCCCCATCTCGACGATCATCACGCGGTTGAGGGTACCGATCAGCATGACGAGCGACATGCCGACGGATACCTGGAAAAGGGAAAGCCGAAGCAGCCGGGACAGCGGAAGATCCGCCGAGGCTGCATCGGCAAAAGGCAAGAAGCGGTGGCCCAGTGAGGCCCAGGTGATCATTGAGCGCCGAAGAATCCGATTCGGTGTCCGAACGGGCCGGAGCCGCTGGGCGAACCCAGACAGGCCCCGGCCCGGCCCGGTCAGAGACCTACGACTTGGCTGGAGCCGTCACGGCAGGCTTGGCCTTGCCGTTCAGGAAATCCTTCACCCAGGTCGTGTTCGTCGTGATCGCAAGATGCACGCTGAACGAGGCGATCGCCACAGCGGCGATGAAGATCGGGATGCCCACGGAGGGCTTCACGACGCACCACATTTTTCCGTAGATCATGAGATCACTCCTTACTTGAGCCAGGGCGAATAGAGGTAGGCCAGCAGGTGAGCCAGGGCCGCGATCATGCCGAAGATCTGCGTGCCCTGAATCAGGTGCCTGTGGATTTCCTCTGACTCGGCCTCGGTCAAGCCCGTCGGCCAGACTTTGTCTTTATCAGACATGAAGTTGCTCCTTGCAAGGTACTACTTCTACTACCGTGCTGATCCCGCACGTGGGTTAGGGCGCCTTCCTTTACTTCGAACCATGTCCTTGAAACTGGACAAGTCCGAATGTAAGTATAACTTGACATAGACAGATGTCAACAAAAGCTGACCCAGATCAGTGCGTGGCATGATGAATCCGCGAACCGATTGACGAGGAGCGCTGCAATGTCCCAACCCTTTCATCTGTCCGTGCCAGTCGACGACCTGGATCAGGCGCGGGCGTTTTACGGTGGTGTGCTCGAATGCGCCGAGGGGCGCAGTTCCACCGAGCGAATCGATTTCAACTTCTTTGGACATCACCTGGTCACCCACCTCGAGCCGATCGAGGCGCAGCACCGGACCCGGGTGGTGATGTCTCAGGGCGTCGCGACGCCCGTGCGGCACTTCGGCGTGATCGTGCCGCGCGAGCGCTGGAACGAACTCGCCGAGCGGGTCGGGGCCGCAGGCCTGGCGTTTGTCATGTCGCCGCAGGTGCTGTTTGCAGGCGAGGTGCGCGAGCAGGCGATCTTTCTGGTCGAGGACGGCTGCGGCAACTGCGTCGAATTCAAGTCGCAAGCGCCCGAGCGCATTTTTGCCCGCCCGGGCTGGCGGGTCGGCCGGGCGCTACTGCTTGCCGATGCGGCGCACCACCTCGGCCATGGCGCGAGCGTCGTCGCGGACGAAGGCCGCGAAGGCTGGCGCGTCGAGGTACTGCATCGGTGTGCCGGCGCCGGTGATCGTGCGAACCACGCGCTCGTCGCCGGCGGCCTGCCTCGCGGCGTCGCGCAGGCGGCTGACGATGGCATCGGGCAGGCCGGCGGGCGCGAACAGGCCGGCCCATTGCGAGAAGGCCACCTTTTGACCGGCCTCAGCGAGGCTGGGCACGCCGGGCAAAGCCTCGAGTCGACCCTCACCCCAGTGAGCCAGCGCGCGCAAACGGCCGCTGCGAACATGCTGAACGATGGTGGCGGGCCCGGTGGCGAGCGCTTC
This sequence comes from uncultured bacterium, assembly GCA_903907905.1. GTDB lineage: Bacteria > Pseudomonadota > Gammaproteobacteria > Burkholderiales > Burkholderiaceae_E > SYIM01. The sequence continues at coordinate 18,695 of CAIVPX010000017.1, read as the reverse complement.
GACCTGACTGCTCAGCAGCCCGACAATCGCGGGGCCCGCGCCCGTGTAGGGAACGTGCAGCATGAAGGTGCCACTCGACTGCTTGAGCATTTCCATGGGCACATGCATGGTGCCGTAGTTGCCCGATGAGCCGAAGCTGATGGCGCCGGGCCGCCGGCGGGCATCATCGATGAAGTCTTTCAGGGTCTTCCAGGGGCTCTCGGCCCGCACCACCAGGACCGTCGGGTCGTTGGTGAAGCGCGCGATCGGAAGGAGTTGGTCGAGCTGGTACATCGGACTGCGCTCGAGGATACGGTCTGCCTCGGGAATGATGGTGACCGAAGAAAGCGCCATCATAAGCGTGTAGCCGTCGGGGCGCGCCTTCGCAACCTGCGCCATGCCCACGCCCCCACCCGCGCCCGCCTTGTTTTCGACGACCACCGCTTGCCCGAGCAGGCGCCCGAGCGCCTCGGCCACGGGTCGACCCACGGTATCGGCGACGCCGCCCGGTGGGAAGGGGATCACCAGGGTGATCGGTCGCGTCGGCCAGCTGTCCTGAGCGCGTACGGACCCCGGGAGCCACGCAGACGATGCGAGCGTTGCCGCCGCGAGCAGTGCCTGTCGGCGCGATCGCGTTGGGCCCAGTGGCGCGGTCTGCCGGTGGCTCAGGCCTGCAAGGTGCGGAAGAGGGATGGAGCGATGGGTGCGCATGATCGGCTCGCGTCAGGATTGTGGAATGCGGCGGCTGGCTACGATGCGCTGAAAACGCTCGATGTCTCGCCGCACCCGCTCGCGGAAGGCGGCCGGCGTCGAGGGGCTGGACTTGCCCCCGAGATCTTCCAGCCGCCGGATGATCTCGGCGTCAGTGAGTGCCTCGGCCACCGCAGCGTTGAGGCGCGTCAGCACCGCACCGCTCACGCCCGGCGTGGTGACGATGCCGAGCCAGGACTCGTACTCGAGCCCCGGGATGGTGTCGGATGCGACGGCAAGACCGGGTACCAGTGCCCGGGCGTCGCTGGCGGTGACCGCGAGTGCGCGAAGCTTGCCACCTCGGATGAGGGGCAGCGCCGCGGTAGCGGTTTCCACCATCAGATCGACCCGGCCGGCAACGATGTCGGCGAACGCGGCGGGCGATCCCTTGTAGGGCACGTGGGCCAGGTCGATACCCGCTTCGGCGTTGACCCACTCACCGAGCAGATGGTGGGCGGTGCCGACTCCCAGAGACGAGAAGGAGAGCTTGCCGGGCTGTGCCCGGGCCCGTGCGATGAGGTCGGGCAGGCTGGCGATCGGTGAGTCGGCGGCGACCCCGTAGAACATGGGATAAGCGGTGACGGTGCTCACCCAGGCGAAGTCATCCAGGGGATGGATGGGCATTTTCCTGAGCATGGCGGCCTGACTGGCGTGGCCGCTGGGCAGCAGGGCCCAGGTGTAGCCATCAGGCTGTGCGCGCGCTACGGCTTCGGCAGCGATCAGCCCGCCAGCACCCGCCCGGTTTTCAACGACGATCGTTTGACCCAGGATCGGGCTCAGCCGCTGCGCCATCAGACGCGCGACGATGTCGGAACTGCCGCCTGGTGCGAAGCCGACCAGCAGACGGATCGGACGCGAGGGCCAGAGGTCGGGGCTGGATTGCGCGCGGGCCGTGCCGGCCACGCCGGCGACGCTGGCGGCCAGGGCGCGCAACACGCCGCGGCGCGAGTCAACGCTGCGATGCATGCTTCGTCCTCGAAGGCGATTGCGAACTTGAAGGGCACGCCGCCTGGAGGCGGCACAACGGAACGCGCGGCATGGCCCGCGTTCGTCGCATGATAGCGTAGCAGTATGAATACCTCATACCCACGCATCGACGGGCAGGTTGCGCTCGTCACAGGAGCGGCCGGAGATCTCGGGTCCGCGATTGCACTCGGCTTGCTGGCGGCGGGGGCGCGAGTCGCCTTGCTTGACAGCGAAGGCCCGGCCCTGGTCGATCGGCATGGCGCGGCAGCGAAAAAGGCCGTCGGTCGTCTGCTGCTTTTACCCGGGTGCGATATCGCCGATGAGATGCAGGTCGCTCGCGCAGTCGATGAAACGGTTCGGGTACTGGGGGGCTTGCGCATGCTGGTGAACAACGCCGCCCTGCTGACGGCCAAGTCGCCCATCGGCGACATGAGTATCGAGCAATGGCGGCGCACGATCGACGTCAACCTCACGGGCTCGTGGCTCATGGCGCGCGCCGCCATCGTGCACATGAAAGCGGGGGGCGGCGGCGTGGTGCTCAACGTCGCATCACAACTGGGGCAGGTCGCTGCTCGCGACAATGGTGTCTACGGTCTGACCAAGGCAGGCCTCATTGCCATGTCCCGCGCCATCGCCGTGGACCATGCCGCCGATGGCATACGGGGCCTCAGCCTGTCGCCCGGCGCAATCATGACCAGTCGCCTCACCCGCCGCTATGGCAGCGAGGCGGCCGTCAATGAGGCGCTCGGAAAGTATTACCTCGCAGGCGAGGTCGGTGCCGTGGACGAAGTGGCCGAGGCCGCACTGTTCCTGCTCAACGGCGGCCGCTTCCTGAACGGCAGCGATCTGCTGATCGACGGCGGCTACACAGCGGTGTGAGGTCCCCGCCGTGCAAGCCGCTTGAGTGGCCGCCCGCTAGCGACCGTAGAGCACCTTGGGCAGCCAGAGTCCGATCTCCGGGAACACGTACAGCAGCACGATCGCAACCACCTGGATGCCCATGAAGGGCATCATCCCCGCAAAGATCTGATTGAGCGTGACCTGTGGCGGGCTGACTCCTTTCAGGTAGAAGGCGGCCATGGCCACGGGCGGGCTGAGAAAGGCCGTCTGTAGGTTGAGCGCCACCAGCAGGCCGAAGAACAGCGGGTCAACGCCAAACTTGTCGAGCAGCGGAATGAAGATCGGCATGAAGATGACGATGATTTCAGTCCATTCGAGCGGCCAGCCCAGCAGGAAGATGATCACCTGACTCAGCACAAGAAACTCGGTCTTGCTGAGGTTCATCGACAGCACCCAGCGCTCCACCAGTTCCTGCCCACCCAGCAGGGCGAAGGCGGCCGAAAAGATGGAACTGCCGACGAAGAGCCAGCACACCATCGCGCTGGTCTTGGCGGTCAGGTAGGCGCTGTCCTTGACCACGGTGAAATTGAGTTGCCGGTAGGCCGCAGCCAGCAGAAAGCCGCCGAAGGCCCCCACCGCTGCCGCCTCGGTCGGGGTGGCCAGACCGAAAACGATGCTCCCCAGCACCGAGACGATCAGGATGACCAGCGGAAAGAAGCTGCCCAACAGCATCTTGAAAACTTCGAGACGCTGGAAACTGAGGATGGCATAAAAGGCGACCAAAGCGGCCAAAGAGGCGGCGGCGCCGATCCAGAATCCCTGGGGGGCCGGGCTGCGTGGAGCGGCCGCTACAGTGGCTACGCCCGAGGCGCCGGGTGGTTCACGCAGACCGCCTGAGGGAGCGGCCCCCGGTGGCTCGCGCAATCCGCCCGATGGCCCGGAGGCGCCAGGGGGTTCAGCCAGACCGCCCGAAGTGGGCGGCTCCCTCAGCCCGCCAGCGCCTGGCGGTTCGCTCAGGCCACCGGCGGAAGGGGGCTCACGCAGGCCACCCGACGTGGGAGGCTCGCGCAACCCGCCACTGCCCGCACCCGGGGGCTCGCGCAGCCCGCCCGAGGCCGTAGCGCCCGGTGGCTCCCGCAGATTGCCAGATCCAGGGGGTTCGCGCAGTCCGCCGCTCGACGCAGCCGCGGTCGAGCCCGGGGCTGACGCATAGTGCGCATTGGGGTCGGGCGCAGTGATCCCCATCCAGACGAGCAGCAAGACCGCCGCGACGGTGAGCGCGGGCACGAGTGCAATGAAAAGTTGTTTGAGCAGGTATCCCGCCGGCACGTCGAGATTGCGTCGCCCCTTGAGGGCGCTGAGCAGCGCAGGCAGGGCGGTCTGAGAAATGGCGCGCGCCACCCGATCGCTCATCTCCGGCAAGGGCACCACCCGGGCCTCAGCCGACAGCGGGGGCGCCAGCGACGGGTTGATCTTGGCGACGATGATCACGTAGACGATGTAGAGCCCTGCGAGCATGATCCCGGGAAAAAAGGCGCCCGCGTACAACTGCACGACCGACACCCCGGCCGTTGCGCCATAGACGATGAGCATGACCGAGGGCGGAATGAGAATGCCGAGACAGCCACCGGCCGTGATCGCGCCCGCACTCAGGCGGATGTCGTAGCCCGAGCGCAGCATCTGGGGCAGTGCCAGCAGACCCATGAGCGTGACCACCGCGCCCACGATGCCTGTGGCGGTCGCGAAGACGGCGCAGGTAAAGAGCGTAGCGACCGCCAGCGAGCCGGGCACGCGAGCCAGCGCCAGATGAAGGCTTCGAAACAGTTTCTCGATGAGGTTGGCGCGCTCAACCAGATAGCCCATGAATACGAACAGCGGTATGGAGATGAGCACGTCGTTGCTCATCACCTTGAAGGCCGACTGAACCATCAGGTCGAGTGTCTTGGTGATGTCCCGCTCGTAGGCCAGCCACGTGAAGATCATGCCCATGCCCATCAGCGTGAACGCCGTGGGAAAGCCCAGCATGATGGCGACCACCACCAGCGCGAGCATGGCCAGACCGAGATGACCGCTACTGAATTTCTCCGCGCTGAGCATCACCCCGGCAGTGCCAAGGATGATCAGCCCCATCAAGGAGAGCCCGAACCAGAGTTCCTTGCGGATTTTCATGAGGCGCTCCCGGGCTTGCCACCCACGTAGCTGTCCAGGGCGGCAATGTCGGCATCGCTCACCTTGACCATCTGCTTGAGCTTGTCGACGTCGACCTCTTCGACATCTCGCTCCCGGGAGGGCCATTCACCGTCCCGAAGGCATATCACGCAGCGAATGATTTCCACGATGCCCTGCAGCAGCAGCATCGCACCGGCAAACGGGATGGCGAACTTGAAGGGGTAGAGCGGTAGCGGCGTCGCGGAAAATGTCTTTTCCCGAATGGCCAGCGATTCCTGCGCGTATTCCCAGCCCGCCCAGGTGAGCGCAAAGATGCCGGGTAGAAAGAAAATCAGGTACAGCACCAGGTCCACCGTGGCTTGCGTGCGGGGCTGAAAGAATCCGTAGAGCACGTCGCCGCGAACGTGGCCGTTCTTGGCCAGCGTGTAGGCGCCCGACATCATGAACAGCACGCCGTAGAGCATGATCTGGCCATTGAGCGCCCAGTCATGGGGCTGGTTGAGCGCGTAGCGCGAGAACACTTCCCAGGTGATGAGGGCCGTGAGCAGAACGATCGTCCAGGAGAACGCCTGGCCGATCCAGGTCGACAAGCGGTCGACCGCGAGCAGCATGCCTTGCATGAGTGATGTCCGTCGGGTGAAGAGAGCGCTCGGCCAAATGCAAAGGCCGCCGCCCCGGTGTGGGGCGAGCGGCCTCCCTCAGGCCCGGGTTGGAATCAACGACGGCCGAAGTAGTGGTTGTGAGCCAGCTTGAAATCGACCAGGAAGTCATTTTGCCAGCCGCCGGCACGCTCGGCGAAGGCTTTCTGACTGTCGAGTACCTTTTTGAACATCGGGTTCTCGGTCGACTTCTGGGTCATGATCTTGTCCCAGGAGGTGAGCTGGGCGCGCAGAATTGCATCAGGCGTCTTGTAGAAGTTGACGCCCGCGCGCTTGAGCTCGATGTAGTCCTTGGAGTTGCGATCGATGGCCTTCCAGCTCATGTCGGCGCTGGCCGCCTGAACCGCATAGTCGATGATGCTCTTTACTTCGGCGGGCAGGGTGTTGTACTTCGTACGGTTGAACAGGATCTCGAACTGCTCGGTGCTTTGATGGAAGCTCTGCAGCATGCAGTTCTTGACCACATCGGGGAAGCCGAGCACACGATCTGATGTGGCATTGTTGAACTCGGCGCCATCAATCAGGCCGCGGTCAAGCGCCGGCACAATCTCGCCACCCGGCAGCGGGTTCACGGCCGCGCCCATGTCGGTGTACATATCCACTGCCAGGCCCACCGTACGGAATTTGACGCCTTTCATATCTTCAGCGCGCGCGATCGGCTTCTTGAACCAGCCGAAGGGCTGCGTCGGCATCGGGCCGTACAGGAAGGACACGACGTCGATGTTGATCGACTTGTAGATTTCCTCGAGCAATTCTTTGCCGCCGCCGTAGTAGTGCCACGAAAGCAGCATGTTCGGGTCCATGCCAAAGCCGGGGCCAGATCCCCAGAGCGCCAGAGCCGAGTTTTTGCCGTAGTGGTAGGCCACCACGCCGTGACCGCCGTCGAGCGTGCCCTTGGCGACGCCCTCAAGCAGCTGGAAGGGTGCCACCACAGCGCCGGCGGGCAGTACTTCGATCTTCACGCGATTGCCGGCCATCTCGTTCACCTTCTTGGCGAAATCGTTGGCGTACTCGTGGAAGATGTCCTTGGCGGGCCAGGTGCTCTGGAAGCGCAGGCTGATGGTTTGTGCCGTCGAGATCATCGGTGCGGCGAGCGCACCCGTCGCGACCGCACCGGTGGCGGCCGACTTGAGAAAGTTACGGCGAAGGGCAGGTCTCTTGGCTTGCGTCATGGCGGGTCTCCTCGGAAGGTTCTTGGGTGCTTAACGGGGCCGCAAAGATAGCCCATATCCGGGCCTTTTGCGAACAAGGTTTAGGGCGCCTCGCGGGAATGCTCAGCGCTTGGCGGGCATCGAAATGAGGACGCTGCAGGGCGATGCGTCAAGCAGCGAGGCACCGAGCGACCCCTTCCACCAGCGCTCGGCCCAGCCTTTGGGCCGGCGGTGCCCGACGATGATCAGATGAGCCGCCAGGCGCCGGGCGGCCTCGCAGATCTGTTCGACGGGTTCACCTCGCGCCAGGTGCCCCTGTGCCGGGTAGCCGCGCTCACGCAAAATAGCGATGCCTTCTTCGAGCACGCGTCGGTGGTGCTCGGTCTCGTCGGCGGCATCGGGCACTTCGGAAATGACCACTTCGTAGAGCACGGCGGCGGGAATGGGTTGCACCACGGCAATGAGGTGCACCTGCGACTGGGCGATGGCGGCCAGATCGGAGCATTCGAGCAGGGCGGTGCGGCCGGCCTCGGAGCCATCGTAGGCCAGCAGGATTGTCTTGTACACGCTTGACTCCGGTTCACGTGTGGGGGGACAGGCGTGACCGCTCTAGGGTGTGGCGGTTTGTCGCAGCGTCTGCAATCGCGTGATGCTATCGCACCTGCGGGCATGGGACGTCGGGTCCGGGGTGCATCAAGGGTAAACACCGATTACCCTAGACGCATATCCGCCGATCAATCAGAGAAAAAAATGCCGGTATTCGAATGTCGCTGGGGGCCGATCCACGCCGAGGTTCGCGGCAGCCTGGGAGGCGCCAGGCCGATCGCCTTGCTCCTGCACGGTGGCCACGGTAGCTGGCGGCACTGGATGGCGAATCTTGATCATCTGTCGCGGCGCTTCGATCTGGTGGTGCCCGACCTGCCGGGTTTCGGCGCGTCCTGCGAGGTGCCGCCGGAAACCGGGCTCGAGCTTTACTGCGAGGCGTTTCGTGAAGCCCTGGCGCCGCTTCCCGTTCCAGCCCTTGTCCTGGGGTTTTCCTTCGGAACCCTGGTGGGCACTGCGTCGGCCTTGCAGTGGCAGCAGGCGGGCACGCCGCCGGGCCGCCTCATGCTCATCAACCCGCCGCTGGGGGCGGACGTGTCGCCTGAGGTGCTCGCGATACTGGGCCGGGCCGCTGACGCGGCGCGCGCGGGCGGGTTGGACGCCGGGGTGGCGGTGACGCAGCGGGAACTCATGCTGTCCGATCCGGCGCGGGTAACGCCCGAGCTGATTTCGATGGCGGCGGCGCAGGTTCGCTCGACCCGTTTCCTGTCCAGGCCGATTTCGCGGCGGGCCGACATCCGACAAATGATCAAAGGCCTTGCCTCCCCGTGCGACATTGTCCTCGGTGATCTCGATCCGCACCAGCGGGCCGCCCTCGGGGTGCGGGTGCCTGAGTACCGGGGCCTGGTTGGCGAGACTCGGGTGCACGTGCTGCCCGGCGCTGCGCATTGGCTCCAGTACGATCAGGCCGAGGCCTTCGCTCGGTTGGTCGAACGAGTGTGTGAGTGATGGAAAGCCCGTTGCGTTACTGGAAGGCCGCCGGATGATGGGAGGCCGGTCGCGTCAGGCAGGCGCGAGCGCTTGAGGGGCGACCTGTCGCATTGCCGAGACGGGCTCAGCTGAATTTCGTCAGGTGGGAAAGTTTCCCACCTATAATGAGCGCTTATGTCTGAACCTCCACGCCCGATGCCCGCGCCTGATGAGGCCTCGCCCGTCCTGGCCGAGGTGCTCGCCATCATCCAGCCGCTGGTCACCTGGCTGGTGCGCTCGGGCGTGGGCTATGCCGAGTTCGCCGCCGCGCTCAAGCCGGTCTTTCTGGCTCAGGCCGAAGCCGAACTGCAAAGACTGGATCGCAAGCAGACCGATTCGTCCCTGAGCCTGCTCTCGGGGCTGCATCGCAAGGACGTACGCGCCTTGCGCGAGCATGCGGAGCGCATCACTGCCGACAATGCCGCGCAGGGTACCCGCTGGGGCCGGCCAAGCGCCGCCAATCAGGTCATGACGCGATGGCTCAGTCTGGATTGGCCCGAGACGATTCCCTTCAATGGTCCCGAGCCGTCTTTTGAAGCGCTCGCGAGGCGGGTGTCGCGCGACTTCCATCACCGGGCGGTGCTCGATGATCTGGTCAGGCTGGGGGTGGTTCGGCACGATCAGGCGGGCGTCACGCTGCTTCGCGATGCCTTCCTGCCGGATCCCAAGCTTGAGGAGGCACGGCAACTCTTCGCCGGGTCCGCGGTGGACCACCTGGCGGCCGGCGTGCACAACCTCAGTGGCCCAAGCGGCCGTCGCTTTCTTGAGCAAAGCGTGTTCGCCGATGGTCTGAGCGAGGAATCGGTACGCACCCTCAACCAACTCGCCAACAGTCTCTGGGCCGAGGTCTTGCAGCGGGTGGTCGACGCGGCAGTGCCCTTGTGCGAGCAGGATGTAGCGACCGAGGTGCCCCAGCGCTTCCGTCTGGGCCTGTTCAGTTTTGCGGCGCCGCTTGACCCTGCATTAAACGAGGGCGGCGCAAGCGATTCGGAGCCACCCGGGGCGGTCAAGCCGGGGGCAGCAGAGCGATCAGTGAAACCAAACAAGGACGTGAGCTCATGACCGAGTACCGGTCTACCTCGCAGGCTGTGCGCGCGGGCGTCATGGCGCGTTGCGCCCTCAGAATCCGCGCGCTACTGGCGGTGCTGGCGCTGAGCGCCTGCGGTGGCGACGGGCTGACCGACCTCGCGGGCGGGGTGGGCAGCGGCGGCAGCGGCCTCGCCGAAGGCACGATCAGCGGCTTTGGCAGTGTCTGGGTTGATGGGGTGAGGTACGAAACGGCGGCTAGCCTCGAGCCGAGCCAGACCGACGACTCAGGGGCGGCGGCGGCTGCGGTCATGAAGCTTGGGCAGCGGGTTCGGCTCACCACCGATTCAGCCGGGACGGCGATTGCCGCCGAACTCATGCCGCAGTTGATCGGGCCGATCGAGGATGCCGGCACGTTCGACCCCGCTACCCGCGAGCGCTGGATCCGGGTGCTGGGGCAACTGGTGCGGATCGATGAAGACGGCAGCGCATCGGACGCACCCACTGTGATCGACCTTCGCGACTGCGACGATTCCAGTTGCATCCGGAACGGGATGTGGGTCGAGGCGCACGGCAGCTGGATCTTCGATCCCGTCAGGCAGGCGTATGTGCTCCGGGCCACCCGCCTCGAGCAGCTGGAGACCCCGACGGGGGCTACCCGCGTGCTGGTCAGCGGGGTGGTGACCGATCCGTCGCAGGACGCGCTCAAGCTGAGTGCGCCGGGCGCGCCGCCCGCCGGGCTCGATATTCGCAATGCGGGCGGCACCCGGCCGGTACAGGGGCAACTCGTGAGGGTCTGGGCAACGTCCACTGCTCAGGGCGGAGCGCTGGTGCCCCGCCGCGTGCTCGCGGGCGAGGTGCCGGCTGAGGTCACGAGTCCCGCCACCCTTGCGCTGAGCGGCGAGGTCGGCCAGTTGGGCGGCGCGGAGCTCGTCATCCAGGGCACCCGAATCACGGTTCCGCCCAACGTTGCGCTCGGTAATCTGGCAGCCGGGCAGTTCGCCAGGCTGGAGGTGGAGAAGACGCCACAGGGTTGGGCCCTGAAGGCGGCGCCGGTGCTGCCGCCCCCCGGCTCGATTGCCGAGGTGTCGATCGCCGGCAACGTGTCGCGTAACGAACTGGCCGACGCTCGCTCGAGAGGGCTCACGGTGCGCGGCACCCGACTGGCGCCGCTTGACGGCGCGGTCTGGAACGCGTCGGGCTGTGCCCCCTATGCGAGCGCCGGCGCTGGATCGGTCAGCGTGAGCGTGGCTACGCGCCGCGGGAGCGTGCCGCTGAAAGTGACCGCGCTACGGTGCAGCGCGGCCGGCGTGACGAATCCTTGAGCCCTCAGGCCATCGGCCTGAACATCGGGACCGGCGGCCCGCCGTCGGTGGGCTTGAACACCACTTCAACCCGGTCACCGATTTTGACGGTGTCGAGGTCGCAGTCGACGATGTTGGTCATCATCGTGACGCCTTCGTCCAGCGTAACGAAAGCAATGGCGTAGGGGATGGGGCCCGCCCGGCGCGTGATGCTGAGCGAATAGATGCTGGCCTTGCCTGATGCCGGCCGATATTCGGTGTTGGTGCTGCTGCAATGCGGGCAAATGGGGCGCGGGTACCAGTGAGGCTGATTGCAGTCCTTGCAGTGCCTGAGCAACAGTTCGCCTCGCCCGGCCGCCTCCCAGAAGGCCTGATTGTCGGGGTAGAGCGTGGGCGCCGGGATCTTGCGGTCCTGATAGGGGGTTGCCATGGATCAGAGCCTCTCGAGAATCAGGGTGGAACTGCCGTGCCGGGTGCCGAGCTGGCCCCCAGTGCCTTGCGCCAGCGCAAGGGCACAGTTTTTGACCTGGACCGCCGCGTGCGCCTCGCCGCGCAACTGGCGGACGGCCTCGATCACCTTGGTGATGCCCCCGCGGTTGGCCGGGTGGTTGTTGCACAGACCGCCGCCATCGGTATTGAAAGGCAGCTTGCCCGAACCCGCAATCAGCCCGCCATCGGCGACGAAGCGGCCGCCCTGGCCCTTCTCGCAAAAGCCGAGGTCTTCCAGCTGAATGAGGACCGTGATGGTGAAGCTGTCATAGATGGAGGCGTACTGGATGTCAGCCGGCTTGAGCCCGGCCTCGGCAAAGGCCGTTGCGCCCGAGAAGCGCGCACCCGAGTAGGTGAGATCGACCCGGCCGCCATCGAGTCCCTTGACGAATTCGCCCGCCCCGCGGATCGACACCAGCGGGCGCTTGAGCGACTTGGCGATCTCGGGACGCGTGACGATGAGCGCGCCGCCGCCATCGCTCACGACGCAACAGTCCATGCGTCGAAGCGGGTCGGACACCATGGGTGAGGCCAGTACGTCCTCGACGGTGACCACCTGCTTGAGCATCGCATTGGGGTTGTGCTGCGCATGGTGCGACGCGGCTACCTTGATCCAGGCAAGTTGCTCGGCCGTGGTGCCGAACTCATGCATGTGGCGGGCTGCGGCCAGGGCGTAGCTGTTGATGGTGAGCAGACCGTAGGGCGCCTCGAAGGGCTGATCGGGAATGTTGGCGCCGAAATTTCGCGGCTGCAGCCCGCTCGAGGCTTCGGAGCGGGGTCGGCCCGCCAGGGTGATGAGTGCGACGTTGCACTTGCCGGCGGCGATGGCCTGGGCAGCATGCGAGACGTGGATCAGATACGAGGATCCGCCGGTTTCGGTGGAGTCGATATGGCGGGGGCGAATGCCCATGTACTCGATCATGCTGGTGGCGCCCATGCCGGGGGCGTCACCCGCACAGAAATAGCCATCGACGTCCTTCAGGCTGAGGCCGGCGTCGGCCACGGCGCCCAGCGCGCACTCCATATGGAGTTGCGGGACTGTTTTGTCGGGCGCCAGCCGGGTTGGATGTTCGTAGGCGCCCGCGATGCAGGCCTTGCCGCGGATGGTCATCGGTATTCCTCGGTCGTAGTGTCGGGGTGTGAATCGCCAACCCGGACTCTACCCAATTTCGCTCCGAGGCGAGCCGGGCGGCAGTCTGAACGAAACGCTCGGGCACGCTGCGAAACGCTCGAGTGCACTGCCGCAGGCGCGCCGGTTGACGCGTACCCAGCCCGAGACGCGCGTCCGAACGACACGCCCGGGCGCATGCTGGCTGTCGGGTTAGACTCGCGACTGCTCGGGCCCAAGACTGTGACGCCCCGGGCGACCCGCGGCTTTGAGGAGAGACCCGTGAACGCCGGAATTCAGAGCATGCAGCCTCGTGTCTATGCCAGCGGTCGAGAGGCCCGGCTCGCCATCCGGCGCCGCGAGCACGAGAGTCCGACGGCTGGCATCGCGCCGGGGTTTGTGCAGGGTAATCTCGCGATCCTGCCGGCCTCGATGGCCCACGACTTTCTGCGCTTCTGTCAGCTCAATCCCAAGCCTTGCCCTGTGCTGGCCACGTCTGCGCCGGGCGATCCGCGCCTGCGTTCGCTGGGCGCCGACCTTGATATTCGCAGCGACATCTCCCGCTATCGGGTCTGGCGTCACGGCGAGCTGGTGGCCGAGGTGTCTGATCTGCATCAGGTCTGGCGCGACGACCTGGTGAGCTTCGTTCTGGGCTGCTCGTTTTCGTTCGAGGAGGCGCTGGTGGAGGCGGGTCTTCCCATGCGGCACATTGATTGCGGCAGCAATGTGCCGATGTACCGCACCTCCATCGCAACCCAGCGGGCGGGTCCCTTTCACGGACCAATGGTGGTATCGATGAGGCCGCTGCGTCCAGCGGACGCGATTCGGGCGGTGCAGATTACGAGCCGGTTTCCCTCAGTGCACGGCGCGCCAGTGCACCTGGGCTTGCCGGGCATGATCGGTATTCAAGATCTTGCTCAGCCCGACTACGGTGATGTGGTCGAGGTGAGAGCCGAGGAGTTGCCCGTGTTCTGGGCCTGCGGCGTGACGCCGCAGGCGGTGATCGCCGCTGCGAAGCCCGAGTTCTGCATCACGCACGCCCCGGGCTACATGCTGGTGACTGATCTTCGCAACAGCAGCCTGGCAATTTTCTGATTGAAGCGATTCAAGCCGACGTGAGCACGTGGACCGCTCGCTGGGCGATGTGTTCGCGCGTACGGGCGGCGTAGGCGGCCATATGCGGGCTGGCCGCGTGGGCCTTCAGTGCCTCCACGCTGGCCCATTTTTCGATGACCATGAAGGTGTCGGACCCGATAGGCGTCTGAAACGACGGGCCACCGGGGTTGTCGACCACCGCGCCGTACTCGATGCAACCGTCTTCGGCGAGCACGGCCGGTACGTTGGCGCGAAAGGCCTGGAGGATCAGATCCCGTTGGCCGGGCTTGGCGGTAATCACAGCGACGACATGAATCACGATGAGGCCTCCGGAAAGATGGGCGGGCGGCGGAGGGCTTTGACGCTATGTCGGGCCGCCGCTGCGATTGGCAAGGCTACCCGAGCGCGGCCCGGGATGCACGCTGCAGTGCGTGAGGGCAAGCGGCAAGCGATCTGGTGGACAGTTATGGCGAGATCAGCAAGACCTCGCCGTACGAAGTGGGGGCCCGATCGGCGAGAGCACGCCGCGCGTATTGGTCGCGCGAGCCGTGGAGTACCGACCGTCGATGCTGTGGCAGGATGCTGACCGAGGAAGCGGACCGTTCAGGCCGCAGGGTTCAATCGACCCGAGCCCCGGAGCGCGCGACCAGTTCCTTGTACTTGGCGGCCTCGCGCTCAATTAGCGCGGTGAACTCTTCAGGCGTGCCCGGACTGGCGGAGGCCGCCTGCTGGTTCATGGTTTGTCGAAAGCGGTCGCTGGCCATGGCCTGGCGCAGTGCCGCGTTGATCTGATCGATGATCGGCCGGGGGGTGTGGGCGGGGGCGAACAGACCGTACCAGGTGCTGATGTCGAAGTCCCTCATCGCGGGCCCAGCCAGCTCCGCCATGGGGGCCAGTTCGGGCATGGCGTCGGCGCGTGACAGCGTGGTGAGCCCCAGCGCCTTGATTTTCCCCTCGCGAATGCGGGGGGCCGCCGAGGCGAGATTGTCGAACATGAACTGCACCTCGCCGCTCATGAGGGCGAGTTGTGCCGGGCCTGCGCCGCGGTAGGGGATGTGGACCGCAAAGGTGCCGCTTTGTTGCTTGAACAACTCGCCGGCCAGGTGACCGGCACTACCGTTGCCGCCCGACGCGAACTGAAACGCGCCCGGACGCCCGCGCAGCACCCGGATGAAATCGGCCAGGCTGGCGATGCCCTCGCGAGTTGCAAATTCATGGTTGAGCACCAACACGTTGGGCACCACGGCGATGAGCGAGATGGGCGAAAAATCGCGTACCGCGTCATACGGCATCTTGGGGTAGAGCGAGGGATTGATCGCATGCGTGGCCACGGCGCCCAGCAGCAGGGTGTAGCCGTCGGGGGATGATTTGGCGACCGCATCGGCGCCGATGTTGCCGCCTGCTCCGGTGCGATTGTCGACCACGACCGCTCCCAGCGTGGCCCGCATGGCCTCGGCGAGAACCCGTGCGGCGAGATCGAGCGGCCCACCCGGTGGATAGGGGACGATCAGCCGGATGGGGCGGGCGGGAAAGGCCTGTGCGCGCAAGGTGGTGGACACGGCGAGGGTACTGGCCAGCGCGAGCCAGTGGCGCCGCGAGGGTCGCATGATTCTGTTCATGGTTTCAATGGGCCGATACGAAGGGCGGTGGCACCGTGGCCACGAACGAGGGCCGACTGGCGACCCGCTCATACCAATGGGCCAGGCTGGGTCGACCTTTTCGCCAGTTCCAGCCCGGCAAACGAGGTTCGAACCCGAGCGCGCAGCCGAGTGTGAGTTGGGCAAGGTTGAGTGGTCCCTGCATCCACGGATCGAGGATGTTTTCTTCCCACCAGTCGAGCAGACGATCGCTGCGCGCCTGCTCGTGCCGGATGACGGTGGGCGACCCCTCCCCGGCGGGCCGGGCCGTTTCGCGGAACCAGACGGCGAGGCCGTCGAGCAGTGACCGGGCGCGCGCCTCGAGGCGTGCCACTGTCAGCGCTTGCAGGGGCGCGGGCCGGGCAAGAAGGGGGGCGCCGTCCAGGGTATCGAAGTATTCGCAGATGAGGGCCGACTCTTCGAGTCCGATTCCGTCTTCGCAAACGAGGTAAGGAACCCGGCCGGAGGGGTTGATGGCGTAGAAGGGGCTGCCGTCGACCCGGGTCTGCGCCGGGTTGACTTCGACGCGCCGCTCGAGACGCTTCTCGATCAGCATGATGCGCGCCATGCGCGAGTAGGGCGAGGCTGAGGTGATGTAGAGTTTCATGCCGTTCGATTGTACGCGCAGCCCTGCCGCGCAGCACGTAGCCGGAGCCCATCATGCATCGAAGTCAAGAGCCGAACCGCCTCAGGCGGCTGACCACCGCAGCCCTGGGCGGGCTTGCCCTCGGCAGTGGCCTGGGCGGCCGAACCGGTGAGGCTCGGGCCGCCTGCCCGGCGCTGCTTCGGCACCGCTTTGCCCGCCTGCAGGACGAGCAGACCGTGAACCTGTGCGACTTCGCCGGTAAGGTGCTGCTGGTGGTGAACACGGCGAGTTATTGCGGCTTTACCGTGCAATACGAAGGGCTCGAGCGGCTGCATGCGCGTTTTGCTGCACGCGGCCTGGTGGTGCTGGGGTTTCCGTCCAACGACTTCGGTCAGCAGGAGCCCGGCAACAGTCAGCAGATCGGCGAGCTCTGCTTCAACACTTACGGCGTGCGCTTTCCAATGTTTGTCAAAAGCCAGGTGGTAGGCCCGGGGGCCAATCCTCTTTATGCCGAGCTTGCGCGCCTCACAGGCGACAAGCCCCGCTGGAATTTTCACAAGTACCTGATCGACCGGAACGGTCAGCCGATCGCGCACTACGCCAGCAGCGTCACGCCGGAGTCACGGCCCTTGGTCAGTGCCATCGAGCGGGCCCTGGCCCAGAGCTGAGCAACTAGGGTATGGTGCCGCCGTCCTTCTCCAGGCCCCATCCGAGGTGAATCGTCATGAGTGAGCGCAGTTTTCTTGACTGGCCTTTCTTCGAGGCCCGACACCGCGAGTGGGCCGAGCGAGTCGAGCAATGGGCGGCGGCTGAAATCGGTGGCGCCGGACATCCCGAAGGCGACCTGGACGCCGAATGCCGTCGTATCGTCGCCGCCCTTGGGCGGGCGGGTCTGCTCGAGGCGGTGGTGCCCAGTTCGGGTGCGGCCGGGCTCGACGTGCGCTCAATCTGCCTGGCGCGTGAGATTTTGGCGCGCTATTCCGGGCTGGTCGAGGTCATGTTCGCGATGCAGGGCCTGGGAACGGGCCCCATCACCCTGTTTGCCGATGCGGACCTGCGCGAACAGATTCTCCCCGGCATTCGCGCGGGGCTCAAGATCGCGGCCTTCGCCTTGTCCGAGCCGGAGGCCGGCTCGGATGTGGCCGCCATGAGCACGACCGCGACGGCGACGGCCGAGGGCTGGCGGCTCGACGGCGTCAAGACCTGGATCTCCAACGGCGGGATCGCCGATCATTATGTGGTCTTTGCCCGGACCGGTGAGGCCCCGGGTGCAAAAGGGATTTCGGCCTTCGTGGTTGATGCCGAGACGCCCGGTTTCATCATCGAGGAACGGCTCGAGATGATGTCGCCGCATCCCATTGCCACCATCCGCTTTGATAACTGTTGCGTGCCGGCCGGCCGGCTGCTGGGTCGGGCGGGCGAGGGCTTCAAGGTGGCGATGGCCACGCTCGATGTCTTCCGTACGACGGTGGCGGCTGCGGCGCTGGGATTTGCCCGTCGGGCGCTCGACGAGGCCATGCGCCGCGCGGCCACCCGCCAGGTGGTGGGGCGTGCGCTCATCGAGCAGCAACTCATCCAGGGAAAGATCGCCGACATGGCACTCGATGTCGATACCAGCGCGCTGCTGGTTTATCGCTCGGCCTGGACGCGAGACGTGCTGGGCAGGCGTGTCACGCGCGAGTCGTCGATGGCCAAGCTGCACGCCACCGAAGCGGCGCAGCGCGTCATTGACGAGGCGGTGCAGATCTTTGGCGGGCTGGGCGTGATGCGCGGCCATATCGCCGAGGCCTTGTACCGTGACATCCGCGCGCTGCGCATCTACGAGGGCGCGAGTGAGGTGCAGCGCGTGATCATCGCGCGCCAGACCATGGCGCAGCTGGGTGGTTGATCAGTTGCCCTCAAACACCGGTTTTTGCTTGTTGACGAAGGCCAGGTAGGCGCGTTCGAAGTCACGCGTCTGCATGCAGATCGCCTGGGCCTGGGCCTCGGCTTCAATGGCATCATCGATGCCCATGCTCCATTCCTGATGAATGCAGCGCTTGGTCATCGCATGCGCAAAGCTCGGCCCGGCAGCCAGGGTGGCGGCCATCGACTGGGCTTCGCTCACGACCGATTGTGCCTCGCACAGCCGGTTGTAGAACCCCCAGCGCTCGGCCTCGGCGCCGTCCATGGCGCGGCCGGTGTAGAGCAACTCGGCGGCTCGGCCGGCGCCAATCAGTCGGGGCAGGATGTTGCAGGCGCCCATGTCGGCCCCGGCCAATCCCACCCGCACAAACAGAAAGGCCACTTTGCTTGCGGCCGTGCCGAACCGCATGTCAGCGGCCATGGCAATGATGGCGCCGGCGCCCGCGCAGATGCCGTCCACCGCAGCGATGATGGGCTGAGGCGCGGCCCGCATCGCCTTGACCAGATCACCCGTCATGCGGGTGAAGGCGAGGAGACCCGCCATGTCGTCGGCCCGCTGCAGGTCCACCAGTGGTCCGATGATTTCGTGGACATCGCCCCCGGAGCAAAAGTTACCGCCGGCTCCGGTCACGACCACCGAGCGGATGGTCTTCGAGTAGGTGAGGTTGCGAAACAGGTCGCGCAGCTCGGCGTAGGACTGAAAGGTCAGGGGGTTCTTGCGGTCGGGGCGGTTGAGCGTGATGGTGGCGACCTTGCCGTCTACCTGCCAGCCGAAATGGCGCGCGGTGTAGTGGTCGGGGTCGATGCCGTCCGGGCGAAACTGATCGGTGGTGGGCGTCATGGCTTCTTTCTCGTGCAGGCTGAGTAAGGGGGCTGGTCCAGGCGGGCGTTAACGGTCTGATGCGTAGATCGCGAACCAGCGATCGATGGCTTGAGCCATCTGAAGGTCCAGCGCGGTGAGCCCGCCCGCATCGTGGGTGCTCAGACGGATCTCGAGCTGGTTGTAGACATTTCGCCAGTCCGGATGGTGCTCGAGACGCTCGGCCAGCAGGGCGACGCGGTTCATGAAGGCGAAGGCGTCGCCAAAATCGGCAAAGCGCAGCGACCGGTTGATGGCCGAACCCGTCGCATCGAGCTGCCAGAGGGAGAGCGACGCGAGGTCGTCAGCCGTGAGGGGGCGATGGGCTCGAGGCATCGGGGAAGGCCGTCAGACCAGGTCGTTCCAGACATCCTGTTCGGTGATCAGCCCGGCCTTGATCTCGAAGCGATCGATGAACCGGTCGCCGTCCACGACGCGGCCATCGACGAAGGCGCCATGCAGACTGCCAAAGCAGTAAACGATGGCGGTATCGGCGCCGGTCAGCGCCACATCAATGCGTGTGAAGCGTTTGCGCATCGAGGTGAAAGTGAGCTTGGAGGCGGCTTGCCACGAGGCCAGGCTGTCGTAATGACGGCCTCT
>CAIVPX010000016.1 GCA_903907905.1 uncultured bacterium | reverse complement strand
TGAGAGTTCCTTTTTTGATGTCGAGTGTTCGGTAAATGAATCTTCAGACGCGTTCGACCAGCAGCGCGATGCCCTGGCCGACGCCGATGCACATCGTGGCGATACCGTAGCGCCCGCCGGTCTTGTGCAACTGGTTGATGGAGGTGAGCACCAGACGCGCGCCTGACATGCCCAGCGGGTGGCCCAGCGCGATTGCACCGCCATTGGGGTTCACGTGCTCAGCATCGTCGGGGACACCGAGTTCGCGCAGCACGGCGAGCCCTTGTGCGGCAAAGGCCTCGTTGAGTTCGATCACATCGATCTGGCCAATCTTGAGCCCGGTTCGCTCGAGCAGTTTCTGGGTAGCGGGCGCCGGGCCGATGCCCATGATGCGGGGCGGTACGCCCGCTGTTGCCATGCCGATGACGCGCGCGCGGGGCGTCAGGCCGTGTCGTTTGGCCTCGGCCTCGTTGGCCAGGATGAGCGCGGCCGCGCCATCGTTGACGCCCGAGGCGTTGCCCGCTGTGACAGTGCCGTCGGCGCGCACCACGGGCCGAAGCTTGGCGAGCGCCTCGAGCGAGGTCTCGCGTGGGTGCTCATCACGGCTCACGACCACCGGATCGCCCTTTTTCGATGCAATGCTCACCGGCACGATCTCGGCATCGAAGAACCCGCTCTTCTGGGCGGCAAGTGCGCGCATCTGGCTGCGCAGCGCCATCGCGTCCTGGTCGGCGCGCGAGATGCGGAAATCGACCGCGACGTTTTCGGCAGTCTCTGGCATGGAGTCGGTACCGACCAGCGCCTTGGTTTTCGCGTTGACGAAGCGCCACCCGATGGTGGTGTCGTAGATGGCGTGTTCGCGCGAGAAGGCGCTCTCGGCCTTGGGCATGACAAAGGGCGCACGCGACATGCTCTCGACGCCGCCCGCAATGCCCAGTCCGATCTCGCCGGTGCGGATGGCGCGCGCAAGCGTGCCCACTGCGTCCATGCCCGAGCCGCACAGCCGGTTGATGGTGGCGCCCGGCACCGTGTCGGGCAGACCCGAGAGAATGGCCGACATGCGTGCGACGTTGCGGTTGTCTTCGCCCGCCTGGTTGGCGCAGCCGAAGATCACCTCTTCGATGGCGGCGGGATCGAGCCCGGGGTGGCGCTCGAGCAGGGCGCGAATCGGCACGGCGCCGAGATCGTCGGGGCGAACAGCCGACAGCGCGCCGCCGTAGCGGCCGATCGGCGTGCGCACGCCGTCACAGATGAAGACTTCGGTCATGATAGGGCGTCCTGGGTTTGGTAAAGAGTGGGTCGAAAGTGCGTCGGGGTATCGGCGGCTCGGGGGATATCGAATCAGTGCCCGGGGACGACGACCGGTGGCCTGGGCGGCAAGCCGTCGCTGCGCGGGCCGGAACCCTGTCGGCGAGGTCGCACCGGGTCAGCCGCGCGACAGCGGCGCGGCGGTGATCGCGCAGAGATCGTCGAAACTCATCGCGGCGATCCATTCGCGCGCAACGAGGCCCTGAGGCGTCACGTCGATGACCGCTACATCGGTGTAGATGCGGCTCACGCAGCCCACGCCGGTGAGCGGGTAGGTGCAGCGCTCGACGATCTTGCTCTCGCCGGTGCGGGTCTGGTGCTCCATCATGATGAACACGCGCTTGGCGCCGGCCGCCAGATCCATGGCGCCGCCCACGGCGGGGATGGCGTCGCCACCGGTGTGCCAGTTGGCGAGGTCGCCCGTGCGCGAGACCTGAAAGGCCCCGAGCACGCAGATGTCGAGGTGGCCGCCGCGCATCATGGCAAACGAATCGGCATGATGAAAGAAGGCGCCGCCCGCGCGCAGTGTGACCGGCTGCTTGCCTGCGTTGATCAGGTCCCAGTCCTCATCGCCGGGGGCGGGTGCCGGCCCCATGCCAAGGATGCCGTTTTCGCTGTGCAGAAAGACCTCGCGGTCGGCCGGAAAATGGTTGCCCACCAGGGTAGGCAGTCCGATGCCGAGGTTCACGAACGCGCCCTCGGGGATGTCTCGGGCGACGCGCGCCGCAATCTGGTCTCGGGTGAGCCGGGTCATGGGGGTCTCGTGGAGTCGTGGGCGGGGCGTTGGAGGCGTTCGGGCGTGCCGGGTGTGCGCTCAGGGCGCGGGCTTGGCCGTAGGGGTCTGCGGGCCGATGCGCACGGTGCTGCCGACTGCCAGCACGCGCGCAACGAAGATGCCCGGCGTGACGATGATCTCGGGGTCGAGCGCACCGAGTTCGACGATCTCATCCACCTGCGCGATCGTGCAGCGGGCCGCGGTGGCCATGATGGGGCTGAAGTTGCGCGCCGCCTTGCGGTACACCAGGTTGCCCCAGCGATCGCCGCGCCGTGCCTTGATGAGCGCGACATCGCCATGGATCGGGTACTCGAGTACGTGACCCCGTCCGTCGATGATGCGGGTTTCCTTGCCCTCGGCCAGTTGCGTGCCATAGGCGGTGGGCGTGAAGAACGCACCGATTCCGGCACCCGCGGCGCGCATGCGCTCGGCAAGATTGCCCTGGGGCACGAGTTCGAGCTCGATCTTGCCGGCGCGGTACAGGCCGTCGAACACGTAGGAGTCCGCCTGACGCGGAAACGAGCAGATGAGCTTTTTCACCCGCCCGGCCTTGAGCAGCGCCGCCAGGCCCGTGTCGCCATTGCCGGCGTTGTTGTTGACGATGGTGAGATCGCGAGCGCCCTGATCGATCAGCGCATCGATGAGCTGCTCGGGCTGACCCGAACCGCCGAAGCCGGAAATCAGCACGGTGGCGCCGTCTGCAACGCCTGCAAGCGCTTCCTGCGGGCTGGCAACAATCTTGTTGATCATGAGGGGGGTGTCTTTGCGACCGCGTCGTCCGGTGCGCGCGCCAGCAGGCCGGGACGGCCCGGCTGGTCGTGCGCGGTGAGGGGGCGATTACACGCGCCCTGCGCGGGCCGTGTCAAGCCGATGGCGGCCCGAGGGTTTCCCGATGCGCCTCACGCGCAGCGCTCAGAGCCGCGCGATCGCCGGCCGCAGCCGGCGCAGCAGCACCAGCCCCGGCAGGGCCGCCAGCACGGTCAGCAGAAAGAACGGGGGCCAGCCGAGGCGCTCGACCAGAATGCCCGAGACGGGACCGACGTAAATGCGGCCCACTGCGGCGAGGGCCGACAGCAGCGCATACTGCGCGGCGGAAAAGCGCCGGTCGGTGAGCGCCATCAGAAAGGCCACGAACGCTGCCGTGCCCAGCCCGCCGCAGATGTTTTCGATGCCGACCGCTGCGGCCATCAGGACCGTGCTCTTGGGGAGCACCGAGAGCAGCCAGTAGCCCAGATTGGACAGCGCCTGCAGCACACCGAACACCATCAGCGACTCGTACAGGGGGCGCCGCGCGAGCCAGGCGCCGCCCGCCAGAACGCCTGCGACGGTGGCCACCAGGCCCAGCAGCTTGTTGACCGCGCCGACCTCGGCCGCCGAAAAGCCGATGCCGCGGATGAGAAAGGTCGTTGACAGGGCCCCCGCAAAGGCATCGCCCAGCTTGTAGAGCACGATGAGCGCGAGCAGTGCCAGCGCCCGGTCACGCTGGAAAAATGCATCCCAGGGCTCGACGAAGGAGGGAAAGCCAACCCGTCGGGCTGCGAGGATGGCCACCACGAAGGCGATCAGCACGCCCAGGGTGTCGACCAGCAACTGCGCCAGCCGGTCGAGCGCGAGCGCCTGCCAGGGCAGCAACCGCCACAGCAGCCAGCCGCCGATACCGGCCGCCAGCATGGCGGCAAAGCCCAGCAGTTCGCGCCTGACCTCGCTTCGCACCGCGTCGGCCTGCGGGGCCCGGGGCGTCCACAGCGTGACGCAGGCGAGCAGGGCGAAGAGCCCGCCCATCAGCCGGTACATGCCGGGCCAGCCCAGCAGCGTATCGGCCAGCACCAGCGCGAGCCCCCCCGAGACCAGCATGGCTAGCCGGTAACCCAGCACCGACACCGCGGCCCCGGCGCCGCGTTCATGGTCATCGAGCAGATCGGTCCGATAGGCATCGAAGACGATGTCCTGCGAGGCGGAGAGGAAGGCCATCGCGAGCGCGCAGGCCGCCACCAGGCCGATCGAGTCCGACGGGTTGAGCTCGGCCATGACGAAACAGGTCAGGGCGAGTCCCGCCTGGGTGATCAGCAGCCAGCCTCGGCGACGGCCCGCCGCGGGCGGCTCGAAGCGGTCGGCCAGCGGCGCCCAGACGAACTTGAAGGTGTAGGGCAGGCCCGCCAGTGCGAAAAAGCCGATCGTGGACAGATCGAGCCCCTCGACCGTGAGCCAGGCCTGCAGGGTGCCCGAGGACAGCGCCAGCGGCAGGCCGCTCGCAAAACCCAGCAGCAGCATGGCGGCGATACGCCGGCTGGCAAAGACCTGCAGGTAGGCGCTGGGCTTGTTCAAGGGGCGGTGGGGTTCAGGGCTCGGCACGATGCCGGCAGTGTAGCCGGCGCGACGAGCCCTCGGGGCGGGCGGTGCGCCAGTGGGATGCTCGGGCCGGCGGGGCTTGCTATGCTTATCCGCGTCCCCAACTGGCGGGTTGGGGGGCTGGCACGGGGGTCGCGTTTCCATGAAGGTCGGGTGTTCGGGTAGGTCCAGGCTGTTCGCCGTGCTCGCCGCATTGGCATTGGCGGCAGGGATTGGCCTGCCCGCGATGCCCCGGGCTGACACCAAGCCTGCCGCGCAGGCCGATGACGGGGTCAAGATCGGCGAGCGCAGCCGGGCGCTGGCGCTGGCCTCGGCCGAGCAGGTCGAAAAGGACGCGGCCAAGCAGTACGAGGCCCTCAAGCGCGAGGCCTCTGAGAAGAAGGCGCTCGCGCCAGCCGATCATCCGCAGTTGCAGCGGCTTCGCCGCATCGCGCGCGAGCTGATCGCGCACGCGCCGCGCTTCAATGAGCGCTCGGCGCAGTGGCGCTGGGAA
The DNA here is from genome assembly GCA_903907905.1 of uncultured bacterium. GTDB lineage: Bacteria > Pseudomonadota > Gammaproteobacteria > Burkholderiales > Burkholderiaceae_E > SYIM01. The sequence continues at coordinate 42,890 of CAIVPX010000016.1, read as the reverse complement.
GTCAACCTGATCGGCTCCCGGCAGATCAACGCCTTTTGCATGCCCGGCGGCAAGATCGCCTTTTTCACCGGCATTCTCGACACGCTCAAGCTCGACGACGACGAGGTGGCGATGGTCATGGGTCACGAAATCGCCCATGCCTTGCTCGAGCATGGCCGCGAACGGGTGGGCAAGGCGCGTGCGGCGCAGGCGGTCACGGTCGGGGCGTCGATTGCCTCTCACCTTCTCGGTTTCGGCGACCTCGGCGGCCATCTGGCCTCGGGTGCCGCCAAGCTCACGCTGCTGAAATACGGGCGCGAGGACGAAACCGAGGCCGATCTTGCCGGCATGGATCTGGCGGCACGTGCCGGCTACGACCCGCGCGCGGCCGTGTCGCTCTGGAAGAAGATGGCGGCAGCCACCGCGGGTTCGGGCGGCTCGGGTAACGCCGCCCGCCCGGCCTCGAGCCCGCCGGAGTGGCTGTCCACCCATCCCTCGCATGACCGGCGAATCGAAGAGATCCGCGCCCACCTGAAGCAGGTGCTGCCACTGTATGCGCGCCGCCAGGGGCTGCCGCTCGATCAGCTGCCCCCGCGGGCGCAGGTGCAGACGCCCGTTCGCTAGCGAGACGGGGCTGCGGGCGGCAGTTCGTTGCGTCGCGCCGGCCCTGAGGCCATCACAGGCTCGGTGAGGGGAAACGACTGAACCGTCGCAGGCGGATCTTGCGCGGTCGCCCGGCGCGCGCTCAGCGCCTGGGCCAGTCGTAATCGATGGTGAGTGGCGCGTGGTCGCTGAAGCGCTGGGCCTTGTAGACCGCGGCGGCCCGGGCGCTGGCGCCGATGCCGGGTGTGCACAGCTGGTAGTCGAGTCGCCAGCCGACGTTCTTGGCCCAGGCCTGGCCGCGGTTGCTCCACCAGGTGTAGCAGTCGTCGCTGGCCTCGGGGTGCAGACGCCGGTAGGCGTCGACCCAGTCGAGCTCATCGAGCACTGCGCTCATCCACTGCCGCTCCTCGGGCAGGAACCCGGAGTTCTTCTGGTTGGATCGCCAGTTGCGCAGGTCGATTTCGCGATGCGCGATATTGAGATCGCCGCATACGATCACCTCGCGCCCGCTTGCGCGCAGCGTCGCCAGATGGGGTTTGAAGACCTCGAGAAAGCGGAATTTGGCCTGCTGGCGTTCGTCCGAGCTCGAGCCCGAGGGCAGATAGACCGACACCGCGGTCCAGGTGCCGAAGTCGGCCTCTATGTAGCGTCCCTCGGCATCGAACTCCGGATCGCCAAAGCCCGTGCGCACCGCGAGCGGTATGTGGGGGCTGAAGAGGCCGACGCCGCTGTAGCCCTTTTTCTGCGCGAAGTGAAAGTGGCCGGTGAGACCAGCCGGCGCGATCAGGTCGGCATCGAGGTCATCGCGCTGCGCCTTGAGTTCCTGCACGCACACCACGTCGGCCTGCTGCGCGGCGAGCCATTCGACCCAGCCCTTGCGGGTGGCCGAGCGGATTCCGTTCAGATTGAGGGTGAGCACCCGTATCATCGTGTCTTTCCTGGTATCGAGTGAGGGCTTCCAATTGACCAGTGATCTGCGCGCGCAGTTTATCCGCTTCTCGGTGCAGGCCGGCATCCTGCGCTTTGGCGAGTTCCGCACCAAGGCGGGCCGGCTTTCGCCCTACTTCTTCAATGCGGGGCTCTTCAGCGACGGCGCCCTGCTCGGGCAACTGGCCGAGTTTTATGCGCAGACGCTGATCGCGGCCGAGCGCGAGGGCCAAATCGCGTTCGACATGCTCTTCGGGCCGGCCTACAAGGGCATCACCCTGGCTTCGGCGACGGCGGTGGCGCTGGCCCGAGGCGGCCGGAATGTGTCGTTTGCCTTCAACCGCAAGGAAGCCAAGGATCATGGCGAAGGCGGCACGCTGATCGGCGCGCCCCTGGCCGGCCGGGTGGTCATTGTCGATGACGTGATCAGCGCGGGCACCTCAGTGCGCGAATCGGTCGAGCTCATCCGCGCGCACGGCGCCGAGCCGGTGGCGGTCATCATCGCGCTCGACCGCCAGGAGCGCTCGGGCGATGCCGAACGCATCGGCGAACGCTCGGCCAGCCAGGAGGTGGCCCAGCGCTATGGCATTCCCGTGATCGCGATTGCCAGTCTTGACGACCTGCTGGCCTATCTGTCCGTGGCGGGCGCCGAGGATGCGCCGCATCGCGATCGGGTGGCCGCCTATCGCGGGCGCTACGGCGAGGCGCCGGCGCGCTGAAGCGCTCGTTCGCGTCGCTGCCGCCCGGTTCTAACCGGCCACCGCCCTCATTCACGCCCGACTCACACGGAGACGACCGACATGGCGCTATTGCCCCGACTCGAGGACGCACAGCTCTCACCCGACGCGCGCGCGGTGTTCGATGAGATCCGCGCGGCGCGCGGCTCGGACTACGTCAACGATATCTGGCGGGTGCTGGCCAATGACCCGGCGCTGCTGCGCCGCACCTGGGAGCAGACGCGCGCAACCATGGGGCCGGGGGCGCTCGACCCGCTCACCAAGGAGCTGGTCTATCTGGCCGCTTCGATCACCAATGACTGCGAGTACTGCATCCGGACCCACACGGCGGCGGCGCGGGCCAAGGGCATGAGTGATGCGCAGTTCACGGAGTTGCTGGCCGTGGTGGGGCTGGCCAACCAGCTCAACCGGCTGGCGGCGGGCACCCGGGTGGCGGTGGACGAGCGCTACAGCGACTGAGCCAACGCCTGCGGTGAAGGGCTGAAGTGCGGCGCTGCGGTGAGTCGGGCCGCGCTGGGACGCGATTGCGGCGAAGCCCGGCGGACAACCAGGCGGACGTGGCGAGCCCGTGCGCAGCCCGATCGGATCGGGCTCAGGCGAGCCGAGCGCGCAGAAGGTCGTTGACCTGCTGCGGGTTGGCCTTGCCGCGGCTGGCCTTCATCACCTGACCGACCAGGGCATTGAAGGCCTTGTCCTTGCCGGACCGGAATTCTTCGACCGATTTGGGGTGGGCCGCGAGCACATCATCGATGATCTTTTCGAGGGCGCCGCTATCGCTGATCTGGCGCAGCCCCCGTGATTCGATCAGCCGGTCGGGCGCGTCGGCGCCGGCCTGGGGCTCAGACCACAGGCTGGCAAACAGTTCGCGGGCGATCTTGCCAGAAATGGTACCGTCTTCGATGCGCCGGATAAGGGTCGCGAGCTGCGCCGCCGGGACCGGGCTGGCCTCGATGGTGATGGCCTCGCGATTGAGTGCTGCGGCGAGGTCGACCATCACCCAGTTGGCGGTGGCCTTGGCGCTGGCTGCGCCTGCCGAGGGCCCCAGCGCAGCCAGTACCGCTTCAAAGTAATCGGCCGAGCCGCGACTGGCCGTGAGCGTGTTGGCGTCGTAGCTTGAAAGCGAGTACTCGCTTATATAGCGATCGCGGCGGGCCTGGGGCAGTTCGGGCAGGCCGGCCCGAACCGCGTCGACCCAGCCTGGCGTGATGACCAGAGGGGGCAGATCCGGGTCGGGGAAGTAGCGGTAGTCGTGCGCGTCTTCCTTGCTGCGCATCGATCGGGTTTCGTCGAGGTCGGGATCGTAGAGGCGGGTTTCCTGCACCACCGAGCCGCCCTCATCGATCAGGTCGATCTGCCGCCGCACCTCGAAGTCGATTGCACGCTCGAGAAAGCGAAACGAATTGAGGTTCTTGATCTCGCAGCGCGTGCCCAGACGCGCCTCGCCCTGCAGGCGCACCGACACGTTGGCATCACAGCGAAAGGAGCCTTCCTGCATGTTGCCGTCGCAGATGCCCAGCCATACCACCAGCGCGTGCAGCGTTCGCGCGTAGGCCACCGCCTCGCGCGCCGAGCGCATGTCGGGCTCGGTGACGATTTCGAGCAGCGGCGTGCCCGAGCGGTTGAGGTCGATGCCGGTGAAGCCATGGAAGTCTTCGTGCAGCGATTTGCCCGCGTCTTCCTCGAGATGGGCGCGAGTGAGCCGCACGAAGCGCTCGACGCCCTCGCCGGACTCCTCCCAGGCGATGGCAAGCCCGCCCCCGGCCACCACCGGGATCTCGTACTGGCTGATCTGATAGCCCTTGGGCAGGTCGGGGTAGAAGTAGTTTTTTCTGGCGAACACCGAACGCGGGGCGATGTCGGCGCCCACGGCCAGACCGAACCGGATGGCGCACTCGACTGCGGCACGGTTGGCGACTGGCAGCACGCCGGGCAGCGCCAGATCGACTGCGCAGGCCTGGGTATTGGGCTCAGCACCGAAGGCGGTCGATGCGCCCGAGAACATCTTGGAGGCCGTGGCAAGCTGGACATGGGTTTCCAGGCCGATCACCACTTCCCAGTCGCGGCCGGCGCGTCGCACGATCGCGGCGGCGGCCGGGGCGGCGCTTGTGCGGGTTTCGCTCATCTGCGGGGGCTTTCCGTCAGGGGTTGGCGGCGCAGCCGCCCGAGGCCAGATCGAACATCACCGGCCAGGCGTCTTCGTAGATGCCAGGGGTGCAACGCGATTCGCAGCTTGCGTGCGCCAGCGTGATGCGGCGTTGGTCGCGCCAGACCATGAGCTTGCAGCCGCTGCCGTCGCGCGCCAGCAGCTCGACGTGGGGGAGGGCCTGGGTCTGACGGAAATCGGCGTGCTCGAACCGGCAGCTGCCGCGTTGTCCGACCCAGAGCTCCCAGGACAGTTCGCGTACCGAGCTGTCGACGAGCCGCAGGCGGGCGCGCTCGCGAAAATTTTCGACATCGCGCTGCTCACAGCGCCCGTCGAGGCTGATGGGGCGATCGGCGATGGGTGTGAGACCGGGCAGCGCGCAGCCCCCGAGCGCACCGAGCGCAAGCACCGACAGACCGAGCCGCCGGGCTCGCCGCGCCGCGGGCCGCGGGCTCACTGCGGCTCCGGCGGACGCCGCAGGTGCCAGTCGGTCACCTGCTGGAAGCGGTCGCCCACATTGAGCAGGCGCGCCTCCTCGAAGTAGTTGCCGATCAACTGCAGCCCCACCGGTCGGCCCGACTGCCCGAAGCCCGCGGGCAGCGACAGGCCGGGTAGGCCCGCCAGCGAGGCCGGCAGCGTGTAGACATCGGCCAGATAATTGCGCACCGGGTCGTTGACCTGCTCGCCGATGTTCCAGGCCACCGTGGGCGAGACCGGGCCGGCGATGAGGTCGACCTGTTCGAAGGCGGCCCGGAAGTCGTCGGCGATCAACCGGCGCAGCTTTTGCGCCTGCAGGTAGTAAGCGTCGTAGTAGCCGTGAGACAGCACGTAGGTGCCGATGAGAATGCGCCGCTTGACCTCGGCGCCAAAGCCCTCGGCGCGGCTCTTGCGGTACATGTCGGCGAGGTCTGCGTGCTTGCTTGCCCGGTGGCCGTAGCGCACCCCGTCGAAGCGGCTGAGGTTGCTGGAGGCCTCGGCTGGCGCAATGACGTAATAGGCGGGAATCGACAGCTCGGTCTTGGGCAGCGACACCTCGACCAGCACTGCGCCGAGCGATTGCAGGGTGGCCAGTGCCGCGTCGACGGCTGCGCGGACGTCGGCGGCAAGCCCCGCGCCGAAGAACTCCCGCGGCAGGCCGATGCGCAGCCCGGCCAGCGGGCGCTCCAGATCGCGCGAGAAGTCTTCAGCCGGCCGCTCGAGGCTGGTGGCATCGCGCGGATCGAAGCCCGCCATGGCGCCGAGCAGCGTTGCGCAGTCGCGCACGCTGCGACCCATGGCGCCGCCCTGGTCGAGGCTGGAGGCAAAGGCGATCATGCCGTAGCGCGACACCCGGCCGTAGGTGGGTTTGATCCCGGTGATGCCGCACATGGCCGCGGGTTGTCGGACCGAGCCGCCGGTGTCGGTACCGGTGGCGATCGGGGTCAGGTCGGCGGCGACGGCCGCCGCTGACCCGCCCGAGGAGCCGCCCGGGATCGCCCGTGCATCCCAGGGATTGCGGGTGGGCCCGAAGAAGGAGTTCTCGTTGGCCCCCCCCATCGCAAACTCATCGCAATTGGTTTTGCCCAGGCACACCGCACCGGCTTGCGCGAGCTGCGTCACCACGGTGGCATCGTAGGGGCTGACGTAGTCGGCCAGCATGTTCGAGCCGGCGGTGGAGCGCCAGCCGCGGGTGACGAAGATGTCCTTGTGCGCGAGGGGTACCCCCAGGAGCGGTCCGCGCTCGCCGCGCGCGAGCCGGGCGTCGGCGGCACGCGCCTGCTCGAGCGTGAGCTCGGGCTGCACATCGATGAAGGCGTTGAGTGGGCTGCGTTCGATGCGTGACAGGAAATGTCCGGCCAGCTCAACGGCGCTGAGTTCGCCGCGGGCAAGCGCCGCCGCCATGTCGTGAACCGACAACAGGCGGGGGTCAGCGGACGCGGCCTGGCTCACTCGATTACCCGCGGAACGAGGTAGAGGCCCGATTCGACGCGCGGCGCCTGCGCCTGCATGCGCTCGCGCTCGTCGGATTCGGTGACCTGGTCGGTGCGCAAGCGAAGCGTCATGTCCTGCGCGTGGGTCATGGGTTCGACCCCTGTGGTGTCGACCGACTGGAGTTGTTCGATCAGACCGAACACCGCGTTGAGGTCGTCGAGCAGCGCCGCAGCTTGCGAGTCGTCGAGTTCGATGCGGGCCAGCGTGGCGATGCGCCGGACGTCTTGGGCGGAGAGCGACATGCGAGGATATTGGGGTGTTGAGCAGCGGAGAAGGGTCGACGCGAGCCGGGTCGGGGCGTGAGGCCTCCCGGCCCTCGGGGCGTCGCCACGTTGAAGCGGCGGGCACGCTCGGAACCTGTTGATTATACGGTATGATCCGGCTCGATTCCGTGTGCGCCCAGCCGAGTCAGCAGCCTTTCCCGGCGGCTGGCTTCATGGTCGTGCCGACGTGATGTGTGCAACCCTCTGACCCTGGACGGAAAAGCCATGTTCGGGTTCCTCCGCAAGTATTTTTCCAACGATCTCGCGATCGATCTCGGAACCGCGAACACGCTCATCTATGTGCGCGGCAAGGGCATCGTGCTCGACGAGCCGTCGGTGGTCGCCATCCGCCAGGAGGGCGGGCCCAACGGCAAGCGCACGATCGCGGCCGTCGGCACCGAAGCCAAGCAGATGCTGGGCAAGGTACCGGGCAGCATCGAGGCCATTCGGCCGATGAAAGATGGCGTGATCGCCGACTTCACCGTCACCGAGCAGATGCTCAAGCAGTTCATCCGCATGGTCCATGAGTCGCGGCTGTTTTCGCCCAGCCCGCGCATCATCATCTGCGTGCCTTGCGGTTCCACCCAGGTCGAGCGTCGCGCCATCCGCGAGTCGGCGCTCGGCGCGGGCGCCTCGCAGGTGTACCTCATCGAGGAGCCCATGGCGGCGGCGATCGGCGCGGGTCTGCCGGTGTCCGAGCCCTCGGGGTCCATGGTGGTCGACATCGGTGGCGGCACCACCGAGGTGGGGGTCATTTCGCTGGGTGGCATCGTCTACAAGGGCTCCATCCGTGTCGGCGGCGACAAGTTCGATGAGGCCATCATCAACTACATCCGTCGCAACTACGGCATGCTGATCGGCGAGCCCACCGCCGAATCGATCAAGAAAACCATCGGATCGGCCTTCCCGGGGTCGGAGCTGCGCGAGATGGAAGTCAAGGGCCGCAACCTGTCGGAAGGCATTCCGCGCAGCTTCACGGTGTCGTCCAACGAAATCCTTGAAGCGCTCACTGACCCGCTCAACAACATCGTGTCGTCGGTGAAGATCGCGCTTGAGCAGACGCCGCCCGAATTGGGGGCCGACATCACCGACCGCGGCATCATGCTGACGGGTGGTGGCGCGCTGCTACGCGACCTTGACCGCCTGCTGATCGAGGAAACGGGGTTGCCGGTGCTGGTGGCCGAAGATCCGCTCACCTGCGTCGTTCGGGGCTGCGGCATGGCGCTTGAGCGAATCGATAAGCATACCCTCATCTTCACCAGCGAATGACCGCTGCGCGCGGGCCGCGCCACGGTCGGATGTCCGCGCAGATCACCCTCCCACACGGTTGAGCCATGGACCGATCGCCTCCGCCATTTTTCCGGCAGGGTCTGTCGGCCGACATGCGGCTGGTGCTGTTTGCGGCGCTGGCCGTCCTCTTGCTCGTGTTCGATTCCCGTTACCGGGCCCTGGACAGGGTGCGCCAGGTGATCGGCTCCGGTCTTTACCCGGTGCAACGCTTGCTGCTTGCGCCGCGTGACGCCGGGGCGGCCCTGTCCGACTATCTGGGTGGTGTCTCGTCGCTGCGCGAAGACAATTCGGCGCTGCATCGGGCCGAGGCGGCCAATGCCCGGACCCTGCAGCAGGCGGAGTACCTGGCGGCTGAAAACGCGCGACTGCGCCAGTTGCTCAGCATGCGTGAGCGCAATTCGTTTCGCTCGACAGTCGCCGAGGTGCTGTACGAGACCAGCGACCCCTTCACGCGCAAGCTCGTGGTCGATCGCGGCCAGCAGCACGGCCTGTCAGCAGGCCAGCCGGTACTCGATGCCGGCGGCGTGCTGGGTCAGGTGTCGCGCGTGTTGCCTCTGTCGGCCGAGGTGACCCTGCTCACCGATCGCAACTCGACGCTGCCAGTTGAATTGCGGCGCAACGGTGTTCGGGCGGTGGCCTATGGCGCGGGCCGCTCGGGCCTGCTCGAGCTGCGCTATCTGCCCGCCAGCGCGGATGTGCGCGAGGGCGATGAACTGTTCACCTCCGGCCTCGATGGCGTGTTTCCGGCAGGCTTGCCCGTGGGGCGTATCGCCGAGGTGCGCCGCAGCGGGGCGTCCTTCACCGTCGCGCGGGTTGATCCGGCGGCCGCGGTCGAGCGCTCGCGCATGCTGCTGGTGCTGCTCGAGCCGACCGCCTCGGCGCCGACTTTCGAGCCGCCCAAGGCGCAGGCCGAGACGCCGCCGCGCTCACGTGCCGGCAAATCCAAGGCACCGTGATGGTCGCGCCCCGCGAATACGTACTGCTGCCGGCCAACCGCGCCTTCATTGCGTTCAGCCTGGCCCTGGCCTTCGTGCTTAACCTTTTTCCATGGGGCAGGCTGGCGTTCGCCCCCGACTTTGTCGCGCTGGTACTGGTGTTCTGGAACCTGCGCCAGCCCCATCTGGTGGGCATTGGTGTGGCCTTCGCTTTCGGGCTGCTGATGGATGTACATTCGGCGGCGCTGCTGGGCGAGCACGCGCTCGCCTACAGCCTGCTGTCTTACGGCGCGATCAGCCTGCACCGGCGCCTGCCCTGGTTCGGCGTGCGCGGGCGAATACTGCACCTGTTCCCACTTTTTTTGCTGGCTCAGACCTGTACCTTGGTCATTCGCATGGCGGTGGGCGCCGACTTTCCCGGGTGGAGCTACTTTCTATCGAGCGTGAGCGCGGCGGTGCTCTGGCCACCGGCTGAATGGTTGCTGCTGGCACCCCAGCGACGTGCAATCGAGCGCGACGAGACTCGCCCCCTCTGAGTGGCATCCGACCATGATCGAAATCGACCAGGCCGTCGCCGAGCTCAGCCGCATCCGCCGCAGGCTGTTGCTGTGCGCCGCGCTGGTCGTCGGTGCTTGCGTGGTGCTGGGGGGGAGGCTCGCGTACCTGCAGATACTGCGTCACGACGACTTCCGCGCGCAGGCCGAAGACAACCGGATCGCGCTGGTCCCGGTGGCCCCGACGCGAGGCATGATCCTTGACCGCAACGGCGTACTGCTGGCCGAGAACATCGCCTACTACACGCTCGAACTGGCGCCCTCGCGGTTTTCCCGAATCGAGGAAACGGTGGCCGAACTCGCTGGACTGGTCGAGATCGCGCCGCGCGAGGTGCGGCGCTTTCGTCGTCTGCTCGAAGACTCGCGCCGGCTCGAGCCTCTGCCGATCAAGTCGCGCCTGACCGATGAGGAGGTGGCACGGATTGCGGCCCAGCGCTATCGCCTGCCCGGCGTCGAGATCCGAGCGCGCCTGTTTCGCAGCTACCCGCACGGTGAACTGGCCGCGCACGTGATTGGCCACATTGGCCGAATTTCTCCCGACGATCGAAAGCGCCTCGATGAGGCGGGAACGCTGTCGCGTTATCTGGGCTCGACCCACATCGGTAAGGCCGGTATCGAGCTGTCTTACGAGCGGCTGCTGCACGGCAAGCCCGGCTATGAAGAGGTCGAGGTCTCGGCGGCCGGCAAGGTGATGCGCACGCTCTCGCGCAATCCGCCGGTGAGCGGCGCCAACGTCTCGCTCACCATCGACATTCGCCTGCAGGCGCTCGCCGAGCAACTTTTCAACGGTCGCCGCGGTGCGCTGGTGGCGATCGAGCCTTCGACCGGCGAGGTGCTGGCCTTCGTGTCGCAGCCGTCCTTCGACCCCAATCTGTTTGTCGATGGTATCGATCCCCAGAGCTGGCAGGCGCTCAACGATGATCCCGACAAGCCCTTGCTCAACCGGGCGTTGCGCGGCACCTATCCGCCGGGGTCGACCTACAAGCCCTTCATGGCGCTGGCCGCGCTCGAAAGCGGGATGAGACGCCCGGGCGACACCATCTTCGATCCCGGCTACTTTCAGCTGGGTGAGCACCGGTTTCGCGACTCGCGGCCCGAGGGTCATGGCCCGGTGGACCTGCACAAGTCGATCGTGGTCTCGAGTGATACTTATTACTACAAGCTCGCCTACGACATGGGGGTTGATCGCATCTACGCCTTCATGAAGCCCTGGGGCTTTGGCCAGCGCACCGGCATTGATCTCGAGCACGAGGCCACGGGGGTGCTGCCCTCATCGGAGTGGAAGCTGCGGCGCTTCAAGCAAAAGTGGTTTCCCGGCGAGACGCCCTCCATCGGGATCGGCCAGGGTTACAACGCCTTCACCATGCTTCAGCTGGCCCACGCCGAGGCGACCCTAGCCAATGGCGGCCAGCCTATGCGGCCGCGGCTGCTGCGTAGCGCGCAGGTGCCGGGAGAGTCGCCCGAGACGGTCCAGCCCGAGGCCGGCGAGCCGATTGCGCTCAAGCCCGCCCACCTCAAGCTGGTCACCCAGGCCATGGTCGATGTCAATCGCTTCGGTACCAGCCGCGTGGTGTTTGCCGGGGCCGACTACCCCGTTGCGGGCAAGACCGGCACCGCGCAGGTGATCGGTATCAAGCAAAACGAGAAATACGATGTGCGCCGGGTCGCCGAACGAAACCGCGATCATTCCCTTTACACCGCTTTTGCACCGGCCGGCGCGCCGCGGATCGCGCTGGCTGTCATCGTCGAGAATGGGGGCTTTGGCGCACAGGCCGCGGCGCCGATTGCTCGAGCGATACTCGACCTTCACCTCACGGGCAAGCTGCCGGCCGACAAGGCGGGCTTTCGCCTGCCGCCCGGCATCGACGAGTCGGAGTTGCGTGACGTGCCCGCAAGCCTCGAGCCCGAGGCGGTTGCGCCGGGCGAGGACACCCGGCAGTGAAATCGCCCGCTGCCGTGCTGGCCCGGCTTCGGCCCTGGGTGCTGGTGTTCGATGCCCTACTGCTCGGATTGCTGGGTGTCATTGCCTTGCTGAGCGTGGTCACCATGTATTCGGCGGCGCACGATTTTCCCGGACGCTTCGAGGCGCACCTGCGTAATTTGTTACTGGCCTTCGCGGTGATGTGGGGCGCCGCGCTGATGCCGCGGGTCTGGTTGCAGCGCGTTGCCGTGCCGCTGTTTCTGGGTGGTATCGCCTTGCTGATCGCGGTGGCGCTCTTTGGTGATGTCGCCAAAGGCGCGCGCCGCTGGCTCAACCTGGGGGTCATGCGGATCCAGCCCTCCGAGGTGATGAAGATTGCCCTGCCACTGATGCTCGCCTGGTACTTCCAGCGCCGCGAGGGGGGGCTCAACTGGTTCGATTTCGTCGCCGCCGGTTTGCTGCTGATTCTGCCCGTGGGCCTCATTGCGCGCCAGCCCGACCTGGGCACGGCCTTACTGGTGCTGGCCAGTGGGGGTTTCGTGATCTTTCTGGCGGGCCTGAGTTGGAAGCTGATCGGTTCGCTCGCGGTGGCTACCCTCGCCTGCGCCCCGCTGCTCTGGGGCGTGATGCACGACTACCAGCGCCAGCGCGTGCTCACCCTGCTCGATCCCGCCTCCGACCCCCTGGGCAAGGGCTTTCACATCATCCAGTCGACCATTGCGATCGGCTCGGGTGGTGTGTGGGGCAAGGGCTGGATGGAGGGCACCCAGACCCGCCTCGAATTCGTGCCCGAGCGCACCACCGATTTCATTCTCGCGGTCTTCTCCGAGGAGTTTGGTCTGGTGGGCAATGGGCTGCTGATCCTGCTTTACTGCCTCATCGTGTTGCGCGCATTGGCCATTTCGGCGCAGGCGCCTACTGCCTTTCAGCGTCTGCTCGCCGGATCGCTCGCGCTGGTGTTTTTCGTCTATGCCTTCGTGAATATCGGCATGGTGTCGGGCGTGCTGCCCGTGGTCGGCGTTCCCCTGCCCTTCATGTCCTACGGGGGCACGGCCATGGTGACGCTGGGTCTGGGCATGGGTTTACTGATGGGGGTACAGCGCGAGCGCGCTGATCTTCGCGCTCAGGGGCGGCGCGTCTGATTCGACCGACCCTTCAGCGCATGAACTGCTTCACAAAGTCGGCGCCCAGCCCCACCGACTCGAAGTGGTCGCGGTATTTCTCGATGCGGGTGAACACGTCGTCGTAGCCCGTGGCCGCCCCTTGCGGATCGACATACATGAGCGAGCCGTGAACGGTAAACAAGGTGATCATTTCGCTGCAGCCCTCGGGCACCGTCAGCGTGTGGGTCTCGCCAGGCGGCTCAAAGACGTAGCTGCCAGCCTCTGCGACCCAGTCGTGTTCCAAATAACGCCAGCGCCCCTTGATGACCCAGGCATGCACCGGCCCGCTATGCCGGTGGCGCTGCAGCAGGCCGGATCGCCGCACCCGAAGCAGGTGCACGTAGTAGCCGGCCGACACGTTCAGGTGAAGCGGCCGCGACCAGCTGTCCTGGCCCACCGGCGCCCACAGCCGCTCGTCCGCGCTCAGCGCTGCGCCGATCATCATGTCGCCCACCATGCCCCAGGGTTGGGGCTTGGCATAGGGGATCAGATCGCTTGAGGGGGCAGGCGTGACCGAATTCATCAATTGCACTCCACGTAGAGGCCCTCGGCGCTGAAGCGCCCCTGGTCGGTCATGAAATAGCCGCGCGCGGCCAGGCAGTTGTTGAAGGCCGAGCAGCTGGGAATCTCCTTGGCGGTCGCCCGGATGCCAGCGATGGCCTTGAGCGCGTCGGTTTTGGTGACCTCGGCACTGAACACAGGCCGCTTGGTTTCCTGCACGCACTGGTAGCGGGCGGCGGCGAAGTCCTGCATGTTGCCGGGCCCGTCATAGCGCGAGTAGAGCGAGCACCCCGACAGAGCGAGGGCCGACGCCAGCGTGGCGAGCACGGCCGGGCGCAGAGTCGGGCGAGCGGGAAATCTCATGATCTGACCTGAAGAAGAAGGGGGCGGGCCTTGATGCCCTGGGCCATCGCAGACGAGCGGGGGTGACGCTACCACAGCGCGCGACCCGCGCTCAAGTCATGCTCGACTATCATCAAGGCCGCCATGTCAAGGAGAGATGCGGGATGGAGCAGGCGGCTGTCGAATTGCTGCGCGCAGCGCATGAACTGAGCGATACGGTCGGGCGCCTGCACTTTGGGGCGCCCGTGGCGCATGTCTACAACCCATTGGTTTACGCCGCCGAGCCGCACCGGCGCTATATCGAGCGCTTTTCCGGCGCACCGCGTCGCGTAGTTTTCGTCGGCATGAACCCCGGTCCATTCGGCATGATGCAGACGGGTATCCCCTTCGGCGAGGTGGCGGCCGTGCGCGACTGGATGGGCATCGAGGCGGCGGTTGCCAGTCCCGTGGGTGCGCACCCGCGCAGGCCGATCGAGGGCTTTGCCTGCCGGCGTTCGGAGGTGAGTGGCCGGCGGCTCTGGGGTTGGGCTGCGCGCCGCTTCGGCACGGCGCAAACCTTCTTTGAGGAGTGCTTTGTCCTCAATTACTGCCCGCTGGTGTTTCTGGAGGCCTCCGGCCGCAATTTCACCCCCGACAAGCTGCCCCGCGCCGAACTCGCGCCGCTGCAGGCCGCCTGCGATCTGCATCTGCGCCAGGCGATCGCGGCCCTGTCGCCGCGCTGGGCGATCGGCATCGGCGCCTACGCGCGTGAACGCATTGCCGCTGCGCTCGCGGGCGGTACGCTGGCCGGTCCGCGAATCGAGCAGGTGTTGCACCCGAGCCCGGCCAGCCCGGCTGCCAACCGGGGCTGGGAGGAGGCGGTCGAGCGCAAGTTGTCCGAGCTCGGCGTTTTCGACTGAGTCGGGCAGGCGGCGGGCGAGGCCGCCGTCATCATCGCCACGACCGCTGTCTGAACCGCTACCGTGGCCGCGAAGACCGTCGGCATGCCTGGCGTGCCGGAGCGCGCTGGGGTGGGGCGCGAATCCGCAGTTGACGTAAACGTCAACCGCGCGGCATGATTCCGCGCATGCATTCGTACAGCATCGGGGAACTCGCTCGCGAGTTCGGCATTACGCCGCGCACCATCCGCTTCTACGAGGATCAGGGGCTGATCGCCCCGCGTCGCGTGGGCGCGGGCGCGCGCCAGCGAGCCTATTCGGCGCGCGATCGCACGCGGCTCAAGCTCACGCTTCGTGGCAAGCGGCTGGGGCTTGCGCTCTCCGAGATTCGCGATCTCATCGACATGTACGAATCGCCCGCCGACACGGTCGCGCAGCTCACGCGGTTTCTCGAAGTGCTCGGTCGCCACAAGGCCACGCTACAGTTGCAGCTGCAAGATCTCAACGAAACCCTCGAAGAAATTGCGGCGCACGAGCAGCGCGCGCGGTCGCTCCTGCGTGATGCGCAAGGCGCCGAGTCCCGCCGAAGCGTGCGCCGCCCGCGGGCCCCGTCCGCCCCCTCAGTCTGAATTGGTCTGTCCGTCATGCCCCGTACCCGTTCGTCTGCCTTGACCCCGCCCTCGGCCGATCTGGCCGGTTTCCGGGCGCCTGACGCCGGCTTTGGTGAGCGCGTGCGGGCGAGCTTCGATCGCCAGCCCGCCATGAACCTGATCGGCGCTCGCATGACCCGCGTGGCTGCCGGGGAGGTCGATATCGAGCTCGCCTTCGACCCCAGGCTGACCCAGCAGCACGGTTTCATGCATGCCGGCATTATCGGTACGGCGCTTGATTCGGCCTGCGGCTTTGCGTCGCTCACGCTCATGCCGGCCGACGCGGGCATTCTCACGATCGAGTACAAGGTCAATCTTCTTTCGCCCGGTCGGGGCGTGCGCTTGCGGGTGACGGGCCGGGTTCGCAAGGCCGGTCGCACCATTACGCTGGCCGAGGGCAAGGCCATTGCCATCGCGGCCGATGGCAGTGAAAAACTGGTGGCCACCATGACCGCCACCGAAATGACGATTATCGGGCGCGACGAGGTCAAGGGCTAAGCGATGCGCACAAGGCTTGCCGGCCTTGTGCCTGTCATGAGCCTGCTGCGGCAGGCAGGAGATCAAGGCGATGGTGAATATTCCGGGACTGCAGTTCGAACTCGGCGACGACGTCGAGATGTTGCGCGATTCCTTGCGCAGCTTTGTTGCCCGCGAAATCACGCCAAGGGCTGGCGAGATCGATCGCAGCGATCAGTTCCCCATGGACCTCTGGCGCAAGTTTGGCGAACTGGGCGTGCTCGGCATGACCGTGCCCGAGCAGTACGGCGGCAGCGACATGGGTTACCTGGCCCATATCGTCGCGATGGAAGAAATCTCGCGCGGATCCGCCGCCGTGGGTCTGTCCTACGGGGCGCACTCCAATCTGTGCGTCAACCAGATCCTGCGCAACGGCACGGCCGAGCAGCGCGAGCGCTATCTGCCCAAACTGGTGTCGGGTGAGCACATTGGTGCGCTTGCCATGTCCGAGCCCAATGCCGGGTCGGATGTCATCTCGATGAAGCTGCGCGCCGAATTTCGCGGCGATCGCTGGATCCTGAACGGCACCAAGATGTGGATCACCAACGGCCCCGATGCCGATGTGCTGATCATCTACGCCAAGAACGATCTCGAGGCCGGTGCGCGTGGCGTCACCGCCTTCCTGGTCGAGAAGGGCTTTCCCGGTTTCTCGGTGGCACAAAAGCTCGACAAGATGGGCATGCGCGGCAGCCACACGGGCGAACTGGTCTTCAACGACTGCGAGGTGCCCGCCGGCAACGTGATCGGCGGCCTGGGCAACGGCGCGCGCGTGCTCATGAGCGGGCTCGACTTCGAGCGCGCGGTCCTCTCGGGCGGGCCGCTGGGCATCATGCAGGCCTGCATGGACGCGGTGATTCCCTACGTGCATGAGCGCAAGCAGTTCGGCCAGCCGATCGGCGAGTTTCAGCTGATGCAGGGCAAGCTCGCCGACATGTATTCGACGATGATGGCCTGTCGTGCCTATGTGTATGCGGTGGGGCGCCAGTGCGATCGCACCCGGGCAGGTTCGGTCGACGTACGAAGCCTGCGCAAGGACGCCGCCGCAGCCATTCTGTATGCGGCCGAGAAGGCCACCTGGATGGCCGGCGAAGCCATTCAGTGCCTGGGCGGTAATGGCTACATCAACGACTATCCGACGGGGCGCCTGTGGCGCGATGCCAAGCTCTACGAGATCGGCGCGGGCACCTCCGAGATCCGCCGCATGCTGATTGGCCGCGAGCTGTTTGCCGATACCCGCTGAGTTCCTGATCGACCACCCTTCATCGATCAACCCTCCCCATTCTTCAGGAGCATCCCATGAGTGATCCCATTGTCATCGTTTCCGTCGCCCGCACCCCGATCGGTAGCATGGTCGGGGAGCTCTCCGGTTTTGCCGCGCACCAGCTGGGCGCACATGCCATCCGCGCTGCGGTGGCGCGCGCGGGCCTGCAGTCCGAACAGATCCAGGAAGTGATCATGGGCTGCGTACTGCCGGCCGGCCAGGGCCAGGCGCCGGCCCGCCAGGCGACGCTCGGCGCGGGCCTGCCGCGCGCCACCGGTGCCACTACCATCAACAAGGTGTGCGGCTCGGGCATGAAGGCGGCCATGTTCGCGCATGATCTGTTGGTGGCGGGCAGCCAAGACATCATTGTGGCTGGCGGCATGGAGAGCATGAGCAATGCCCCCTACATGATGCTCAAGGGTCGTGGCGGCTATCGCTACGGCCACGGCACGCTGTTCGATCACATGGCGCTTGACGGTCTCGAAGACGCCTACGACAAGATGCCCAACGGCGGCGGCAAGTCGATGGGCAATTTCGCGGAAGACTGCGCGGGCAAGTACAGCTTCAGTCGCGAGGCGCAAGACGCCTACGCCATCGAATCGACCCGACGCGCGCTGGCCGCCAACACCGATGGCAGCTTCGCCTGGGAGATCGCGCCAATCACCGTAGCGGGCCGCAAGGGCGATGTCGAGATCAGCAAGGACGAGGCCCCCTTCAAGGCCAACGTCGACAAGATTCCCACGCTCAAACCCGCCTTTCGCAAGGATGGCTCGGTCACGGCTGCCACCTCCTCATCGATCTCCGACGGCGCGGCCGCGCTCGTGATGATGCGCCAGTCGACCGCGAGCGCGCTGGGGCTCAAGCCGGTGGCGCGTCTGCTTGCTCATGCGACGCACGCTCAGGAGCCGCAATGGTTCACCACCGCCCCGGTGGGCGCCATTGAAAAGCTCTACAAGAAAACGGGCTGGAACACCGCGAGCGTTGACCTCTTCGAGATCAACGAGGCCTTTGCCGTCGTCGCCATGGCCGCTATGAAAGAGCACGGGATCGATCACGCCAAGGTCAATGTCAACGGCGGTGCGGTGGCGCTCGGTCACCCCATCGGCGCGTCGGGCGCACGCCTGATCGTCACGCTCATTGGCGCCTTGCGCGCGCGCTCGCTCAAGCGCGGCGTGGCGTCGCTGTGCATCGGCGGGGGCGAGGCAACCGCCGTCGCCATCGAGATGGTCTGAGCCCGCACCCGCATCCAGCCGAACGCCCCGACCATGTTGCTCACTGAAGACCACCGGATGATTCGCGAAGCGGTACGCGATTTCGTCCGCGATCACATCACCCCGCACGCGGCGCAGTGGGACCGCTACAGCATCTTTCCAGCCAAGGCGCTGGCGGGACTTGCTGCACTGGGCTGCTACGGTGTGGCGGTGCCCGAGCACTGGGGGGGCGCGGGGCTCGACTATGTCTCGCTTGCGCTGGTGATCGAGGAAATCGCCGCGGGCGATGGCGGTACATCCACCGTGGTCTCGGTCAACAATTGCCCGGTGTGTTCCATCCTCATGGCCTGGGGTAACGAGCACCAGAAGGCGCAATGGCTGCGGCCGCTCGCGAGTGGCCAGATGCTGGGCGCCTTCTGCCTGACCGAGCCGCACGTGGGGTCGGATGCCTCGGCGCTGCGCACCACGGCGCGGCTCGAGGGCGAGCACTGGGTGCTCGATGGCGTCAAGCAGTTCATTACCTCGGGGCAAAACGGCGATGTCGCCATCGTCATGGCGGTGACCGACCGCGAGGCGGGCAAGCGCGGCATCTCGGCGTTTCTGGTGCCCACCGACACGTCCGGCTACCGCGTCGCCCATCTCGAAAAGAAGCTTGGCCAGCACTCGTCCGACACCGCGCAGATCGCGCTCGAGCGCTGCCGGGTACCAGCCTCCCACCTCATTGGCGAAGTCGGCCAGGGCTATAAGATCGCGCTCTCGGGGCTCGAGGGTGGCCGCATCGGCATTGCGGCCCAGTCGGTGGGCATGGCGCGTGCCGCGTTCGAGGCGGCGTTGCGCTATGCACACGAGCGCGAGGCCTTTGGTGCGCCCATCTTCAACCACCAGGCGGTGTCCTTTCGCCTGGCCGACATGGCCACGGGCATCGAAGCGGCGCGCCAGCTCATCCTTCATACGGCCTCGATGAAGGACGCGGGCGAGCCCTGCCTCAAGGAAGCCGCCATGGCCAAGCTCTTTGCCTCGGAAACCGCTGAGCGGGTGTGCTCGGACGCGATCCAGATCCACGGCGGCTACGGGTATGTGAACGATTTTCCGGTCGAGCGCATCTATCGCGATGTGCGCGTGTGCCAGATCTACGAAGGCACCAGCGACATCCAGCGCATCCTGATCGGCCGCGCGCTCGCTGCCTGAGCGCTCCCACGCAACGGAATTCCCATGTCCCAGATTCAGAGCAAGCTCGATACCCGCGCCGCCGACTTTGTCGCCAATGCGCAGGCCATGCGTGCGCTGGTGGGTGACCTGCGCCAGAAGGTCCAGCAGGCCGCCGCCGGCGGCGGTGAGGTGGCGCGCGCGCGTCACGTGTCCCGTGGCAAGCTGCTGCCCCGCAAGCGCGTCGAGCAGTTGCTCGATCCCGGCAGCCCCTTTCTAGAGCTGTCGCCGCTGGCCGCCTGGGGGATGTACGACGACGAGGCGCCCTGCGCCGGCCTCATCACCGGTATCGGCCGGGTCAACGGCATCGAGTGCGTCATCGTCTGCAATGACGCCACGGTCAAGGGCGGCACCTACTACCCCATCACCGTCAAGAAGCACCTGCGCGCGCAGGAGATTGCCCGCGAGAATCGCCTGCCCTGCATCTATCTGGTCGACTCGGGCGGCGCCAATCTGCCCAACCAGGACGAGGTGTTTCCCGACCGCGACCACTTCGGGCGCATTTTCTACAACCAGGCCACGCTCTCGGCCGAGGGCATTGCCCAGATCGCGGTGGTCATGGGTTCCTGCACGGCGGGCGGCGCTTACGTGCCCGCCATGAGCGACGAGGCCATCATCGTTCGCAACCAGGGCACCATCTTTCTGGGTGGGCCGCCGCTGGTCAAGGCGGCCACTGGCGAGGTGGTCAGCGCCGAAGACCTGGGCGGTGGCGATGTGCACACGCGCCTGTCGGGCGTGGCAGATCATCTGGCGGCCGACGATTCGCATGCGCTGTCGCTTGCGCGCTCAATCGTGGGCGCGCTCAACCACCGCAAACCCGATCAACTCGTTTGCAGCGAATCGCGCGAGCCGCTTTATGCCGCCGAAGAGCTCCACGGCGTTATCCCGGTCGATTCGCGCAAGCCCTTCGATGTGCGTGAGGTGATTGCGCGCGTGGTCGACGGCTCCGAGTTCGATGAATTCAAGGCGCGCTTTGGCAGCACGCTGGTCACCGGCTTTGCCCGGCTGTGCGGCATGCCCGTGGGCATCATCGCCAACAACGGCATTCTGTTTGCCGAATCGGCCGCCAAGGGCGCGCACTTCATCGAGCTGTGCGCGCAGCGCCGCATCCCGCTCATCTTTCTGCAGAACATCACCGGCTTCATGGTCGGTCGCAAGTACGAAAACGAAGGCATTGCGCGCGCCGGCGCCAAGCTCGTCACGGCGGTGGCCTGCGCCCAGGTGCCCAAGCTCACGGTGATCATTGGCGGCTCGTTTGGCGCCGGCAACTACGGCATGTGCGGGCGCGCCTATTCGCCCCGGTTTCTCTGGATGTGGCCCAATGCGCGCATCAGCGTGATGGGGGGCGAGCAGGCCGCGGCGGTGCTCGCCACGGTGCGGCGCGACGGTATCGAGTCGCGCGGCGGCAGCTGGAGCGCCGAAGACGAGGCCGCGTTTCGGGAACCCATCCGCGAGCAGTACGAGCGCCAGGGCCACCCCTACTACGCCAGTGCGCGCCTGTGGGACGACGGCATCATCGATCCCGCCGACACGCGCCGCGTGCTCGCGCTGGGGCTCTCCGCCGCGCTCAATGCGCCGATTCCGCCGACCCGGTTCGGCGTCTTCCGGATGTGAGGCCAGAGCCGATGTTCTCAAAGATCCTGATTGCCAATCGCGGCGAAATCGCCTGTCGGGTGGCTGCGACGGCGCGACGTCTGGGCGTCTCGACCGTGGCTGTCTACTCTGATGCCGACGCCCGCTCGGCGCATGTTGCGGCCTGCGATCAGGCACTGCGGCTGGGTCCTGCGCCGGCACGCGAGTCGTATCTGCTGGGCGAACGCATCATCGCGATGGCGTGCCAGTCCGGTGCCCAGGCCATTCACCCTGGCTACGGGTTTCTCTCCGAGAACGAGGCCTTTGCCCGTGCGGTCGCCGACGCAGGCCTGGTCTTCATCGGTCCGCCGCCCGCCGCCATTGCCGCAATGGGCAGCAAGTCGGCCGCCAAGTCCCTCATGGCCGGTGCAGGCGTACCGCTTGTGCCCGGTTATCACGGCGAGCGCCAGGAGGCTGCGTTCCTGCGCGAGCAGGCTGACGCCATCGGCTATCCGGTGCTCATCAAGGCCAGCGCCGGCGGTGGCGGCAAGGGCATGCGCATCGTCGAGCGCAGCGAAGACTTCGGGGCGATGCTCGCCTCATGCAAGCGTGAGGCGGCGGCATCGTTCGGCAGCGATCAGGTGCTCATCGAGCGCTACCTGCGTCGTCCCCGCCACATCGAAATCCAGGTATTTGCCGATCGGCATGGCCACTGCGTGCACCTGTTCGAGCGCGACTGCTCGGTACAGCGCCGTCACCAGAAGGTGATCGAAGAGGCGCCGGCGCCAGGCATGACCGAGGGGCGTCGCCGCGAGATGGGCGAGGCTGCCGTGGCGGCGGCCCGGGCGGTGGGCTACGAGGGTGCGGGGACGGTTGAGTTCATTGCCGAGCAGGACGGGCGTTTCTACTTCATGGAGATGAATACGCGCCTGCAGGTCGAGCATCCTGTGACCGAAATGATCACCGGCTTCGATCTGGTCGAGTGGCAGCTTCGGGTGGCGGCGGGCGAGCCGCTGCCGGCAAGCCAGGAGGCGCTCGCCATCCGGGGTCATGCGATCGAGGCACGCCTTTATGCTGAAAACCCCGAACGCGGCTTTCTGCCCTCGATCGGTCGGCTGAGCGTGCTTGGCCTGCCGCCAGCGGTGCCCTTTCGCGTCGGCTCAGGCGTGCCGGGCGGTGAGCCCGCCGCAGTGCGAATTGACAGCGGCGTGCGCGCGGGCGACGAGATCACCCCCCACTACGATCCCATGATCGCCAAGCTCATCGTCTGGGGCACCGACCGCGCGCAGGCGATTGCCAGAATGGCGCAGGCGCTCGAGCAGGTGCAGGTGGTCGGGCCGTCGACCAACGTGGCGTTTCTCGGGCGGCTGATGCGCTCGCCGGCCTTCACCGGCGGCGCGCTCGAAACCGGCCTGATCGAGCGCGAACGCGAGGTGCTCCTGGCCGAGCCGCCTGCGCCGACCCTGCGCGACTGGGCGCTGGCGGCCGCACTGGTGCTTGCTCTCGAGTCCCATGGCGCGCCCACGGCAGCGGCCGGCTGGCGCGACCCCTGGGCGGCTCGTGACGGCTGGCGCGTGCACGGCGCGGGTGAGCGCGTGCTGCGGCTGGCGAGCGGATCGTCCGTCTGCGAACTGCGCATCGAATATTCACGCTCGGACGCGGGCTACGTGGTGCATGACGCCGATCAGTCGCTGTGCCTGGCCGCACTCCATTTCCAGCGCGAGTCGGGACGGTTCACCGGTTTGATCGGCAGCGCCGCGTTTGCGCTGGGTGCTCATGTTGAGGACGGGCAGCTGCACCTTTTCGAGTCCGGCGTGCATCGCAGCTTCGAGGTGCTGCCCCTGGGCGCGCAAAGCGATGAGGGCTTGTCCGAGGCCGGGCGCCTGACCGCGCCGATGCCGGGCAAGGTGATCGCGCTCATGGTCGAGCCCGGCGCGATCGTCACCCGTGGCCAGCCGCTGGTGGTGCTCGAAGCCATGAAAATGGAACATGTCATCCACGCGCCGCATGCCGGGCGTGTGAGTGCGATTCACCATGCGCCGGGCGAGCAGGTGCAGGAGGGCCACGCGCTGATCGCGCTCGAGCCTCTCGATGCGCCAGCCGGCACGACGCCATGAGTCGCTCGCTCATCACGCATCGGTGCGTATCGTGAGCCAGCGCCCGTCGGTCGTGGTGGTGGCGCTGCCGGATCGCTCGACGGCGCAGGACTGGGCCGAAGCGATTCGGGTGGTGTTGCCCGGTGCTCAGGTGTTCATCGATGTCGCTCAGGCGCCGATGGCCTCGGCCTCTCGCGCCCTTGATGCCGGATCGGCGGCAGCGTCCCAGCCGACCGACCCCGCCACCACCGACCTTGCCACCGACCGGGTCGCCGACTACGCGGTCGTCTGGCGGCCCGACAGTGGCTTCTTTCATCGCCACCGCTCGCTCAAGGCGGTGTTTGCCGCCGGGGCCGGCGTGGATCAGCTGCTGCGGCACCCGGCGCTGCCCGCTCAGCTGCCGGTGCATCGGATCGAAGACGCCGGCATGGCCCAGCAGATGGCGGCCTACTGCTGCCACGAGGTGCTGCGCCTTCACTATCGCTACGATCGCTATGAGTCGCAGCAGCGTGAGCGCCGCTGGCACGATTGGCCGCTCGAGCCACCCGCCGAGCGTACGGTCGGGGTGTTCGGGCTGGGCGTGCTGGGAGCCGAAGTGGCGCGCTCGCTGCTCGCCTTGGGCTTTTCGGTGCGGGCTTACTCGCGCTCGCCCCGGGTCTTGCCGGGGGTGCAGTGTTTCGATGAGCGTCAGGGACTCGAAGCATTTCTGTCCGGTTGTCAGTCGCTGATCCTGCTCGCGCCGCTCACCCCGCATACCCGCGATCTGTTCGATGCCCGGCGCCTTGGCTGCTTGCCGCGCGGAGCCTCGCTCATCAATGTGGCGCGTGGTGCGCTCGTGGTCGATGACGATCTGCTGGCGGCCCTCGACTCGGGCCACCTTGCCAGTGCCACGCTCGACGTCTTTCGAGAGGAACCCTTGCCCGCGACACACCGTTTCTGGGACCATCCCCGGGTACGCCTGACGCCCCACATTGCCGCGATCACGGTGGTGGCCGACTCGGCCCGCCAGGTGGCAGGCAAGATTGCCCGCCTCGAATCGGGGGCGCCTGCGGGTGGGCTCATCGACCGCGCGCGAGGCTACTGAATGCCACCCGGCAGTCTCCGCGAGCGGCGCGTTTCGCGGCGTATTCTTCACACGACACGCTCCGGGGCCGTTGCAGGCGCCCCGGCGTTCACAGGGAGCTGACATGGCCTTTCCGAAAGTTGTCCACATCACCGAAGTCGGTCCGCGCGACGGCCTGCAAAATGAACAGCAGCCGGTGCCCACCGAGGTCAAGCTTGAACTGTGTCGGCAACTGCTGGCGGCGGGCGTCGCCAATCTCGAGGCCACCTCGTTCGTCTCGCCCAAGTGGGTTCCGCAGATGGCCGATGCCGCACAGGTGCTGGCGCAGTTGCCGCGCCGCGCTGGCCTCACGATTTCGGTGCTCACGCCCAACATGAAGGGCTTCGAGGGCGCACTGGCCTCGGGGGTCGACGAGGTGGTGATCTTCGGGGCCGCGAGCGAAGCCTTTTCCATGCGCAACACCAACTGCTCAGTGGCTGAGAGCATCGAGCGCTTTCGCCCGGTTGCGCAGGCGGCACTTACCAACGGCATCCGCTTGCGCGCGGCCATCTCGGTGGCGCTGGGCTGCCCCTAT
The DNA here is from genome assembly GCA_903907905.1 of uncultured bacterium. Taxonomy (GTDB): domain Bacteria; phylum Pseudomonadota; class Gammaproteobacteria; order Burkholderiales; family Burkholderiaceae_E; genus SYIM01. The sequence goes on along the minus strand of CAIVPX010000016.1, from coordinate 18,534 downwards.
CAGGGCGAGGTGTCGATCGAATCCGTAGTCGATCTGGTCCGGCGCATGCGCGATCTCGGCTGCCACGAGATCGGTATTGCCGACACCATCGGCGTCGGAACGGCCGGGCGCGTCAAGGCCGTTTTCGAGGCGGCCGCGCATGAATTCCCGATCGCTCAGATTTCCGGACATTTTCACGATACCTACGGGCAGGCGGTGGCCAATGTGCTGGCCTGCCTGGAGGTGGGTGTCAACCGATTCGACAGCTCGATTGCCGGATTGGGCGGCTGCCCGTACGCCAAGGGCGCCACCGGCAATGTCGCTACCGAGGATGTCGTCTACCTGCTGCATGGGCTGGGCATCGACACCGGGCTCGATCTCGATCGGCTGGTCGAGGCGGGCCAGTGGATCTCGGCGCAGCTCGGCCGCAAGAACGCCTCGCGCGCGGGCAGCGCACTGGCCACGCGCCGTGCCGCGCAGGCCGACGCAGCGGGGGCCTGAGCCATGAACCCTTCCGATCAGGCCCCGCGCGTGCCCTCACCCTGCATCTCGGTCTGTCAGATCGAAGACGATGGACGCTGCGCCGGTTGCACGCGCACCATCGAGCAGATCGAGGCCTGGACGCTGTACGACGACGCCGAGCGCATGCAGGTCTGGATCCAGCTCGCGCAGCATTTCGACATCGAGCTCGAGGCGGCGCTGGGCGCCAAGATCGGGCGTGAGGGCGCGCGTGAGGTGCTGCGCGCCCACCCGCCGGGCTGAGCGGCGTCGAGGCTGCGCATCATGCGTTCAAACCTCCCCGATCTGCCCGCCGGCATGCGCTTCATCGAGCGCGATTGGCTGTCGTCCAACATGGTGCTGATCGCCGACGACGCTGAGGGTGCTACGCTCATCGACTCGGGCTACGTCAAGCACGCGCCGCTTGCGCTCGAGCTGGTCGCGCGCGGGCTCGAGGCCCTGGGTCGCCCGCGGCTCACCCGCCTGCTCAACACCCATCTGCACTCTGACCACTGCGGCGGCAATGCGGCGCTGGCTGCGCGCTACCAATGCGAGATCCACGTGCCGCAGGCGAGCCTCGACGACGTGGCGCGCTGGGATACGGCCGCGCTCAGCTACGAGGGCACGGCGCAGCGCTGCGAGCGCTTCAGTGCCCACGTAGCGCTCGTACCCGGCGAGACGCTTTGGCTGGGCGATGCCCGCTGGCAGGTTCATGCCGCGCCCGGCCACGACGCCAAGAGCATCATCCTCTACTGCCCGGCGCACCGGCTGCTGGTATCGGCCGACGTGCTCTGGCAGAGTGGTTTTGGCGTCATCTTTCCGGAGCTCTCCGGCGACTCGGGGTTTGCCGAACAGCAGGCCATGCTCGATCTGATCGAGGGGTTCGACGTGGCGCTGGTGCTGCCTGGGCACGGGCCGGCCTTTGGCGATGTGGCGCGCACGCTCGAGGCGGCGCGTTCGCGGCTGGCGGCGCTGCGGGCAGACCCCACGCGCAACGCCCGCCATGCGCTCAAGGTCATGATCAAGTACCTCATGCTCGACCTGGAATCGGTCGAGATCGAGGTGCTGGCCGAGCGGGTGGCCAGCGCCTCTGTGCTGTGCCGTGCGGCTGAGCAGATCGGACGGTCAATCAGCGCCGCATTTGCTTGGGCCCTTGATGAGCTCATCAAGCAGGGCGCGCTTCGCCGCGAGGGCGAGCGCTTGCTCAATGTCTGAGGCCAGCCAGCCTGCCGCGCGGTCTCTCGAGGTCGCTCGAGCGCCGGACGGTCCGGCCGCGCAGCCGCTCTGCGTGCGCGACAGCGTCGAGGCCGATCTGCCCGTGATCGAGGCGATCTATAGCCACCACGTGCGTCACGGCAGGGGTTCGTTCGAACTTGAACCGCCGTCGCTCGCCGAGATCGCGCGCCGCCGCCAGGACGTTCTGGGCAATGGCTTCGTGCATCTCGTGGCCGAGCGCGATCGCGAGGTGCTGGGTTTTGCCTATTTCAACTATTTCCGGCTTCGCCCGGCTTATCGCTTCACCGTGGAAAACTCGGTGTACGTGCGCCCGGGACTGCAGCGCGCGGGCGTGGGCCGGGTGCTGCTCGAGGCCCTGATCGCTCGCGCCGAAGCGCTTGGCGTGCGGCAGATCATCGCCGTGATCGGCGACAGCGGCAACACCGGCTCGATCGGGCTGCATGCGTCCTGCGGATTTCGCTTTGCCGGGGTCTTGCGCGCAAGTGGCTGGAAATTCGATCGCTGGCTTGACACGGTCTTGATGCAGCGTGAAATCGGTCTGGCCGATCGCAGTGCACCCGTCGAGTACCCGGGTCGGTCAGATGAGGTATGAGCTGTCGTTGTCGTGACCGAGGATGACGTAATTGACGCGCCGCAGGTCGCCGAGCTGTCGTCCGCCTGCGTAGGAAATCGAGCTCTGCAGATCTTCCTCCATCTCGCGAAGCGTGTCGCCCAGTCGACCCTTGATCGGCTCGAGGATGCGCTTGCCCTCGACAAAACTGCGGTGGCCCTTGTTGAATTCGGAGGCCGAGCCGTAGTACTCCTTGAAGAGCTTGCCGTCGACCTCGACCGTGGCGCCGGGCGATTCTTCGTGGCCGGCGAACATCGATCCGATCATGACCATGGTGGCACCAAAGCGCACCGACTTGGCAATGTCGCCGTGTTCGCGAATGCCCCCATCGGCAATGATCGGACGGGTGGCCACCCGCGCGCACCACTTGAGCGCCGACAGCTGCCACCCCCCGGTACCAAAACCGGTCTTCATGCGCGTGATGCAGACCTTGCCAGGACCCACGCCCACCTTGGTGGCATCGGCGCCCCAGTTTTCCAGATCGATGATCCCTTCGGGCGTGCCGACGTTGCCGGCGATGATGAAGGCCTTTGGCAGGTGCTCGCGGATGTGCGCGATCATGTGCCTGACCGTCTCGGCGTGGCCGTGCGCGACGTCGATGGTGAGGTAGTCGGCACCGATCTTGTCAGCGGCCAGTTGCCGCACCACCTGGCGATCGGCTTCTTTCACGCCGACCGACAGCGAGACAAACAGGCCCTTGTCGCGCATCGAGCGCGCAAAGGCCACGCTGTCGAGGTCAAAGCGGTGGTGAATGTAGAAGTAGCCTTCGCGCGCCAGGGTCTCGCAGAGGGCATCACTGACCACGGTCTTCATGTTGGCGGGTACGACCGGGATGCGAAAGCGCCGGCCGCCGAGTTCGACCGAGGGGTCGCACTCGCGCCGGCTCTCCACCACGCAGCGGCGCGGCAGCAGCAGGATATTGTCGTAGTCAAAGATTTCCATGCGGATGACCTCGTTCGGGCTCAGTCGTACTTGCGCGCGTCTTCGATGACCTTGCCGTCATTGGGAATCGCGCCTGCGGCCACGAAGCTCACCTCGCCGCGCAGTTTGGTGAGGTCGCGGATCGACCCGGCGATCGCCTCGGCGAGCGACGCCGAGCCGCTTGCGCCGGGCTTGAGTTCGCAGCGCAGGGTCATCGAATCATTGGCCATGGCGCCCTCAACCACCAAGCGCACGCGGGCGAGTTCGGGATGGCGACGCGCAATCTCGGCCACCTGACCCGGATGCACGAACATGCCGCGCACCTTGGTCGTCTGGTCGGCACGACCGAGCCAGCCACGAATGCGGACATTGGTCCGCCCGCAGGGTGAGATGCCGGGTAGCACCGCCGACAGATCACCGGTGCCGAAACGGATCAGCGGATAGTCGGGGTTGAAACTGGTGACGACCACCTCGCCGACTTCGCCATCGGCCACGGGCTCGTCGGTGCCGGGCCGCACGACCTCCAGGATGAGGTCTTCTTCGAGGATCATGCCTTCCAGCGCCTCGGACTCGTAGGCGATCAGCCCGAGATCGGCCGTGCCGTACCACTGCAGCACGGTGTGCACGCCCTGCTCGATGAACCAGGCGCGCAGGCTCGGCGGCAGTGCCTCGGCGGCCACCAGCGCGCGCCGCAGTCGCGAGATGTCGGCACCGGTCTCGCGCGCCTTTTCGATGATGATGCGCAGAAACGAGGGGGTGCCCACATAGGCGTCGGGTGCGAGCGCGCGCACGATGTCGAGTTGCTGTTCGGTCTGGCCGGTGCCGGCCGGGATGACTGCGCAGCCGATGTGTCGCGCCGCGCTGTCGACCATCCACGCGCCGGGCGTGAGGTGGTAGCCAAAGCAGTTCTGGATGACGTGGCCTGGCCGCATGCCGGCGGCCCAGAGCGCGCGTGCTGCTCGCCAGGGGTCGGGGCGAGCGCCCTCGGCATCGAAAATCGGCCCCGGCGACATGAACAGGCGCCCGAGTTGGCCGGGCTCGCAGGTGGTGAGACCGCCAAAGGGCGGACGCCGGGTCTGCAGGTCTTTCAGATCGCTTTTTCGCAGGACTGGAATCGAGGCCAGCGCCTTGCGCGAACTGATTGCAGCGGGGTCGACCGCCTGGAGTCGCTCGGCCCAGCCCGGTGCGCGGTCGCGGGCGTGCGCGACCAGCCCCGGCAGGCGCGCCATCAGCGCCCCCTCCCGGGCCTCGGGCTCGCGCGTTTCGAGGTCGTCGTAATAAGGGGAGGTGGTGTTCATCGCGGTTCGGGCCCTGCTCAGAGCCAGCGTTTGCGCCGGCGATAGGACTTGATGTCCCGGAATGACTTGCGACCTTCCTGAGCGACGCCCAGGTAAAACTCGCGGACATCTTCGTTGTTGGCCAGGTCGCTGGCGGGGCCGTCCATCACGATGCGGCCGTTTTCGAGAATGTAGCCGTAATCGGCGTTCTTCAGGGCGACATTGGTGTTTTGTTCGGCCAGCAGAAAGCTCACGCCTTCCTTCTGGTTGAGATCGCGCACGATTTCGAAAATTTCGGCCACGATCTGTGGCGCGAGACCCATCGAGGGTTCGTCGAGCAGGATCATGCGTGGGTTGGCCATGAGGGCTCGTCCTACTGCGGTCATCTGCTGCTCGCCGCCCGAGGTGTAGCCCGCCTGGGAGCCGCGCCGCGTCTTGAGTCGGGGAAAGTAGTGATACACGCGCTCGAGCGCCTCGGCGGTTTCGCTGCGGCCAAGCTTTCGGGTATAGGCTCCGGTGAGCAGGTTTTCCTCGACCGTGAGATGGCCGAAGCAGTGTCGGCCCTCCATCACCTGAATGACGCCCCGCTTGACCAGATCGGCGGGGGTGAGGTGGGCGATGGCTTCACCCTTGTAGTGGATGGCGCCCTTGGTGACCTCGCCGCGCTCGCCCTTGAGCAGGTTGGAGACGGCGCGCAGCGTGGTGGTCTTGCCCGCGCCATTGCCGCCCAGGAGGGCTACGATGCTGCCCTCGGGGACCTGCAGCGATACCCCCTTGAGCACCAGGATGACGTGGTTGTAGATCACCTCGATGCCGTTGACGACGAGCATGGGACTGCTGCTCACGACTGTCTCCTGCGTGTGCGTTGACCGGGACCGGGCACGCCCGGCGTCCGGGTCAACGGGCTGCGACCCACCCGGGTGGGCAGGCGCAACCTGTGTCGGGGCCTGAACGGCGCCCCGGCGGGTTGAGGACGTGATCAGCTCGAGGCTTCTTTCGAGCAGTCACGCGGGGCGATTTTCTTTTCTTCAGCGTACTTCCTGGCGAAGGCATCCTGCATGGGCTTGAGCACCTGCATGTCGGCCTCGTACAGCTTGGGTGCGACCACCCATTTCTTGCCGTCCCAGGTGTGGATCTGGGCACTGTTGCCGCCCATGTGATCGCGACAGCTGGTGCTGAGCGGCTGCATGAAGCCCTCGAAGCCGAGCTGCTTGATGCGAGCGGCATCGACGCTCAGGTTTTCGAGACCCCAGCGCACCTCCTCGCCGGTGAGGGGGCGTTTGCCGAACCGGCTCTGGGCAACGAGCACGGCCTCGGCCGTGACCATGGCCGCCGTCAGACCCCGGTTGTACAGCACCTGGCCGACTTCGTCGCGCGGACCGGTACCCTGGCCTTTTTCGTGCACATGCCGGACGATGTCCTGGTGGACCTTGCCGGTGCCGGCGGGCGCCATGAAGGTGAGCGCGTTGTAGCCCTTGCCGCCATCACCCGCGGGCACGATGTCGGGCTCGGCACCCGACCACCAGACGCCGTACATTTTTTCACGCGGATAGCCGGTGGCGATGGCCTCCTTGATCGAGGTGGAGTTCATGACGCCCCAGCCCCAGAGGAACACGTAGTCGGGTCGGTCGCGGCGCACCTGCAACCACGCCGCTTTCTGCTCGACCCCCGGATGTGTGACCGGGATCAGGACGAGCTGGAACCCGTGCATCTTGGCCCGCTCCTGTAGCAGCGGAATCGGCTCCTTGCCGTAGGGTGAGTCGTGATAGACGAGCGCGATCTTCTTGCCCTTGAGCTTGTCGAGACCGCCGTTGGCCTCGCCCACGTGCTGGACCAGAATGTCGGCGGCGACCCAGTAGCTGCCGCCCAGGATGAAGTTCCATTTGAACACTTCACCGTTGGCCGATTCGGAGCGCCCCAGTCCGGCCGTGATCAGCGGGATCTTGTCGCCGGGCGCCTTGTCGGTGAGCGCGAAGGTGATACCCGTTGACACCGGATGCACGGCGGTGGCACCCGTCGGGCCCTTGCCCTTGAGGCGCTCGTAGCACTCGACACCGCGGTCGGTGGCGTAGCTGGTCTCGCACTCTTCCATGGTGATGCGCACGCCACCGATGCCACCGTCGCGCGCGTTGAGCATCTTGTAGTAGTCGGCCATCCCATTGGCAAAGGGCACACCGTTGGGGGCGTAGGGCCCGGTGCGGTAGACCAGTAGCGGAAAGAACTGCTCCTTGGCCGCAGTGGCAGCGGCGCCCTTGGCCGGGGCCTGAGCCTGGGCTATCGCCGATACGGCCAAGCCGCCCGCCAGGGTTGCGGTGGCTGCGAGCCATCTGAATGTGCGCGTGTGTCTCATCAGAACCTCCATTTTTTGAATCATCCAAGCAAGCACTACGCCCAAAGCCCCAGGCTTCGGGCCCGACATCAATGCGGAAAAGGCCAGAGCCTGAGTTTTTCCTTGCCCATCGACCACAGGCGAGCCAGGCCGTGGGGTTCGACGATCAGGAAGAAGACGATCAGGGCGCCGAAAATCATGAATTCGAGGTGCGACGCTGCCGCCGTGGACAGCGGGATGCCCAGCCAGGCCGGCACCTGATTGAGCACCAGGGGGAGCACCACGATGAAGGCTGCCCCGAAGAAACTGCCCATGATCGAGCCCATGCCGCCGATGATGATCATGAATAGCAGGTTGAGCGAGCGGTTGACGTCGAAGGCCAGCGGCTCCCACGAGCCCAGATGCACGAAGCCCCACATCGCGCCCGCGACGCCGATGAAAAACGAGCTCACCGCAAAGGCCGAGAGCTTGGCGGCCATGGGGCGGATACCGATGACCTCGGCGGCCACGTCCATGTCACGAATGGCCATCCACGACCGACCCACATGACCCCGGACCAGGTTCTTGGCGGCCAGCGCCATGACGGCGACCACGCTCAGGCAAAAGAGATACTTGGACTGCGGCGTATCGAGTGGGATGCCGAAGACCGTCAACGTGGGGACCGATACCGAGCCCGAGGCTGAGTTGTTGGTGAACCAGGGGATGCGCGAGAACACCCAGTCGGCGAAGAACTGCGCAGCCAGGGTGGCCACCGCCAGATAGAGTCCGCGAATGCGCAGGCTCGGGATGCCGAACACGACCCCGACCATCAGCGCCGCCAATCCGCCGATGATGAAGGCGCCCAGCACTGGCATGCCCGGGACCCGCACATAAGCGTTGTACGAAATGTAGGCGCCCACGGCCATGAAGGCGCCCGACCCCAGCGAGATCTGGCCGCAGTAGCCCACCAGCAGGTTGAGGCCGAGTGCGGCGAGCGACAGGATGACGAAGGGGATCAGCAGCGCCCGAAAGGCGTACTCGCTTGCGAACATCGGCACAGCGATGAAGGCCAGGCCGATCAGCGCGAGTATCAGCCAGCGGTCCTGCAGAATCGGGAAGATCTGCTGGTCGGCGCGGTAGCTGGTCTTGAACTGACCGTTTTCGCGGTAGAGCATGGCCGGGGTCTCCTTCTACACGCGATTGATGATGCGTTCGCCAAACAGCCCCTGCGGGCGCACCAGCAGCACCAGCAAGGCGAGGCCGTAGGCAAACCAGTTCTCGAGACCCCCGCCAATCACCGGGCCGAGATAGACCTCGGCGAGCTTTTCGCCCAGGCCGATGATCAGCCCGCCGATGATCGCCCCGGGCACCGAGGTGAAGCCGCCCAGGATGACCACTGGCAGCGCCTTGAGCGCGAGGATCGCCAGCGAGAACTGCACGCCCAGCTTGCTGCCCCAGACCATGCCCGCGACCAGCGCGGTGAAGCCTGCCACCGCCCAGACAATCACCCAGATGCGGTTGAGCGGAATGCCGATGGACTGGGCGGCCTGGTGGTCATCGGCTACGGCGCGCAGCGCCCGACCCGTGGCGGTCTTCTGAAAGAAAAGCGCCAGCACGGCCACCAGCAGCACCGCGATGACGGCTGCGGCAATGTCGTCACGATTGAGCATGACGCCACCCTCGAAGACGCTCTCGAGCACCATGAGGGGGTCTTTCGAGAGCCCCAGGTCGATCTGATAGATGTCCGACCCCCAGAGGCTCTGGCCGAAGCCGTCCAGGAAATACGTGACGCCGAGGGTGGCCATCAACAGGGTGACGCCCTCCTGGTTGACCATCGGCCGCAGCACCAGTCGCTCGATGACCATGGCCACGCCATACATGATGACCGTGGCCAATGCGAACGCAATCAGATTGGCGAGGAGCAGGCTGTCGATGCCGAGCAGCGCGGGCATCCACTCGGCCAGTCGCGCCATCGCCAGGGCCGCAAAGAGCACCATCGCACCCTGGGCGAAATTGAAGACGCCTGAGGCCTTGTAGATGAGCACCAGGCCGAGCGCGACCAGCGAGTACAGCACGCCGGCCATCAGTCCGCCCAGCACCACTTCCAGGAAAAAACCCATGTGTCCTGCCTCCCGCTGCGCGCTCAGTGCGCGACACCCAGGTACGCGTCGATCACGTCCTGGTTGCTGCGAACCTCGTCGGGCGTGCCATCACCGATTTTCTTGCCGTAGTCGAGCACGACGACCCGATCGGAGATGTCCATCACCACCCCCATGTCGTGTTCGATCAACACGATCGTGGTGCCGAACTCGTCGTTGACGTCGAGCACGAAACGGCTCATGTCCTGCTTTTCCTCGACGTTCATGCCGGCCATGGGCTCGTCGAGCAGCAGCAGACTTGGCTCCATGGCAAGGGCCCGCCCCAGGTCGACCCGCTTCTGAAGCCCGTAAGGCAGGCGCGCTACCTGCATTTTGCGATAGGCCTGGATCTGCAGAAAGTCGATGATGCGTTCGCAGTGCTCGCGGTGCTCGTCCTCCTCGCGCGCCGCCGCCCCGCGCCAGAGCGCCTGCTGCAGCAGGTTGGTGCGCATTTTCAGGCTTCGCCCGGCCATGATGTTGTCGAGCACCGTCATGCCCTTGAAGAGGGCCAGATTCTGGAAGGTGCGGGCCACGCCCATCGAGGCCATGCGATGCGGGTCCATGCGATCGAAGCTGTGGCCGCGAAAGACGATCTGCCCCTGCTGGGGCGTGTAGACGCCGTTGATCACGTTGAGCATCGAACTCTTGCCCGCACCATTGGGTCCGATGATGGCGCGGATCTCGTGCTCGCGGACATCGAACGAGATGTCGGTGAGAGCCTTGACCCCGCCGAATGACAGCGAAATGTGCTTGAGGTCGAGGATGACCTCGCCGGACTGGCGCGTGTTCATGCTGCCCCCTGTCGCGCCGCTGCGGGCGGGAAGGTTTTGGCGTCTTCGATGCGCAGGGTGGCCGAGACCGAACCGGTGCGGCCGTCTTCGAAGCGCACCTGCGTTTCGATGAACTGCTCGGCGCGGCCCGCGTAGAGGGCCTCGAGCAGCACTGCGTATTTCTGCGCGATGAAGCCGCGCCGGACCTTGCGGGTACGGGTGAGCTCCTCGTCGTCGGCGTCGAGCTCCTTGTGCAGCAGCAGGAAGCGATGAATCTGCGAGTCGCTCATCATCGGGTCGGACGCCAGATCGGCATTGACCTGCTCGATACATTCGCGAACCAGCGCATAGACTTCGGCGCGCGAGGCCAGATCGACATAGCCCGCATACGGCAGATTGCGGCGCTCGGCCCAGTTGCCGCAGGCCTCGAAATCGATGTTGATGAAGGCCATTGCCTGCTCGCGCGCGTCGCCAAACGCCACCGCCTCCTTGATGAAGGGGAAGAACTTGAGCTTGTTCTCGATGTACTTGGGGGCGAACATCGAGCCGCCCGCGAGTCGGCCCACGTCCTTGGCGCGATCGATGATCTTCAGATGGCCCTCGGTGTCGAGATAGCCGGCATCGCCCGTGTGGTACCAGCCCTGCGCGTCCTTCACCTCAGCCGTGGCCTGGGGGTTGCGAAAGTATTCGAGCAGCAGACCCGGACTGCGGATCAATACCTCACCCGATTCGCTCACGCGCACGCTCACCCCCGGGACGGGCGGGCCGACGGTATCGGCCCTGACCTGTCCATTGGGCTGGACGCACACGAAGACGGCGGTTTCGGTGGAGCCGTAGAGCTGCTTGAGGTTGATACCCAGCGACCGGTAGAAGACAAACAGATCAGGGCCGATGGCCTCGCCCGCCGTGTAGGCCACCCGCACGCGGCTCATGCCAAGCGAGTTGCGCAGCGGCCCGTAGACGAGCAGGTCGCCCAGCCCATAGCGCAGGCGATCGAGGAGGCCCACCGTAGTGTCAGCGTTCAGGATGCGCTCGCCGACCGACCGGGCGACCCCCATGAAATAGTTGAAGAGGGTTCGCTTGGGGCCGGCGGCGTCTTCCATCCGGATCGTGACCTGCGTGAGCAGCGACTCGAGCACGCGGGGCGGTGCGAAGTAGTAGGTGGGGCCGATTTCGCGCATATCGGCCGCGACGGTGGCCTGCGACTCGGGGCAGTTGACGGTGAAGCCCGCGGCCAGCCACTGGGCGTAGGAGAAGATGTTCTGGCCGATCCAGGCCATGGGCAGATAGGCGAGCACCTCTTCGCGGCTGCCAAGCCCCTCCATGCGCAGGGCGGCGCGTGACATTGAGATGAGGTTGCGATGCGTGTGTACGACACCCTTGGGATTGCCCGTGGTGCCGGAGGTGTAGAACATCGCGGCCGGGTCGTCGGGCGAGCCCTGCTCCGCACGCGTTTTGAGCAGACCCGGGTGCGAGCGCAGGAAATCGCGGCCGCGCGATATCAGCGAGTCCATGCTCATCAGCTGGGGCTGCGTGTAATGGCGCAGCCCCCGGGGGTTGTCGAACACGATGTGCGCCAGATCGGGATGCTGCCCGCGCAACTCGAGCAGCTTGTCGGCCTGCTCTTGATCCTCGACCACCGCGAAGGCAATTTCGGCATTGCGAAACACGAAGACCATCTCGGCGGCCACCGCATCCTGGTACATCGGCACCGGGATGCCGCCGAGGGCCTGCGCCGCGATCATGGCCGCGTAGAGCCGCGGTCGGTTTTCACCGATGATGGCCAGATGCTGGCCGCGCGAAAAACCCAGCTCGCTCAGGCCGGCGGCCAGGGCCTCGACCTGGTGGGCCAGGTCGCCCCAGGTGGTGGTCTGCCAGATACCCAGCGTTTTCTCGCGCAAGGCGGCGGCGGCGGGACGCGCGACCGCGTGCTCGAGCATGAGCCGCGGGAACGTGGTGTCACCGAGCGCGCGTACCGTTTCTTCGATCGAAGCCGCTGGCTGCGTCATCGGATCGGTCCCCTCTTGTCACTGCAGACGTGGTTCGGGCGATCCGCGCCCTGAAAGAGGCCGGTCGCACCGTTTATCCCAGTATTGTCGCGCCAGTCAGCTTACCCAAACCTTACCCGTAGCGGGGCAATCAACCGGCATAGCTGTAAAAGCCCTGACCGGACTTGCGACCCAGCAGGCCCGCATCGACCATTTCGCGCAGCAGTGGCGCCGGCCGGTATTTGGGGTCCTTGAAGGCGTCGTAGAGCACGTCCATCACCGCCAGCAACACGTCCAGCCCGACCATGTCGCAGAGCGCCAGTGGGCCGATGGGGTGGTTGCAGCCCAGTTTCATCCCGGCATCGATCTCCTCGGCGCTGGCAAGTCCCTCGCCCAGGGCGAAGACGGCTTCGTTGAGCATCGGGCACAAGATGCGGTTGACCACGAATCCGGCGCTGTTCTTGACGCCGATCGGCGTCTTGCCCAGGCGCTTGGCCAGCTCGCCTACGGCGTCGACGGTGGCGTCGCTGGTTCGCAAGCCGCGGATCACTTCAACCAGCGCCATCACCGGCACCGGATTGAAGAAGTGCATGCCGACGAACTGCTCGGGCCGGCTGATCGAGGCTGCCAGACGCGTGATCGAGATCGAGGAGGTGTTGGTGGCGATGATCGTGCCAGGTTGGGCGATGGCATCGACCGCGCGCAGAATCTTGATCTTGAGCGCCTCGTTTTCGGTGGCGGCCTCGATGATCAGATCGACCGAGGCCAGGTCCTCGACCCGCGTGGTGGTGCACACGCGCGCCAGCGCGGCCGTCTTGCCAGCGTCATCGATCGTGCCCTTGCGCACCAGCCGTTCGATCGAGCTGCCCACGGTCTTGAAGCCTTTCTCGAGGGCGGATTCGCTCACGTCCTGCATCACTGCTTCCACGCCTGCGATCGCGCAGGCATGGGCAATGCCACTGCCCATGGTGCCGGCGCCGATGATGCCGATAGTCTTGATGTTCATGGTGCCGCCCGCCTCGCCTTGAAAAAATGAAAGTTCGATTCTAGTCGAGACGCTCGTTCGGCCCGTCGCGCCGGCGCCGGTCGGGGCTGCGAGGAGGCGGCCCTCAGATCGCGAGTGGCGGCTCGGCCATTGCCGCCTGCTGCTCACGCAATTCGGCGATCCGCTCTTCCCAGTATCGGGGCGTGCCGAACCAGGGAAAGGCGGCCGGAAATGCGGGGTCGTCCCAGCGTCTGGCCAGCCAGGCGCTGTAGTGAATCAGCCGCAGGGTCCGCAACGCCTCGATCAGTCCGAGCTGGCGCACATCGAAATCGTGCATCTGCCGATAGCCCTCCAGCAGACGATCGAGCTGCGTGCTTCGTTCGGGTGGCGTTCCCGACAGCAGCATCCACAGATCCTGCACCGCGCAGCCGTTACGGGCGTCATCGAAGTCGACAAAGTGCGGGCCGCTGTCGGTCCAGAGCAGGTTGCCGGGATGGCAGTCGCCGTGCAGACGGATGCGCGGCAGCCCACCGGCCTGGTCGAAACGCTCGCGCACCTGGACCAACGCGGCATCGACTGTCTGGCGCCACGCGCGCTCGATTTCCGCCGGCAGCATGCCGCTTGCCAGCAGCCAGTCTCGCGGCTCCTGCCCCAGGGTGTCGGGGTCAAGTGCCGGGCGATGCCGGAACGGGCGTTGCGCACCGACCGCGTGGATGCGACCGATGAAGCGGCCGATCCACTCGAGCACGCCCGGTGCGTCGAGTTCGGGCGCGCGTCCACCTCGGCGCGGGTAGACCGCGAAGCGAAAGCCCTGGTGCGTGGCCAGCGTGCGGCCTGCGTCAAGTTTCAGGGTGGGGTCCTCGGGCTGCGCTCGGCCAAGCTCGAGTGGGGCCACCGCCGGGATATCCTGGGCTGCGAGCTCCGCCACGAAGGCGTGCTCCTCGATGATTTGCGCATCGGTCCAGCGGCCGGGGCGATAGAACTTGGCCACGATCGAGCTACCGTCTTCGAGATAGATCAGGTAGACCCGGTTTTCATAGCTGTTGAGCGCCAGCATACGGCCGTCGCCGCGCAGGCCCACCGCATCGAGCGCAGTGAGCACCGTCTGCGGGTCGAGCCCCGCGTAGGGCGTTTCAGCCGATGACATGGGCGGCCTTGTCGAGCCAGCCCGAGAGCTGTGTGCGCAAATCGTCTGCGCTGAACGAGCAGCTCTCTTCGCCAAACAGCGCCGCCGACTCGTAGCGGGTCAGCAGGGACTCGAGCACCTCGCCATAGCGCGCGGGCAGGGCCGACAGCAGCGAGGTCTGGCCACGCCAGAGCCCGGCCAGCGCATCGGCGGAGGGGGCGGGCGAGTCGAGCAGGGACTGACGCAGCCGCCGCAGCGACTGGTGCAAGGCCTCGGGCGTGCTGGCGGACGTCGGCGTCGCCATCAGATGACCGAGGTGGTGCAGCCGTCCATCGGAATGATTACGCCCGAGACATAGCTTGCGCGCGGTGATGCGAGAAAATAGGCGACCTCGGCGATCTCCGAGGGCTCGGCCATGCGGCGCATGGGAATGCGTGCGAGCTCTTCGTCGAGCAGTTCGGCCATGGGACGCCCCGAGGCGCGTGCCGAGGCCTCGAAGTTGGCATCGACCCGCGAGGTACGGGTGAGGCCCGGGTTGATGGCATTGACCCGCACGCCGCGATCCGCGTAAGCGCGCGCAAACCCGACGGTCGAGAGCATGAGTGCCGCGTTGGCCGCACCCCCGGAAAGATGCAGTACGCCTGCCTGCTTGCCGCCCTGACCGATGATGTTGACGATGCTACCCGAGGCGCGGCTCACCATCCGATGGATGACCGGCTCGAGCACATGGACGTAGGGGAAGTACTTCGAGTCCATGCCCTGGCGAAACGCCGCTGCGTTGATCTCATCGGGGGTGAAGCGCCGCGCGGCCCCGGCCGAGTTGACCAGTGCCACGATCGGACCGATCTCGCCTTCGACCCGCTCGACCATGGCGGTTGCTGCCTGCGCATCGCTCAGATCGACCGCATGGCTTGCCGCCATCGTCAGACCCTTGGCGGCGAGTGCCTGCGCGGCCTGCGCAAGGTTGTCGGCACTGCGCGAGACACCCACCACGCGCGCGCCGGCCTGGGCGAAGCGCTCGACGCAGGCCAGTCCGATGCCCTTGCTCGCACCCGTGACCAGCACCACCTGATTGTTCATTTCACCGATCATCGTTCATCCTTTTCATGGGCTCGTCGGGTGCCCGGTGACCTGTCTGGGCGATAGGCTCCTGGCGCTTTGCCCGACGCTGGCCCGGATTGTATGCCCCGACGCAAGACCCCGTATAAGATGCGCATCTTCCCTCTTACCTCTTGCCGATGCCCGGAGAGCCCCCATGAGTTCAGCCGCCTTGCAGATCGATGTCGTCTCCGACGTGGTCTGCCCGTGGTGCTTCGTTGGCAAGCGTCAACTCGAGCAGGCGCTCGAACATTACCGTCACCGGCATCCCGATGTGGCCATCGAGGTGCGCTGGCATCCGTTTCAGCTCAACCCGGGGTTGCCTGCCGAGGGCATGGACCGGAGCGACTACATGCGACGCAAGTTTGGCAGTGCCGACACCGCGCGGGTCTACACCAACGTCAAGCGTGCCGCCGAGGCGGTCGGGCTGGCCCTTGCGATCGAGGCCATCCCGCGACAGCCCAGCACGCTGCGCCCGCACGCCTTGCTCGAGGCGGCGGCCGAGGCGGGTGTGCAGGACGCACTGGCCGAGACGCTCTTCGTGGCCTATTTCCAGCAGGGCCGTGACCTGAGCGATGCCGAGGTCTTGCGCGATCTCGCGCTGGCGGCCGGGCTCGACGCCCCGCGCATCGAGCGCGCGCTCGCCGATCCGCAGGCCCACGAGCAGATCGCTCAGGCCGACGTTCGTGCGCGGGAGGCTGGCATCACCGGGGTACCCTGCTTCATCGTCAACCGGCGCAGCGCGGTCAGCGGCGCTCAGGGCGCGCCCGCCATTCTCGAAGCGATGGAGCTCGAAAGCGAAACCGGCGCCGCCTGAGAGCGCCTTCGGGTCGCACCGACGCCGCCTCGCCAGAGCGGGCGCCGCCGGGTCTGGTGGGCCGGAGCGAAGCTGGGCTAGCCGCGACCCACGAAGGGCATCTTGGTGGCCATCACCGTCATGAAGAGCACGTTGGACTCGGGCGGCAGATTGGCCATGTAGAGAATGGCCTGGCCAACGTGGTTCACGTCCATGCGCGGTTCGATGCGGGTTGAGCCATCGGGTTGCGGCACACCCTGGGCCATGCGCTCGGTCATGTCGGTGGCCGCGTTGCCGATGTCGATCTGTCCGCAGGCGATGTCGTAGGCCCGACCATCCAGCGAAGTGGACTTGGTCAGCCCCGTGATCGCATGCTTGGTGGCGGTGTAGGGCGCCGAGAAGGGTCGAGGCGCATGGGCCGAGATCGACCCGTTGTTGATGATTCGGCCGCCCCGCGGCGTCTGCTGCTTCATCAGCCGGAAGGCCTGCTGGGTGCACAGGAACGCCCCGTTGAGATTGGCATTGACCACCGTCATCCACTGCTCGTAGCTCAGGTCTTCGAGGGAAATGGCGGGTGCGCCCGTGCCGGCGTTGTTAAAGAGCAGATCGAGCCGGCCGAAGGCCGCTTGCGTGCGATCAAACAAGGCGCGAACCGAGGCCGGATCACCGACGTCGGTGGGCACCGCCAAGGGACGCGGGCCCAGCGCGCCGACCTCCTCGATCGCGCGCTCGAGAGGCTCGAGCCGGCGGCCGGCCAGCACGACCTGCCAGCCTGCGCCGGCCAGCGCGCGCGCGGCCGCGCGGCCAACGCCCGTTCCGCCGCCGGTGACGATTGCAACCCGGGGTGCCTTGTCTGTCATCATCGGTTTCCTGACTGAGTGGGAATTAAGGCTGCGGTGCGCGCGCTTACGACGCGCCGTGGCAGTGCTTGTACTTGCGGCCGCTGCCGCAGGGGCAGGGGTCGTTTCGGCCGGCGCTGCCCGCTTCGCGCCGGATCGGTGCGGGCTTGAGCGCCTGCTCGCGTGCCGGGGTGAGCCGGGTGAAGATTTCATGCACGCCGTCGAGCATGTGGTCGACGAGCTCCTCGCGCTCTTCGTTGGCGATCGGCTCGACCGCTTCGTCGTCGCCGGCCGTGTCCGGATCGTCGTCGGAGTCGCGTTCGGCGCCGGCTTCGTGCGCAAAGCGATAGATCAGTTCCAGCGCCTCCACGCACACCTCGTCGTCGTCGGCGGCCGCCCAGGCATCGGGGTTGAGCGACAGGGCGCGAAGAAAGCCGACGGCCCAGGCATCGCCCAGGGCGCGCCCTTCTTCATCGGTGCCGATGACCGCGCTCCAGGTCTGACCTTCGTACAGTCGCCTGGCGACCGCGCGCCGGTGCTGTCCGATCAGATCGATCAACTGCTCGTAGCGTGCATCGCCCAGGCGCTCGCGCACCGTCTCGGGGGGCGCACCGAGGATCATGGGCAGGCAGGACTCGGTGCTCACGGCTTCGGGACTGCAAGTGAGGCCCGCGCAAAAGCCGTCGAACTCCTCGATCATCATCGAGTCCTGAGGGTCGGCAGCGGCCAGCAGTTCATCGAGGCTGGCCAACTCGTCTTCGCGCAAGGGGCGCGCGGATTCGCGTGTATTCATGGGCGCGATGGTAGCCTGTATCGAGACCGGATTGGGGATGCTCGCGACGCGGGTGTCGGGCGCGGGCCGCCGTGGGCCAAGCGCCCGGGTCGGTCCGGCGATCATTTCAAGGGGACGAGGATGGAGATTGATGTGACGGGGCCCAGTGCTGAGGCCCTGCGCGCGGCGATCGGGTTTGCGATCGCACATGAGTCGAAATGGTCGCGCGACCCCAGCCCCGAGGGGCTCAACTGGGGCGTGCACGGTGCCGACCCCGCGCCGTGGAACCGGCTGCTCGGGCCCGTGTCCTCGCGCGGACCGGCCAGCGGGCTGATCGCTCAGGACGCCCGCGTGATCGCCCGCTGGGGTGAGCCCGCCCGCGCCGATCTCACCTTCAGCGTGGCCAAGACCTATCTGGCCCTGCTGGCGGGGGTGGCCTTCGACCGCGGCCTCATGCCCGATCCCGACGAGCCCATCGCGCGACGGCTGCCCGGTATCGGTTTCGACAGCGCGCACAACGCGCCGATCTCCTGGACTCACCTGCTGCAGCAGACCAGCGAGTGGGAGGGCGAGTGCTTCGGCTTGCCCGATCAGGTCGATCGCTACCGCAGGTTGTCCTTTCAGCCGGCCGGCGTGGTCGCCGGCAAGAAGGGCGATGCTCGGCCGCTTGAGCCGCCGGGCCGTTATTGGGAGTACAACGATGTGCGCATCAACCAGTTGTCGCTTGCCCTGCTGCATCTCTTTCGCAAGCCCTTGCCCGAGGTGTTTCGGGAGGCCGTGATGCGGCCGATCGGCGCAAGCGAAGACTGGGCGTGGCGGGGCTACGACCAGGCCTGGGTCGAGATCGACGGACAGCGCATGCAGTCGGTGCCGGGCGGCACGCACTGGGGCGGCGGCATCAGCATTTCCAGCTTCGACCAGTTGCGGGTGGGGCAGTTGCTGCATGACCGGGGTCGTGCCGGCGGCCGGCAGGTCATCTCCGAGGCGTGGATCGATCGGATGCAGGCACCCTGCCCGATCGCGCCCTTCTATGGTTATCTGCTCTGGCTCAACGCGACGCGGCAGGTGTTTCCGAGCGCACCCGCGACCAGCGTATTCGCGATCGGTGCAGGCTCATCCTTCACCTGGGTCGATCGTGAGCTGAATCTGGTGGCCGTCGTTCGCTGGCTCGACCCGGATCATGCGGATGCGCT
>CAIVPX010000015.1 GCA_903907905.1 uncultured bacterium | reverse complement strand
GATACCACCGAGGTCGATGAACGCGCCGTAATCGGTGATGTTCTTGACCGTGCCCGTGACCACTGCGCCTTCGTGCAGCATTTCGAGCAGCTTGGCGCGCTCTTCACCCTGCGTGAGTTCGAGGATGGCCCGACGCGACACGACCACGTTGTTGCGCTTGCGGTCGAGCTTGATGACCTTGAAGTCCATGGTCTTGCCCTCGTAGGGCGACGTATCCTTGACCGGCCTCGTGTCGATGAGCGAACCAGGAAGGAAAGCCCGGATGCCATTGGTCATGACCGTAAGACCGCCCTTGACCTTGCCCGAGATGGTGCCCGATACGGGCTCGCCCGAGTCGAGCGCCTTTTCGAGGTTGATCCAGGCTGCGAGCCGCTTGGCGCGATCGCGCGACAGGCGCGTTTCGCCATAGCCATCTTCGAGCGAATCGATCGCGACGGTAACGAAGTCGCCCTCGACGACATCGACCTGGCCGCGGTCGTCATGGAATTCTTCGATGGGGATAAAGCTTTCGGACTTGAGGCCCGCATTGACGACCACGTAGTTGTGATCGATGCGCACCACCTCGGCGGTGATGACCTCGCCCTGGCGCATTTCCTGGCGCTTGAGCGATTCCTCGAACAGTGCGGCAAAGCTTTCGATTTCGGTAGTAGTCAAGATATTTTCCACAAAAGCACGCCGGAGAGCCGTTTGCACAGGCGATCATCGGACGAAACCGGTGACAACACCCTTGACGCGGCCCTGAAAGGAACGCGCCTGCTTGGCGGCAACCCAGCGGAGTTGACGAACAGCCGCCCGAGGGCGACCCCCACACCGCACACGCGGTGCAACCCACCCGGGCCACGATGACGCAGCCCGCAGAGTTCCCAGGAAAACCCGAGGCCTGATGGGCCTCAGCCTCCCGCGCGGTCATGCCATTGAGCCAGCACCTGGGCCACCGTCTGATCGATGGAAAGCGCGCTTGAATCAATGACCACCGCGTCTGTTGCCGCGACCAGCGGAGCCAGCGCCCGGGAAGCATCCCGCGCGTCGCGCTCGAGCAAATCGCGCAAAAGACTGTCAAAGTTAACAGAAAAACCCTTTTCAATCAACTGCTTATAACGCCGCTCCGCACGTGCGCCAGCGCTGGCCGTCAGAAACAGCTTGAACGGCGCATCCGGGAACACCACGCTCGCCATGTCACGGCCGTCCGCGACCAGTCCCGGCGCGCGGCGACACGCGCGCTGCCGATCAAGGAGCCCCGACCTGACGCCTGAAAGCACCGCAATCTTCGAGGCCGCCTCGCCCACGGCCTCGCTGCGGATGGCGTCACTCACGTCCTCGCCGTCCAATTCGATGCGCGCGCCCGAAAAACGCACCGGCAAGGTCAGTGCGAGCGCCGACAGACTTGCCTCGTCGGTCAGCGACAGCGCGCGGCGCAGGGCGAGGAGCGCGGTCAACCGATAGAGCGCCCCCGAATCGAGGTAGTGCCAGCCAAGGTCGGCGGCCACACGCTGGGCGACCGTGCCCTTGCCCGAGGCGGTCGGGCCGTCGATCGCAATCACCGGTACGGGGTCGGTTGCGATGCTCACTGGCCTTGTGTCCTGAGGGCCTCGGCGCCCATCTAGCCGGCCTCGGCGATCTTCAGGCCCGCGCCCGCAGCCAGCGACACGAAACCGGGAAAGGAGGTCGCCACGTTGAGCGTGTCATCGATGTGAAGGGGCCCGGCTGCCCGCAAGGAAGCCATGGCAAACGCCATCGCGATCCGATGGTCACCGTGCGAGGCGATCGAGCCCGCCGAAAAGACGGGCCCGGTCGCGCCGCGCCCCTCGATCACCATCCCGTCGGGCGTGGGTGTGGCATCGATCCCAAGCGCACGCAGGCCGTCGGCCATGACCGCAATGCGATCCGACTCCTTCACGCGCAACTCCTCGGCCCCAGTCACCACCGTGCGGCCGCTTGCGCAGGCTGCGGCGATGAAGAGCACCGGAAATTCGTCGATGGCCAGCGGCACCAGTTCGGGCGGCACGGCAATGCCCCGCAGCGAGGCGCTGCGTACCCGCAGATCGGCGACGGGCTCGCCCCCGACGGTTCGCGGGTTGATGAGGTCGATGCTCGCGCCCATCAGTTTGAGGATGTCGAGAATGCCCGTGCGGGTGGGATTGATGCCGACGTGCTCGAGCAGGAGATCGGCACCCGCTGCGATGGACGCGCCCACCAGGAAAAACGCAGCCGAAGAAATATCGGCGGGCACATCGATGTCAGTGGCCCGCAAGGGCTGACCGCCACGCAGCCGAACGCTCGCCCCCTCGCGGGTCAGGCGCACGCCAAAGCCCTCGAGCATGCGCTCGGTGTGATCGCGCGTGGGCGCTGGCTCCGTGACCACGGTCTCGCCCTCGGCGTAGAGCCCGGCGAGGATGAGGGAAGACTTCACCTGCGCGCTGGCCATGGGCATGACGTAGTCGATGCCACGCAGCGTCGGCACGGGCTCGATTCGAACCGGTGGCCGCCCTTCCACGGTGTGGATGCTTGCGCCCATCCGGCCCAGGGGATCGGCCACGCGCCGCATGGGGCGCTTGGACAGGCTCTCGTCGCCGATCAGGGTGGAGCCAAACTTCTGTCCAGCCAGGAGACCGATCAGCAGACGCATGGCGGTTCCGGCGTTGCCGCAGTCAAGCGGGTGCGAAACACCTCTCAGGCCGTGAAGGCCCACACCGTGCACGGTGACGCGCCCCTGATCGGGCCCCTCGATCCGTACCCCGAGCGCCCGGAATACGTTCATCGTCGACAGCGCATCAGCGCCCTCGAGAAATCCGCTGACATGCGTGGTGCCTTCGGCGATCGAGCCCAGCATGATCGAGCGGTGAGAGATCGACTTGTCGCCCGGTACCCGAACGCGCCCCGTGAGGCCGCCTCCGGGTTGAACTTCGAAATGACGCGTCATGGCCGCTTTTCCTTTGCAGACGAGCGTTCAGCCAAGGCGCTTGCGCCACCGGCTGGCAAGAGAGAGGGATTCGATCAGGGCCGGACGATCACGCTCGCGCAAGGCCCGCAGCAGCCCGTCGAGTTCGGCCTGAAACCGCTCGCCGGACTCGAGCACGGGCTCGAGGTTGTCGAGCAGGATGCCGGCCCAGAGCTCGGGTGAAGAGGCCGCGATCCGGCTGGTGTCGCGCAGACCACCGGCTGAAAATTCGATCGCCTGATCGGCCAGGTCGCCGCGCGCGATCGCCGCCCCGAGCGCAAAGGCCACCGCGTGAGGCCAGTGTGACACTTCCGCCAGAATTCGGTCGTGCTCGCGCGGGTCGATCTCGGACACCACCGCGCCCGTGGGGGCGAGCAGTGCACGCAGGTCGGCGCAATGCGCCTGCTGCGCGGAGCTGACCGGACAGAGCAGCCAGCGCTTGCCTCGAAACAGGTCGGGGTTGGCGGCGTCGGGGCCGCTGCGCTCGGAGCCGGCCAGCGGGTGGCCCGCCACGAAGCGGTCAAACGCCTCGCCGAGTTCGGCGCGGGCCGCCTGCACCACGCTGGCCTTGGTGCTGCCGCAATCGGTGATGCGGGTGGCGGCCCCCAGTACCGGGCGAATCTCGCGGAACAGGGCCGGCAAGGCGGGTACCGGCGCCGCCAGCACCACCCAGTCTGCGCCTCGAACCGCACTGGCTGCATCGGGATACACCTCATCGACCAGCCCCAGCTCGCGGGCACGCGCGGCGTCACCACCCGGCGAGAACGCGGCAATCACGGCGGGATGGGCGCGCGCACGCAGGGCCGCCGCAAAAGAACCGCCAATCATGCCGATGCCGATGATCGCAATTCGCTGCACGCCAGCAGCCTCCTCAGACGCGCGCACAGACCCGCGCCGGCCAACTCATGATCATGGCGCCGGCCGCCCCACAGCCTTGGCGAGCGCAGCCAGCAAGCGCTCGTTTTCCTCGGGCAAGCCCACCGAAATGCGCAGCCACTGGGGCAGCCCGTAGTTGGCCACCGGCCGCACGATCACCCCGGACCGCAGCAGGCTTTCATAGACCGCCGCGCCATCGCCCACGTTGACGAGCACAAAATTACCGAATGACGGAATGTAGGTCAGACCCAGCTTGGCAAAGCCCGACTGCACACGGGCGAGTCCCTCGCGGTTGATCTGATAGCTGCGCTCGACGAAGGCGTCATCGGCCAAGGAGGCAATGGCGGCCGCCTGGGCGATCGAATTGACATTGAAGGGTTGGCGGATGCGGTTCATCAGATCGGTGAGCTCGGCCTGCGCCAGGCCAAACCCCACGCGCAAGCCCGCGAGGCCGTAAACCTTGGAGAGCGTGCGCACCACCAGAAGGTTGGGGTGTTCGTGCACCCAGCGGCTGGAGTCAAAGCGCAATCCCGGTTCGAGGTACTCGTTATAGGCCTCGTCGAGCACCACCACCACGCGCTCGGGCACGCGCTTGAGAAAATCGGCAATGCGGTCCGCCGGATGGAAGGTGCCGGTAGGATTGTTCGGGTTGGCCACGAAAACGATGCGGGTGTCGTCCGTGATGGCTGCCAGCATGGCCTCGAGATCATGCGCGTACTCACGCACCGGCACCACGATGGCCCGCGCGCCCACCGCCTTGGTGGCCAGCGCATACACGGCGAACGAATACTGCGAGTACACGGCTGATTCACCGGGCTGCATGAAAGCATGCGCGGCAATTTCGAGCACGTCGTTCGAGCCGTTGCCCAGCGTGATCCAGTCGGCGGGCAGCTTGTAGCGAGCCGAAATCGCCGCCTTGAGCTCGAATCCGTTGGCATCCGGATACCGGCCCAGGTCGCCTGCGGCCGCCATCATGGCCTGGCGCGCCGACTCGGGCATGCCCAGCGGGTTCTCGTTGGAGGCGAGCTTGACGATGTCGCTTTCGAGCAGGCCGTACTCGCGGGCCAGTTCCGAAACGGGCTTGCCGGCCTGATAGGGCGCCATGCTGCGGACGTAATCGGGGGAATGAAACTTCATGACGTGAACGCTCTCCGAATGGTCTGGCCGCGCCTCAAAGCGCGCGGGGATAGGAGCCCACGACCTTGTAGAAGGCCGCACGCTCCCTGATTTCGGCCAGCGCCGCCGCTACCGGCGGATCGTCCTGGTGGCCGATCAGATCGATATAAAAGTAGTACTCCCAGTTGCCCTGACGGGCCGGGCGCGACTCGAAGCGCTTCATTGACACACCATGCCGGGCAAGCGGCTCGATCAGCGCGTGAACCGCCCCGGCGCGATCGGGGACCGAGAGTATGAGCGAGGTCTGATCCGCGCCCGACGCGGCGCACGTGTAGCTGCCGATCACGACAAAGCGGGTGCGGTTGTGGGCATCATCCTGAATACCGGCCGACACGATGTTCAGGCCATAGAGCGTGGCAGCGGCATCGGCCGCAATCCCCGCCACAGCAGGGTCCAGCGATGCCAGCCGCGCACCTTCTGCGTTGCTCGACACGGGCGCACGCTCAACGCCGGGCAGGTTGCGATCGAGCCAGCCCGCGCACTGCGCAAGCGCCTGCGGATGCGCGCAGATGCGTTGAATGCCCTCGCGAGAGCCGCTCTGGTTCATCAGGTTGTGCCGTACCAGCACCAGAGTCTCGCCCACGATGCGAAGCGAGGTCTGCAGCAGCAGATCGAGCGAGCGGTTGACCGCGCCCTCGGTGGAGTTCTCAACCGGCACCACGCCGAAATCGGCACTGCCCGCCTCGGCCGCGCGAAACACCTCGTCGATGCTTGAGCAGGCCACGGGCTCGACCCCATGGCCGAAATGCCGGATGAGCGCCATCTCGGAAAAGGTACCGGGGGGGCCCAGGTAGGCCACCCGCATCCGTCGCTCGAGCTCGCGGCAGGCCGACATCACCTCGCGCCAGATCGCCTGCAGGGCCGGCGCGGGCAGTGGCCCCGGATTGTCGCGGGCCAGCCTCGAGAGAATCTGCGCCTCGCGCTCGGGGCGGTACACCGGCGCGCCGGTGCGATGCTTGAGTTCGCCCACTTTCTGAACGATGCGGGCCCGCTCGTTGAGCAGCTCGAACAGGCGCTGGTCGACCGAGTCGATCTGCTGGCGAAGGCCCTGCAACTCGGGATCGGGGGCCGGACTGGCCTCGACCGCCCCGACGCTCTCACGCGTTGTCATGCTGGTTATCTCCGTCGTCGCGGCTTCGGGCCTGGGCCCCAAGGGTGCGACCTTCAAGGCTCAGGCGGAACCGCCCGGGGTTGAATCCGGGGCCTCGCCGGTCTCACCGCCGCCCCCCCCGGTGGCATCTGTCAGACCCGCCTCCTGGGCAATGGCCTCGACGGCTGCATCGGACTCGACCACGCGTTGCACGCCGGACAAGCGGGTACCGTCATCGACCGAGATGAGTGTGACCCCCTGGGTTGCACGCCCCATCAGCCGCAATTCGGCGACACGGGTGCGCACCAGCACGCCACCGGTCGTGATGAGCATGATTTCGTCGGTCTCGTCGACCAGCACCGCGCTGACCATCTTGCCTTTGCGCTCGGTGATCTGGTGGGCAATCATCCCCTTGGTGCCGCGACCGTGGCGGGTGAATTCAGCCACGGCAGTGCGCTTGCCGAAGCCGTTTTCAGTGGCCGTGAGCACGGCTTGGGTGTCGCGGTCGGCCACCAGCATGGAAATGACCTGTTGGCCTTCGTCGAGCCACATGCCGCGGACCCCACGCGCTGCGCGCCCCATGGGCCGCACGTCGTTTTCGTCGAAGCGCACGGCCTTGGCTGCATCCGAAAAGAGCATGACGTCATGTGCGCCGTCGGTCACCGCGACCCCGATGAGGTAGTCGCCCTCGTCCAGATCAACCGCGATGATGCCGGCCTTGCGGGGATTGGAAAAGTCGGTGAGCGGCGTCTTCTTGACCGTGCCGAGGCTGGTGGCCATGAAGACATAACGCGAGTCATCGAAGGACTTGACCGGCAACACCACGGTGATCTTTTCGCCTTCAGCCAAGGGGAACAGATTGACAATGGGTCGGCCTCGCGAGTTGCGCGTGCCCTGCGGCACCTCCCACACCTTGATCCAGTAAACCCGGCCGCGGTTGGAAAAGCACAGGATGAACTGGTGCGTGTTGGCGATGAAGAGCTGATCGATCCAGTCTTCTTCCTTGGTGGCGGTGGCCTGCTTGCCCCGACCGCCCCGCTTCTGCGCACGATATTCGCTGATGGGCTGGCTCTTGATGTAACCCGAGTGAGACAGCGTGACCACCATGTCCTGAGGCGTGATCAGGTCTTCGGTGTCGAGTTCGGTGGCGTTGGGCTCGATGACCGAGCGGCGCGGGTTGTTGAACTCGGACTTCACCGCCGACAGTTCGTCGGTGATGATCTGCGTGATGCGCTCGGGCCGCGCCAGGATGTCGAGCAGGTCGGTGATCTGCCCGATCACTTCCCGGTACTCCTGGACGATCTTGTCCTGCTCCAGCCCTGTGAGCCGCTGCAGGCGCATCTGCAGAATTTCCTGCGCCTGCACATCCGACAGCCGATACAGATCGCCCTCGAGGCCGGTGCCAGGCTGCAGGCCCTCGGGCTGAAAGGCCGTGATGTCGGCCCCTGCCCGTTCGAGCATTTCGCGGGCGATGCCCGCGCGCCAGGCCCGCGACACCAGACGCTCTCGCGCGATCGGCGGGGTGGGCGAGGCCTTGATCACCTCGATCATCTCGTCGACATTGGCAATGGCTACCGCCAGGCCCTCGAGCAGATGCCCCCGCTCACGCGCCTTGCGCAAATCGAACACGGTGCGGCGCGTGACCACCTCGCGCCGGTGCGCCAGAAAAGCCTCGAGCATCTGACGCAGATTGAGCAGGCGCGGCTGGCCATCGACCAGCGCCACCATGTTGATGCCAAAGGTGTCCTGTAGCTGGGTTTGCTTGTACAGGTTGTTGAGCACCACTTCGGGCACTTCGCCGCGCTTGAGCTCGATCACCACGCGCATGCCCGACTTGTCGGATTCGTCGCGGATGTCGGAGATGCCCTCGAGCTTGCGCTCGTTGACCAGCTCGGCGATGCGCTCGAGCAGCAGTCGCTTGTTGACCTGATAGGGCAGCTCATCGACGATGATCGAACTGCGATTGCCGCGGTCGAGGTCTTCGAAATGGGTCTTGGCGCGAATGACGACGCGGCCGCGACCGGTTCGCAAGCCCTCGCGCACGCCAGACACCCCGTAGATGGTCGCGCCGGTGGGGAAGTCGGGGGCGGGTACCAGTTCGATCAGTTCGTCGACGCTGGCTTCGGGGCGACGCAGCAGCAACTGGCAGGCATCGATGATCTCGCCCAGGTTGTGCGGCGCGATGTTGGTGGCCATGCCCACCGCAATGCCCGCCGACCCGTTGATGAGCAGATTGGGAATGCGCGCGGGCAGAACCGTTGGCTCCAGTTCCTTGCCGTCGTAGTTGGGCTGGAAGTCGACGGTTTCGCGGTCGATGTCGGCGAGCATTTCGCCCGCCAGCTTCTCCAACCGACACTCGGTGTAGCGCATGGCCGCAGCATTGTCGCCATCGACCGAGCCGAAGTTGCCCTGCCCGTCCACCAGGGGGTAGCGCAGGGAAAAGTCCTGCGCCATGCGAACCAGCGTGTCATAGATGGCGCTGTCGCCGTGCGGGTGAAACTTACCCATGACGTCACCGACCACCCGGGCGCACTTGACGTAGGGCCGATTCCAGACGTTGTTCACCTCGTGCATGGCGTAGAGCACACGCCGGTGCACCGGCTTGAGCCCGTCTCGGACGTCCGGCAGGGCCCGGCCGACGATGACGCTCATCGCGTAGTCGAGGTACGAGCGCCGCATCTCCTCTTCGATGCTGATCGGCAGGGTTTCCTTGGCGAACTGATCCATGCGGCTGATGTTCCGGTTGAAGCCCCGATCGCCCACCGGACAGTAGGCGCATCAAGGCTCGGGCAAATCTTTGAATTTTAGCACCCGTGTGCTCTAATCCCTGGCTGTGTCTGAAGCTTTTCTGATTGCTCCGACCTGGATCGCGCCGGTCGGCCCCCGCCCCGATCTGCTGCGCCATCACGCAGTGGTGGTCGAGGGAGCCCGCATCGCGGCCGTCCTGCCCCGCCAGCAGGCGCTCGACGCCTATCCCGGTATCCCCGAGATCGAACTCGAGGGACATCTGCTCACGCCGGGTTTCATCAATCTGCACACGCATGCGGCCATGTCGCTGCTGCGAGGCATCGGCGACGATCTGCCGCTTGCGCGCTGGCTCGAGGAACGCATCTGGCCCGCCGAGGCCCGCCTGGCCGGGGCCGACTTCGTCGCCGACGGCGCCTTGCTTGCGGCCACCGAAATGCTGTCGGGCGGCATCACCACTTTCAACGACATGTACTTTTTCCCCGAGGCCACCGCAGCCTCGGCGCGCCTGCTGGGCATGCGCGTGGCACTTGGGCTGATCGTCATCGGGTTTCCTACCGCCTACGCGAGCAGCGCAGCCGAGTACCTGCGCAAGGGGCTCGACCTGCGAGACCAACTCGGTGAGGATCCTCTCCTCAGCTTTTGCCTGGCGCCCCACGCCCCCTACACGGTCGAGGACGAGCACCTGCGCCGGATCGCCATCCTCGCTGACGAACTCGACTTGCCGGTCCACATCCACCTGCACGAAACCGCGGGCGAAATCGAGCGCAGCCTCGCCCAGTACGGCATGCGCCCGCTCGAACGACTGGACCGTCTGGGGCTGGTCACCCCCCACCTCATCGGCGTTCATGCGGTTCACCTGAACGATGCCGAGATCGGTCTGCTGGCCGATCGGGGCGCTTCGATCGCGCACTGCCCTCACTCCAACCTCAAGCTGGCCAGCGGCATCGCCCCCGTCGCTCGCATGCTCGAGGCCGGGCTCAACGTGGGCATCGGCACCGACGGGTCGGCCAGCAACAACCGCCTCGACCTCCTGTCGGAGGCCCGTACGGCCGCACTCCTCGCCAAAGGCAGCAGCCTGCGGGCCGAGGTCTGGCCGGCGCCGGCGGTGCTGAAGGCCATGACCCTCGACGCGGCCAGGGCGCTGGGGCTCGACGACCGGATCGGTTCGATCGAGGCCGGCAAGGAGGCCGATCTGGTCGCCATCGACCTGTCCGCGCCGGAGCTTTCTCCGGTGTACGACCCGATTTCGCAGCTGATTTACGCCGCCGGACGCGAGCACGTCGCCGAGGTCTGGATCGCAGGCAGTCATGTTGTTCAGAAGCGACAACTTGGATCAAGCTTCGCGCTGAAGGCGATCCGGGAAGTAGTGGCTCGCACAGCCCTATGGCAAAATCGTGCTGGAAATGCTTGATGGAGCGCAGCTTGGGCGACACATTGCCCGGTTTTTCTGACGCGTCCAGCCCGTCAAAAGGCTAAAATTCGCGCCATCTGTCCCAACAGGCTTCGGAAATTTCTTTGCCGTAGCGTATTTACCGAGAGGAGTAACATGAACAAACCGGTCAAGTTGGCCTTTGCAGCCGCCGCCGCCCTGCTGGCTGTGTCGACGGCGTCTTTCGCCCAGAAAGCTGATCCGAGCAAGGGCAGCGGCTACGTCATTGGTGCCGAATCCAATATCGTGAAGAGCGCCAACGGTCTGTGCTGGCGCACTGGCTTCTTCACGCCCGCCAATGCGGTGGCCGGTTGCGACGACGACCTCCTGCCCAAGCCCGCCCCCGCGCCGGCTCCGGCCCCGCGTGTTGCGCCCCCGCCTCCTCCCCCGGCCCCGGCCCCTCGTCCGGCGCCCGCCCCCGCTCCGGCACCCACCAGCGAAAAGGTCACCTTCGCGGCGGACGCCTTCTTCGATTTTGACAAGTCGGTGGTCAAACCCGAAGGTCGCGCCAAGCTCGACGAACTGGTTGGCAAGATCAAGGGCATCACGCTCGAGGTCGTCATTGCCGTCGGTCACACCGACAGCATTGGTACCGACGCCTACAACCAACGCCTGTCGGTTCGCCGTGCTGAAGCGGTCAAGGCCTACTTGGTCAGCAAGGGCATCCCGGCCAACCGGATCTACACCGAGGGCAAGGGCAAGAAGCAGCCCGTCGCCGACAACCGCACTGCGGCGGGTCGCGCGAAAAACCGTCGCGTCGAGGTCGAGGTTGTCGGCACGCGCCCGCGCGGCTGATCCCCCGATCAAGGTGCCGGCTTCGGTCGGTACCTCGTTTGCGAAGCCCCGTCCCCGTGACGGGGCTTTTCTTTGGTGAACACAGCGCCCATTCCATGAAGTCACATACCGATCCCCGCACGGGCGATAACGTCGACCCAGCGGAAATCGCCAAGTTCCAGGCGCTCGCCGCCAAATGGTGGGATCCGCACTCCGAGTTTCGGCCGCTGCACGAGATCAACCCGCTGCGACTGGGCTGGATCGAGACCCACTGCCCGCTTCAGGGCTGCCAGGTCCTTGATGTCGGTTGCGGAGGAGGGATTCTGGCCGAGGCCATGGCCTTGCGCGGCGCGCAGGTGCTGGGCATCGACCTGGCCCGCCGCTCGCTCGGTGTGGCCGAACTGCATGCGCTCGAAAGTGGCGTTCCGGTGCGCTACGAACAGATCGCTGCCGAGGACATCGCCGCTCGAGAGCCGGGGCAGTACGATGTCGTTACCTGCATGGAGATGCTCGAGCACGTTCCGGACCCGGAATCGACCATCCGAGCCTGCGCGCAGTTGGTACGCCCGGGCGGCTGGGTGTTCTTTTCGACCATCAACCGAAACCCGAAGTCGTTTCTGTTCGCAATCGTTGGCGCCGAGTATGTGCTGGGCCTGCTGCCCCGCGGCACCCACGACTACGACAAATTCATTCGCCCGTCGGAAATGGCGGCAGGCGCGCGCCGCGCCGGTCTGCAGCCACACGCCCTGACAGGCCTGACCTACAACCCGATCACCCGGCATTACCGACTTAATACGCAAGACCTGAGCGTTAACTACCTGGCCGCCTATCGGCGAGCGCCCGAACGGTGATGCTGCCCTTCTCGCCCGACGCGGTTTTTTTTGATCTGGACGGCACGCTCGCCGACACCGCTGACGATCTGGCGGCCCCCATTCACGCGATGCGTGCGGCACGTGGCCTGCCTCAACTGCCTGGCGAAGCGCTTCGGCCCTTCACCTCGATGGGTGCGCGCGGGCTGATCGGCAAGGGCTTGGGTGTCAAGCCTGGCGAAGCGCAGTTCGAGGCCCTTCGGGATGAATTTCTTGCGCGCTACGAGAGAGGGATGCTCGACCGCACACGGCTGTTTGACGGCATGCGCGACGTACTCACCGCGCTCGATTCAGCCGACATCAGTTGGGGCGTGATCAGCAACAAGGTCGAGCGCTATGTTCGGCCCATTCTGGCGGGGCTCGGCCTGCTCGAGCGTTCGGTCTGCGCGATCGGCGGAGACACCACGCCCCATCCCAAGCCTCACCCTGCGCCCCTGCTGCACGGCGCCTCGCTCGCTCAGGTGCAGGCCAGTCGTTGCGTCTACGTGGGCGACGACCCGCGCGATATCCAGGCGGGGCAGGCAGCCTCGATGCTCACGGTGGCGGCGGCCTATGGCTACTGTGGCGACGAAGCGCCCCCTGAGCAGTGGGGCGCCGACTTTGTGATTCGCGACCCGCGCGAACTCATCGCTTTGCTCAAGACGAACCCGCCGCGCTGACACTCGCGACACCGGTCAGACGATTCGGGCCGGTGAGCACAGCGGGGGGCAACGCTCAGCAATCTCAGAGGAAATTTTTCACGCTCTGAGTACCGAATCCAGCCGTGCTCAAGGCCGCACGCCGGGGCCTTCGTGCAGCATTCCGGCGGCGCGGGCGGCCAGGAACAACTCAAGCTCGACCATCGCTATGCTCATGGCATCCAGCGGCTCGGCCCGAACGCCGGTCATGCAGCCACGCAGACGCCTCGACAAGGAACCGATCGACTGCCACTGCAGCCGGTAGGTGGGATAGGCCGTGGGATGCCCCTGGGGGATGAGGCTGCCGCCCAGCCGCCCGCCCGCAACCTGATCGTGACACTGCGCGCAGGACAGCGCGAGTTGACCCAGGGGTTGCGCGAAGAGTCGTCGCCCGCGTTCAATGGCTTGCGCCAGACGCGGATCCTCCGGCCGCTGCAGGGCTTGGCCCCGAGACAGCAGGCTCAGGTAAGCCTCGAGCGCCAGCAGGCCCTCGCTTTCAGCCGCCCAAGCCAGGCTCTGCTGATGCCGCTCGCGGCAGAAGTTGATCCGTTGCGCGAGTTTGACGGGGCGCCCCGAGGCATCGTCCCAGACCGGATAACGGGCAGCCACCCCACGCATCGACTGCTCGGCCTCGCCGTGGCAGCCCGCGCAGGACCGGGGCGCTGCGTCACCCGCCGGGGTGGCTGCCGATGCGGGGGCTTCATGCCATCGCCGCCTGCCGTCGGCCACCCAGAGCATCGCCGGGTTCTGGGCGTCGTCGCGCTGCAGGGCCTGCGTGGCTGCGCCCATGAACTCGAAGCCCGAGCGTCGAGGCTCGCTCGGCTGGGCCGGCGCGGGTGACGGTAATACGATCAAGCCCATCGCCAGACCCGCGAAGAGGATGAACCCGAGTCGTCGCACAGCCTTGACCTGCGGGGCTCAGCTGACCGAGAGCATCACCCGCTCGGTGTGCTCAAACCCGCGATCGCCCTGCCAGCGAAACACCAGCTCACCACTAGTATCGGCCCGCAACTGGAAAGACAGGTAGGGGTTGGCTGAGATCGCCGGATAGAGTCTTGCGCCGAACAGCACCCGCCCGGCCTGCGAACAACTGAACTCGCCAATGATGTCGCGCTCGAGCAGATTTCCATCGGGACCTCGGCGATAGCCGGTCTCCATGGGATGGCTGATCATGACCCGGATATTGAGCACCTCGCCACGCCGCGCCGAGCGTGGCATGTCGATCAGGGTACGCACGTTCATCGCTGCCCTCCGTTGGATGCGGATCGGGTCATGACATCAGTCCTCAATGCAGGCGGCCAGCGTGACGATCACCTCGACCTGCTGCGACCAGAAACTGCCATCGGAAAGCCGGGCAATCGCGACCAGTTTCTGCGAGGTGGCCAGGCGGATGCGCGTGGCGATGCTGGCGCTTGCGCTGGCTGGTCCGAGCGTGAAACTTGCAACCTCATACTGCGGGTTGCGCTCGCTGAAAATCGCGACCGCGCTGACATGATCATCGGGCCGCATGGGGTGATCGACCGATACACTGACTGGCACCGTATTGCCGTTATCAACCAAGGGGGCAATGTCGAGGCTGACCTTGCCGGTCCGAACCGGTGCGCCACGGGTGAACGCCGCAATCGCGGCATCGAGCGAGGGCGCAGCCCCGGGGGCTGCAGCCTGTGCGAGAGGCTGAGCTGCAATCGACGACGCCACCAGGCTGGCCGCCGAGAGAATGACGCGCCTGCGTGGTCTGCTGTCGATTTCGTTCAAGCGCATCTCCTCAAAACTCCCGAGCCGCCGCTCGGCGCAAGTCGGCCCATCAGTCGACCCTCAGTGAAGCCTCAATGAGCCTGCGTCGGGGCCTCACCGAACCCTCACCGCAGCGTCGCCAGATAGGCGACCACATGCTCGATCTGCTGATCACTCAGCAGGGGACGCCCCCGCCACTGGGGACCCACCCTGTCCGCTGCATCCACCGCACGGTACGAGGGCATCAGCGAATCAGGGTTGATCCGCCTCGCCTCGGCGATCCGCATCCGCAACTGCCCGATCGAGTACCGGCTTCCCGCTCCATCCAGGGCTGGCGCGAGCGTGCCCTGCTGCCTGACCTCCGGGAAAGGCCCGCTGTGGCACAGCAGGCACAGGCCCGTTTGTCGATCGGCGACGATCGCACGCCCACTTGCCGCATCGCCGGGAGCGAGCCCCGGCGGCTGAGGCAACTCATCCGAGGCCCGAGCCCGGGCACCCGAGCCGAGCAGGAGAGTGAGTGTAAGCAGCACCCACAAGGCCCGCCAAGCCGTCTGACCCGCCCTCGCGGCCCGCATCGAATTCATCGCTGGCGCCAGCGCCGCCGGGATGCTCGGGAGCACCCCGGCAAGACCTTCACTCGGGCCTTCAGGCGCGCTTGAGGCTTTGCGCGCCCAGGGGCAGTTCGCGAATGCGCTTTCCGGTTGCGGCAAAAATGGCATTGAGCACGGCCGGCGCTGCCACGGCAATGGTCGGCTCGCCCACGCCGCCCCAGAAGCCACCCGTCGGCATCACGATCGATTCCACCTTGGGCATGTGCCGCATGTGCACCACCGGATACGAATCGAAATTGGTCTGCTCGATCCGGCCGTCCTTCACGGTACAACTGCCAAAGAGTGCCGCCGACAGACCGTACACGAACGAGCCTTCGATCTGCGCCTCGATCTGCTGCGGGTTGACCGCATGACCGCAGTCGGTTGCCGCTACGATCCGGTGCACCTTCAGCTCACCCTCGGCGCTGACCGACACCTCAGCGCAGGCCGCCACATAGCTGCCGAAGCCATGGGTCTGCGCCAGCCCCCGGAACACCTTTTGGCCGTTGATATCGGCCGCGGGCTTGCCCCAGCCCACCCGTTCGGCTACCGCATTGAGCACGCCCAGATGCTTGGGGTGCTTGCCCATGAGCTTGCGACGCAGCGCGAGCGGATCCTGCCCGGTTGCCGCCGCGATCTCGTCCAGGAAACACTCGAGGTAGATCGCGTTCTGGTTGAGGTTGACCCCGCGCCAGAATCCCGGCGGCACATGCGGATTGCGCATGGCGTGATCGACCAGAAGGTTGGGAAAGCTGTAGCCGATCGCTGCCTCGGGACCGTCGGGATTGAGGCCCTGAAACACCACCGGATCACGGCCATCGCGGATGTTCTGCGGCGCCACACCCGCGAGAATGGACTGCCCGGCGATGCGCAGGTGCAGGCCGGTGATGTCGCCCGATGCGTCGATCCCGGCCGTAAGCTTGCACTGCGTGACGGGGTGGAAGCGGCCATGCAGCATGTCCTCTTCACGACTCCAGAGCAGCTTGACCGGCGTCCCGGGCATCTGCTTGGCGATATCGACCACCTGCGTCACCCAATCGTGCACCGCGCCGCGCCGACCGAACCCGCCGCCCAAATGGATCTTGTAGACCTCGCACTTGGCAGGCGGCAGGCCAGACGCCTCGGCAGTCGCCGCAAGCGCCGCCTCACCGTTCTGCGTGGGCGTCCAGACCTCGCAGCGGTCCGCCGTGTATCGGGCCACCGCATTCATCGGCTCCATGCAGGCATGGTTCTGATGCGGGTAGGCGTAGACCGCCTCGATCTTGCGAACGGCGCCAGCGATGGCTGCCCGGGCATCGCCGTTGCGGTTGCCGACCACCGCCTCGGGGGCATCAAGCGCGGTTTGCAGCACTTTGGCGAAGCTGGCACTCGAAGCATTGACGTGCTCGCCGTAGTTCCACTCGATGGGCAGCGCGTCGAGCGCAGTCTTGGCCTGCCACCAGGTGTCCGCAACCACCGCCACGGCCTTGTCACCCACCTTGACCACCTTGCGTACCCCGGGGCGTTTTTCGACAGCGGCGGCATTGAAACTCACCACCTTGCCCCCGAACACCGGGCAGGCCTTGATCGCCGCATTGAGCATGCCGGGCATGGTGAGGTCGGCACCGTAGACCTGCTTGCCGTTGACCTTGTTGGCGGTGTCGAGGCGAGCGAGGCGCTTGCCCAGCACCTTCCAGTCTTTGGGGTCCTTGAGCGATATCTCGGTGGGTGGGCTGAGGCGGGAGGCCGCCGCCGCCACCTTGCCATAGGTGGTCCGGCGCCCGCTTGCAGCGTGCGAGATCACACCCTTGTCGACTGCGCACTGCGCAGCCGGCACGCCCCATTCATTGGCCGCGGCCTGAACCAGCATGATGCGGGCGGCAGCACCGCCCTTGCGAACATAGTCCTGCGACTCACGGATGCCGCGACTGCCGCCGGTGGAGAAATTGCCCCAGATCCGATTGCGCGCCAGGTTTTGCCCCGGCGTGGG
This sequence comes from uncultured bacterium, assembly GCA_903907905.1. Taxonomy (GTDB): domain Bacteria; phylum Pseudomonadota; class Gammaproteobacteria; order Burkholderiales; family Burkholderiaceae_E; genus SYIM01. The sequence continues at coordinate 1,668 of CAIVPX010000015.1, read as the reverse complement.
GTATTCGGTGACGACCTTGGACCAGTCGCACTCGAGCTCCTCGGCCACCATCTGGGCCAGCCCGGTGAGCGTGCCCTGGCCCATTTCGGAGCGCGCAATGCGGATCATTACCGTGTCATCCGGCTGGATGAACACCCAGGCGTTGACCTCGGCGTTGGCCTGCTGAGCCTCGGCCTCTCCGCCAAAGGGCAAATGAAATGCGAGGCTCAGGCCGCCGGCGGCCGACCCCACCAGAAAATGCCGCCGCGTGAGGGTGAGTTCGCTCATGTCGTGCTCCCATCAACGTGCTGGATCGCCAGACCTGCGGTACGCGGATTGCCGCCCTCTGCCACCACCTTGATGGCGGCCCGCACCCGGTTGTAGGTGCCGCAGCGGCAGATGTTGGTCATCGCGTCATCGATGTCCTTGTCGGTGGGCTTGGGCTTGTCACGCAGCAGGGCGACGGCCGCCATGATCATCCCGCTCTGGCAGTAGCCGCACTGCGGAACATCCAGCGCCACCCAGGCCTTTTGCACCGGATGCGAGGAATCGGGGGACAGCCCCTCGATGGTGACGACTTTTTCGGTGGCCCCCACCGTCGAGATCGGCCGCACGCAACTGCGCGTGGGCACGCCGTCGATGTGCACGGTGCAAGCGCCGCAAGCGGCCACGCCGCAGCCGTACTTGGTGCCGGTGAGACCGAGCTGCTCACGCAGCACCCAGAGCAGCGGCGTGTCGGGATCGGCTTCGAATTCCCGCACGCTGCCGTTGACGTTTATACGAGCCTTCAAGTGCCACCTCCTTGTTGTGTGCGGGGATTTTGCACCGGGTCAGACGCCGCGAGAAAAAGCCCCTTCCGGTACATGGGCATTCGACGCCGGCCCTACAGGAATCGATCCAGGATGCGCCGGCTTGCCTTGTCCAGTCCGGCGACGTCGCGCAGCAGGTAGTGAATGCCATCGCTGTCGGCGATGAGCAGGGTGTTGGGCCCCATGCGACGAATGTCTTCCTCGCCCTTGAGCACGAAGCGCGTCGGGCCTCGGTCGGTGTCGACCTGCCAGGTGCAGGGCGTGACGAAACCCGACACCGCAATGAGCCGGTTGATTTCGGGCATGAACTCGCGTTCGCACAGGGCCTGCTCGAAAACTTCACGCAGGGGCGCCGCCAGGTCGGCCAGCCGCTCAACCCAGGCGAGCTCGTGACCATCGGCGCTCAACAGGGAAAAGCCCCGACCAGGATCGCTGACCGGAAAGGCGCGCACCGCCACCACGGCCTCGTGACGCGTGCCGTCCGCGGCCGCGAAGGCAAAACGCCCCGAGGGCAATCGCTCGAGTTGCCCGCCCAGCTCGGTACGCCAACCCTCAAGGGGGCGATTCGGGGGGGGCGTGCAATCAGCCATCAGACGCTCGCCGCCACGCGGCCGTGAACCGGACCCGCCGGGGGCCAGGCGGGGTCATCCGGATCTTCGGTGTCGACATTGCGGGCCTGAGCCTGGTAGAGGCGGAAATAGGCCCCCTCGCGCGCCATCAGTTCGTCGTGGCCGCCCACTTCAACCACCTGACCGCGGTCAAGCACCACCAGACGGTTGGCGCGCCGCAGCGTACTCAGACGGTGCGCAATGGCAATGGTGGTGCGCCCCTGCACCAGGTTGTCGAGCGCGCGCTGAATTTCCTTTTCAGTCTGCGTGTC
>CAIVPX010000014.1 GCA_903907905.1 uncultured bacterium | reverse complement strand
CTCATGGTGGGCGACTGCACCGGCGAACATTGCGCTCGCACCGCCACGTCGATGCGCAGGTCATTGCCGATTTCGGTGCCCGGCGTCCAGGGGGCCTCGGCATTGATTTCAGCGATCACGCAGCGTGCCTGGCGTGCCGCGGCGATGGTGTAGTCGTTGGCGAGCCCGAGGCTCAGTCGGGTGCCGTCGGCCGAGGGGGCGAGCTGCAGGAGCACCACGTCCGCCTTGAGGCGTCGTGATCCGAAGGCAGACTCGAGTTCGCGATAGGGGGTCGGCACCACGTTGCCGATCGAGCCGGGTTGGGAGGCGAACCCCTTGGCGGCGCCGCCCATGATGCCGTATCCCCCGGGGCGAAGATTGGCCGGCAGGCGTCGGGCAAAGGTATCGGAGAGCACGGCGCCGAGAAACACATCGACGGGGCCACCCAGGCTCTCGGCCTGGTCGGTGAGCGCGCGGGTGAGCGTGAGCGGTTCGGCGCCTGCCTGACCGACGATCACGGCGTCACCCGGTCGAATCAGCGAGGCGAGTGGCGGCAAGGCGTCAAGCAGGGGCGGCAGTGTCATGGTCAGGCCTGTTGGGAGGAAGGAGGTCGTGGGCATCGCAGCGGGTGTCGGGACGATGCCACGCTCGCGACGGTCGGGCTGATGCTGTCATGCGCCCTTCCGGCGCGTCAAACCGGCCATTCCGCTGCCTGGCGATGTCTGGCCGATCAGCGAGCGGCGCGGCCGAGCCAAGCGGGTCAGCCATCGGACACAGCGCCCGTCCTGAGCAAGGGACCGCCGTCAGGCTCGAACGGCACGAGACAGAACATCGGTTTGACACACTTCGCAGGCACTTGCTAGCCTCGGGCGCTTGTTCCTTTCCCGCTTCAGCAGGCACCGCCCCGGTGGCGAGCGGCCTGTCTGCCGATGGCCCACCCTCACGAAGCCCCTGCATCCAAGACCGGTCCGGAGCTGACCGGCGCGGCTCTGGCCGTGCTGGTACTTGCGTTCTCGCTCAATTTCATCGGTCGCGGCATCGCCGACGCCTTCGCCGCCCTCATCCTGCCGCTCGAGGCTGAATTCGGCTGGCGTCGCAGCGCGCTCACGGGCGTGTTCGCCACCTACATGCTGGTGAGCGGCCTGGCAGCCCCCTTGTCGGGCTGGATCTTCGATCGCTTCGGCCCTCGCGCCGTCTATGCCCTGGGATTGATGATGCTCGCCGCAGGGACCTTGCTGTCATCGCGGGCGGATGCGATCTGGCAGATCTACCTCAGCTCGGGTGTCCTGGTCGGGCTGGGCGCCTCGGCCACCGGCATGGTCACGGCCGCCGCGCTGGTTTCGCGCTGGTACAAGGCCCGCCTGTCGACGGCTATTGCCGTCACCTACGCAGGCTCGGGCTTTGGCATGTTGGTGATGTTGCCGCTTGCGCAGGCACTGATCGAGTACGCCGGCTGGCGGTCGGCCTGGCAGATGATGGGGGTCGCCGCAGCGGCGCTGGTGCTGCCCTGCGTGGCCCTACCCTGGGCGCGACTGGCCCGGCGCCCGGGTACAGCGGCCGGCACCTCGAAGCTCAGTACCGACTCGGGGCCGGCCGGGCCGGGTCTTCGCGAGGCCCTGCGCCATGGCGCCTACTGGCGACTGATCCAGGTATTTTTCTTCACTGCCCTGGCCTCCTATCTGGTGACGCCGCAGGTGGTGGCGCTGCTCATCGAGGCGGGCATGCAGCCGATTCTCGCGGCCTCGGCTTACGGCATGGCGGGGCTGCTTTCCACGGCCGGTATCGTGAGTGCGGGGTGGTTCACGGATCGCCTTGGTCACCAGCGTACTGCGCTCATCGCATTCGCCTCCACCACCCTGGGCGTGCTGGGGTTGATGCTCACGGTGCTCACCGCTTCACCGCTCGCCGTGGGCCTCTACGTGGTCTGCTTCGGACTGGCGCAGGGGGCCCGCGGGCCCATCGTTTCGACCCTGTCGAACCGGATCTTTGCCGGGCCCAGCGTGGGCACGATCTACGGCACCGTGTATGCCTCGATGGCGGTGGGCGGTGCGATCGGCTCGTTTGCAGGCGGCTGGCTGCATGATGTCTTTGAGGGCTATCTGCCGGTACTGCTGCTCTCTCTGGTCTCCCTGACGCTGGCGGCCGAGCCCTTTCGCAGCGGGACCGCCCTGATGCGCAGTGCCCGGGCCCTGCACCCGCACTGAGCGCACCCTAAGGCGTGACAGGCCACCGCCCCCGATGCGTTGACCGTTCAGCGCGTCGAGCAGACTGGGCAGTGGGGATCGCGCGCGAGGGTGACGCTGTCGATCTGCAGCGTGCGCGAGTCGATGAGCAGTAGCCGTCCCGTAGCCGGCGTACCGAACCCGCCGACCAGCTTAAGGGCCTCGGCCGCCTGCATCGTGCCGACGATGCCTGTCAGCGGCGCAAAGACCCCCATGACCGCACAGCGCACCTCCTCAAAGCTCTGGTCCTCGGGGAACACGCAGTGATAGCAGGGCGAGCGGGCATCGCGGGGGTCGAAGACCGACAGCTGGCCGTCGAAGCGGATGGCCGCGCCCGACACCAGCGGCACGCCCGCCTCGAAGCAGGCCCGATTGACCGCATGACGGGTGGCGAAGTTGTCGCTGCAGTCAAGCACCACCTGGCTGCGCGAGACCGCCTCGCGCAGGGCGTCGCCAGCGAGCCGGGCTGCAAGCGGGACGACCTGCACATCAGCGTTGATCGACGCGAGGGTGCGCTGGCCCGACTCGACCTTGAGTGCGCCGATCGAGTCTTCGCGGTGCAGGATCTGGCGCTGCAGATTGCTGAGATCGACCGTATCGGCGTCGGCGAGGATGAGGGTGCCCAGGCCTGCAGCAGCGAGATACAGCGCGGCGGGGGAGCCCAGCCCGCCCGCGCCCACGATCAGCGCGGTGGCGCCCAGCAGGCGCTCCTGCGCCTCAATGCCGATCTCTTCAAGCAGGATGTGCCGACCGTAGCGCAGCAGCTGCCGGTCATCCATGGCACGACCCCGCCGAGGCTTTTATTTGGCGGCGTCGCGCGGGCCGGCTGCAGCCTCGGCGCCGGAGGCATCAGCGGTTTTGGCCTTGGCGAGCGCAACGGGCAGGCCCTTGAGGTGGTTGAGCGCCTGCTGCAGTTGATGGTCGTCGGCCGATCCGAACTCGATGGGCTTACGATCACGCAGGCGATCGGTCTCGGTGCTGGGGCGCGGCACCGTGGGCTTTTCTTCTCGCTCGCGCGCGTTGGACAGGTGCCGGTTCAGATCGGCCTCGCGCACCCGGAAAGCATTGAGATCGCCTTCGGGCGTTTCCTCGACAAGCAGGTCGGGCTCGATACCCTTGGCCTGAATGGACCGGCCGTTGGGCGTGTAGTACCGCGCGGTGGTGAGCTTGATGGCGGTAGAGCTCGAGAGCGGCAGGATCGACTGCACCGAGCCCTTACCAAAGGTTTGCGTGCCGAGTACCGTGGCGCGCTTGTAGTCCTGCAGGGCGCCCGCCACGATTTCGGAGGCCGAGGCCGAGCCGCCATTGACCAGCACGACCATGGGCACCGTTTTGGCCGCACCGGGCACCTTGGCGACGAAGTCTTCACGGCTGCCACGCAGGTAGTCTTCCGGGCTGGCCGTGTACTTACGACGGGCGTCTTCGGTGCGACCCTCGGTCGTGACCACCGTGACGCGAGAGGGTAAAAACGCTGCCGACACGCCGACCGCGCCATGCAGCAAGCCGCCCGGGTCGTTGCGCAGATCGAGCACCAGACCCTTGCCCACCGCACCCTGACGCTCGAGGTTTTCCAGATGGCGCACCAGCGTTTCAACCGTGTGTTCCTGAAACTGCGAGATGCGCACATACCCGATGCCGGGCTCGATCACCTTCGAGCGCACCGACTGCACGCGGATGACGTCGCGCACGATGGTGAGCACGATGGGGCGGGTTTCGCCCTTGCGTGTAATGGTAAGCGTGATGGGTGTCTTGGGCTTGCCGCGCATGAGCTTGACCGCGTCATTGAGCGGCAGCCCTTTGGTGGGCTTTTCATCAATCTTGATGATCAGGTCGCCCGCCTTGACACCGGCTCGGGCCGCAGGCGTGTCCTCAATGGGGGAAATGACGCGAATGAAGCCGTCCTCGGTGCCGACTTCGATGCCCAGACCGCCGAATTCGCCCTGTGTGCCGACCTGAAGCTCGCGGAAGGCGTCGGCATCGAGGTAGGCCGAGTGCGGGTCAAGGCCGGCGATCATGCCGCTGATGGCCTCGGTGATCAGCTTCTTATCTTCGACGGGTTCGACGTAGTTGGCCTTGATGGCACCGAACACGTCGGAAAACTGCCGCAGTTCTTCGAGGGGAAGCGGCGCGCGCTGCCCACGCTGGGCGACCGCCGTGAGGCCAACGCTGATGAGCACACCGGCGATGGCGCCGGCGAGCACGAGGCTCACGGATTTGAGTTTGAACTTCATGGATTGTCCCGGGATCGAACGCTGCCGCAGCACGTCGCGCGGTGCGGGCTTCATCGAGTTGCATCGCAGTATAAACCGCGCAATCCGCCCCGGCCCAGCGTCCGGGCAATGAATTGATGAGCGGGTGTTGCGTTGACGCGCCGGCCGTCAGGCAGGGCGGCCTGCTGAGGGCCCGCTCAAGCGGGCTTGGCCTTGCCTTGAGCCGCCACGGCGGCCATGGCGGCTTCGATTTCGGCCTGATCGCCCAGATACTCGCGGCGCAGCGGCTTGAGGTTCGAGTCGAGCTCGTAAACCATGGGGCGTGCGGTGGGGATGTTGAGATTGACGATCTCGTCGTCGGGCACGTCCTCGAGGTACTTGATGAGCGCGCGCAGCGAGTTGCCGTGCGCGGCGATGACGATGCGGCGACCTTCCCGGATGGACGGCGCAATGGCCTGCTCCCAGAAGGGAACCACCCGGGCCACGGTGTCCTTGAGGCATTCGGTTCGCGGGATTTCGTGAGGCGGGACGCCGGCGTAGCGTGGGTCGAGTTCAGCGCCCCGGGGGTCGCCCTCGGGCAGGGGATCGGGGGCGATCGCATAGGCACGGCGCCAGATGAGCACCTGTGCATCACCAAAGCGGGCGGCCGTCTCCGCCTTGTTGAGGCCCTGCAGGGCGCCGTAGTGGCGCTCGTTGAGTCGCCAGGAATTCACCACCGGCAGCCACATTTGGTCCATTTCGTCGAGTAGCGTCCAGAGCGTACGGATCGCGCGCTTGAGCACTGAGGTGTAGGCCAGATCGAAGCTGAAACCCTCGGCCTTGAGCAGCGCGCCGGCGCGCCGGGCTTCGATCAGGCCCTGCGGCGTCAGGTCGACGTCGGTCCAGCCGGTGAAGCGGTTTTCAAGGTTCCACTGGCTTTCGCCGTGACGCAGCAGCACGATTTTGTAGGTCATGATGAGGTTCGAAGGGCCGGGGTGCTGGGGGCCTCCCGGGGCGGGCCGGGTGGACGCGGGGTTTTTGGCGCTTCAGTATCTTATAATCTCCAGCTTAATCTTTTCCAGGTTGCCCCGTGGCCTTCATCACCGAAAACATTCTGCTGATTGCGATTGCCTTTGCCTCCGGGGCCTTGCTGCTGTGGCCGTATGTGCTCAAGCGTACCGCCGGCGCCTCGCTCGACACCCTGGGTGCGACCCGCATGATCAATGACACGCAGGCGCTGGTGCTTGATGTCCGGGCACCAGGCGAGTTCGAGGCCGGACATCTGCCCAACGCGCGCAACATTCCGCTGGCCGAACTCGACAAACGCGCGGGCGAGCTCCCTGCAGGCCGACCGGTCATCGTCTGCTGCGCCACGGGCACGACCTCGGCCAAGGCGGCGTCCAGCCTGCGCAAGGCCGGTCGCCAGGACGTCTTCAATCTCGACGGTGGGCTCAATGCCTGGCGTCAGGCCGGGCTGCCGGTCGTCAAGTAAGCGGAGCGGATCATGTCGGCACGAGTGCAGATGTACACGACAGCAGTGTGCCCCTATTGCGTGCGGGCCGAGCAGTTGCTGCGCCAACGCGGTGTCACCGACATCGACAAGATCCGCATCGATGTCGACCCCCAGCGCCGCGACGAGATGATCGAGCGCACCGGCCGTCGAACGGTCCCGCAAATCTTCATCGGCGACCGCCACATTGGCGGCTGCGACGATCTCTACGCCTGCGACCGGGCGGGCGAACTCGCGCCCCTGCTGGCGGGCTGAGGGCCTCGGGCGCGCGGGTCCGCCTGTCGACCTGTCTCTTTCTCAAACCAGACGGCTCAGCGCCGTCACCGATCCAGGATATCGCGATGAGCGCTCAGGAGCAGGGACCCGTCTTCGTCATTCAACGAATGTATTTGAAGGGCATGTCGCTTGAATTGCCGCATGCCCCTGCCATTTTCCTCGAGAGCCATCAGCCCAGCGTCGAGATTCAGGTCGATACCGGTGGCTTGCAGGTGGTTGAAGGCATCCACGAAAGCTTTGTCACCATCACCCTGACCACGCGAGTCGGCGACAAGGTCGCATTCCTGGTCGAGACCACTCAGGCTGGAATCTTCGAGATTCGCAACGTACCGGCCGAGCAAATGGACATCCTGCTGAACGTGGTCTGTCCGAACATGATCTTCCCCTACCTTCGGGCGAACGTGGCCGACGCCATCCAGCGCACCGGGTTTCCGCCCATTCATCTGGCCGAGATCAACTTCGAGGCGATCTATCAGCAGCGACTCGCCCAGCAAGAGAGCGAGCGCGGTGCGGGTCTGATCGTGCCGCCGTCGGCGCGCTGATTCCTGGCGGGCGGCCACGTCGGGCTGGGCGATGAGAGTCGCGGTCTTCGGCGCGGGCGCCTGGGGCACGGCGCTGGCGCAGCATGTTGCTCGGCGTTACCCGGTCATGCTGTGGATGCGTGATTCGGCCTTGGCGCAGGCCATCGGCGCGCAGCGCTCGAATGAACGCTATCTGCCCGGCGTGCGCCTGCATGACGCCCTGACCCCCACCGCCGATTTCGAGGCCGCCTGCGACTGGCTCTCGGCGGGCCCCTCGATCGCGGTTCTTGCCTCGCCGGTATCGGCTTTTTCCGGGTTGCTCGACCGCCTGCTTGCACACCTGCCGCAAGCCTGCGTCGGGGTGGTGTGGCTCTGCAAGGGCATCGAGGCGGGCAGCCAGCGACTGCCTCACCAGATTGCCCGCGAGCGACTCGGCGGGCGCGCTGGCGCTGCGCTGGCCGGCCCCAGCTTTGCCCAGGAGGTGGCAGCTGGCCTGCCGGTGGCTCTCACTGTCGCGGGCGGCTCGGCCGCGCTCGAGCGCGGTGTGCTCGAGGCGTTTCATCATGGTGCCGCGCGCATCTACACCAGCGGGGATGTGCTGGGCGTGGAGTTGGGCGGGGCGCTCAAGAACGTGATGGCGATCGCGGCCGGGATCGCCGATGGCCTCGAACTGGGCATGAACGCACGGGCGGCGCTCATCACGCGGGGGCTCGCCGAAATCTCGCGCCTGGGCCTGGGGCTGGGTGCCCGCGCAGAGACCTTCATGGGTCTCACCGGGCTGGGTGACCTCGTACTCACCTGCACGGGCGCGCTGTCACGCAACCGGCGGGTGGGGCTGGCGCTGGCTCGAGGCGATTCGCTTGCCAGCATTCTTGCGGGGCTCGGGCACGTGGCCGAAGGGGTGGGGACAGCGCCGGTGGCGCGTCTGCTGGCCGCCCAAGCCGGCGTGCAGATGCCCATTCTCGAAGCCGTCTGCGAGGTGCTCGAAGGCCGCTTGCGGGCCCATAAAGCCGTGCTTGAACTATTGTCCCGCGAACCGCGGCGTGAAGGATTCTGAGATGACGACCCCCACTTCGCTTTGTGTGTTCTGTGGCGCCAAGCCTGGGCACGACCCCTCGCATCTGGCCCTGGCGCGTGCAGTTGGGACGGCGATCGCAAGCCGGGGCTGGCGCCTGGTCTATGGCGGGGGCCGGGTCGGCCTCATGGGTGCGCTGGCCGATGCCGCGCTCGCGGGGGGTGCCGAGGTCATCGGCGTCATTCCCGACGGCATGCTGGTGCGCGAGCAGGGCCACACTGGCCTCACCCGGCGGGAGGTCGTCGCCGACATGTCGGTTCGCAAGCAGCGCATGATCGAACTGTCGGACGGCTTTATTGCGCTACCCGGCGGTTTCGGCACCCTCGACGAGTTGTTCGAAGTGCTCACGCTCTGGCAGACCCGCTACCTGCGAAAGCCGGTCGGCCTGCTCAACGCACAGGGCTATTTCGATGACCTGATCGCCATGTGCGAGGGCTTCATCGCTGCCGGCTTCGTTGCGCCCGCCGATTTCAATGCCCTGCTGCGCGAGGTTGATCTCGATCGGCTGCTCGATCGCTTGTTCACGGCCACCGCCTGATCTCGGCGGAAGGCCTGGATCCTCGGCGGCCCCAAGCTCGGTAACCCCAAGCTCGGTAACCTCAAGCTCGGTAACCTCAAGCTCGGTAACCTCAAGCTCGGTAACCCCAAGCTCGGCGAGGCCGGATCCGGTCGCGGCGCCCTGATGCGGCCCGCGAGCGTCTAGCGATCGGCGGGCCCGGCCGTGGCTGCGCCGGCAAAATCGTGCTGGCGCCACGCCTCGTACACCGTGATGGCCACCGCGTTTGACAGGTTGAGGCTTCGGTTGCCGGGCCGCATCGGCAGTCGCAGGCGCCGCTCGGGTGCGAAGTGTTCGAGCACCTGCGCCGGCAGCCCCGAGGTTTCGGAGCCGAACACCAGATAATCACCGGCGGCAAAGCGCACCTGGCTGGGTGCGAGCCGCCCGCGGGTGCTGAGCGCGTACAGGCTCGCAGGCTGCTCGGATTCGATGAAGGCGGCCCAGTCGTCATGCACGCGCAGGCTGGCTATCTCGTGATAGTCGAGCCCGGCACGCCGCATCTTGGCGGAGTCAAGCGGAAACCCGAGCGGCCTGACCAGATGAAGTGCGGCACCCGCATTGGCGCACAGCCGGATCACATTGCCGGTGTTGGGGGGAATCTCAGGCTGGACCAGAACGACGTTGAACATCGTGCTCGGGCGTTCGTGCGATGACAAGGTTGGTGATGCGGACCGCTCCGGCCGCTTTGAGCGCGAGCGCCGCTGCGTTAAGGGTAGCACCGGTGGTCATCACGTCGTCCACCACGATGACATGCCGGCCGGCCTGCGCGCTGGCGCCAAAGGCGCCCCGGGCGTTGCGCTGCCGTGCGTGCGGGTCGAGCAGTGCCTGGGCGGGGCCCTCGCGCAGGCGGCGCAGGGCCGTTCGATCGAGGGCGATGCCCGTGTTTGCGCTGATCGCGCGGGCCAGTTCGAGCGACTGGTTGAAGCCTCGCGAGGCCAGCCGCGTTGTTGACAAAGGGATGGCTGTGATGACGGTGGGGATGTTGGCGCGACACGTGATCCCGGTTCGCCTCAGGTGTTCGGCGGCGAGAGCCCCGAGCGGGCGGGCGAGCGACAGGTCGCGGCCGAACTTGAAGGCGTGGATCAGGCGGTCGACGGGTGGCGCATAGTCGGTCACGACGATGGTGCGTTCGAAGGCGGGCGGGTGACGGCGACAGGTGACGCACGCGCCGGGGTCGCCACGAAGGCCGCAGCACGGGCAGCGGTCGGCTGAGACGTTCAGCAGGCGCAGGCAGGGCGGACACCAGCCGAGCGGGGAGGCGCCGGGTTCGAGGCTGAGGGCGCACGCCGCGCACGAGCGGGGCAGCACGGTGTCGATTGCGGCGCGGACGATGTGCTTGAACCAGGTGCTATGGCCGCGGGGCGGGCGGGGGCGGGGGGCTCGCATTCGGGCATTGACGCATGCCCGCCTATACTCAGGCCGCCATGACTGCCCCAACCGACCTAGACCCGACAGCCTTGCGCAGTCAATCCCGTCGTCGAGCTCGAGCCGCGAGGCCCGACTTTTTGCGAGTCGAGGTCGAGCGCGTGATGCTGGAAAAGCTCGCACCCGTGAGGCTTGAGCCTCGGCGGGTGCTCGATGCCGGGTGCGCCCGGGGCGCGAGCCTGCTGCCGCTGCGGCAGCGCTTTCCGGGCGCTGAATTGCTGGGGCTCGATGCCTCGGCGGCGGCGCTCGAGGACCTGGCGCGCAGGCTTGCGCCGGCGAGAAGCGGCCTGCTCGCCAGGCTGCGCCGCATGCGCGAGCCGTCGGTTGCCACGCTGATCGCGGCCGAGCTCGATCGACTGCCGCTTGCGGCGGCCTCAGCCGATCTGATCTGGTCGGCGCTGGCGCTCCACTGGAGCCCCCGGCCCGAGGCGCAGATTGCGGAGTGGTATCGCGTTCTGCGGCCCCAGGGGCTCCTTTGCTTTAGCTGCCTGGGTGTCGACACCTTGCGCGAGCTTCGCGGGTTGGGCGCACGAATGATGGAATTCCCCGACATGCACGACGTCGGCGACCTCCTTGTGTCTCAGGGCTTTGCCGAGCCGGTAATGGATACCGAGCGGCTGAGGGTGACCTGGCGCGATGCCGACACCTTGCTCGCCGAGGTGAGGGCCTGGGGCGGCAACGCGCTCAAGGGGCGCTTTCGCGGGCTGCTCACCCCGCGCCATCGGCACGAGTGGCTGGCTGCGATCGAGACGCTCCGAGGCAACGACGGCCTGATTGGTCTGAGCGTCGAGATCATCTACGGCCACGCCTGGTGCCCACCCACCAAGAAACTGCCCGGGGGACTCGCCCCGTTGCAGTTTCATCCACGGCCTGGCGCCAGAGGCTGAGCGTCGCGAGTCACCCGGGCCCGGCCCTATGCCGACGGCGCCTCGCAGGCCGCGGCCCCGGTCTGCGAGGCGTAACCCCGCGCAGCCCAGAGGGCCTTCACCGCCTCCGAGTTGCCCCCTCTCGAGAGGCGCGCCTATAATTGCGCCTGCACCGGTGGTATCGACAAGACAAAAACGCAGGCTGTAGCTTCATGCAGTACCAGTGGCAGTACGAGGTCCGTTCGCGACGTCATCAGTGGACCTTGCGCCGTAATTGCGTGCTCTCACCAGCCCAGTTGGGTGCGTGCTTTGTCTGCGTGTCAGCGGTGTCCTTGGGAATCGCGGCGGCGTTTGCGCTCAACGGGGCCTGGATGGTGGTGCCCTTCGCGCTCATCGAAGTCAGCGCCCTTGGCTTGGCGTTTGTCTGCTACGCGCGCCATGCAGGCGATTACGAGCGGATCGAGGCTGAGCCAGGCCGTCTGCGCATCGAGGCCTCCCACGGGTCAAACCTCAGGGTGGCAGAGGTGTCGCCGTCCTGGGTGCGGGTTGAGTATCGGGGGCGATCGAGTGAACCGATCGTGCTCGTGGCAGGGCGGCAGCAGATCGTGGTGGGGCGGTTCGTGCCCGACCATCGAAAGCCGGCGTTGGTTGAGCAGTTGCGCGGCGCGCTGACGCAAGGGTAGGCGGGTAGCGGTGTTCCGTATCTCGAGCTGGGAAGACAAGAATGTCCAAAGTGATGATTAAAGGCGCATTGAATGCGCTGGCGGTGGCCCTTCTGGGAGGATGGGCCGGGGTGGCTTCAGCGGTCAAGGATATGCCGGGTGGCCCCGCCGTCTACCAGCTCAACCTGCCTGAGCCCGCCAATGCGATCGCCAGAGGCCAGTACTGGTTGCATGACATGCTGATGTGGGTCTGCGTGCTCATCTTCATCGGCGTGTTCGGGGTGATGTTTTACTCGATGTGGGCGCACCGCAAATCACGGGGGGCCAAGCCCGCCGACTTTCATGAGAGCACCGCCGTCGAAATTGCCTGGACGGTCGTGCCCTTCATCATCGTGGTCGGCCTGGGTATTGCGGCAACGGGTGAGGTGATCGCGCAGAAAGACACCTCCAATCCCGATATCACCGTCAAGGCCACCGGCTACCAATGGAAGTGGGGCTACGATTACCTCAAGGGCGAGGGTGAGGGTATTGCGTTCCTGTCGGCGCTCTCGACGCCTCGCGAGCAGATCGAAGACTTCCGTTACCCCGATGCCAAGGCCAAACGCGAGGCGAACAATACCTACCTGATGGAAGTCGACAACCCGCTGGTGGTGCCGGTCAACAAGAAAGTTCGGGTCGTCATCACGGCGAACGACGTCATTCACTCGTTTTACGTGCCGCGTCTTGGCATCAAGCAAGACGCCATCCCCGGATTCGTGCGCGACACCTGGTTCCGCGCGGACAAGCCCGGCGTCTACCGCGGCGCGTGCGCCGAGCTGTGCGGTAAAGATCACGCCTTCATGCCGATCGTGATCGAGGTCAAGTCCGAGGAAGACTACCGCGCCTGGGCTGACGCCAAGAAAAAAGAAATGCTCGCTCTGGCCGATGACCCCAACAAGGAATGGCAACTCGCCGAGCTCAATGCCCGCGGTGAAAAGGTGTACGCCAGCAATTGCGCCGCTTGCCACCAGGCCAGCGGTAAGGGCGTTGCTGGCGCCTTCCCGGCGCTGGAGGGCTCCAAGGTGGTGCTGGGCGCGCGGGCCGATCAGATCGCCCTGTTGCTCAACGGCAAGCAGGGCACGGCCATGGCCTCTTTCAAGCAGCTCTCTGATGTCGAGCTGGCCGCCGTCATGACCTACACCCGTAATGCCTGGGGCAACAAAGTCGAGGACAGTCTCGTGCAGCCCTCGGCGTTCAAAGCCTCGCGCAAATAAGGCGCAGCCTCCCTCACACAGCCACGGTTGACGCGGTCTGTACAGCCCGTCAGCCGCCCGCAGACGAATCGAGCGAATTACAGCAGGAGCCCGACGATGAGCGCAGTGATCGGTCACCACGATGACCATGCCCACGACCATGCCCACGACCACCCCACTGGCTGGCGGCGCTGGCTTTACGCCACCAACCATAAAGACATCGGCACGATGTATCTGTGGTTCTCGTTCGCCATGCTCATCGTGGGCGGCCTGAACGCCCTGCTGCTACGCACTGAACTGTTTCAGCCGGGCCTGCAGATCGTCAGCCCTGAATTTTTCAACCAGCTCACCACCATGCACGGCCTCATCATGGTGTTCGGGGCGATCATGCCGGCCTTCGTGGGCTTCGCCAACTGGCAGATCCCGCTCATGATCGGGGCGTCCGACATGGCGTTTGCCCGCATGAACAACTTCAGCTTCTGGCTGCTGCCGCCGGCGGCAGCGTTGCTGGTGGTGTCCTACTTCGTGCCGGGCGGCGCGCCCGCGGGCGGCTGGACTATTTATGCGCCCCTGTCGGTGCAGATGGGCGCGGGCATGGACATGGGCATCTTTGCGCTGCACATCATGGGCGCAAGCTCCATCATGGGCTCGATCAACATCGTGACCACCATCCTGAACATGCGGGCGCCTGGCATGACGCTGATGAAGATGCCGCTGTTCGTCTGGACCTGGCTCATCACGGCTTACCTGCTCATCGCCGTCATGCCGGTGCTGGCGGGTGCCATCACCATGTTGCTCACCGACCGTCACTTCGGTACCTCGTTCTTCAACGCGGCCGGCGGCGGCGATCCGGTCATGTTCCAGCACATCTTCTGGTTCTTCGGGCACCCCGAGGTCTACATCATGATCCTGCCGGCTTTCGGCATCGTCTCCGAGATCATCCCGACCTTTGCCCGCAAGCGCCTCTTCGGCTACAGCTCCATGGTGTATGCCACCGCGTCCATCGCCATCCTGTCCTTCATCGTGTGGGCGCATCACATGTTCACTGTGGGCATGCCGGTGACCGCACAGCTCTTCTTCATGTACGCCACCATGCTGATTGCCGTGCCCACGGGCGTGAAGATCTTCAACTGGGTGGCCACCATGTGGCGCGGCTCCATGACCTTTGAAACTCCCATGTTGTTCGCGGTGGGCTTCATTTTCGTGTTCACCATGGGGGGCCTCACCGGCATCATCCTGTCGGTGGCGCCGCTCGACATCGCCCTGCATGACACCTACTACGTGGTTGCACACTTCCACTACGTGCTGGTGGCGGGCTCGCTCTACGCGCTTTTTGCCGGCACTTACTACTGGCTTCCGAAGTGGACCGGCCACATGTATGACGAGCGTCTGGGCAAGTGGCACTTCTGGATGTCGCTCATCTCCTTCAACGTCACCTTCTTTCCGATGCACTTCCTGGGGCTTGCCGGCATGCCGCGACGCTACGCCGACTATCCCATGCAGTTCGCCGATTTCAATGCGATCGTGACGGTGGGCGCGTTCTGGTTCGGCCTGTCTCAGCTTATCTTCCTCTGGGCCATCATCAAGTGCATCCGCGGTGGGGCCAAGGCGGCTGACAACCCCTGGGGCGCGGCCGACGGCCTCGAGTGGACCCTGCCCTCACCCGCGCCTTACCACACCTTCGAGACTCCGCCGGTCGTCAAGTGAACAGTCCCCAAAATCGTCCGAACAACCTCCGGACGGCATTCATTCTCCTGTCGATCGCGCTGGTGTTTTTTGCCGGCGTGATCGCCAAATACTGGTTGTTGGGCGCCTGATTCGTCATGAGCCATCCAAGCGATTCGTCCAACGCGGTCGGGCGCCGGCTCAATGTTCAGATGCTGGGCAAGCTGGTGGTCATCGCCGCCCTGATGTTCGGCTTCGGCTACGCGCTGGTGCCCATCTACAAGAAAATATGCGAAATCACGGGTATCAACGAACTCACGCGCCGCGACAAGGGCGCCGAAGAGTTCGCGCGCAACACGCAGGTTGATCGCAGTCGCACCATTACCGTCGAGTTTGACGCCAACAGTCGCGGCGCCTGGCTGTTCAAGCCCGAGGTCAATGCGCTGCAGGTGCATCCCGGTGAACTGGTGACTGTCGTGTACGACTTGGTCAACACTCGCCCGGTGCCCACCGCGGGCCAAGCCATTCCAAGCTATGCGCCCCAGCAGTCCATGCCCTACTTTCGCAAGATCGAGTGCTTCTGCTTCAAACAACAGGCGCTCGATCCCAACGAAATTCGCAAGTTTCCGGTGGTCTTCGTGGTCGACCCGCAACTGCCGCGCGACGTCAATACCATCACGCTCTCCTACACCTTTTTCGAGGTCGGCGGCGTCGCGGTGCCAAGGGTGAGCGGTGGCTGAACCCATGCACGCCTCTCAGGATGCCGTGCGCGCCGAGCCGATGGGGCTGCCCGCCTCCGGCCAGGCTCAGGAGCGCTCGGCAGTGCCCTTGGTCGCGCCGAGCCAAGCCTCGTTTGCCGACACGCTCAAGGCAGTGTCTTGGTCGTTTTTCGGAGTCCGGGCGCGGCGTTCGCATGAGCGCGACGTGGCCCGGCTCAACCCACTTCACGTCATCATCACAGGCGTGCTTCTGGCGGTCATCTTTGTGCTGTCGCTCATTGCGATCGTGAAGTTCGTCGTCTCGTAAATTCGAATCGGATATCAGGGGGAAGCAATATGTCAGCAGCAGCCCACTCGCAGGCACCTTACTATTTCGTACCCAGTCCGTCGCAGTGGCCGATGGTCGGTTCGCTCGCTCTGCTGTGCTTTGGTTTCGGCATGTCGGGCTGGGTGAATGGCGCCGCTTACGGCCCCTACCTTACGGCGCTGTTCCTGGCCATTCTGGTCTACATGATGATCGGGTGGTTCGGCACGGTCGCGGGCGAGTCCGAGTCGGGCCTCTACAACCACCGGGTCGACACGGCGTTTCGCTGGTCGATGGGCTGGTTCATTTTCTCCGAGGTCATGTTCTTCGGCGCGTTTTTTGGCGCCTTGTTTTACGCCCGCTCCATCACCATGCCCTGGTTGGGCGACCTCGATCACAAGTCGCTTCTCTGGCCAGACTTCCAGGCGGTCTGGCCCAACGTCGGACCCGGTGGCGTGATTGAAGCCTTCCAAACCATCGGCCCCTGGCCCATCCCCACCATCAACACCGCGCTGCTGCTGCTCTCGGGCGTCACGCTCACCATTGCGCATCACGCACTCAAGGAAAGCCGCCGCGGCACCGTGGTGTTCTGGATGTTTGTCACTGTTGCACTCGGCGCCCTCTTTCTGGTTCTTCAGGGCTATGAGTACGCGCATGCCTACAAAGACCTGAACCTCAAGCTCACTTCGGGCGTGTTCGGATCCACCTTCTTCATGCTCACGGGCTTTCACGGTTTTCACGTCACGGTGGGCGCGATCATGCTGAGCGTGGTGCTCTTTCGCCTGATCAAGGGGCACTTCACCTCAGAGAATCACTTCGCCTTCGAGGCCGCCGCCTGGTACTGGCACTTCGTTGACGTGGTGTGGCTGGGTCTGTACGTCGTGGTTTACTGGCTCTGAGGCTCGACGATCAGCCCCGCGGCGGGGCGCAACATGAAGGGCGCGTAGCGCCCTTCGTTGTTTTACGTGCCTGCCTTGCCCGGGGCGTGAGCGGATCGGCATCGGGCGGCTGGAAACGCCGTGGCGGCCGCCACAGCACTCCGCCGAGGTATCAGCGAACCATCACGGGTACGCCAGTGCTTGCGATCCAGCCCAGTTGCTGGGAAATCAGGATGAAAATGAAGAGCGCGACCGAGAATCCAACGCGCAGCGCGAGTGCCCGAACCGTGTTGTGGGTCTTGCCCTTGTCCCGAATGAGAAACACCATCGCCGAGGCCAGGCTGGCGATGATCAGCACGAACGCAATGATGATGACGATCTTCAATGAAGGGCTCCTGCGCTTGCGCATCATTGTAGGCGGATCGCCATGCTCACGTTGCCCGCAGGGGCGGGTGGCAGGCTGACATGAACGATGGCCGTCGTACGTGGGTCGCTTCGATCGCCGCGTTGGGGTTGATCGCGATCACCGTGTCGCTGGGTAACTGGCAGATGCGGCGAGCCGCCCAGAAACTCGAGCAGCAGCGCCAGATCGATGACGCGACGGCGCTTGAACCGCTGGTGCTGAACGCTGCGCTCCTTGATCACCCATCGGCCGTGATCGGGCGGCGGGTGCGGGTGAGCGGCCGCTTTGACGATCGTCTGAGCGTCTTCATCGACAACCGGACCTACCGGGGTCGGGCAGGCTTCCATGTCCTGACGCCACTCGAAATTGACGGAAGCGAGCGACGGGTGCTTGTGCTGCGCGGCTGGGTCGCCCAGGACCCAGCCTACCGCAACAGGCTCCCCGATCCTGCGGCTTGGGCGGGCGAGCAGTCGCTGCTTGCGCTGGCGCAACCCGACCTGGCCCAGGTGCTGGAGCTCAGCGCGTCGGCGCCGCCCGCAGCGCAGGAACGTCTCTGGCAAAACGCAAGTCTTGATCGCTATTCGCAGTGGTCGGGCCTGCCGCTGGCCGGCTTCGTCCTGCGCCAACTCGACACTCCCGAGTCCGGCCCGGTGGGGCAAGTCGCCCTGATTCGCGACTGGCCTGTCCCCGGCGCCGGGGTGGACAAACATCGTGCCTATGCGTTCCAGTGGTATTCAATGAGTGCGCTGACCGTGCTCCTGTGGGGCTGGATGCTCAAGCGCCGACGACGACGGACCTCCCCATGACAGATATGACCAACCCCACCGCCGGCGGACCCAGACGTGGCCGGCTCAAACTGCTCGCAGTGGTTCTCGTGTGCGCAGCACCGGTCATCGCCTCCTATTTCACCTACTACGTCATTCGCCCGGAGGGCCGGGTCAATTACGCCGACCTCATCGAACCGCAAATCGCGTTGGGCGATTTGCGGCTCAGGCAACTCGATGGCGAGCCGATACAACTGTCGCACCTGCGAGGCAAGTGGATCATGGCGACGTCGGGCGCATCGACCTGTGACGCGGCGTGCGCAGAGCGCCTGTACAACATCCGTCAGGTCAGGCTCACGACCGGGCGTGAGCGCGATCGCGTCGAGCGCCTTTGGCTCCTGACCGATTCCGGCTCACCGGATTCGGCGCTGCTTGCGCAGCACGAGGGACTGGTCGTGTGGCGATTTGAGGGGGGCATCCCTGATCCCCGATTGGCGGCGGCTCCGGGCTACAAGCCTGAGGATCACGTGTACATCATCGATCCGCTCGGCAACCTGATGATGCGCTTTCCAGCACAGGCCGATCCGAACAGGATGAAAAAAGATCTCAACAAGTTGCTTCGCGCTTCGCGCATAGGCTAGCCCCATGCAATCCATCTCGCTCGACCGCTCGTTCGGGCGCGGCCCAGGCGCCTCGCTCCCGGCCTACCGGCGTTTGATCGCGTTTACCACGCTGCTCACGCTGGGCCTCATCATGCTGGGCGCCTGGGTCAGGCTGACCGATGCCGGCCTGGGCTGTCCCGACTGGCCAGGCTGCTACGGCAAACTGTCGCCGGTGCAGGCCCGCGCCGAAATCACCCAGGCCGTCGCTGAGCAGGGGGGCGAGCACGGCCCGGTGTCGATGGGAAAAGCCTGGCGCGAAATGGGGCATCGCTATGTGGCTTCGTTTCTGGGGCTCCTGATTCTCGCCATCGCGACGGTCGCATGGCTGCGTCGTCGCCAGCTCGGGCAGTCCCCTGGACTGGCGCTGTCGCTGGTGGGCGTGGTGGTGATGCAAGGGCTATTCGGAATGTGGACGGTTACCTTGCTACTCAAGCCTGCGGTGGTCACCTTGCACCTGGCTGGCGGCATGCTTACCTATGCGCTCCTGGTCTGGCTATGGCTGCGACAGCAGCCCGTTGATGCGCCGGTTGATCCCGAGCCCCTGGCGGCGCTTGCCCGCCCGGCAGCCGCTGCGCTGGTGTTGCTGTGCGCACAGGTACTACTGGGAGGCTGGACCAGTACGAATTACGCGGCGCTCGCCTGCACCGATCTGCCCACCTGCCAGGGGCGCTGGTGGCCTGAGATGAACTTTGCGGATGCCTTCCATGTGCTGCGCGAACTGGGCAAGACCAGCGAGGGCGAGAACCTGCCGCTTGCGGCGCTCACCGCGATTCACGCCATGCATCGGATCGGTGCTGTGGTCGTACTGGCGTTCCTGGGCTGGTTATCGATCCGGTTGATACGCGCGGACGGTGGCCGCGGGCTCGGGCAGGCCATGGGGCTGATGCTGCTGCTGCAATTCTGCCTGGGGCTGTCCAACGTCTGGTTCAGCCTGCCGATCGGCGTAGCGGTTGCGCACACGGGCGGTGCCGCAGTGCTGATCGCGCTACTGGTGATGATAAACTTTCGGGCTTCCCAGGCCCGCCTCCGGGTGTAGCAAGGCGGGCAGGCGCTTTTGCCAGGGCTTGGCTTGGCTCGACACTCAAGACATTCGCATGCTGCTCACTCGAAACGAGCTTTCCGGTTGGCGTCACCTCGCTGGCCAGTATGTCGCGCTCACCAAGCCGCGCGTGGTGCTGCTGGCCGCCTTTTGTGCGCTGATTGGCATGTTGCTTGCCACGGAAGGCCCGCTGCCCTGGCGAGTTCTGGTGGCAGGGCTCGCGGGCATTTCACTCCTGGCCGGTGCTGGCTTTGCCTTCAATTGCCTGATCGAACGCAGCATTGACGCGCGCATGGCCCGTACGCGTGCCCGCCCTCTGGTGCGGGGCGAGGTCGGGGTCACGGGGACCATCGTGTTTGCGGGCGTCATCGGTGGCATTGGCTCGGCCCTGCTCTACTGGTATGTCAACGCGCTCACCATGTGGCTCACCATGGCCACCTTCGTGGGTTATGCCGTCATTTATACGGTGCTGCTCAAGCCGGCCACCCCGCAGAACATCGTGATCGGCGGTGCCTCGGGCGCCATGCCGCCGGTACTCGGTTGGGCGGCCGTCGCCAACGAGGTCACGGCGCCCGCCCTGGTGCTCTTTCTGATCATCTTCGTCTGGACGCCACCTCACTTTTGGGCGCTCGCGCTCTACCGCGTCGAAGACTACCGCCGCTCAGGGCTCCCCATGCTGCCCATTACCCATGGCCCCAAGTTCACCCGCCTCAACGTACTGCTCTATACGGTGCTACTGGTACCCGTGTCGCTCATGCCAGTGATGATTCGAATGAGCGGGTATTTCTATCTCGCAAGCGCGCTGGTGCTGGGCGCAGTTTTCCTCTGGTACGCCTGGGGGCTGTGGCGACACTACTCTGATGCGCTCGCCCGCAAGACCTTTGGCTATTCCATCTTCTATCTGTCCGCGTTGTTTGGCGCGCTCCTGATCGATCACTACCTGCGCTGATGCCGCAGCACGCTTCACACGCGGGTGTCGGGCCTTACATGCGACCGTCCGGTCTCCGGCGGCGGTCGCCCACCCCGATCGGTCTTGCGGGTACACGCTTTACGGGCTTGCTCGCGCGGATTTGCCTGGCCGCGCTACTCGCCATCGGGCTCGCTGGCTGTGAGCCCTCTCGACCGGCCTTTCGCAATGTGGATATCACCGGGGCAGATTTTGCCAAGGGGTTCGAACTGACCGACCATCAGGGCCGGGTGGTGCGCCTGGAAGATTTCAAGGGTCGTTTGCTGGTGGTGTTCTTCGGGTATACGCAGTGCCCCGATGTCTGCCCCACCACCCTGGCCGAGATGGCCGAGGTCATGCAGCGCCTGGGCGCGCGTGCGGCCGAGGTGCAGGTGGCCTTCATCACCGTCGACCCCGAGCGTGACACCCAGGCCTTACTCGCCGAATACGTGCCTGCGTTCGATGCGCGCTTCATCGGTCTGCGGGGCAATGCCGAGGCAACCGCCCGCACGGCCAAGGCGTTCAAGGTGTTCTACCAGAAGGTGGCCGGCAAGACCGAGGGCAACTACACGGTGGACCACACGGCGGGCAGCTATGTTTTCGATCGGCAGTCGCGGGTACGACTGCTCATCAAGCATGGCACCGGCGCCGAGCCGATGGTCGCCGATCTTCGGCGCCTGCTCGACGAGAGGCCGTGAGCGGGCTCGGCCGGCTAGCCTGAGCGGGCGGCCAGAACGCTGGCCAGGATGATCAGCGAGCCGCCGGCCAGCAGCGGCAGGCTGAGCGCCTCGCCACCTAGCGCCACGGAGGACACGGCGGCAACCAGCACCTCGCTCAGCATGACGATGGCCGTGATGCGCGATGGCAGGCGGGCGGCGCCGTACTGCAGCATCAGGTTGGCCACCAGCATCACTGCCGAGAGGGCAAGCACACCGGCAAGCCAGCCCGTCGAGCTGCCGGGCAGTGCCGCGATCTCGCCACTGCGCGCGAGCAGTATCGCAAAGGCTGCGGGCACCAGCATCGATCCGATCGACATGGCGAGCGCTCGCGCGCCGGCAGGTTCCTGCGCCTGTCGTCGCAGCAGGACGTTCACAAATGCAAATCCCAAACCCCCGGCCACTCCCAGCCAGTCACCGAGGCTTGCAGGCACTGGGATCCCCATTCCGGGCTGCCACAGCACGGTCGCGGCCCCCGCCATCGCGAGCAGGGCGCGCAGCAGCGAATCCGAGGTAATGGGCTCGTCGAGCAGCCAGCGTGCGAGCAGTATCGCCCACACCGGCATGAGGTAGAAGAGCAGCACGACGCGCATCACCTCACCGATGGAGACGCCCCAATTGAAGGCAGCGTTGGTGAGGCCTGATGCCAGCCCGAGCCACCAGAGCTCGCGGTGGCGGGCGATGCGTTTGAGACTCTCCGGCCGCCAGGCGGCCAGGACGAGGCTGCCGATTGCAAACACCAGCGCAGTGGACCAGAGGCTGTGCAGCCCGAGTCGATCCAGTTCGCGCAAGGGCCACCAGGACAGCCCCCAGACACAGGCGTTGAGCAGCAGGGCGGCGATCGGCCCGCGCCGGTCGCCAGCAGGGTGTGCGGGGTTCATCATCGCCAGGGCGATCGGCCCGCCCGGGAGGCAGCGCCTTGAGCGGGGCAGTGAGCGGTGTGCGGGGTCACCTCAGGCCGCCGGGCTTGCGGGCCAGTCGGACCAGACCTGGTCGGGGCTTGCCTTGAGTGCACGTGAGGCGGGCGGCCGCGTTGCCGTACCGAGGGCCAGCCAGCCGACCAAGGTCTCGCCCGGGGCGCAGAGGGCCTGTGTCAGCATCGGATGGCGGGCCTTCGCACCGGACAGCATCTTGCCGGCAAAGCCCAGTGCATGCGCGGCATTGAGGTAGTTGGCCAGCGCCGCGCCCACCGCAATCCATTGCTCGTGTGCGGGCACCACGGGGTGACCGAGATCGATGCGTGCCAGTACGGCGACGCTGACGGGGGCCTTGAGGGCCCGCTCGGCGTCGAGCCGGGCGCCCGCTTCGTCCTTGCCCGCGTCACGGGCCGCGCGTTCAAACAGGGCTGCCAAGGCCTGACGCGCCTCGCCCCGAATGACCCTGAAGCGAAACGGGACCAGCTCGGCGTGATCCGGCGCCTTGAGTGCCGCCAGCGCCATCTGTTCGAGATCGGCCGCGTCGGGCCCCGGGTCGGTCAGATGCTTGATGCCGAGCGAATGCCGGCTGATGAGGGTCTGAAGTGCGTCGGATGTCATGGGGAGCGCCGGGTGGCGTCAGGTCGGCCAGACTCAGAATACCAGTGTGCGCCAGTTCAGGTCCGCAGCACGGACAATGAATTGCACGGCGCCACCGGGGCCTGCGCATTCCGGAATCAGGGTCGCGGACTCAAGCCCGTGCGCGCGCAGCGCATCCGTGCAGGCGTAGAGTCGCGCGCCGTGCGAGACGGCCTCTCGCATCGAATCAAGGACCGACTTGTCGTGATCCGGGTTCGGTCGCAGCGCATCGGCGATCCCGGCCGCAAGCAGTTTGACGCTGGCCGCCGTGAAGTAGATTTCCACCTCGATGTCCATGGCGGCGGCCGCTGCCGCATGAAAGAAGGGCGTCGCGAGCCGATGGGGTGCATCAGGGTCGGCTGACCAGAGCAGGATGGCCAGACCGTGTGCCGGGTTGTCGACAAAACCCGCCCCCGCCCGGGTCTTGACGGGTGCCGTGGCGGTGGGCGGTGACCGGGTATCGCTCACGGTTCGATCCGGTACAGCCGGGCGTGCTCGGCCATGGCGGCGGCAACCGGCTCGCCGTGCAGCAGCGCATCGATGCCGTCAAGGCTGTCGGCCAGTTGAACCCGGGCGATCCATCCTTGGCCATACGGGTCGAGGTGAACGAGTTCGGGTCTCTGAGCGAGCAGCGTATTGGTTTCGAGCACGGTTCCAGTCACCGGCGACTTCACCGAGACGATCGACTTGGCCAGCTCGACCACGGCGATCGACCTGCCCTGCTCCACCTCGGTGCCCGCCTGGCGGGGGCGACACATGTAGATCTCGCCGGCGAGCGAGATGCCCAGCGACGTGATGCCCACCGTTGCGCGGCGATCGGTGTCGATGCGCGCCCAGACCTGATGCTCGATCAGGTAGTGAAGCTCTGCCGGGAAGTGCAGCGTCTGCGAACTCATGATGTCCAGTGTGTCCTGCTCGGTTCCGGCGGGGATGGGCGGAGGGGAATGGGAGTCGAACCCACCCGGCAACGCATGGCGTCACCCACCGGGTTTGAAGCCCGGCCGATCCACCAGGATCGTTTCCCCTCCGTAACACATGCGATCGCCGATGCTCCTTGCCGTGGACTAGTCCAGAAACAGCGTGCTGTCGGACCGAAGCCGGTGTTCGTCTGCGACCCGCCGCAGCAGCCCGACACGATCGAAGTATTCCAGAATCTGAATGGCCCTTTTGCGCCCCAGGGCGGTGGCATCGCGAAACCCTGCGGCGGTGATGATGCCGCCGTGGTCGCCGGCGATCTGGCGGGCGATGACGGCGAGTTGCCGGACCGTTTGCGGCGCATAGACTAGGTCACGCACGATCTGGTGCACTTCGCCGCGTTGCGCGAGCCGGGCAATGGTCACGCGCATCAGTGGTTCGCTCTCCTTCGCATCGCGCGCCAGATCGCGCGCCCAGGCGCCTTCGAACCCGGCGGCCAGCAAGGCGGGCATGATCTTTTGGGCGATGCGCTCCTCGACCGCCGACAGTCGAGCGCTGTGTTCGGGAAGGTGAACGAAACTGCCACGCTGGACCACCTGGCCCGAGTGCTGCATCGACTCGAGCAGTGCACGCCAGAGCGGCTCGGCTAGCCTCGGCAGCGACAGCCTGCGCAGGCGCGAGGGAGCGGGACCGGGCTCATCGGGGTGCTCGGCATGAAAGCCCGACAAGGCATCGAGCACCCGCGCGCGTGCCGCCTCGGCATGGTGTTGGTGGAGCGCCAGGGTCAAGCGCCCGTCACGGCCGATTAGCGGCGCCTCGGGCGAGGACTGCTCGAGTGGCGACGCCCTATCGACCAGGCCCTGCGCAGCGTGAAATCGCGTCAGATCGATTCCGAAGGGTGCTGCAGTCAGCAAGGCCTCCCGCCGCTCGGTGGGCGTCGCGTGTTCGAGCGCATCGAGCTCGGCAAGCCGTTGCGGCGTTCTGCGATAGCGCGAGGGCGCGAACGGGTCGAGTACGGTGCCCCCGGCGAGCGTTCGGCTCGCCGATGCATCACGCAGCACCACGCGATCGCCGTGCCAGGCCGCGATCGGCTTGTGCAGGATGATCTGCATGCGGGCACTTTTGCCCGGCGCCAGATGCTCGCCCGGGTCGAGCATCGCCACCGAGCCCTGGGTCGAGCCAGCGCCGAGGTGCACGTGCACGATGGAACCGGCGCGAAGGGCCTGCGTCTCCGCCGACCAGAGCCGTAGCCGCGTGTCGATACGCTGGGTGCTGAGCGCGAGCGTTGGCGCAACCAGCCACTGGCCGCGACGGATCTCGTCTTTGGATACCCCGGCCAGCCCGAGGGCGCAACGCTCGCCTGCGTGGGCCCGCTCGACCTGACGGTTCTGCGCATGCAGGCTGCGTACGCGAATCAGAGACCGGGCCGGTCCGTCGGCGGGCGCCAGTGCGAGCTCATCGCCCACGCCTACGCTGGCGCTGTGGAGGGTGCCGGTCACGACCGTGCCCGTTCCCTCGACGGTGAAGACGCGATCGATGGCCAGCCGGAAACCGCGCCCGGCCTGGTCGGCGCGGCGCCACGAGGCCTGCAGGGCGAACAGTCGCGTGCGCAGTGCCTCGAGCCCCCGGCCGTCGTGGGCGCAGATGGGGACCACGGGCGAGCCCGCCAGCGGGCTTGCTTCGATGAGTTCGCCGATCGCATCGCTCACCTCGTCGAGCCGCGCGCGGTCGCACCGGTCGATCTTGGTGAGCACGACCGTGGCCGATTCGATGCCCAGCAGCGACAGCACCGCGAGATGTTCGCGGGTCTGCGGCATCACGCCGTCATCAGCGGCCACCAGCAGCAGGGCGTGATCGATGCCGGTTGCGCCGGCGAGCATCGTGTGCACCAGACGCTCGTGCCCGGGCACATCGATGAAACCGATCCGATCGCCGTTGGGCGAATCGAGAAAGGCGTAACCGAGCTCGATGCTGATGCCGCGCTTTTTCTCCTCGGGCAGGCGATCGGTATCCACGCCGGTGAGCGCTCTCACCAGCGTGGTCTTGCCGTGGTCGATATGACCCGCCGTGCCGATGATCATGATGCGCTCACCGGCCTGTTGCGCAGAGTTTCCATCGAAGGTTTCAGGCGGTGATCTCGCGTGCGCTGATCGTGTAGGTGAAGTGATCGGGCGCGAGCTCATCGAATCGACCGCTGTCGTCCTCACCCTGCGGATACATCAGGAAGGGCAGGCGACCCGGTGTGCGCGTGCCGGGCAGCGTGACATCGTGCGCGGTGTTCCAGGCCACCCAGTTGCCCTCCCAGTTGCCGAAGAGCCCTTTCACGACGGGCGCGACCAGCGGATCCTTCGGATCCTTGATCCACTGGGCGCTTTCCTGGCGCATCACCTTGAGCACGTCAGCGGGGTCCATGGCCAGCCAGCCATAGCCCTGCACGTAGGCTTCCGCCCGACAGTGCTGCGCGCCCTTCAGGCTGGCGGAGGCGGCGCCCAGTTCCCGGTAGCCGAATGACGAGGGCGCGAGGCGAATGCCGTAAAGGTCGCGAGCCGGAATACCGACCGCCCGGCACAAGCCTACGAAGATGGCATTGAGATCGGCGCATTTGCCGCCGAGGTTGCCGGTCTCGAGCATGCTCTTGATGTCGCCGGTGCCACAACCGCGGGTCTTGGGCTCACGGTGGGCGTTGGCGACCACCCAGTCGTAGAGGCGGCGCACCCGGTCGAGGTCATCGCGCGCGCCGCGCGTGGCCTGCTGGGCGGTCGCCCGCACGATGCCGTCGGTGGGGAGCAACTCGGTCGGGGCCAGATTGGCGCGCAGCAGCGCGGGGTCTTCGACTGGGGCGTTGCGTACGCCCCAGTCGATCGAACGGTCTCGCGTCTGGATACGGCTGGTGAGCTTGAGTTCCGGAGCGGCGACCGAGGCCGCGAATTCGGCAAAGAGCATGCGAACGCCCTGGCCTGCGTCGGCCACGATGCGCACCTGCGAGGCATTGCTCGTCCAGTGATGATCAAGGGTCCTTTGAAAATCGGTGTCCAGGTCGGGCAGGGGCAGCCACAGGCGGGTTGCTCCCTTGGCCACCGGCACGGCCACGGCGGTGCTCAGCTCGAAGGTGCGCCAGCCCGCCTGGCGGGGTTCGAAGCGACGCGGGGCCTGCGCGTGGGCCAGGGGAGCGAGCGAGGCGCCGGCGAGCAGTGCAGCACTACCGGTCAGAGCGTCGCGACGCGACAGCGGACGATTGAACATGGACGATCCTTGGTGGGGTGGGTTGAGAAAGGGAACAGAGTTGGGATCGGTGATTGCCTCTGTGGCGCTGCGTCGCCTCATGCAGGCGCGGGCCGGGCCGCAGCAGGCGTAGGGGGCGATTGTGGGGCCGAAGGTGGAACGGACTGCGGGACCGGCGGGGCGGCCAGCAGCGGCGCGAGCCAGCCCCGCGCCTGCGTACCGGCCCAGTCGATCTCGCCGATGACGCTGAAGGCCGCGCGCCCGCTGCGGTCGATGACG
Organism: uncultured bacterium; assembly: GCA_903907905.1. Taxonomy (GTDB): domain Bacteria; phylum Pseudomonadota; class Gammaproteobacteria; order Burkholderiales; family Burkholderiaceae_E; genus SYIM01. The sequence goes on along the minus strand of CAIVPX010000014.1, from coordinate 28,849 downwards.
ACGGTGGTGGGCAGCACACGAGCCCCCCAGGCCTTGGCGGCAGATCCATCGGCATCGAGCAATACAGGCAGCGACAGCCCTTCCGCCTCGACGAAACGCGTCACGGCGCCAGCACCCTGGCGAAAATTGATGGCCATCACCGCGAGCCCGTCCTCGGCATGACGGTGCGCCAGCAACTCGAGTGAGGGGAGCTCCTCGCGGCAGGGCGCGCACCAGGTGGCCCAGAAGTTCAGCAGCACCACTTTGCCGACGGCCTCGTCCAGGCGCCAGGCATTGCCATCCAGCCTGGGCAGGCGCAGTGCCGGGGTGGCCGACTGCTTTGGCCACGGCTGGGGCACCGGTTCGGCGGCGTGCGCATGGCTCAGGCAGCCGGTGCTGCCCGCTGCGGCGATGGCCAGACGCAGCAGCTGCCGTCTGCAGGGTGACGGGCTTGTGCTCACGACAGCATCGCCTTCAGTTGCGGCAATTGCGCGACCAGCTCGGCTTCGTTCTCAAGGCAGCGCAGATCGAGCAGCAGACGGTTGTCGGCGATCCGCCCGATGACCGCGATCGGCAGCGCCCGCAGCATGGTCGACAAGGTTTCAAGCGCCGACCCTGCGCCTTTCCTTTGCGCAGCAGTGATCGCCAAGCCTGCCGAGGCCAGGCGCTCCACGGGCAGGGAGCCCGAGCCGATCTGGCCCATGAGTTCGCACGGCGTGACGATGAAGCGCGGTGTCAAGGCGGCCTGCACTGGCGGCTGCAGCCGTGCTGCCGACTCGCGGATGGCCTCGACCGGCCGGGTGAGCAAGCGCAAGGTGGGAAGATCCTGTGACAACCGCTCGGGCCGCAGGTACAGCCGCAAGGTTGCCTCCAACGCGGCGAGCGGCAGCTTGCTCATCCGCAAGGCCCGCTTCAAGGGCGTCTTGCGGATGCGCTCGATGCAAGCGCGCGAGCCCACGATCAGCCCGGCCTGAGGCCCGCCCAGCAACTTGTCCCCGCTGAAAGTGACCACATCGCAACCCGCTGCGAGCTTGTCCTGAGGCAAGGGTTCACGGGGCAGACCATAGTGCGCCAGGTCGACGAGCGAGCCGCTGCCCAGATCGCTGACCAGCGGCAGCCCATGGGCGCGGGCGATCGGGGCCAGGTCGGCCTCATCGACCGCACTGGAAAATCCCTGGATGGCGTAGTTGCTCGTGTGGACCTTCATGAGGAGCGCGGTCTGCGGTCCGATGGCGGCCTCGTAGTCGCGGCCATGGGTGCGGTTGGTGGTGCCGACCTCGACCAGCTTCGCGCCCGCGCTCTCCATGACCTCGGGCATGCGAAAGGCGCCGCCGATTTCGACCAGTTCGCCGCGGGAGACGATCACCTCCCGCCCGCGCGCCAGCGCCGCGATGCTGAGCACCACCGCCGCCGCATTGTTGTTGACGACCGTGGCAGCCTCGGCGCCGGTGATCGCGCAGAGCAGCTCTTCGACGATGGCATCGCGATCGCCGCGCCCGCCTGAGCTCAGGTCGTATTCAAGGTTGTTGGGGCCGCCCATCATCGCGAGCAGGTGTTGCAAGGCCTCGTCGGCGAGCAGCGCCCGGCCCAGATTGGTATGGATGACGGTGCCGGTGAGGTTGAGCACCCGCCGCATGCGCGGGGCCAGGTGGCGCTGGATGCGTGCGCTCAGCGTGTGCCCTAGCGTATCGATGCGTGCCTGCTCTGCCGGTAGTTTCCCGGCCAGCGCCAGCGCTCGTTGTGCATCGAGCAGCGCGCGGGCCTGGGCTGCAACCAGCGTATGGCCGTGTTCGCCCACCAGCTCGACGCCCAAAGGCGAGCGCAGCAGCGCATCCACCGAAGGCAGGTCTTTCGGGCTGGCCTTCGAACCGTCAACGACGGATTGCTCGGGCCGGGTCATCAGGCGCTCCCCGGATCCGGGGGGTCTTCTGGACCAGGATCGCCGAAGAGCAACATCAGATTGACGCCGTGGCGTCGGCTTCCCGATTCGGACACCAGGAGATCGAGCGTGAGCGTGGCCAGATCGTCAGCCGCGCAGTCGACCTGCGCATCGCGATCGGTATGAAAGATCTTCAGATAGTGCCCGCAGCCATCGCAGGTTTCGGCCTGGGCGAGCGCTGAGGCCGCCCCCTCCGCCTCCGATGCGTCAGCCCGTTGCAGCGACTGATAGGCCACCGATTGGGTGGACAGGCAATGCGTGCACTTGATACGCACCATGTGCCACTGCAGGCTGCAGAGCGAGCATTGCAGATAGCGTTGCCCGAGCAGGCCGCCGGCGTTGCGGGTGATGCTGGCCACCGGCCGGCTCCCGCAGCAGGGGCACAGCGTTTCATCCTCGATGCGGCCGAAGGGCTGGCCGCGTCCGATCGAGGCTGACTGCACCGCCAGCAGCATGTGCGTCCAGTAGACCTGCAGCGCCGCAGCGATCAGCGGGGCCGTGGCCAGATCGAGTCCGTGGGTGACACCCGTGAGCAGGCAGTCAGCCTGCGCATCGAGCCAGTCGGCGTCGGCCCCGCGCAGCCTGGCAACGACCTCTCGTGCGGCGTCGGGCCCGCCCGTTTCAAGCTGGGCCAGCAGGCGGTGCAGCCCCGCCTGCCAGGCGCCGTCACGCGGCCAGTCCACCGCAGGCAAGGGAGGCGCTGCGTCGCGGGCGGCGCGATCGAGTTGGGCCTCGTCGGGCAGCGGCACGTCGGGAAAGTTCGAGAGCAGGGCCTGCTGCGCCCGAGCGATCTCGGCTGCGAAGAGCAGAAACTCGCGCATCGGGTGGTGAGCCGCCAGTTGGCGCAAGCGCATTTCGCGTTCGGCAAACAGCGTGCTGCGCTCGGGCCAGAGCAGATAGGGCGTTTCGCCGCCCGCCTGGGCGGCGATCTCTTCGGGCGACATCACCCGTACGGTGGCCGTCACGCTCATGGCAAAGCTCCAAGGACCGCTCAGCGGCCCTTCGTGACCTCCTGATGCCAGAGCGGGTGATTGGTTTTCGCCCAGCTCTCCGAGACTGTCCCGCGGGTCATGGCGCGGATCGTGCCCTTGACCCAGATGGCTGCGTACACATGCATGATGGTGGTGAGGATCAGCACCACCGCCGACGCCGAGTGCAGCAGCACCGCCACCCGCATGGCCTCGATCGAGAAGTAGGGCGCAAACCAGGGCCGCCAGAACATGACGCCCGTGACCAGCAGCACCACGAGGCTGAGCGTCATCAGCCAGAACACCATCTTCTGCCCGTAGTTGTACTTGCCCACAGGCGGCAGCCCTTCTTTGTCGCCCTTGAGCATGCGGCCCATTTCCTTGCGCCACGCCCGGTCGCCATCGGTGATGAGGTTGTCACGCCAAAGCCGGAAAAACATGCCGACAAAGCCGATGACCATCAGCAGCCCCATGAAGGGGTGCAGGATGCGCGTCCAGGGGCCGCCACCGAACAGATTGACGAAGAAGAAAAAGGCCGGATGAAAGAAGGCCAGACCCGACAGCCCGGCCAGCACGAACATCAGCGCGATGAACCAGTGGTTCATGCGGTCGCTGTCCTTGTAGCGCTGGAGCATCTTGCCCATCATGCTTCCTCCTTCTCAGGCTTTTCCTCGACCGGACCGACCTTCATGTAGTGGAAGAAGCCCGCCACCATGGCGCCAATCATGCCGGCAACTGCAAGCGGCTTGGCCAGACCCTTCCAAACCGAGACCATGGGGTCGATCCTGGGGTTAGCGGGTAGTTCCTCGAGTTCTGGCTTGTCGGCGTGCTTGAGCACGTACATGACGTGTGTGCCGCCCACGCCCTCTGGGTTGTAGAGCCCCGCGTTCTGAAAGCCCCGCTCCTTGAGTTCGCCAGCTCGCTTGACGCCGTAGGACACCATGTCGTCTTTGGTGCCGAAGGAGATGGCGCCTGTCGGGCAGGTCTTGACGCAGGCAGGCTCCAGGCCCACGCCCACCCGGTCGGAACACAAGGTGCACTTGTAGGCCTTGTTGTCCTTCTGGCTGATGCGTGGCACATCGAAGGGGCAGCCCTTGATGCAGTAACCGCAGCCGACGCAGTTCTCGGAGATGAAGTCGACGATGCCGTTGGCGTACTTGACGATGGCACCCGGCGAGGGACAGGCCTTGAGGCAGCCCGGGTCCTCGCAATGCATGCAGCCATCCTTGCGGATGAGCCACTCGAGGCTGCCCGCCTTGGGCTCGACCTCGTAAAACTTCATCACCGTCCACGAGGTGGGGGTGAGATCGGACGGGTTGTCGTAGACGCCGATGTTGCTGCCGACTTCATCGCGCAGGTCGTTCCAGTTCATGCACGCGACCTGGCAGGCCTTGCAGCCGATGCACTTGGACTCGTCGATGAGCTTGGCCACCTGCGGGATGGCCTGCCGCACTTGCGGCGAAGGGGTGGTCGTGGCCGAACGGGACACGACATCGAGTGATTGAAGACTCGCCATGACTCAGCTCCTCATGCCTTCTCGATGTTGACCAGGAACGCCTTGTACTCCGGCGTCTGCGAGTTGGCGTCGCCGACGAAAGGTGTCAACGCATTGGCCAGATAGCCGTTTTGCGTGACGCCCTTGAAGCCCCAGTGGATGGGGATGCCGACGTGATGGACCTTCTTGCCGTTGACCTCCAGAGCCTTCATGCGCTTGGTGACCACGCAGGCCGCGACGACTTCACCCCGGTTGGACTTCACCCTGACCTTGTCACCCTGCCGGATGCCTTTCTCCTTGGCCAGCTCCTCGCCGATTTCGACGAAGGGTGCAGGCTGGGTGATGGCATTGCTGCGCGCGTGCTTGGTCCAGAAATGCAGGTGCTCGGTGAGACGGTAGGTGGTGGCGGCGTAGGGGAACTCTTCCTTCTTGCCGAAGGCCTCCATGTCGCCCTTGTAGACCCGGGCCGCCGGATTGCTCACGGCCTTGGGGTTGGTCGGGCACATGAGGTTGGTGCCGACCGGCGTCTCGAAGGGCTCGTAGTGCTCGGGGAAGGGCCCTTCACTCATGCCCACCGCATACAGGCGCGCCACGCCCTCGGGGTTCATGATGAAGGCGCCCACGCCTTGTTCGGGCGCGGCATCGGGCCGGATGTCTGGCACGTCGGCGCCGCCCGCCCAGCTGCCATTCCAGGCCAGGTACTTGCGCGACGGGTCCCAGGGCTTGCCCTGGGCATCGGCGCTGGCGCGGTTATACAGAATACGTCGGTTGGCCGGCCAGGCAAAGCCCCAGTTGGGGAAGACACCCAGGCCGGTTGGGTCACTGGTATCGCGACGCTGCGTGAGGTTGCCCGTGGGCCCGAAGGCGCCGCAATAGATCCAGTTGCCGCAGCTGGTCGACCCGTCGTCACGCAACAGCGCAAAGCTGGCGAGCTGCTCACCGCCACGCACCTGGACCGCGCGGGGCGCATCCGGGTTCTTGGGGTCGGCAGGCGCCAGCAGATCGGTGAGCGCGCGACCGTTGATCTCGCGAAGCACCTCGGCGGCCGCCGGCGCCTCGGGGTTGCTGTAGTTCCAGGTGAGAGCCGCGATCGGCTCGGGCAACGCGCCGCCGTCCTTGGCGTAAAGCGCCCGAATCCTGAGAAACAGCCGCGAGATGATTTCCGAGTCGGGCTTGGACTGTCCCGGGGGATCGACCGCCTTTTCCTTCCAGCTGATTACCCGGCTGGAGTTGGTGAAGGTGCCGGTCTCTTCGGCAAAGCACGTGGTCGGCAGACGGAAGACCTCGGTTCGGATCTTGGCCGGATCGACGTCGTTGAGGACGCCGAAGTTCTTCCAGAATTCGCTGGTCTCGGTCTCGAGCGGATCGAACACCACCAGGTACTTGAGCTTGGACAGCCCCGCCGAGAGCTTCTTCTTGTTGGGCACGGCAGCCAAGGGATTGAAGCCCTGGCAGAGAAAGCCGTTCATCTTGCCCTGGTGCATCAGCTCGAACATGGCCAGTACGTCGTAGGCCCCGTCGCGCTTGGGCAGCCAGTCGTAGGCGAAGTCGTTGTCCTTGTGGGCGGCGTTGCCGAAGTAAGCCTTCATCAGGCTGGTGTGCCACTTGGGGAAGTTCTGCGTGAACGCCATCTGGTTGGGGCGCATCGCCTTACCCGTGCGCGCGGCCAGATACTTGACCCGCGTGTCGTCGGCGTCGGTGGGAGCGTTCATGTAGCCCGACAGGTTTTCCGGCAGCGCGCACATATCGGTGATGCCCTGCACATTGGCATGACCGCGCAGTGCATTGACCCCACCGCCCGGCCGGCCCATGTTGCCCAGCAGCAGCTGGATCATGGCCATGGTGCGGATGTTCTGCGAGCCCACCGAGTGCTGGGTCCAGCCCAGCGCGTAGCAGATGGTCATCACCTTGTCGGTGGCCGAGGTGGCGGCCATCAGCTCGCAGACCTTGAGAAACTGGTCTTTAGGCGTACCAGTGATGCGGCTGACGAGCTCGGGCGAATAGCGCGAGAAGTGCTTTTTCATCTGCTGGAACACGCACTGCGGGTCTTGCAGGGTGTCGTCAGTCTTGACGAAGCCATCGGGGCCCATCTGGTAGCCCCAGCTGGCCTTGTCGTAGCTGCGCTTGGCCTCGTCGTAGCCGGTGAAAAAGCCGTTCTCGAAGGCATAGCCCTCTTTCACCAGGAAGCTTGCGTCGGTGTTGAGCCTGACGTAGTCGCGGTGAATCTTGTCGTTCGTGAGCTGATAGTTGATTACGCCCGCCAGGAAGGCGATGTCGGTGCCCACGCGGATGGGCGCGTAGTAGTCCGCCACGGCGGCGCTGCGCGTAAAGCGCGGGTCGACCACCACCAGCTTGGCCTTGCGGTGCTGCTGGGCTTCAGTCACCCACTTGAAACCGCAGGGGTGTGCCTCAGCGGCATTGCCGCCCATGATCAGGACGAGGTCGGTATTTTTGATATCCGTCCATGAGTTGGTCATCGCTCCGCGACCGAATGTCGGGCCCAGACTGGACACCGTCGGTGCGTGTCAGATGCGCGCTTGCGTATCGACTGCGACCATTCCCAGGCCGCGCGCCATTTTCACTGACAGATAACCGGACTCATTGCTGGCTGCAGACGACGCGAGAAAACCGGTGGTGTTCCAGCGGTTGACCGTCACGCCTGCAGCATTGGTCTTGACGAGGTTGGCATCACGATCGGCCTTCATGTGGCGCGCGATGCGGGTCAGGGCCTCGTCCCACGAGATGGTTTTCCACTCGTTGGCACCGGGTTCACGCACCTGCGGCTGCTTGAGCCGGTCGGGCGAGTGGATCATGTCCATGACGCCGGCCCCCTTGGGGCAGAGCGTGCCACGGTTGACCGGATGATCGGGATCACCTTCCACGTGCACGATCGTCGACTTGACGTTTTTCGCCTTGTCGCCGAGCGAATACATGATCATCCCGCAGCTGACCGAGCAATACGGACAGGTGCTTCGGGTCTCGGTGGTTCGGGCCAGTTTGAAGTTTCGGGTCTCGGCCAAGGCCGCTGCCGGCGAAAAGCCAAGCGCCGCCAGGCTGGATCCGACCAACCCTGCTCCACTGACCCGGAAGAATTGCCTCCGGTTCATGTCCATCGCGTGTTTTCCTCCTGCTCATGACGAGCGTGTCGAACGATTGCATTGAAACCGGTGAGCCGGTCTTTTGATTTTTGAATATCGGTCACCGACCGGTCGCGGGCAACAGGCTGCGGCCCGACGGTCGGCAATGCAGTCCAGGCGGGCGCCCGACAAGGTGTCGACGCGTTTCCAGGACAAAGCCCCTCATTGTCGCGTGACTAATATAAAAAAGCCGCCTAGGGTAAACCCTGAGCGGCTTGGGCGGGGGCTGGTTTCGAGTGGTTCAGCTGTAGGCGGCCAGCGCGACTTTCATCTTCTGCAGCGCCTTGGCTTCGATTTGCCGGATGCGTTCGGCGGAGACGCCAAACTCGGCGGCCAGATCGTGCAGCGTGAGGGCGCCGCCCTCGGACTCATCGCGCAGCCACCGGGTTTCGATGATTCGCCGGCTACGGGCATCGAGCGACTCGAGCGCCTGGGTGAGCCCCTCGCCCTGCAAGCGGTCGAATTCGCGCGCCTGCAAGCGTGCGAGCGGCTCGGCATCGGGCGCCGCCAGATAGGCAATGGGTGCGAAGTCTTCCTCGCCGTCATCGGCCTGGCCGTCGAGCGCGAGGTCCTGGCCGGCGAGGCGGGTCTCCATCTCCACCACATCCTTGTCGCGCACATTGAGTTCGCGGGCGATGGCTTCGATTTCGGCGCCGGTCAGCGCGCGGTTGCCGGTCTTGTGCGAGCGCAGATTGAAAAAGAGCTTGCGCTGGGCCTTGGTGGTGGCCACACGCAGCAGCCGCCAGTTTTTGAGGATGTACTCGTGGATTTCGGCCTTGATCCAGTGCAGCGCAAACGACACCAGCCGCACGCCCCGCTCGGGGTCGAAGCGTTTGACCGCTTTCATCAGGCCGATGTTGCCTTCCTGAATCAGGTCGGCATGGGGCAGACCGTAGCCCAGATACTGCCGGGCGACCGATACGACCAGGCGAAGGTGCGACATCACGAGCTCGCGCGCGGCCTCCAGGTCGGTCTCTTCGCGAAACTTGCGGGCGAGCTCGGACTCGCGTTCGGCCGAGAGCATGGGCAGCCGGTTGACCGCAGAAATGTACGCATCCAGATTCCCGACCGGCGGCAGCGCGACAGCCGCACCGGCGGCGCCACTCGGCACAAGGGCAGTCGAATTCCAGGAGGACATGGGGGCTGGTTTCCTTTTCAGGTTGAGTACGGGTTTTGGAGGGTTTTCCTCGCCCGCTGATCAGTAGTTTCCGAAAATGTTAGCACTCGAGGCCGGCGAGTGCCAAGACCCGGTGTTGTAAACAGGCGTGACAGGCGTGAGCGATGTCACGCGGGTGATGCGACAAAGCAGCCTGGATGTGCGCTTGCCCGGTTGTCGGGCGGGCCCTGCCCCCAGGCTCGGCGATGGCGCCGGCCGCGCGGCGACGCCGGGAGTGACCCGATATCAGCCGATCAGGGCGCTGGCGAATTCGTCGGCGCTGAAGGCCTGCAGGTCTTCGGGCGCTTCGCCCACGCCGATGAAATAGACCGGGATCGGGCGATCGCGCCGGGTATGGGCGAGCGCGGCCAGTGCCCCGCCCTTGGCGGTGCCGTCGAGCTTGGTGACGATCAGGCCGGTCAGGCCCAGGGCGTCATCGAAGGCGCTGACCTGCGCGAGCATGTTTTGACCAGTGTTGCCATCAAGCACCAGCAAAATTTCGTGGGGTGCCCCCTCCATCGCCTTGCCGATGACCCGCTTGACCTTGCGGAGCTCTTCCATCAGGTGCAACTGGGTCGGCAGGCGCCCCGCCGTGTCGATCATGACCACCCCGGTGTGGCGCGCGCGCCCGGCGCTGACGGAGTCGAACGCGACCGCGGCCGGATCGCCCCCCTGCTGGGCGATCACTTCGACCTCGTGCCGGGCGCCCCACTGCTCGAGCTGCTCGCGGGCGGCTGCCCGGAAGGTGTCGCCGGCTGCCAGCAGCACCGACTGGCCTTCCTGCTGCAGGTGTCGGGTGAGCTTGCCGATGGAAGTGGTTTTCCCGGCGCCGTTGACGCCCGCGATCATCATGACCAACGGCTGGGCCCGGTCGATGTCGATGGGCTTTTCAAGCGGGGTCAGCAGCTCGACCAGCAAGGACTTGAGGCAGGCCCGAACCTGCTCGGCCTCGGTCAGCTTGCGCTCGCGAACCTGTTCGCGCAGCTTTCCAAGCAGCCAGGTGGTGGTGGTGACGCCGGCATCGCTCACCAGCAGCGCGGTTTCGAGCTCTTCGAAGAGCGTTTCGTCAACCTTGACTCCGGTAAACAGCGAGGCGAGGTTGCCGCGCGTGCGGGCCAGGCCTGCGCTCAGCCGGGCCAGCCACGATTGTCGGGCCGGCGCAGCAGGCGGCGCAGCAGGCGAGGGCGAGGGCGAGGGCGAGGGCGAGGGCGAGGGCGAGGGCGAGGGCGAGGGCGAGGGCGAGGCGGTTTGCGAGGCAGCGGGCTGCGAGGCGGCAGCGACCGGGCCGGGGGGCGCGACGCGCGCGGGGCCGGGCACTGCGTCCGGCGACCCGGCCGCGCTCGCCGTTTCGGAGGATGGCCCGACGGCATCGCCCGCGGCACCGGCCAACCCGGTCAACGAGTCGCCGGCGGGGATCGCCGGGCTCTGGCCTGGGTCAGACGGGCTCGCCGGCGGCGGGGTCTTTTTGCGTCTTAGGAATCCGAACATGGCTACACTCAGACATCGAGTTTACCTTGTGACTGCCGTGCACCCTCTCCGCGCGATCCTGCTGCTGGGCCTTGGCCTGCTGCCCCTCCTTCCCCCTCCGGCCAGCGCCGAGGTCCACGAGCGCACGCTCGCCAACGGCCTCAAGGTGCTGGTCAAGGAGGACCGCCGTGCGCCCACCGTCGTGCATCTGATCGCCTATCGGGCGGGCTCGGTCGATGAGGTCAACGGTCGGACCGGGGTGGCGCATGCCCTCGAGCACATGATGTTCAAGGGCACGCGCTCGGTGGCGGCCGGCGAATTCTCGCGGCGCGTGGCGGCCATGGGGGGGCGCGAGAACGCATTCACCTCGCGCGACTACACGGGCTACTACCAGCAGATTCCGAAGACCGGTCTCGCGCAGGTGATGGCCCTCGAGGCCGACCGCATGAGCAATCTGGTGTTGTCGGCCGAGGCCTTCGCCACCGAACGCGAGGTGGTGATCGAGGAGCGTCGACTTCGCACCGAAGACCGGGCACGCGCCAGGGCTTTCGAGCAACTGATGGCGACGGCCTTCAATGCTTCCCCCTACCGCCATCCCATCGTGGGCTGGATGAGCGATCTTCAGGCCCTGAGCATCGATGATTTGCGGGCGTGGTATCAGCAGTGGTACTCACCTGCCAATGCCACCCTGGTGGTGGCGGGCGATGTCAGCGCGCAGGCGGTGTTTGCGCTCGCCGAGCAGCACTATGGTTCAATCGCCCGGCGCGAGCTACCGGCGCGCAAACCCCAGGACGAGCCGGTGCAGACGGGCCTTCGGCAGGTGGTGGTGAAGGCGCCGGCCGACAGTGCGCAGTTGTTGATGGGGTTTCGCGTGCCCAAGCTGCTCAGCATTGAGGGTGACATCGATCCCTTTGCGCTCGAGATGCTCTCGGAGGTGTTGGCCGGTGACGAAAACGGGCGCCTCACCCGCGAGCTGGTGCGAGGCAGCCGCATCGCCGATCAGGCGGGCGCGGGGTATGACATGACTTCCCGCGGACCGGCGCTCTTCATGCTGAGCGGCACCCCGGCGGCGGGCAAGACGGTGGTCGAACTGCAACAGGCCCTTCGGGCACAGATTGCGCGCATCGCCGAGCAGGGGGTCGATGAGGCCGAACTCGAGCGCATTCGCATCCAGTACGTGGCCTCCCGCGTGTATCAGCGTGATTCGCTGATGTCGCAGGCCATGGAACTGGCCGGCCTCGAGATGGTGGGGCTGTCGCATGGCGATGCCGACCGGCTGCTCGAGCGGGTGCGCCGTGTCCGGCCGGAGGATGTGAAGGCGGTGGCCGGGCGCTACTTTGGCGACGACGGCCTGACCGTGGTCACGCTCGATCCCCAGCCGCTCGATGGGCAACGTCGGCCGGCGCGCGGGCTGTCGGGCGGGAGGCACTGATGATCCGATTCAACATCGTGGCGATGAGCATGCGGGTCCGGGCCCGGGCGACGGGTTTCTGGCGTTGTCTGTTGCCCGCGCTGGCTGTCCTGTGGCTCGCCACGGTTGGCCGTACGGCGTGGGCGGTGCTTCCGATCGAGACCTGGACGACCAGCACGGGCGCGAAGGTGCTCTTCGTGCGGGCAGACGCCATTCCCATGATCGACATCAACATCGATTTCGATGCGGGCGGGCGACTGGTGCCGGCGGGCCGTCAGGGCCTGGCTTCGCTCACCAACGGGCTGCTCGCCAAGGGCACCGGGTCGCTGGATGAGGCGGCGATCGCCGAGCGTTTTGCGCGCACCGGGGCCATTCGTGGCGGCGGTGCCGGCGACGACAGCGCGAGCGTGTCGCTGCGCAGTCTGCTCAGCCAACCCCAGCTCGATGACGCGGTGTCGCTGCTGGCCCAGGTGCTGTCGCAACCAAATTTTCCCGAGGCGGTGCTCGAGCGCGAGAAGGCCCGCGTGATCGCGAGCCTGCGCGAGGCAGCTCTGCGGCCGGAAACCATGGCGGGACGGGCCTTCAGCGCACTGCTCTACCCCGACCATCCCTACGGGCGCTACGCGGACCCGCAGACGGTCGCCAGTGTTCGCAGAGACGATCTGGTGGCCTTTCATGCCGACCATTACTCGGCATCTCGCGCGGTCGTCTCCATGATCGGTGCGGTGTCGCGCGAACAGGCCGCCCGGATTGCCGAGACGCTCACCCAGGGGCTGCCCCGCGGCGTGGCGTCGCCTGCCCGCGCACCGCTTCAGGCGCCCGCGCGCGGTGTCGAGCGTCGCATCGAGCATCCGGCCTCGCAAAGCCACTTGCTGGTGGGGTCCCGGGGCATCGCCCGGGGCGATCCCGATTTTTTTGCGCTGACCGTGGGCAACTATGTCCTGGGTGGCGGCGGGTTCGTCTCGCGGCTCTACGATCAGGTGCGCGAAAAGCGTGGTCTGGCCTACAGCGTGTATTCGTATTTCTCGCCCATGGTTCAGACGGGACCCTTCACGATCGGGCTGCAGACGCGCAAGGATCAGGCCGATCAGGCGCTCAAGGTGGTGCGTGACGAACTGGCTCGCTTTCTGCGCGACGGCCCGACCGAGGCCGAGCTCGTAGCGGCCAAGTCGAATCTGGTCGGTGGCTTTGCCCTGCGAATCGACTCCAACCAGAAGATCCTGGCGCAGCTTTCCGCCATCGGGTTTTACGGATTGCCCCTTGACTGGCTCGAGCGCTGGACCGAGCGCATCGAGGCCGTGACACTGGGCGATGTCCGCGCGGCCCTGGCGCGGCACCTCAGTGCGGAGGCGATGGTGACGGTGGTTGTCGGTGCGGCGGCGGCCGATGGCGCGGCGGGGGCGCCGGCTGCGTCTGGCGCGGCCGCACCGCCCGCATCGCGGCCATGAAGGCGGCGCCCCCGCAGCGCATTCGCATCATCGGCGGCCTCTGGAAACGCACGCCACTCACGGTGGTCAATGCGCCGGGGTTGCGGCCCACGCCTGACCGGGTGCGCGAGACGCTCTTCAACTGGCTGGGGCAGTCGCTCGAGGGGTGGCGATGTCTTGATGCGTTTGCCGGCACCGGCGCCCTCGGCCTCGAGGCGTCGTCCAGGGGGGCCGCCCGGGTGCTCATGATCGAGCGCGACCCGGCAGCCTGTCGCGTCATCCGGCAGGCGGTGGATCGGTTGGAGGCGGCAGGCGTCATCGACCTGTTCGAAGACGACGCGCCGACGCGACTCGCCCGACTGGCTCGGGCGGGGCAGCGCTTTGATCTGGTCTTTCTCGACCCGCCTTTTGGCGAGGGATGGCTTGAGCGGCTATGGCCTGTGTTACCTGCGCTGCTGGTGGAGGGCGCACTCGTCTACGTCGAGTCGGAGGCGGCGCTGGTCGATCTGCCCGATGCGTTCGTGATCGAGCGCTCGGCGCGTGCCGGCCAGGTCCATTATCATCTGCTGCGCTTTGGCGGCGAGCGCCCGCCGAAGCTCTGACGAGGGAGAGGGCATGGCCAGGGCAGTCTATCCGGGAACATTCGATCCGCTCACGCGGGGCCACGAAGATCTGGTGCGCCGGGCCGCGGGGCTCTTCGATTCGGTGGTGGTGGGCGTGGCGGCAAGTCGCGGCAAGAATCCGATCTTCAGCCCCGAAGAGCGGATCGAGATCGCCCGCGAGGCGCTCAGCGCCTACGCCAATGTCGAGGTGGTGGGCTTCTCGGGGCTGCTGGTGCACTTCATGAAAGCCCAGGGCGCGCAGGTGGTGCTGCGCGGCGTTCGAAGCGTTGCCGACTTTGAATACGAGTTTCAGATGGCCGGCATGAACCGCCACCTGATGCCCGAGGCGGAAACCATCTTCATGACGCCGACCGAGGGTCAGATGTTTGTTTCGGGCACCCTGGTGCGCGAGATCGCCATGCTGGGTGGCAGCGTGAGCCAGTTCGTGCCGCCCAGTGTCGAAGCCTGGATCCGGCGAAAGCTCGCGGAAAAGGCTACATCGACCGCTCAGGGTCAGCTTGGGGGGCCGGGCTGATGGCCCTGATGATCACCGATGAGTGCATCAACTGCGACGTGTGCGAGCCCGAGTGCCCCAACGGGGCCATCTCGATGGGCGACGAGTTCTATGTGATCGACCCGCATCAGTGCACCGAGTGTGTCGGCCATTTCGATGAGCCGCAGTGCCAGCAGGTCTGCCCGGTGGCCTGCATCCCCCTTGATCCGGCCTGGCCCGAGTCGCGCGAGCATTTGCTGCGCAAGTACGAGGCCTTGCAGCGAATCGTCACGCGGCCGTCATCTTGAGCCTGCATCCTGTGGGCGACTCGATGAGTGCCGGGATGGATCTCATTTTGTGGCGTCATGCCGATGCCGGTGATGCGCTTGCCGACGCGGAGGCGGATTTCTCCAGACCCCTGAGCGACCGGGGCCGCAAGCAGTCGGCCCGGGTCGCCCATTGGCTGCTCGCGCGCCTGCCCGAGCGCTGCAGGGTCATCAGCAGCCCCGCGCCGCGCGCGCGACAGACGGCCGAGGCGCTGGGGCTGAAACTGCGCCTCGATGATCGGCTTGCGCCCGGCGCGCCGGGCAGCCTGCTGCTCGAGGTCGCCGGCTGGCCGCAAGGCCAGGAGGGTCGGGCCCGTCATGTGGTGCTGATCGGCCATCAGCCCTCGCTGGGTGAGGCCGTGAGTCTGGCGATGGGTGCGACGGGTCAGCCCTGGACAGTACGAAAAGGCTCGGTGCTGTGGTTGAGCGCGCGGCTCGCCGACCACGGCGGTTACAGCGTATCGCTACGAGCGGTGATCGGGCCCGATCTGGTGTGATGGTCGAGGCCGTACGCGCGCCGAAGCTGATCAGATGAGCTGATAGGCGCAGACGGTCAGCAGTCGCGACTCGCTCCAAAGCCGGGCTTCTTCGACGAGCGCCTGGTGCAGGAGCGGTTCGGCTTGCGCCCACTGGGCAAGCAGCTCGATGCGCAGCGCGCCGCGCCTGAAGAAGACCGCAGGCAGGGGCGTGTCGCCGCCCACGGCATGTCGCTGCAGGATGACCGCCAGTCGCAGGGCGATGAGCGTCAGCCAGCCCAGATCATCGTTGATCAGGCCGCGCAGCTTGCGCAATCCCCCGGTCTGGCCCAGGGCGAGCGTCGACATCAGTTGCTGCTCGGCCTGAGTGAACCCGGCCATGTTCGCGTGCTGCAGGATGTAGGCCGAGTGCCTGTGGTAGTTCTCGCTCGAAATCGATGTGCCAATCTCGACAAGCTGCGCCGTCCAGCCCAGCAATTCGCGTCGCCGCAGTCTTTCCTCGGTGGCCTCGCGTGCGGCCTGATCGTAGAGCGCCTGCGCCATCTCGGCGAGCCGCTCGCCCCGGCGGGGGTCGAGCCCGTAGCGGCGCACCATCTGCCGGGTACTGAGGGCGCGGCTGTCCTCACCCTGTCTGCGCTCGAGGAGCTCTCTCAGTACGCCATCGCGCAGGGCCGCCGGGCAGTAGTCGATGCTCTCGAGTTCGAACTCGTCAAACACGGCGCTCATGACGGCGAGCCCGCCCGCCAGCACCGCGCGTCGATCGGGCTTGAGTCCAGCGAGGGGCGCGGCCTCCATGCTTCCAGCCTTGACGAGCGCCTCGCGCATGCGTCCAAGGCTTTGCCGGTCGAGCCGTTCGGCACCGAATGCGCTGCGGGCGAGTTGGCTCAATGCCTTGGCGGTACCCGAGGTTCCAATCGCCTGTTGCCAGCCGATCTCCCGGCTTCGACGGGCCGCCTCGGCGAGCTGCCTTCGAGCGGCATTACGAGCAATTTCGAAGCGTTCCGCCGTGCACTGGCCATCCGAAAAGTGGCTGACGGTGCTGCTCACGCAGCCGACACTGATCGATTCGAGCACCTTGGGGGTGTGGCCATGACCCACAATGCATTCGGTTGACCCGCCGCCGATGTCGATCACCAGCCTGGGTGCGGTCCGCTCAGGCAGATGGTGGGCGACCCCGAGGTAAATCAGTCGCGCTTCTTCCTGCCCGGAAATGACCTCGATGGGAAAACCCAGCGTGGCCTCGGCATCGGCCAGGAAGTCGGCTGCGTTGCGCGCGATTCGCAGTGTGCTGGTGGCGACCGCCCTGACCCGCTCGGGGGCAAACGCCCGGATTCGCGTACTGAACGCGCCCAGAGCATCGAGGCCGCGTTGCTGCGCCAGCGCATCCAGCCTGCGATGGCCGTCAAGGCCTGCCGCCAGTCTCACGCTGCGTTTGATGCTGTCGAGCGGCTTGAGTTGGGGGGACTGGGGTTCGCCCGAGGTCTGGGCAATCAGCAATCTGAAGCTGTTGGATCCGAGATCGATTGCGGCAAGCAGAGCAGGCTCCGGCATGTCTGTGAAGTTCTCGTCGGTGAGTGTCGTCTCGAATTATGACAGCGCCTTGACCGATTACCCGGCTGTCACAAACTTGTCATCCGGCGCGCGCAGCATGATCCCCATGAGCGCTTCCCACCCCTCCGTTCAGCGCCTGCTCAACCGGGAGCAGGGCATTTTGAAGTTCAATGAACGGGTGCTCGCCATGGCAGGTGACGCGTCGGTGCCCGCGCTCGAGCGTTTGCGCTACATCACCATCGTCAGCAACAACCTGGACGAGCTCTTCGAGATCCGGGTGGCCGAACTGCAGCAGCGGCTGAAACTCGGCCGCGACGATGCCTGCGCCCTCGAGTCCAGCCTTGATGACATCGCCTGCCGTGCACGCGAACTGGTCGATCGGCAGTACCGGCTCCTCAACGACACGGTCCGACCTGCGCTGGCCGCCGAAGGCATCGTCATCCATCTGATGGCGGACTGGAGCGAGGCCCAGACCGAGTGGGCCAGCCGGATCTTCGATACCGAGATCGAACCGCTGCTCACCCCGATCGCACTGGATCCGGCACATCCCTTTCCCCGCATTCTCAACAAGAGCCTGAACTTCATCGTGGAACTCGATGGTCATGACGCCTTTGGGCGTCGGGCCGGCGTGGCGGTGGTTCAGGCCCCCCGAGCGCTGCCCCGGGTGCTGGCGGTACCACCGGATATCTCCGGGCACGCTCACGGCATGATGCTGCTCACCTCCATCGTGCAGGGCTTTGTCGGTCGGCTGTTTCCGGGCATGAAGGTTCGCGAGGTTCATCAGTTTCGCTTGACCCGAAACAGCGATCTGTTCGTCGACGACGAGGAGGTGACCGATCTTCGCGAGGCGCTGCAGGGGGAGTTGCTGCAGCGGCAGTTCGGTGACGAGGTGCGTCTGGAGGTATCGGCCGATATTCCGGAGCACCTGGTCGGATTGCTGTTGGGCGAATTTGAACTGGGGGCGCGCGACTGCTATCGGGTGAACGGCCCGGTCAATCTGGTGCGCCTTCAGCAGGTGATCGATCTCGTCGATCGCGCCGACCTCAAGTTTCCCGCCTTCGAGGCGGCAGTTCCGGCAACGCTCAGGGCGCGCGATCTGTTCGCGGCGATTCGAAAGCGCGACGTCCTGGTTCACCATCCCTACGAATCCTTCTCGCCGGTCATGCGCTTTCTGATGAGTGCCGCGCGCGATCCGAGCGTCGTCGCCATCAAGCAGACGGTCTACCGCACCGGCGACGATTCAGCCCTGATGCAATCGCTGATCGATGCGGCCAAGGCGGGCAAGGAAGTGACGGTGGTGGTCGAACTCATGGCGCGCTTCGATGAGGAGACCAACATCAACTGGGCGGCCAAGCTCGAGCACGTGGGCGCGCATGTCGTGTATGGCGTGGTGGGCCACAAGACGCACGCCAAGATGGCCTTGGTGCTGCGCCGCGAGCCTGACCCGTCGGGCACCACCCGGCTTCGCCGCTATGTTCATCTGGGCACGGGCAACTATCACCCCCGAACCGCGCGGCTCTACGAAGACTTCGGCCTGTTCACGGCGGACGAGGAGATCTGCGCGGACGTTCACGAAGTGTTCCGTCGCCTGACGGGGCTCGGCGAGCGCGGTCAGCTTCGCGCGCTGGCGCAGGCGCCCTTCAGCCTGCTCGACATGGTGCTCGAATCAATCCAGCGCGAAATCGCGCACGCGCGAGCGGGTCGCAAGGCCGCGATTGCCGCCAAGGTCAATGCGCTGTTGTCGCAACCGGTGATTGACGCACTGTACGAGGCAAGCGCCGCCGGTGTGCAGGTCGATCTGATCGTACGCGGTGTCTGTGCGCTGCGACCGGGCGTGCCGGGCTTGTCCGAAAACATCCGGGTGCGCTCGGTCGTGGGGCGCTTTCTCGAGCACAGTCGCGTCTACGTGTTCCACAACGATGGCGACCCGGCGGTCTGGCTGGCCTCGGCCGACTGGATGGACCGCAACCTGCTGCGTCGCGTCGAGGTGGCCTTCCCGGTGCGCGATCGCAAGCTTCGCGATCGCGTGATCGACGAGGCGATCAAGGTGCACCTTCGCGACAATCTCGATGCCTGGCTGATGGACGCCGAGGGCGACTACGCGCGAAGCCGTCCCCGCGGCCGCCATGCGGGATACCGCTCGCAGATGGCGCTGCTCGAGCGTCTCGACGCCCACCTCGCCGGCTGAGCCCTTGGACCTGCGGGCCGTGCGCGGCCCGATCCCGGGGCGTGTCAAACAAATGTCATCGCTTTGCCACGAGCTTGTCATGCTCGCCCGCCAAGCTCGGGTTTTCTCTCGACTCACGGAGCAAACCCCATGGCACTCGGCCACCACGACGACACCATCGATAATGTCTCGGACAACGAACACTTTCAGACCGTGCTTGCACGCGGCCTTGCCGACCCCGCCCGCCGCCGCCTGCTGCGCGGCGGGTTGGGTCTGTCGGCGGCGTCGGTGCTGCCCCTGGTCACCGCCTGCGCAAGCGACAGCACCGGCGGCCTGCGAGCCCTCGCCGAGCCTGCAGCGGCTGCGAAACTTTCGTTTGGCGCGGTGGGCAAGAGCCTCCTGGATACCGTTGTACTGCCCACCGGCTACACGGCCCGGGTGCTGCATGCGACGGGCGATTCGCTCGACAGCGCGCTTGCCGCGTATTCGAACCTCGGGACCGAGATTGATGACTGGTCACGCCGCATTGGCGATCATCATGACGGCGTCGACATTTTTTATGTGGGCGCGAGCGGCGGCTACTCTGCCGCGGCCACCAGCCGGGCCGTGCTGGCCGTCAATCACGAGAGCTCTGCGGATGCCCACTTCTTTCATCCGGCGGGGCAGACCTCCGGATCGAGTACTGGTCTGAAGTTCGATCAGTTTGGTAGCTGGGACGGCGGCGTACGGCCTGAGCTTGAATCGCTCAAGGAAATCAATCACCACGGCGTGTCGATTGTTGAGCTCAACCTCGATTCAGCCGGCAAGGTGACGGGCTACAAGCAGGATTCCGCCTACAACCGCCGCATCACTCCGCAGACCGTGGTCGACATCCGCGGACCCATTGCGCATCTTGCCAACATCCGCCAGATGATGGTCACGCGCTTCGACACCACCGGCGCGACGGCCCGCGGCACGCTCAACAACTGCGGCATGGGAAAAACTCCCTGGGGAACCTACCTCACCTGTGAGGAAAACTGGGCGGTTTACTGGAATATGCCGTCGGGTTCGACCTTGCCCGATGCCAAGACGATCGCTTCGCGCAAGCGCTACGGCGTGGCTTCGACGGCACCGGCGGGCAGCACGGGCAAGCTATTGGGTCAGGGCTGGTACACGGCGCCCAACGACACGAACTTCCGCTTCTCCCGATTCAATGTCGCTGCGTCGGGCGCATCGGCCGTCGACGATTTTCGCAATGAGCCCAACACCTTTGGCTTCAATGTCGAGATCGACCCCTGCGCACCCGGCTCAACGCCTGCCAAGCGTGTGGCGATGGGCCGTTTTGCTCACGAGGCGGCGGTGTGCAGCGCGCCTGTTGCAGGCAAGCAGCTGGCCTTTTACATGGGCTGTGATTCGCGCAATGAGTACATCTACAAGTTCGTCAGCGCAGCGGCCTGGGATCCGGCCGACATCGGCGGCGGGATGGCTGCAGGCAACAAGTATCTTGACGAAGGCAAACTTTACGTTGCCCGTTTCAGCGACGACGGCACCGGCCAGTGGCTCGAGCTCAGCTATGACGCGCCGGCCATTCGTGCTTACACCGTGTACGCCTTTGCCAATCAGGCGGATGTCTTCGTCAATGCGCGCCACGCAGCCGATGCGGTGGGGGCGACCAAGATGGATCGCCCGGAATGGGGTGCAGTCAACCCGGCCAATGGCGAGGTGTACTTCTGCCTGACCAATAACAATTCGACCAACCGGACGCCGTCAAGCACCAACGCCGCCAATCCCCGAGCCTACACTGACTCGGACGGCAAGAAGAGCTCGGGCAACCCCAACGGACACATCATCCGCTTTCGTGAGTCCGGTGGATTGTCCACGGCCACCGGTTTTCAGTGGGACATTTTCGTCTTTGGCGCCGAGGAAGACGCCGATGCGGACAACGTCAACATCTCGCGCCTGACGGCCAACAATTCGCTGTCTTCGCCCGATGGCCTCTGGTTCAGCCCTTCGAGTGGCATTCTCTGGATTCAGACCGATGACGGCGCCTTCACCGACGAACTGAACTGTTGCCTGTTTGCCGCGGTCCCGGGTGAAGTCGGAGATGGCGGGGCCTACACGGTCCTCAACACTCAAGGCAGCAGTACCGGCATCCAGCGAACCTTTGTGGGGGGGCTGCTCGGAGAGGCCCGCCTGAAGCGTTTCCTGATCGGGCCCAAGGGTAGCGAGATCACCGGCATCACCGAGACCGCAGACGGAACCGTCCTTTTGGTCAATGTGCAGCACCCCGGCGAAGGCACGGCCGCCATCGGGACGGCCTCGAACTTCACCTTCGAGAGTCAGTGGCCCGGAAACGGCGTGAGTGCGGGCGCGTCAGGCTATGGGCCTGCGGGTCGACCGCGTTCTGCCACTCTGGTGATTACGCGCACGGACGGCGGCAAGATCGCCCGCTAGACGAGTCGATGAACCCAGCGCCCTAGAAGCGCTCGAGCAGGCTGCCGTAGCCCACCACGGTGTCGGGAATGCCTGCCGAGCGCAGGGCGTGCCAGTAGGTGGCCACGTTCACGGCCACGACGGGCTTGCCGAGCCAGCGCTCGGCCTCGGCCGCCTGTCGGCCGAAGGCGACGTTGGCACCGAATTGCACGATCGCTTCCACCTCGTCGCCATCCACCGCGAGCAAGGCATCGCGTAATTGCTCGGGCGTAGTGAAGGCGATTTCAACGGGGCCTGGGCAGCACAGGTGCCGGGTTCGAGCGACGTCAAAGCCGATGGCCTGCGCGTATTCGCGGATATGCGCATCGGCCACCGGAAAGTAGGGCGTGATGACCGATATGCGCCGCTTGATGCCGTGGACGCGCAGCGCCGCCTTGAGCGAGTCGGCCGCTTGCGCCACCGGAATGTCGCCTGCCCGCTCGCGGATGCGCTCGGCAATTCGCCGACTGGGCTCCAGCCCGCCGCCCCAGATGCTCTCTGAGGAAATGCCCAGCACCAGATGATCCGGTCGGCAGGTCATGACGCTGTCGATGGCGTCTTCGAGTGCGACATCGATCCTGCGGATGAGCTCGTTGAAGTCGGCATCACTTCTTACTGGATCATCGGGGATGAACATGCGCGAGATGTGGTTGGTGACACCCCGCGGGCGCATCTCGTCGCACTCGGGTTGTACAACGGTATTGGTCGAGGGCGTCACGATGCCGAATTTCTTGCGCCAACCCAGGATGTCGCTCATGTCGGGTCCCTTTGCTATCGGGCTTGCGCGAAATTGTCCTGCGCAAATCGCCAGTTGACGAGGTGGTCGAGATAGGTCTCGACGAAGCGCTGCCGGCCGTTTCGATAGTCGATGTAGTAGGCGTGCTCCCACAGATCAATGGTGATCAGCGGTCGGTGGGCCGAAACCAGAGGCGTCTCGGCATTGGTGGTGTTGACAATCCCCACTTCGCCACCGCGTCGGCGTACCAACCAGGTCCAGCCCGCGCCGAAATTGCCGACGCAGCGCCGCACGAATTCTTCTCGAAAACCGGCGAACGAACCATATTGCTGTTCGATGGACTGAAGCAGCGCGCCTTCGGGCGCACCACCGCCCTGCGGGCACATGCTCGCCCAGAAAAAGCTGTGGTTCCAGATTTGGGCGGCGTTGTTGAAGATGGCGCCCTTGGATTCCCGAACGATCGCCTCGAGCGAGCGGTCGTGAAACTCGGTTCCCTGGATCAGCCGGTTGAGCTGGATCACGTAGTTTTGGTGGTGTTTGCCGTAGTGAAACTGGAAGGACTCGGCCGACAGGTGCGGCTCGAGCGCGTCCATCGCATACGGGAGCGGCGGCAGCGAGTGGTCCATGATGGGCTTACTGCACCGGCGCGTTGATGGCGTCGAGTGCGGCGCGCGCCACTTCCATGTCCTCGGAATAGTGACCGCCGCTCACGCCGATGGCGCCGATCACCTGACCGTTTTCAATGATGGGGTAACCGCCACCGAATACCACCAGACGCGGGGTATGGGTGATGCCCGCCAGGAGCGGGGGATCGTTCTTGATGAAGTCGAACCAGGTGTGGGTGGGGATGCCGAATGCGCTCGCCGTGTAGGCCTTGTTCTGCGCAATGTCGATGGATAGGTGAGGTGCCCCGTCCATGGCGTGGAAGGCCTTGAGCTGGCCCGCCTCGTTGGTGACGGCAATGCACATCGCCTTCTTCATTTCAGTGGACTTTTCAATCGCAGCCTCGAGCATGCGTTTGACGCTGACCGCATCGATGGTTCGTTTGACCAGGCTCATGGGGGTCTCCTATCTGGGTTGAAAACGATCAGACCTGACGAGCGGCGCTGTGCGCCTCGACCAGGGCGTTGGGCAGTCGGCGGGGCGAAAATGCGTCGCCTGCGATCCAGGTGGTGGTCTGGTAGCCGCGCTCACGCAGGCCCTCGTAGAGGCCTGCGCCGCGTGCGTGCTGCTGGCCGATCCAGACCACCCCGGCGGTGCGTTCGAGGCGCAGTTCGCGGCCGGTGAGGTAGTGCCGCAGCAGGATGGCGCCCTGCTCGCAGGCGGCCACGAACATCGAGGTGTGCAAGACCGCGCCGCCCCGATCGAGCGCACGCAGCGCTGCAATGCGCGACACCATGGGCAGTTCCCGGAAAACCTCGAAAAAGCGCGTGACGATGTGCAAGGTCTGGCCGCGGCGCTGCGCCAGGGCCAGGGCCGCCTCGGCCGCAGCCGACCCCCAGAAGTAGCCGTCTTCATCCATCACGACCAGGGCCTCGCCCTCGCGATCAAGGGCCTCGAGGTCTTCGGGCCGAGCTACCGCAGTGACCGGCACTGAGCCGTCACCGGCCAGGTCGGGCGCATAGGGCTCGGCCCCCACGGCGACCACGAAGGCCTCGAAGCCTCGCGCCAGCAGCATGTCGACATCGACCTCGGTGTTGAGTTCGATCTTTACGGGCAGGCGTTCGACGGCGGGGATCAAAAAGTCGAGCAGGTGCTTGAGTTCGGCGCTGTGAGGCAGGCGGGGGGCCTGCGCCATTTTGCCGCCCAACTGTGACGCACGCTCGAACAAGGTGACCTGGTGCCCGCGCTCGGCGGCCGTGCGCGCCGCCTCGAGCCCGGCCGGGCCGCCGCCGATCACGGCCAGGCGCTTGGGTTCGGTGGTGGGCTTGAGCCGCCCGAACTGATGCTCGCGCCCGGCAACCGGATTGGTGGCGCAGGCGATGGGGTCGGGCCCGATGATCCAGTCCCAGCATTGGTTGCAGGCGATACAACGGCGGATCTCGTGCTCGCGCCCGGTTCGTGCCTTGCGCGGCCAATCGGGGTCGACCAGCAGTGCGCGGCATAAGCCGATCATGTCGCCATCGCCGCTGGCGAGAATGTCTTCGGCCTGATCCGGCATCTGGATGCGCGTGCTCTGAACCACCGGCAGATCGCCCACCGCCTGCTTGATTCTGCTTTGGATTTCCCGGTAAGTGACCTGCGGCCAGTGACGGTCGGGCAGGTGCGTCTCGATGGTGTTGAAGTTGCCCTGGCTGAGCGAAATGTAGTTGATCAGGCCGCTGCGGGCGAGCAGTGCCGCAGCCTCGCAGGCCAGTTCGATGGTGACGCCGCCTTGGGTGAACTCTTCGACCCCCATGCGGTAGCCGATGACCGCGCGATCGCCCAGCCTGCGGCGGGTGCCCGTCATGATGTCGAGTGCAAAGCGCAGACGGTTTTCGAGACTGCCGCCATAGCGATCGGTGCGCGTATTGCTGAAGGGCGAAACGAACTGGCCGATCAGATGGCCCTGGGCGCCGTGAATTTCGACGCCATCGGCCTCGGCATCGCGGGCGATCGCGGCTGCCGCCACAAAGTATTCGACCATCTCCTCCACCTCGCGGGTGGACAGCGCATGGGGAGTGCCGCCGCTGCGCGGGCAGGCGATGTCGGAGGGGGCCACCAGCGTGCCCACCCGGCGCCCCAGATGCTGACGGCCGCCCTGGTTGAGTTGCACGATGAACAGCGCCCCCTGTTCGTGCAGGGCATTGCTGATGGTTCGAAGGCTTGGCACCACGGCGGGGTCAAAGAGCGGTAGCGCATGCGGCACCACGCCGTCATGGGGGTGTAGTCGGGTGGCCTCGCTGACAATCACGCCCGCGCCCCCCTCGGCGACAGTGCGATAGAACGCCAGCATGCGAGCCCCGACCCGACCCTGTTCGGCAAGGTTGGAGGTGGTCGCCACGCGCATGACCCGATTTTTGCTGGTGTGCGCGCCCAGCGAGATGGGCGAAAAGAGCGTTGGAAAGCGCGAGTCGCTCGCGGTTTCGATCCGGCGCGCGCGCTCGCGCGCTCGGATGACGTCGGCCGGTGTCATGCGCTGGGCTCCGGGGTAATCGGGCAAATGGCAGTATGCATGCTAGCCCATAAGCGGACGGGCAATCGAGATTTCACTTTTCCCGGGATTGAGGCACCATTCACCGGGCGATCCGCTGACGAGGGCCCGGCAGAGGCCAGTGATCGCAAGCCGTCAACCGGGCGGCGTCCGGCGCGCGATGCCAATTTCACACCAAGGAGACACCATGCTTGCTCGATTCAAACCCTGGCTGGCCGGCACCGCGGCGCTCGCCCTGCTGGCCGGCGCGACCCTGATCAGCCCACCTGTGCAGGCCCAGCCGGAGGCGGCCACCCGGGCCGTAATCGCAGGACTCAAGCCCCGCGATTTTCCGTCCCAGCCCATCGAGATGACGGTGGTTTACCCGGCCGGCGGCGGCATGGACATCAACGCGCGTCTGGTCGCCAAGTTCTTCGAGAAGTACACCGATCAGAAGACCGTGGTCAACAACCGTACGGGCGGTGCGGGCCTGGTCGGCCATACCTATCTGGCCACACAGGCCAAGAACGACGGGTACACGGTGGGCATCATCGCCAGCCTGGTCTTTGCCGACTCCATGCTGCGAGCGGGCGGCAAGTGGACATTGGGGGACCTGGAGCCCATTGCCTACCTGAACAGCGACGGCATGTTGCTGGTGGTCAATGTCGACGGCCCCTTCAAGGGCAAGTCATTCAAGGAAATTCTCGCTACGGCGCGGGATAAGCCCAATACTGTGCGCATCACCAACGTGCCGGGCTCGCTCTACGAGTACATGGTCGAGCAGCTTGAGCAGGTGTCCGGGGCGAAATTTCTCAAGGTACCGTTCCAGGGGGGAATGCCCGGGGTGACCGCCATGCTGGGCAGTAACGTCGACGTGGCCATCGCCTTTTACGGGGAGGTCCGCAGCCACCTTGAGGCGAAGAAGGTTGAGCCTATCGCGGTGACCAGCGGTGAGCGCTCGCCGTTTGCGCCCAACGCGCCCACGCTGGTTGAAATCACCGGCAATAAGGACATCATTTGGACGATTGCCCGCTGGGCCGCGGTGCCCAAGGGGACGCCCGCCGATCGCAAGGCCTGGCTGGCGGCAGCCCTCGCCGGCGCCGCGCGCGATCCCGAGCTGCAGGAAGAGTTCCGCAAGATGGGCGCAATTCCCAACCCGAAGATTTCGACCGCCGAACAGACCGCCGCCGTCATCAATGATCTGGCGGCCAAGGAGCGGGCCTTTTTTGTCAGCACAGGACGTCTGAAATGAGCCAAAGTTCATCACCCGCAACCTCCCCCGAACAGCGCCTGCGCGAGCTGGGCATCGTCTTGCCGCCTGCCTGGGTCGACAAGCCCAACCGGGTTCGCGCGCTGCGTTCTGGCATTCACGTTCACATGAGCGGGCACGGTCCGATCGAACCCCTCACCGATACGCCCACCATCATGGGCAAGCTCGGTCGTGAACTCGATCAGGAGCAGGGCGCGGCCGCCGCCCGCGAGACCGGCCTCAATGTGCTGGGCACGCTGCGCGGTTGCATCGGTTCGCTCGATCGCGTGGTACGCGTGGTGCACGTCATCGGCTTCATCAACTGCGCGCCGGGCTTCAACACGCCCTCGCTGGTCCTCAACGGGTTTTCCGATCTCATGGTCGAGATTTTTGGCGAGGCTGGCCGCCACACACGCTCGGCGATTGGCGTGGCCGAGCTGTACCGTGACATTCCTATCGAGGTCGAGGCGCTCTTCGAGGTGCGGGACTGATGCACGCCCGGCCGGCTCGATCGGCGGGCGGCGGCAAATCGGCTGATCGTTCATGAAGTTTCGCGCAGCCGTGCTGCACCAGGTGGGCGAGCCGCTGCGGGTCGAGCAGGTCAGTCTCGAGCAATTGGGGCCGACCGATGTGCTCATCCGTAATCACGCAAGCGGACTCTGCCACACCGACCTTGAGGTGATGCAGGGCAGCCTCGCCTTTCCGCTTCCTGTCGTGCTGGGCCACGAAGGCGCGGGAGTGGTCGAGGCGGTGGGCAAGACGGTGACGGGGATTCAACCGGGCGATCATGTCGTGGCGTCCTGGAACCCGCACTGCGGTCGCTGCTTTTATTGCGACCGGGATCAGCCCATTCTGTGTGAGCCCTTTACCCGGCACCAACCTGCAGGGCATCTACTGGACGGACAGTCGCGATTGCGCATCCGTGGTGGCAAGCTGCACCATTTTTCCGTGGTGTCCTCACATGCCGAGTACTCGGTGCTGCCCGCCAGTGGCGCGGTGGTGGTGCCGCGCGATATTCCCTTTGACCGCGCCTGCCTGATTGGTTGTGGCGTCATGACCGGGGTGGGCGCGGCCTGCCGCCTGGCGAAACTTGAGGCCGGGAGCATCGCCGCGGTGATTGGCTGTGGGGCGGTCGGGCTCAATGCGATTCAGGGCGCCCGAATCCAGGGCGCATCGCGCATCATCGCCATTGACCGCGATCGTGCACGGCTGGCGCTGGCCCAGCGCTTTGGCGCAACCGATCTCGTCGTCGCCGATGAAACCGCCCTCGACGCGGTCCGAGCGCTCTCGCAGGGCCGTGGGGCCGATGCCACCTTCGAGTCCGCAGGTGCGGAGTCGGCCCTGCAGCTCGCCCTCGAGATCACGCGGCCGGGCGGGCAGCTGGTCATCCTTGGCAAGACCGAAGTCAACCGCAAGGTGAGCCTGCGCTTTGGCTCACTGATGGGCGAGAAACGCATCACGCGCTCGTCTTACGGTGGAGCCAGGCCGCACCGAGATTTTCCGTGGCTGGCGCAGCGCTACCTGGACGGCTCGCTCATGCTCGATGAGCTGATCGATCTGCGCCTGAGCCTCGATCAGATCAACGAGGGTTTCGGCGCCATGCAACGCGGCGAGGTCGTGCGCGCCGTGGTGATGATGAACGGCTGAGCGCCCCCGAGTCACGTCATCCGGTAACCGCTTCATGACCCAGGTGTTGCGATGAGTCGATTCGTGCTTTCACCGGCTGAAGGGAGCGCCTTGCGCCACCCGCCGCTTGCCGCGGGCTGGATCGACCGGCCGCACCACCGGCAGCCGATTGGCGATCTGGCCCTCGAATCGGGCGAGTTGCTGCGGGGCTGCGAACTGGTCTGGGTCGAACATGGCCAGCGGCGCGGCGACAATACGGTTGTCGTGTGTTGCTCCATCGGCAGTACGCACCATCGGCTCGATTTCCTGATCGGCCCCGGCCGGGCACTCGATACCGACCGGTTTCATGTGCTGGCGATTGACGCGCTCGGGAATGGACTCTCCAGCTCGCCCTCCAACAGCCGCGCGCAGCCGGGTATGCACTTCCCCCGGATCAACCTTCGTGACATGGTTCGTAGCCAGGCGCTGGTGCTCGATGCGCTGGGCATCGAACGCCTTTACGCGGTGGTCGGCGCCTCCATGGGCGGAATGCAGGCGCTGCAGTGGGCGGTCAGCCACCCTGCGCGCGTTGAGCGGGTGGTGGCCCTGACACCCATGGCCCGCACCAGTCGCTGGTCGCAGCTGGTCAACGAAATGGGGCGTCGTGCCTTGTTCCTTGATGAGGCGTGCACGCAGCCCCGCGATCGGGCCGAGGCGATGCGTTTATGGGTGCCGCTCTCGCAGCTCATCGTGCCCTCGAGCCCCGAGGCCCTCGAATCGTTTGCCTCCCGACAGGCGCTGGTCGACTGGCTGGCCGATCGTGCGCAATGGTTTGGCGAGCACGGGCCCACGGCCTTCGACTGGCTCTGCCAGAGCCGCGCATACGACGACCACGATCTGGGCGGGTCGCCCGGATTTCACGGTGATACACGCGCCGCGCTGGGCTCGATTCGGGCGCGCGCGCTGGTGCTCGCGCCCGATCTCGATCTGTACAACCCCGGCTGGTCGGCTCGGCAGGCCGCTGAGTCCATTCCCGGGGCGGTGTTTGACACCATTCCCTCTGACCGGGGCCATCAGGCCGCCAGCGGCGTCAGCCAGGCCG
>CAIVPX010000013.1 GCA_903907905.1 uncultured bacterium | reverse complement strand
CGGCACTGTTGGCCGAACTCGGCCCGGTGACCGCGCAATCGAGGGTGCCCAGCCGCAAGCCCTGGGACACCTCGCTGAAGGCCATCGTCACCGGGGTGGCACCGATCTTCTCCATGAAGCGCGCCATCACGCCATCGATCACGCGAATTTTCTTGCCCTTCAGATCGGCCAGCCCACCGGGGATGGCGGGTTTGCAGAAAATGATCTGAGGACCGAAGGGCCACACGCCCAGCAGCACCAGATTGTGCTGGGCCTGCAGCTGCCGGTCGAGAACCGGTTGGAACGCAGCGATATTGGCCCGCGCCGTCTTGAAGTCGGTATTCATGCCAACGAGATCGAGCCCGAGAATGGTGGGCTCGTCCCGGGATACCTGGCCGAGGCGCAAGGTGACCATGTCGTAGATGCCCGAGCGCATGACGCGCAACTGCTCGAACTCCTTCACGCCGGTGGAGTCCAGCGGCTTGTAATCGACATCAAAGGGCAGCCCGGTTCGCTTGGCCAGGTTTTCAAAAAACGGCAGCTCGTTTTGCTGCTGAATCTTTCCGGTCGCAAGAGGAAGACCCATCACACGCAGACGGGTGCGCTCCTGTGCTGCGGCGGGTATCGCAAGCATCAGGCTCAGAGACAGGCTGATCAGAAATCGAAGCATGAGAATCTCCAGTAAAAGGGCGAGTCAAGCGGCCCGATAAAGCCACTGTGGTGCGCGATGCCCCGGAAATGTGCCAGAACAGCAGGCGAACCACCCAGGGCTGCAAGCGAGCAGGACGCATGCCAAGCCTGCTCACTGAAGAAAGAAAAAGTCTCCCACTGCCTGATCATAGAGCGCGGGCGTCTGCTCATGTCCCACGCTGCGGGCCAGCCGGACGACTTCGTTGCGCACGTTTCGCAGCACGCGGTCCACCGGAACGCCTGGCTTGACCATCTCCCGCAGCAGGATACGCGTGAACAGACCATTGGGCGTCTTGTCCGACTGGTCCAGTCGATCGAGGGCCTGCTGACCCGAGCCCGCCGAGAACATCACCATCTGCCCGGTGACGGCAGACGGCGCGGCGAGGCCGCGGCCCCCCAACGCCCGGCCGCTGCCCTTGAAGGGGTTGTCCCGGCAGGCATCGATGATGGCTAGCGTGAACCCCGCCTTGCGCTCCTGCAGATCGTCGAGAATGCGCTGCAGCGCGATCGCCTCGTCGCGTACCTGCTCTTCACTGTCACCACGAATGTCGACGGGCAAGAGGTAATTTGCCGCGCCCAGTTGTACGCCGTGGCCGGCGTAGAAAAACACCACCTCGTCCCCGCCCTGAATCTGGAGGCGAAACTCCCTGAGGACCTGTTTGAAGCGTTTCTCGCTGACATCGAGGTGCATCCACACCTGATAACCCACTGACTCGAGAGTGCGCGACATCGCCCGGGCATCCGCGACCGCATTCGTCAGCACCGGCACGCCCTCGTAGCGATCGTTACCCAGGACCAGCGCCTTGCGAAACTTGGCGCCAGCCCTGGCGGCTGACACCATTGGGGCCGCCCCTGGTGCAGTCGGCGCTGCGGCCTGGGATGCGGCCGGCGAAGGCGTCCCCACAGCCTGAACTGAGCCCGTCGGGCGCCCGCCGCGCGAGATGCCCTCCTGCGCGATCGCCCGCATGGGCGGGCTCAAACTGGGCGACGCCAGCGCCTCTTTGTAAAGCTTCGAGGCTGCCGCCGGATCCGAAGGGCCGCCCCGGCCTTGCTCCATCATCTGCGCGAGATGGACACGCGCCTCGGCGTTACCCAGCGCGATCGCCGATTCGAAGTGCTTGCGCGCGAGCGGGTGATTGGCCTCGACCCCGATGCCGGACAGGAACAACAGCCCCAGCCCCAGCCGCGCCCCTGAATTAGGCCGCAACTTTTCCGACAACTGATAGGCCGCCAGGGCCCGGGCGCCGTCGCGAGGCACCGAGGCATCCCCGAGCCGGTAAATGTCCCCGAGCAGCCGGGCAGACGGCGAAGAGCCCGCCGCCGCGCCCGTCTCAAGATAGCCCACCGCAACTTTCCAGTCGCGGGCCCCGGCGTCGAGGTAGTAGAGATAGCCCATCGAGGTGTAGGCCTCGCGATCGCCGCCCTCGCGAATCGACCGCTCAAACAGGCCGCGCGCCTCATTGAGGTCTCGCGGCACGCCCACGCCATCGCGATACAGCGTGCCCAGCAGTCGCAGCCCCGCCGCATTGCCCGTGGCCGACGAGCGGCGTGCCATGCCGAGCGCCCCGTCGGCGTCGACCTTACGACCGCCGCTTCCCTCCTTGAGACAGAATCCAAAATTGGCCTGCGCCCAAGGATGCCCCTTGGTGGCCGCCTGCTCATAAAGGTCGCAGGCCTTTTTCATGTCGCGCGGGACACCCTCGCCGAGCGCGTTCATGGCCCCGAGTGCATTGAGCCCCGCCGGCACGCCCTGGGCCGCCGAGGCTGAGATCAGGGCCACCGCCTTGTCGAGGTCGAGCGGCACGCCCTGCCCCCGTCGATAAAGCTGGCCGAGCGCCTCCTGCGCGTACGGCTGCTGCTGAGCGGCCGAGGCCTGCAACCACCGAAGCGCCTGGGCGTCGTCACGCGGCACACCCAACCCGAAGCGGTACAGATTGCCCAGGTGGTTCTGACAATTCTTCTCGCCGCGCCGCGCGTCCTCCGAGCAACTGGCGAGCACCGCAGCATAGTCCTTGCGGGCCAGCGCCTCGTCGGCACGGCGGAAATCTGCCCGCGCGCCCCCTGCGGCGAACAGGGCCACGAGCAGCATCAGGGCCAGTCGCAGCGCACGAACCAAACCGCTCGATTGCATTGCAGCCCCCGCACGCTTCACGTCGGGGCTCAGCGAATGGCCCGCGCCGCGATGTCGCGAATGGCATTGCCGACTCGCCCCACTTCGCCGGCCAGGGCCTCACCGCTCAGGCCATCGACAATGAAGGCGTTCTGATCGGCGAGCTTGCGAAAACGCTCATCCTGCAGGGCCTTGCCGAGCGCCTCGGTGAGACGCCGCCGCACCGCGGGCGCAAGCCCTGCCGGCGCAACGATGTACCCCATCTGCACGACCGGCCCGAAGGCGAACACATCGTGGCCCCGCTCCTTGAAAGTGGGCACCTCGGGCAGTTGGGCCAGGCGCTCGTTGGCATACACACCCAGCGGGCGTAGCGTGCCCGCATCGAGCTGCGCCTTGCAATCGGAGGGTTTCAGCACCGCCGCCTCGAGGTGCTCGCCCATGAGGTCGGCAAGAATTTTCGTGCCACCGGCATACGGCACATAGATATAGGGTGCGCCGACACTTCGCGCGGTCATCGCGGCCAGAACATGCGTGGGGTTGAGATCACCGCTCGCGCCAATGGACACGCCCCCCGGCTTGGCCTTCATGTGCGCGACGAAGTCTTCCAGCGTCCGGTGAGGCCCGCGGGCCGACACGACCAGCAGCAGCGGATCGACACTGACCCGCACCAGGTGGTCGAACTGTTCGTTTTTCAGCGCGGTCTTGCCCAGCGACATGAAAGCGAGCGTGGAACTGGTGCCCATGCCGATGGTGTAGCCGTCGGCCGCCGCGTTGGCCACCCGCGTGAGGCCGATCGACCCCGCCCCGCCCGGTACGTTCTCAACGATGACACTGAAGCCCTGGTCGGCCAGAATGCCCTGCAGCGCCCGGGCCATGATGTCATTGGAACCACCCGCCCCCCAGGGCACGACGAAGCTCAGCGTTTTTTGCGGATAGACGCCCTGGGCCCCGACCCCGGACACCGCGAGACTTCCGAGCCCCGACAAAATGAGATTACGTCGCGACAGCATGCCTGCTCCTTTTCAAGTCAACCGGGCCGTTCGGACATGCCCTCGCCGTATCCTGTCACAGTTCAAAAGCTGACGACACCCTCCGCACCCGACTCCGGACCGTAGCACAATGAGGGCTTCCGCAAGCGAGGACCGATCCGCATGAGCACAGATGCCCCCTCCCCCCGC
The DNA here is from genome assembly GCA_903907905.1 of uncultured bacterium. Lineage (GTDB taxonomy): Bacteria > Pseudomonadota > Gammaproteobacteria > Burkholderiales > Burkholderiaceae_E > SYIM01. The sequence continues at coordinate 22,903 of CAIVPX010000013.1, read as the reverse complement.
AGCGCCATCGAGGCCCTGCGAGGCGCGCAGAACCTCACCGACCTCTATCCCGTCCTGAATGCCAACCGGATGACCGCCGGGTGGCACAAGATCCGCCCGTCCCTCTGGCCCGAGCCCCGTACCGAGTTCAGCCCCATGCACTGGCGCTATGCCGAGGGCAAGCTCGCGCTTGACCAGGCGGGCCGCTGGATGAGCACCGAGCAGGCCGAGCGGCGCAACCTCATCCTTTACAACCCCGTGGGTGACAACGACTACGCGACCTTGCGCACGATCATCGTGGCCTATCAGATGATCCGGCCCGGCGAGCACGCACGTGCCCACTGGCACACGCCCAACGCGCTCCGATTCGTCCTCGATGCGGGCGAAGGCGTCTACACGGTGGTCGACGGTGTCGAACTCCCCATGCGGCCGGGCGACGTGCTGCTCACGCCCGGCGACTGCTGGCACAGTCACTACAACCACGGCGACCGGGACGCCTACTGGATCGATTTTCTCGATGTACCACTGGTGCACCTGCTCGAACCGATGTTCGTCGAGCATTACCCCGGCGGGGACCAACCAGTCACCTCACGGCCGGCCGAGAGCGAATTCATGTACCCGGCCAACTGGATCGATACCCAACTCGATCGCCAGACCGAGCCAGTTGCGCAGTCGCTGGCGCAGGGCGGCATCCGCCAATTCGAGTTGCCCAGCGCTTCGCATATTCCGACGCTGCAACTTCGATTCACGCGGATCGAGGCAGGCAAGGTCTTCGAGCCACCCCGCAGCACCGCTAACCGGGTGTATGCCGTGGCACGGGGCCGGGGTCACGCTCAAATAGGGTCACTCGCATCGAACTGGTCGGCCTTTGACGTGCTTGCCGCCCCCACCTGGCATCCGATCCGCATTGCAGCCGACGAGGACACGCTGCTCTTCGAGGTCAGCGATGAGGCGGTCATGCGAGCCATCGGCATGTTTCGCGAGGGCCGTCCCGCCTGAGCGGCGCCCCGCCCGGATGAATCTTCGCGAACTCGATGACCGTGAACTGGTGAGGCGCTTGAGAACGAGCGCCCAGGCCGACCGCGCGCTCGTCGACGAGTACTACCGCCGCTGCATTCCCCTCTACCAGGGCTTTCTCGGCGAACACTGGCACACCGGCTACTACGGCGAGAGCCAACCCAGCGCCGCCGATCAGGTCCGCATGATTGAAGTGGTCGCCGGGTCAATCGGGCTGGGGCCAGCCGACCGGGTGCTCGATGTGGGCTGCGGCATCGGCGGAACGGTCTGCCACCTCGCGCAACACGCGGGCGCCCAGGTCACCGGGCTCACCCCGGTCGCGGAGCAGAGAACGCTCGCCGAGGCGCTCATCCGCAAGCGGGGCCTGAGCGAACGCGCCGAGATCGTCACGGGCGAAGCGGCCAGGCTCCCCTTTCCGGACGCAAGCTTTGATGCGGTGGTGTTCTTCGAATCGCCCTGCCATTTCCCTGATCGCCTCCGCTTCTTCCGTGAGGTCGGACGCGTTCTGAGACCCGGCGGTCGACTGGCCGGAGAAGACTGGCTGGTCGCCCCTGACGTGAGCGCCGCCGACCGCGATCTGTACATTCAACCGATTGAACAGGGCTGGGCCATCCCTGCCCTGGGCGACGGCGCCACCTATGTGCAGGCCATGCACGAGGCCCAGTTCTGCGATATTCAGTGGCAGGATCTCGCCGCGGTCATCCCCCTCGGGAAGGGGTTCGCGACGCAGAGAGCGCAGCAAATTGCACTGGTGCAAGACATTCGCAAATGCCGCGAGCCCCTGCTTCAGTTCGTGCTCGAGGGACTGCTGCATCTGGGCCGGGCCGCAGGCGCAGGGGCCTTCACCATCGGTCAGTTCAGCGCACGCAAACCGACCCGGCAAGCCCCGCTCAGCGGTTCAGCAACTGCTTGGTGTCGTAGTACACCCGCTCACGATTAACACGGCGTTCGATTTCCTCGGTCAGGCGAGCCGCAGTGTCAAGGCTGGGATCCACCGAACCGCCCAGCACCGCCACCTCCTTGGCCAGGTTGGGATCAGCAATTGCGGCGGTCATTGCGGCCTCGAGCCAGGCCTTGCGATCAGCGGGCAAGCCCTTGGGCACCGCGACGAAGCGGAAAGCATCCCACACGATATCGTCGGCCCCCAGTAACTCGTTGAAGGTGGGCACATCGGGCAGCACGCTGGTGCGCTTGCTCGCGGTGAAGGCCAGCGGCCGCACACGGCCGTCGAGCATGAGCGATCGGTACTCGCCCAGGTAGCCAAAGGAGACGTCGATGTGCCCGCCCGCCAGATCATTGAGCGCCTGCTTGCCGCCCTGATACGCCACCCGCGTAAACCGCGCACCGCTCACTTTTTCAACCTGCCCCATCAGATACGAGGTGGGGCTGCCATCGGACATCGCGCCCCGAATCTCGCCGGGTTTGGCGCGGGCGAGAGCCACCAGATCATTCAAGGTACGATCCTTGTGCGGACCGGAACTCAGCACCACCCAGCCCAGGGGCTCGAAGTTGTAAAACGCCAGAGGATCGACGTCGCGGTAGGTCCACTTGCCCTCGGCGCGCTGAATGCTGTCCGCCCAGAAATTGCTGGACAACACGCCCACGACATACCCGTCAGGCCGAACCTGCGTGGCGATGTAGGTGTGACCAATCAGGCCTGCAGCGCCCGCCTTGTTGATCACCAGAAAACTCTGGTCCGTGTAGGCCGTGAGGTACTTGGCGAGCAAGCGCGTGTGCACGTCCATGCCGCCGCCCGCACCGTAGGCCACCGTGAGTTCGATGGGCCGCGTTGGGAAGTCCTTGGGCTTGAGCGCAGCAAGGCGCGCGCGCACCTCGGCCGACGGGGTTGGCAGCGCCCCGGTCGATTGCGCATGGGCGAGCGGTGCGAGCAGCACGCCCGAACTGGCCGCGACCAACGCGCTCGCCAGCGCCAGGCGCCCCAGATGTCTGCAAAGTATCGCCTTCATCGCGTTCTCCTCCGAATACGTGGGATCAAAGCCAGGGTTGCGCACTTGCGCGGGCCTTTTCAAAGGCCTCGATTCGGGGCTGCAGGGCCACCGTGTAGCCCAACTCGTCTTGTCCGCTGGTGAGCAGCACCTTCTGAAACGGGCAGATCTCGAAGGGATGGCTTGTGCCCGACGGATCGGTGACGGTCTGCTGATCCAGACTGACCCGCAGGCTTGCCTTGGAATGGGCCTTGAGCAGCTCGAGCAGCGCCTGAACCTTGGCCATGGGCAACACGATGGGCAGCAGGCCGTTCTTGAGCGAGTTGCTGTAGAAAATATCCCCGAAGCTCGGCGCGATGACCACCCGAATACCGTAGTCCCAGAGCGCGTACACGGCCGCCTCGCGCGACGAACCGGAGCCGAAATTTTCCAGCGCGACAAGGATGCAGCAACCTTCGTAGGCCGCGTCGTTCAGAATGAAATCGGTACGCAGCGCGCCCTGCGAGTCGAAGCGCAGGTCATGAAAAAGATAGGGCGCCATGCCCGCCGCCCGGGGCTTGCGCAGAAACCGCGCCGGGATGATCTGGTCGGTATCGACGTTGCGCCGATCAAGTGGAACCGCAACGCTTTGCAGGGAAACGAATGGGGGTTTGTCCATGGAGAGCCTCACTGAAGGGCGCGGGGATCGGAGAGCCGCCCCGTCAGCGCCGCCGCGGCAGCGGTCACCGGGCTGACCAGGTGGGTTCGCGCCCCCACCCCCTGACGACCCACAAAATTGCGATTGGACGTTGATGCGCAATGCTCACCCGCGGGCACCAGGTCGCCGTTCATGCCCGCGCACATCGAGCAGCCCGAAAAGCCCCATTGCATCCCCGCCTCCCGAAAGACACGGTCAAGCCCCTCCGACTCGGCCTGCCTGCGCACGGTTTCCGAGCCAGCCGACACCAGCGCGCGCATGCCCGGCGCCACCTTGCGCCCCCGCACCACCGCCGCAGCCGCCTGGAGATCTTCAATGCGAGCGTTGGTGCACGACCCGATGAAGACATGTCGGATGGGAATGTCGCCCACCGCCATTCCGGGCTTGAGTCCCATGTAGGCCAGCGCGGCCTCCATCGACTGTCTGCGCGCCGCGCTGTCGGCCTGCGCCGGATCGGGCACCCGTCCAGAAATGGGGACGACCTGCTCGGGGCTGGTGCCCCAGCTGACCATCGGCTCCAAGGCCGACGCATCGAGTTCGACGACCCGGTCGAAACCCGCACCCGGGTCGCTCGCGAGCGTACGCCACCAGGCCAGTGCCGCCTCGAACGCTGCCCCCTTGGGCGCGTACTCGCGGCCAGCCAGCCAGTTGAAGGTGGTGTCGTCAGGGGCCACCATGCCGGATCGGGCGCCCGCCTCGATCGACATGTTGCACACCGTCATGCGCCCCTCCATCGAGAGCGCGCGAATGGCGCTGCCGCCATATTCGATGGTGTGGCCGGTGGCGCCCGCCGCACCGATGCGGCCGATCAGCGCCAGGATGATGTCCTTGCCCGACACCAGGGGCCCGAGGCGCCCCTCGACGCGCACCTGAAGCGTTTTGGTCTTGCGCTGCCAGATGGTCTGGGTGGCGAGCACCTGACTGACCTCGGAGGCGCCAATGCCGAAGGCCAGCGCCCCGACCGCGCCGTGGGTGGCCGTGTGGCTGTCACCGCACACCAGCGTCATGCCCGGCAGCGACAGCCCGAGTTCGGGCCCCACCACATGCACGATGCCCTGCTGCGGATCGCTCAGGCCGAAGCCCCGGATGCCGTGCAGCGCCGTGTTCTGGTCGAAGCGCTGGATGAGCGATCTCGCCTCGGCGTCGGGCTGGTCTTCAAGGCGCCGTCCGCTGGTTGGTACATAGTGGTCGGCCACACCGAAGGTGCGCTCGGGCGATCGCACCTTGAGCTTGCGCTCGGCCACGATCTCGAACGCCCGCGCCGAGCCCTCGTGCAGCAGGTGCCGGTCGATGAAGAGCAAGGTTTGCCCGTCGTCGCTTCGCTCGTGAACGCAGTGAGCCGCCCAGAGCTTGTCATAGAGCGTGCGGGGGGTGGGGGTTTTCATGTCAGGCGCCTCGTCAGCGGACCGAATACTTTCTGGAAATCTCGTCCCACTCGAGCGCACCCACGCGATTGAAGCCCTGCTGGGGCGTCATCTCGGAGCCGGGCGAGGCATGGCGGCCCAGGCGCTTGGTCTCTTCCAGGACCCGGTCGCAGGTCACCATGACGGCCTTGAACAGCATGCCCGGAAGAATGGTCAGCCGATAGCCCATCTGCTCGGCCTCCTGGAATGGAACGTCGGGGGTCTTGCCGCGCCACACCATGTTGAGCATGCAGGGGCCGTTGACGCGCCGGGGGATCAGCGCCACTTCGTCCATGTTCTGGGCCGCCTCGACAAAGGCCATGTCGGCCCCGGCCTCCAGCGCCTCATTGACTCGCGCGATCGCCTCGTCCATGCCCAATGAGGCCCGCGCATCGGTGCGCGCAATGATGAGAAAGTCAGGCGATTCCTTGGCCCCGGCGGCCGCGCGGATCTTGTTCACGTAGGCATCGCGATCGATCACCGTCTTGTTCTCAAGGTGGCCGCACTTCTTGGGAAATGCCTGGTCCTCGATGTGCATGCCCGCCACGCCGCGCCGCTCGTACTCGCGCACGGCTCGCGTCACATTGAGTTCGTTGCCAAACCCCGTATCGGCGTCGGCGATCACCGGAACCTTCACCGCATCGGCGATTCGGCCCGCGTTGCCTGCCATCTCGGTCATGGTGGTGAGCCCGTAATCAGGAAAGCCGAGCGTGGCGGCCGTGCCGGCGCCCGTCATGTAGACGGCATCGAAGCCGGCCTGCTCGATCATTCGAGCTGTGATGCAATCGTAGGCGCCGGGCGCGATCAGCATCTGGGGGCGCGCAAGCAGGGCTCGCAGGCGTCGGGCGTTGGCGCTCATTGATGATCTCCTGATGAAGTTATCGGAAAAGTATGCCACCGACCCGCCTCGGACGCCGCTCGGATCGCGTCCGATGGAACTTCCCTTCCACGCAAGGCCCTGCGGACTTGTGCAAGGCCGCCATCTGGGGTCAAATCCGCGCAGTCATTCGGGAGGACAACTGCTGTGAGTCAGGCATACGAATTCGATCTGGTGGTGGCCGGTTGCGGCGTGGCGGGGCTGACGGCGGCCGTCTCTGCAGCAGAGCGCGGCGCACGTGTGGCCGTACTTGAGCGGGCGCCCATCGAGGAGCGTGGCGGCCAGAGCCGCTACACCGAGGCCTATTTGAGGATGAAGTCGCACGCCGAGGTCAGCGACGACTTCGAGACGCATCTGGCGGAGAACGGCAGCGGCAGCATCGACCCCGACCTGGTCGAGCGTAGCGCCGACCCGGCCGAGCGGGGCCTGGTGCGCGCGTTGAGCCTCACCGATCCGAACTTCATCGAGGCCTTCGCCACCCATGCGGGCCCCTCGATCGCGTGGCTCACGGGCCTGGGCGCACGCTTCGATTTCCTCCCCACGCAATTTCTGACACGCTCGCAACCGCGACTGCTACCGGTCGGCGGTGGTCAGGCACTGGTGGATGTGCTGGCGGCCCGGGCCGAGCAGATCGGCATCCGGTTCTTCTACGAAACCACCGCGCAGTCGCTGATCGAGGACGACGCGGGGCAGGTCTGCGGCGTGCGGGCCCGCGACGCATCGGGCGCGCGACTCAGCTTTCACGGCGCGGTCGTGCTGGCAAGCGGCGGCTTTCAGGGTAATGCCGAGATGATGTCCCGGTATGTGGGCCCCCGATCGGTTTATCTGAGGCCGATTTGCAAGGGCGGCTACTTCAATCGTGGCGAGGGTATCCGCATGGCGCTCGACATCGGCGCGGCCACCTGCGGTGATTTCGGCAGCTACCATGCCGAGCCCATTGATCCGCGCTCCGGCATTTCCGAGCCCTCGGTATTCATTTTCCCGTACGGCATCCTGGTCAACCTGCAAGGCGAGCGCTTCACCGATGAGGCGCCCGGCACGGTGGATGCCCACTACGAATCGATCACCCGACGCATTTACGAGCAAACACGCGGGCTGGCCTGGGTCATCCTGGATGCCCGGCATCAGCGCATCCCGAATTTCAGACTGGGACTCAGAACCGACAAACCGCCGGTGACTGCGTCCACCATCGAGGAACTGGCTCGCGCCATCGACGTGCCAGCCGACCGGCTTGCCTGCACCGTGAATGCCTACAACGCGGCCTGCAGCGGGCGCGACTGGAAGGCGCTTGAAGTGGATGGCGTGGCCACCGAAGGGCTGCACCCCCCGAAGTCGAACTGGGCCTGCCCGATCAGCGAAGCGCCCTATCACGCCTACCCGATCATGTCGGCCAACGTGTTCACCTTCGGCGGGCTCAAGATCGACCCCAGCGCGCGGGTCCTCAGTGCCGACGGCGCCCCGATTCCGGGCTTGTACGCCGCTGGGGAAATCGTCGGCAGCTACTACGGGGTCTACACTGGCGCGACCTCGGTCCTCAAGGGCATCGTCTTTGGCCGCCAGGCGGGGCTTCACGCCACCACCGCCATTGCCCGCACCTGACCTGGAGCAAGTCCACCATGAACTCTGAAAGCTTCGCAGGCCGGCTCGCGCTGGTCACTGGCTCCAGCGGCGCCATCGGGACTGCGGTCGTCGAGTCGCTCCGCGCAGCGGGCGCGCGCGTGGTCTGTGCAGACCGCAGTGGCACTGTGCCGATCGAGCAGGCCGGCAGCCTTCAGTCGCAGGCCATCGCGCTTGACGTCACCGACCGCGCGCAGGTGATGGATCTGTTCGCACGCATCGAGACCGGGCTCGGGCCGGTCGATACGCTGGTCAACGTGGCGGGCGTGGTCTCCCACGGGTCGGCCGAAGCGCTCACCGAGGCCGAGTGGGACCGGGTCATCGACATCAACCTCAAGGGCACCTTTCTGTGCTGTCAGGCCGCCATGGCCGGCATGAAGCGCCTGCGCTTCGGTCGCATCATCAACATGGGGTCGATCGTCGGAAAAAATTCAGGCAACGCGCGACCCTGGATCAGCCCCGACGAGCAGAAGGTCGCGAGCAACGTGGCCTACGGCGTCTCGAAGGCCGGGGTGCATATCATGACCGGCTTTCTCGCGCGCGAACTGGCGTCGCACGGCATCACGGTCAACGCAGTCGCACCGGGGCCTGTTGCCACGGGCATGACCAAAGCCTTCCCCGAGCAACTGCGCGCCCTGATTCCGACGGGGCGGATGGGCTCCACGGCTGACATCGCCCGAGCGGTGATGTTCCTGGCGGAAAAAAGCGCGGACTTCATCACTGGAGAAGTCCTCGATGTCAACGGCGGCATGATGAGCGACTGAGCGTCGCGCGCTTCGCTCGACCTGCTCATCCCACCCTACCCTGATTGTTGAATTCGGAGACGCCATGAAACAGATCACCCGCCTGCTTTGTGCCAGCTTTGCACTGGCCGCCGCCACCAGCAGCTTCGCCCAGGACAAGTACCCCAGCCGAACGGTGCGCGTCATCGTACCCTTTGCGGTGGGCGGTGCCACCGACGTGCTCACCCGGGTGGCCGCAGGCGAGCTCTCCAAGCGCCTGGGGCAAAGCTTCGTGGTTGAAAACGTCACCGGCGCAGGCGGGCTGATCGGCGCCCAGCAGGCGATCAAGTCCAAGCCCGACGGCTACACGCTGCTTGCGGGCTCGCCCGGTCCCATCACGATCATGCCCGTCATCAGTCGCACGCCCGTCAACTACGACGTTGAAAAAGATGTCGTCCCCATCACTTTAATCGCCGACAGCCCCGGCGCAATGGTGGTGGGCAAGGGCTCGCGCTACAAGACGGTCCAGGAAGTCCTCGCGGCCGGCAAGGCGGGCGGACGGCTCACCTGCGGTTCGTCAGGCGTGGGCGCCTTCAGCCACATCAACTGCGAACTGTTCAAGTCGCTCACCGGCATCGACGTCGTGCATGTCCCCTACCGGGGGGCGGCACCGGCCTTGGTCGACCTGGTCGGCGGCCAGTTCGATTTCATCATCGAAAACTACCCGTCACCCGCCAAGCTCATCGAATCCGGCGAGGTCCGTGCACTGGCGGTCACCTCGGCCCGGCGCTTCGGCCTGCGCCCGGAAACGCCCACCTTGGTTGAGGCGGGCGTCGCCGGTCATGTCATGAGCGCCTGGATTGGTCTGATGGCGCCGGCCGGCACTCCTGCCGACATCATCCAGCTCATCCAGCGGGAGGCGGCCGAGGCCATGCGTGACCCGGCGGTGAGCAAACGCATGAACGACATGGGCGTCATGCCCGGCGGCAATACGCCGGCCGACTTTGCTGCTTACCTGAACAATGAGCGCCAGACCTACCGGGCGCTCTCGGCCAAGACGGGCTTGAAGGTGGACTGAGGCCTCAGAATTTTCCCACGCTCGCGCCGCAGTCGAGCATCAGCAGATGACCGGTGACTGAGGCGGCGGCGGGCGAGGCGAGAAATAGGGCCGCTTGTGCAAAGTCATCCGCGGTGGGAATTCGCCCCAGAGGCAGCCCGGCGGCTGCGCGCGCAAGGCCGGTGTCCACATCGAGCCCGACTCCGGCGTAGGCCTGGTGCAGAAAAGGCGTGTCGATCAGTGTCGGGGCAATGCCATTCACCCGCACTCCCATCGGCCCCAGTTCCAGCGCCAGCGACTTGATCAGCCCGGCAATCGCGTGCTTGCTGGCGGTGTATACGCTGCGCTGGGCCCGGCCTGACACACTTTGCAGGGAGCCAGTGAAGAGCAGACTCGGATCGCGCCCGCGGACGAGGCTGCGCAAGGCCGCCTGCGCGGACAGGATGCTCCCGGTCACATTCACATCGATGACGGCACGGATCTCCTCGACCGACGCCTCCTGAAGGGAGCCACTGAAGGGGCGGCCCGCGTTGGCGAGAAAGACATCCACCGGTGAACGGAAAAACGACTCTGCAGCGGCGATCATCGCCTCACATTGGGCCGGGTCGCGAATATCGCAGACGCTCGCGCCCGCCGCACCCGTCAGTTCGCCCCGAGCGGCCTCGAGCGCGATGGCGTCAACATCGCTGAGGAATACGCGAGCCCCCGCCTCGACGAAGTAACGGGCGGTCACTCTGCCGATTACCCCGGCGCCGCCGGTGATGACGACGGATCGACCGCTGAAATCGTAGGACATGAGGAACCTCTCTTGCGGTGGTGTGTCCGTTCCATGAGCGGCCCGATACGCCCACGGCAGCCGCCCGAAGCCTACTCCAGGACCAGGGCGCGCCTTCACTGCGGGAGCCGGCGGACGAAACGCGATCGACCAGGACTGTTTCACTCTCCCTCGGTTCAGTCGACAACGAGGTTGAGAGCGCGCTCCGGCGTTGCTACACTGCGGGACGATAACAAGAGGCCTCGCGCAAGGGACAAACGATCCCGTGCTCAGCAGGCTCCCCCCAATCCGCCGGCATCATCGTGCCGCTCACCGCACAGGGAGACACCCCATGGCTCTGCGTCGTTCCGTCATTCTGAGTTCACTACTGGCCGGCCTGCTGGCGGGGGTGAGCGCCCCCGCAGCCCTGGCTGCCTTTCCCGATCGGCCCATCAAACTGGTGGTCGGATATCCGCCTGGCGGCGGCACCGATGTCATTGCGCGCATTTTTGCCACCCAGATGACCGAGCGGCTCAAGCAACCGGTCGTCATCGAGAACCGCGCTGGCGCCAGCGGCATGATCGGGTCCGAGTTTGTCGCCAACGCGCCGGCCGACGGCTACACGATGATTTTCACGGCGTCGGACACCCACTCCATCAACCCGCATGTGCAGCCCAAGATCCGCTACGACGCCCGGAATGACTTCGTGGCCGTCGGGCTCGCAGGCTTCCTCACCATGGCGCTGGTCACCAACAACACCCAGCCGGGCACGCTCAAGGAGTACCTGGCCGCGGCCCGAGCCAAGAACGGTGCCTTCAACTATGCCTCCTGGGGCATCGGCAGTTCCTCGCAGGTTGCGATGGAGGCCTTCCTGGCGGCATCCCAGGTCAAGATGACGCATGTTCCCTATCAGGGGGCAGCGCCTGCCATCACGGCGGTCATGGCCAGCCAGGTCGAGGCCATGATGGTGCCGCTGACGCTGGCCGAGCCCAACTTCCGTGCCGGCAAGCTCAAGCTCATCGGCGTGGGCTCGCCGCAGCGGGTGCCCTGGGCCAAGGACCTGCCCACGCTCGCCGAGCAGGGCATTGATTCCGACGGCCGGATCTGGCTGGGCATCCTGGCGCCGGCCAAGACACCGGCCGAGGCCGTCAACGCGGTCAACCGCGCGCTCAACGAAGTGATCCGTGATGAGAGCGTGAGCGCCAACCTCTACAAAAACGGCTTCATTCCAACCGGCGGCAGCCCGGCCGACTTTGCCAAGTACCTCGATGGCGAATTCAATCGCATGGGGACGGTCATCCGCAACGCCAATATCAGGGCCGAGTAAACCGGCCCCAATCTGAGCCGGCGTCCCCGCGCGGCCCATGCGGCTGACGGGCACGCCGCTTCGTTGCCAGCTCAGCGCAACGATGTCACCTCCACCCCCTCCGAGCGCACCATGAAAATCTGGCATCAGAGCTTCACCGAACTGCAACAGCTTCCTGCCTACCAGGACGCCATCACCGCCCACATCCGGAAGGCGGTTCGGCCCGACACCGAGGTGGTGCTGCACGGCGTCAAGCCCGGCACCTACCCGAGCAACTACCCGGGCACCGACATCGCCCATGCCTCGCTCTACACGCTGCATGCCACCCAGTGGATCACGCAGGCGCTCAAGGCGAGCGACGAGGGCTTCGATGCCTACGCCATGTGCACCCTGCCCAACCCCTTCATCCGCGAAATCCGCAGCCTCATCGACATGCCGGTAGTGGGCTATGGCGAGGCCAGCTTTCACCTGGCCTGCATGCTGGGCCACCGCTTCGGCCTGATGATCTTCATCGCACCGATGACGCAGCTTTATCAGGAACAAATCGACCTGTATGGCCTGCGCAGCCGTTGTGTCGGTGTGAAACCCGTGGGCTTTGCGTTCCAGGACGTGCTCAAAGCCTGGCACGACCCCTCCGAGTTGATTGAGCGCTTCGAAAAGAGTGCCCAGACGCTCATCGATCAGGGCGCCGACGTCATCATCCCGGGCGAGATGCCGTTGAACATTTTGCTCGCAGCCAATGGCGTCACCCGCATCAAGGGCGTGCAGATCATGGATGGCATCGCCGTCACGCTCAAAATGGCTGAGAGCCTGGTCGACCTCAAGAAGAGTGTCGGGCTCACGCAGAGCCGCCATGGCTGGCTGGGCTCCAAACCCTCGCGCGAGCGGGTCGATCAAATCCTTGAGTTCTACGGGCTCAGCATCTGACGGCATTACGCCTTCGTACAACCTTTCCGGAGCCACCCGATGGCACTGCCCAAACGCATCGTCATTCATGAACTCGGCCCTCGCGAGGGCATGCAGATCGAAAAGAACCCGATCGCCACCAGCGAGAAAATTCGTCTGGTTGACATGCTGTCGGAGTGCCGGTTCCCTGAAATCGAGGTCACGTCCTTCGTCAGCCCCAAGTGGGTGCCGCAGATGGCTGACGCCGAAGAGGTGGTCGCCGGGTTCAAGCGGGCCGCGGGCACCCGCTACACCTGCGTTTACCTCAACACCCAGGGGCTGCAGCGCGCCGTCATGACGGGCAAGCTCGACGTCGAAGGCAGCCTCAGCGTCACCGCCAGTGAAGCCTTCTCCAGAAAGAACACCAATCGCTCCATTGCCGACACCTTCATCGAGACCGAAAAGCGCATCGAGGGCTTCGAGCGTTTCGGCGTCAAGGCTCAGGAAGTGAGCGTGATGGCCGCCTTCGGCTGCAACTATCAGGGCGACATCGGCGCCGATCATGTCGTGGGCCTGATCGATCGCCTGATGGGCATGGCGCAGGATCATGGGCTCAGCATCGAGCTGATCCAACTCGCCGACACCATGGGCTGGGCCAATCCGCAAAGCATCCGCCGGTTGGTGGGCAAGGTGCAGGACCGCTGGCCCGCCCAACGGATCAACCTGCACCTGCATGACACGCGGGGCATGGGGCTCATGAACGCGCTGGCGGCCATGGAAATGGGCGTCGACGACTTCGACTCGGCGGTGGCAGGCCTGGGCGGCTGCCCCTACGCGGGCTTCAAGGACGCGCCGGGCAACATCGCCACCGAAGACCTGGTTCATCTGTGCCAGGAAATCGGCGTTGAAACGGGCGTTGACCTCGAGCGATTGCTTGAAGTCGCCCGCGAGGCTGAAACCATCGTGGGCCACCCGCTGCCGGGCAAGGTCATGCGGGGCGGCCACCTCGATAGTTATCGCCGGCAGGCCGGTACGTCGCAGGTTCAGGCATGAACGCCACTCCAGGCGCTGCGTCCGCCGACGATTTCGCTTTGTGGATCGGTCGGCAGGGCGAGCCCAAGCGCTCCACCAGCCCGCTCGAGCGCGACACGCTGAGGCGTTTCGTGCAGGCCATCATGGATCGCGATCCGCTGTATTTCAACGACGAGTACGCCGCCAGCACGGTCTTTCACAAGCTGGTCGCCCCGCCGCTTTACCCGGTGCATGCCTTCCGCACTGCAGCAGACGCGCCAGATCCGCTTGTATCCGTACAGCTTGATCCCGACGCCGACGGCACGGCGGGCAATGACGGCATGTACTTTGGCCTGGCCCCCATCGAGCACGCCTTCAAGCGCCTGCTCAACGGCGGCAACGAAATCGAGTTCTATCGCTGCCTCGCGCTGGACGAGCATTGCGTGGCGCGCGCTCGCTACGCCAATGTGCAACTCAAGGAAGGCAAGAGCGGAAAGATGCTGCTCGTCGATATCGAAACCGAGTTTCGAACCGAAGCCGGCGAGTTGCTGCTGATCAACCGGCAGACCCTGATCTGGAGGTGAGCGGCATGGAATTCGAATCCCTCGCCGTCGGCGCCACGCTGCACGAAGTCGACAAGGGCCGCATCAGTCCGGCGCATATCATGCGCTGGTCGGCCGCTGTCGAGAACTGGCATCGCATTCACTATGACGTGCCCTTTGCCACCGGACACGACGGCCTGCCCAATGTGCTCATCAACGGCTCCTGGAAGCAGCATGTACTGGTGCAACTGGTCAAGGATGCCCTGGGGCCAGGTGCGTGGCTCTGGAAGCTGAAATTTCGCTACAAGAAAATGGACATCGCCGGCGACTCGCTGCGTGCGCAGGCCGAGGTGGTGGCCGCTCAGCAAATCGCCGGCTACGGGCTGGTCACGCTGCGCATCACCCTGCTCAACCAGAACAACGAGGTTTCCACCGAGGGCCATGCCATCGGCGTGATGCCCTTGCGCGGAGGGCCCTCCGTCCCCTACCCCTTCAAGCCCGACCCGGCCTTCGCATCGGTCACCTTCCCCCAGGACAGCTGACATGGCGGCAAGCGGCCTGAGGATCGTCGACCTGCTCTGGCACAACCTCAGGCAGTTTCCCGATCGCACTGCGCTGCGCATCGATGGTGAGTCACGGAGCTGGCGACAGCTTGCCTCGCGGGTCGAACGCGTCATGGCGGTGCTCGCCGACACCGTCGCGCCTGGCGACCGCATCGGGCTGTGGTTTCACAACTGCAGCAGCTGGGTGGAAACCTTTCTCGCGCTCAACGCTCTGGGTGCCGTGTCGGTGCCGATCAACACGCGCCTCACCGGTACCGAGCTCGACACCATCTTCAGGGCAGCGCAGCTGCACGGGCTGATCACCACCGAGCTCTACCGCGGTCGCTACTACGCCGAGGAGGCGCGGGCCACGCTGGCCGAGGCCTCGGTCTCGCTCGAGATCATCGAAGCGCACGACCTTATCGACCCGGCCGACTGGCGACGTCACACCCTCGGACGGCCCCAGGATCGCGCGACACTGAAAAGCCCCGACGACGTCTTCTGTATCCAGTACACCTCGGGCACCACCTCGATTCCCAAGGGCGTCATGCTCAGCAACGCGGGCTACCTGCAGACCGCCTCCTATGTGGCCCGTTGCCAGCGCCTGACGCCGTCGAGCGAGTTCATCAGCGCCGGGCCCTTCTTTCACTGCAGCGGCTCCATGCACGCCCTCACCGTCTGCATGCTGGCGGGCTGCACGCTCAATTCCATGTCGATCTGGGACCCTCAGCGTTTCGTCGACACTGTCGCCAATCAGCGCTGCGACGTCGCCCACATGATCTACTTTCGCGACGTGCTGGCGCTGGCCTCGCCCCAGGCTCGCGAGCAGCTGGCCAGCCTGCGGGCGGCCCATGACCTGGGTACGCCGGGGTTTCTGACGCGAATCGCCGAGGAACTCGGCGTCAGCGGCATCTCCAACATCTATGGCATGACCGAAACCTGCGGTCAGTTCACGATGTGGTTCCCCGACGACCCGCTCGAGCAGCGCGTGAGCGGTAACGGCCGCCCCCAGGCGGGTAACCTGATCCGGATCACCGACCCTGATTCGCTCACCGAGGTGGCAAGCGGGCAGACCGGCGAAATTCAGATGCGCGGGCCCACCCTGAGCCGGGGCTACTTCGCCAACGCCGAGGCCCAGCAGCAGGCCTTCACGCCCGATGGCTGGTTCCGCTCGGGCGATCTCGGCCGCATCGGGGAAGACGGCCAACTCGTTTACCTGGCCCGGCTCAAGGAAATGATCCGGGTCGGCGGCGAAAATCTTGCGCCGGCAGAAGTCGAGCAGGCGCTGCGCGATCTGTGCGGCACGCAGCAGGTCTGCGCGCTCGGGGTGCCCGATGCCCGCCTCGATGAAGTGGTGGCCGCCGTGCTGGTCGCCCCACGGGTGGATGACTGGACTGCGCTCCTGGCTGAACTCAAGCGCAGGCTCGCCGGGTTCAAGCTGCCCCGCGCCATCTATATTGCCGAGAGCCTGCCCATCACCGCCACCAACCGCGTGCAGCGTGCCACCCTCAAGACCTGGATCGAACAGGGCCAACTGCAACGCGTGCACTGAGCCCGGCTACGCATTTTCACCCACCCTAGGGAGATCGAGATGAACGTCAGGACCCGCGAAGAAACCGACGCGATTCGCATCGAAGGCATCAACCGTCGTCTCGTCGAACTGCTGGGCGCCGAGTCGGTCAGCACCGACTGGGAAGAGCGCCGTCTCTACTCCATGGACTTCTCCGAAGAGATGGGCGAGATCGCCATGGCGGTGGTCCGGCCGCGTTCGGTCGAGCAGATCAGCGCGCTCATGCGGCTGGCGAGTGCCGAAGGCTTTGCGGTCAACACCCGCGGCGGCGGCATGTCCTACACCAAGGGGCACGTGCCCGTTCGCCCCGACACCGTGGTGATCGACAACGCGGGCTTCAACCGCATCCTCGAGGTCAACACGGTCGACCGCTACGTCACGCTCGAAACCGGCGCACGCTGGGCCGACCTGCGCGCAGCACTCAAGGGCACCGGCATGCGGGTGCCTTATCTCGGCACCCTATCGGGCAACTGGGCCACCGTTGGGGGCGGGCTGTCCCAGAACGCGACAGGCATGGGTCGCATGACCCTGGCCGAGCACGTGCTGGGGCTTGAGGTGGTGCTCGGCGACGGCCAGATTCTGCGCACCGGTTCGTGGGCCACCTCGGGCACGGCGCCCTTTTATCGCTACAACGGCCCTGACCTCACCGGCATGTTCCTCTGCGATTCGGGCGCCTTCGGCATCAAGACCAAGGTGCACCTGCTGCTCGAGCCCTGGCCCAAGATGTCCTTCGGTTGCGTCACCTTCAAGGACCGCGTCTCGCTGGTCCAGGCGCAGGCCGCCATGGCCACCAGCGGGCTGCATACCGAGGCCTTCGCCTTTGACGGCTACTTCGTCAACGAATACGCGCTCAAGCCCTCGCCCCCGGGCGATGAAAAGAAGGAGATGATCCAGCGCTTTCTCGCGGACAACCCGGTCAAGTGGCGCGCCTGGCGGGCGCTGCTGCGTGCCTGGCATCCGTCGGGGCTCGGCTACCTCAAGGGCCTGCCCAACGCCATGTACTACGTGGCCGAGGCGGCGGATCAGGCGGCCGCCGACCGCGTGCAGCAGCGCATCGCCAAGATCTGCAAACAGTTTGGCGCGCGCGAACTCCCCACCACCATTCCCTTCGGTCTGCGCTACGGCCCCTACCTCAATGTGGGCGAGATCATGGCCAACCGCGAAGGTGAGGTGAACTTCCCGATCAACGCCAAGTTTCAGGCCTCCAAGGCCGTTGATGCCATGAAAGCTTTCGAAGCCTTCGTGCAGGACAACGACGCCCTCATGAAAAAGCATCAGATCCGCATGGCCTGCAATTCGCTGTTGCACGGGCACTTCTGGGGCATCGAGCCGGTCATCTTCTGGAAGCGTCCGCTGGGCCCCTATCGGCACCACTACGCCACCGCTGACCGGCGCGCCGCCACCCAGGACACGGTCGACAACGCCGAACGCAATGCGGTCGCGCTCGACTTGCGCTACCGCATGCAAAAGGTGTTTCGCGACATGGGCTCGCTGCACGTGCAGTGGGCCAAGTCGTATCCCTTTGCCGAAGCGCTCGCCGGCACTGGCACGTGGAACCTGCTGGAGCAACTGAAGCGGGTGACCGATCCCGCCCAGGTGGTCAACCCCGGGGTGCTGGGTCTGGGCCTCAAGGACCGGATCTGAGCCCATGGCCTGGACCGTTCACACCCTTGATCTGGGCGAGGTCGAACTCAACACCCGACGGCTCATCCCCAACGAGAGCGGCATCGACACGCTGCGCCTGCCGGTTCAGGGTTGGCTGCTGACCCAGGGCGAGCACAAGGTGGTTGTTGACACCGGGTTTCGCCATCCGGACATCCTGCGGCGCATCGGTGACCGCGCCGTCGGGATCGAAGCCCCGCACCAGCGACTGCTCGCGCAACTGGCGCGACACGGGGTCACGCCCGAGGACGTGCACTATGTGCTGCACACCCACCTGCACATCGATCACGCCGGACAGACCGATCTCTTTCCCATGACCACCGCGGTGGTGGTCAACCGTCGCGAGCTTGAATATGCGGTGAGCGGCCTGTCGGGCCCGTCCTACCCGCCCGAGGACATCAAGCACCTCATCGACCGCCTGCATACCCGCGGCGCGCTCTGGTTGCTCGATCTCGAGGGCACGGGCGGCGAGAACATCCTGCCGGGCTTGCGTTGTCTGCCTGCAGGCGGACACACTGAAGGGTCGATGATCGTGGTGGCCGAAACCGAGCAGGGTACCGTCTGCTTTTGCGGCGATCTCGTCTACAGCGTGCGGCATCAGTTGCTCAGCCCCACCATGACCCTCAACGATGTCGGGCTCACGTCCAATTACGTGGTCGCTCGCCGAAGTGAAAAGGCCGCCGTCAAGCGGCTGATGCATGTCGCGCCGAAGTTTTTTCTTTATCCCAGCCACGACTGGCCAGTGACGGTTGAGAACGGGTGGGTCATCGAGGGCGCGGAGAAGACCCTTCGCGCCACCATGGGGCGCTGCTGGTGCCAGCTCACCGAGGGTGGGCACGCCGACGAGGAAGCCGCGCTGCTCAACCCGCCCACGCAAGGAAGTCACACATGAAGATCTGGTACCAGAGCGCGAGCTCCTATCGCTACGAACCCGTCTGGGACGACTACGGCCACACGCTCGAGCAGCAGTGCAAGGCCATTCTGCGACCCGACACCGGCCTCTACGTCACGGGCATTCCCGAAATGGTCCGCGACATCGAGAACTGGCGCAGCCTGCAGTACTTTCAGAACATCCAGACGCTCAATGCCATGCGGCGCGCCGAGCGCGAGGGCTATGACGCCTTCGTCATCGGCTGCACGCTCGATGTCGGCCTCGCCGAAGGGCGTAGCCTGCTCGACATTCCGGTCGTGGGCATCAGCGAGACCGCGTATCACATGGCCATGCAACTGGGCCGCATGTTTGCCATCGTCACCAGTTCCTCGGCCTTCTGCGAGGTGTACGGCGAGCAGGTCGTGCGCTACGGGGTCGCCAGCCGCTGCATGCCGGGCCCTTACATCGTCGAGGCGTCCGAGGAAGAAATCGCCACCGCGCTGGGCAAGCCCGGCCCGCTCCTCGACAAGTTTCTCGCCACCGCCGAGCGCGCGGTGCGCGATGGCGCATCCGTCATCATTCCCGGCCCTGCCTTTCTTGCCACCCTTGCCTATCGCGCGGGCATCACGCAGGTGCTGGGGGCGCCCATCCTCGACACGATCTCGATTGCGGTCAAAACCGCCGAGATGATGGCCGAACTCAAGCGCGCCGGCGTCTCCCCCTCACGCCGAATCGGTGCCTACGCCCGCCCCGAGGGCGAGTTCGCGAAACAGTCGTTCGAGAAACTCGCTCGCGCGTTCCGTATCGAGTGACCCTTCCGCGCCGAACGCACGTCGCCGCGCGTACGCTCAGCGCGCGGCCCCCAGCGATCGAGGCAACGAGCACGGTCGAGAAGCGAGACGGTCCAGCGCGCAAACTTCAGCGACGTAGCAAGCGACCGAGCAAGCTCGTTCGGCATGTCGCCTCGCGGACCGCTTTCGGGCCGCACGCCGGTTCTCGGACCAATCCCCGGTGAGGCGCTGACCAAACTCGGCTGCCCCTGAAACCTACTGGGCGAACCACGCCCGGTTCGCCAGCGCCCAGCGCGCGTAGGCGAGCGCCGCTTCGTGGGCATCGGGTGGTGCCCGGAATTCGGCTGTGATGCGCTGCGCCGAAAGCGGCGAACGGATCCGGGTCAGGTCGTCATTGAACGCAATCGCTTCACCGCCCGGCTCGACACGAACGGTCAGACCACACGCGCGCAGTGCCTCGAACATGGCACTGGCATGCCACACATATCCAGGGCTGATCTGATAGAGCGTGTGCTGAGGCCTCTCGGCGGTCAGCATCCAGAAGAGCTGCCGGGCCGCCTCGGGCGCATAGGCGTAATCACGAACCCCGCCTTCGGGTAGCGGCGCGATCGCCCGACCCTCGAGCGCCGCGCGCACGATCGCGAGCGGCGGTGAAAGCGTGTCACGCACGCCGGTGGCCCGCTCCCATGGGCCGATGGCTGCGGTCAGCCGGGCCACCATCAGGCGCGGCGCGCTGCCAAAACTGTTCCAGCGGCGTGCGCTGTGTTCAAGCGAAGCCTTGGTGATGCCATAGAGCGTGAGCGGGCGCGGCGCATCGTCTTCGAGCACCGCCCGCCCCGCGAACGGTAGCTCACCCATCGCCGCCGAGGACGAAAAGCAAAGCATCCTCGGTACCTGGTGTCGGGCGGCCAGCTCGAGCAGGCGCATCACCGCGACCACGTTCACCTCAAAGATTTCAGCCGGTACGGCCTGCTCTCGAGTGGCACCGGCCGTGATGGCCGCGCCAGCGACCACCGCGTCAAATCTTTGCCCGGCCAGCACGCGTTCAAGCAGCGCCTTGTCGCGGACATCGCCCCGTACATCGATGAGCTCACCGGGTGCAGTCGCAAGCTGCGCAGCTGCGTAGGGGGGAATGCCGTCAAGGGACAGCGCGACCACGCGCCAGCCCTCGCCGAGAAACACCTCCACCAGGTTGAGGCCGATGAAACCGCTGGCGCCTGTGATGAAAATTGATTTCATGATCACATCCAATCAAACGGCGCGGGCCGCGCGGTGGCCCTCGAAAATGGCCTCCAGCGCATTGCGCGGGGCGAGGCAGTCACCAACCATCTCGAAGGGAATGCCGCTTGCATCGAGCCCGGACTCCAGCCGGTCATCGGCCCGAGGGGGCACGACGCACACCAGTTGGTCGATGCCAGTCAGCATCTCGGCATCCCCACAGGAATTATCTTCGAGCTGCAACTGGCCGCCGCTGAACGCCAGTGGCTTGCGCAGGGTGCGCACGCGAATTTTCTTCTCGCGCCAGCGCGCAAACGTCGTGGTGCTGCTGTAGATCGTGGTGCGCCAAAGGGCGCCGGCACTGGGCGTGATGAGCGTCACTTTGGCGCCCTGCTCGGCCAGGTGCTCAACCAGACCGAGCGCCCCCCAATCACCCGTCTCGTCGTAGACCGCCACCGACTGGCCGCTGAAATCGCGCTCGGCCGCTTCATCGAGCGACAGCCCGCGACTACCATCGGCGAGCCTGTACTCGATAGGCGTCGCCCCGGTGGCCAACACCACGCGGTCAGGCTCGAGTGCCGAGATCGCCTCCGGGCTTGCCGCTTGCCCCAGCACCACCTCCACGCCCAGGCGAGCCAGACGCCGCTCGGCAAAGTCGAGCCAGAGGCCGAAGTCTTCGCGCAGCCGCAGCCCGCGCGCGAGCGCCAGCCGGCCGCCCAGCCGTGACGATCGCTCCCAGAGTGTCACGCGATGGCCCCGCATCGCCGCCACCGCCGCCGCCTCCAGGCCTGAAGGCCCGCCACCGATGACCAGCAGATGTCGGGGCACGTCGGTCGGGTCAAGCTCGGGGCTGCGCCACTGGACTTCCCGCCCCGCTCGGGGATTGACCAGACAGGTGAGCGCGATGTTTTTTTCGAGGTTCTGCGCGCACCCCTGGTTGCAGCCGATACAGGGCTGCACCTCCTGCACGCGCCCGCTTCGCCATTTCTCGACGAGCTCGGGCTCGGCCACGTGGGCGCGGGCCATCCCCACCATATCGGCCGCCCCCGCGGCAATGATCGTGGCCGCCTCGTCCAGGTCTCGAAACTTGCAGACCGTGAAGATGGCCACTCGATTGGCGGCGGCAGCGGCCGCCTCTCGAATGGCACCGGGCAGCTGACGAAAGGGCGCACGGTCAACACCCATGTCGGCCATCTGCGTGCCCAGCGAACGACTCATGTGATAAGCCGAATGACTCACGTGAATGAAATCGAGCTGAACCTGCGGCACGGCCATCGCGATGATCGCCTTCGCCTGCTCGAGCGTCAGCCCGCCGGGCACGTATTCCTCAGCGCTGATCCGAACCCCCAGGCAGGTGCCCTGGCCCAGTTCGGCGCGCAGTCGCTGCGCCACCTCGAGGGGAAAGCGCAGCCGGTTTTCAACCGAGCCGCCATACGCATCGCTTCGCTGGTTGGACAGCGGGGAGAGAAACTGCTGCAGCAAATGGCCATGCCCCCAGTGCAGCTCGATGCCATCGGCACCCGCCCGCAGCATGTGCTCGGCAGTACGAAGATGTCCGTCGATCACTTTCTGCATATCGCGCCGCGTCATCTGTCGGGGCGGATAGGCCCCCAGCGACCAGCGGATGGGCGACGCCCCCCAGGACACCGTGCGCTCGAACTCGCCCTCGATCTGACGCCCCATGTGGCAGATCTGGGCGATGAAGGCCGCTCCCCCTTCATGGATGGCCTCGGCCACCGCCCTGAAGGCGGGGACCGCTTCGGGCAGATACCCGCACACCCCCTGAGGACGGCCCAGCGTGTTCTCCATGACCCGGATCGCCTCGAAGATGATCATCGCGACCCCGCCATGTGCCCGCTCGCGGTGATACTCGACATGCCGTCGACTGGGTAAGTGCTCGGCACCGAAGTTGGTGGTGTGGGCGGGCATGAAGATGCGGTTGCGAAGCGTCAGGCCGTTGATTGATAACGCATCAAACACACCGGCCGGCGCGGCCGGGGTCGACTCGGACGAGGAAGGAGACATCGTGCGGCGATCCTGTGGGAGTAAGCTGTCGAGCGTACGGGGGCCGGATTTGATTTGTCAATTTGCCGCCGAGCCTTTACGGTATCGATCCTTCCAAGGAGTCCTCTGATGACCGAAGCTGAAGAATCCGTCGTCGCCTGCGATCCCGCCCGCCGGGCCGAGGGCATGGCCGCCGCCCGCCATGCGATCACCTTTCTACGGACCTGCGAGGCCCGCGACCTCGACAAGGCGCACACCATGGTGGCACCCGGCTTCGCCGCGCGCTTCCCCAGAGGCCGTCATTACGACAGCCTGGCCTCGTGGCAAGCCGCCTCCAAGCTCACTTTCACCTCGATGCGCAAACGCTTCACACGCATTGATGTGGCGCTGACCGGCGCCGATACCGCCATCGTTTACTGCTTTGGCAGTCTG
>CAIVPX010000012.1 GCA_903907905.1 uncultured bacterium | reverse complement strand
GCCTTCGCGCCCCCGCCCTTGACGCCATCCTTCCAGCCCAGCAGCTCACGCATGGCATAGCCGCCGGGCACGTGCCAGAGCGCGCCGTGCTCGAGCTCGCCCGCCGTGCCCACGATGGCGCCCTTGCCATAGCCCTCGATGCGCTCGACGGCAACATCCATGGCCGCGAGCAGCGTGCGGCTCATTTCGAGCCCCAGGGGCGTGAGCGCTTCCATCATGGGGAGGATGTTGGCCTCGTAGCGCCCGGCATAAGGGTTGGTGATGACAGCGGCCACCGCCCCGCGCAGCAGCGGCTGAGCGGGCGGCGGCCCGAACTCATGGCGAATTTCCTCGACCTGCGTCCACACCCTTCTCAACTCAATCATCCGGATCTCCTCGAACCCCGTGTCATCAGACCGCCAGATACTGAGCGCGGACATCGTCGTTGGCCTGCAACTCGGCCATGCTTCCCTCGAAGCGGATACGGCCCTTTTCAATGATGTAGGCGCGATCGCCCACTTCCTGGGCAAAGTGCAGATTCTGCTCGGAGAGCAGTACCGCCACCCCCTGGCGCTTGAGCTCGATGATCGCCGCCGCCATCTGGTCGACGATGACCGGGGCCACGCCCTCGGAGGGCTCGTCGAGCAGGATGCAAAGGGGATTGCCCATCAAGGTGCGCGCGATCGTGAGCATCTGCTGCTCACCGCCCGACATGCGCCCGCCCGGTCGATCCGGCATCTCGGCAAGGTTCGGAAAAAGCTTGCCGATGCGATCGAAGTTCCACGCGGGTACGCCCTCGCGAGCGGCCTGGCGGCCGACCTCGAGGTTTTCAAGCACGGTGAGTTCGGTGAAGATGCGCCGCTCTTCCGGTACGTAGCCCAGCCCGCGGCGGGCGATTTCAAAAGGCTGACGCCCTTCGATGGCTTCGCCCCGAAAGCGGACACTGCCCTCGCGCGCACGCACCAGCCCGGCGATAGTCTTGAGCGTAGTGGACTTACCTGCGCCGTTTCGACCGAGCAGCACCACCACTTCGCCTGCACGCACCTGTAGTCCCACGCCAAACAGGATGTGGGCCTGCCCGTAGAAGGCGTGCAGGCCGTTCACCTCGAGCATGGGCAAGGTGTCCTTCATCAGTGCTCTGCCCGCGAGCCGAGGTAGACCCGCTGCACCTCGGGGTTGGCCCGGACCTCGGTGGGCGCGCCCTGGGCAATGAGTACACCACGGTTGAGCACCATCATCCGGTCAGCGTGGCGAAACACCACGTCCATGTCGTGCTCGGTAAACAGCACGGCCACGCCGCGCGCCCGCACCAGATCGGCCGTGAGCGCCATCAGGTCGATGCGCTCACGTGGCCCCATGCCGGCGGTGGGTTCGTCCATAAGGAGGAGCTTCGGATCATTGGCGAGCGCAATCGCCAACTCCAGCCGCTTGAGATCGCCATAGGCCAGGACCGAGCAGGGCCGGTCGGCCTGCGCCTTCATGCCGATCCGATCGAGCAGGGCATCGGCTTCATCGACGAAGGCCTCGGCCGCGCGCAGCCAGCCGCGCCGGATCATGCGATGGTGCGAGAGCAGCGTCATCTGCACATTCTCTCGCACGGTCATCGAGGAAAAGGTTGCCGTGATCTGAAAGGTGCGCCCCACGCCCATGCGCCAGACCTCTCGCGGCGTACGCCCCGCGATATCCTGACCGTTGAGGCGGATGCGGCCGGCGTCGGGCTTGAGTTGGCCGTTGAGCATGTTGAAGCAGGTGGACTTGCCCGCACCGTTGGGGCCAATAAGTGCCAGCAACTCGCCCGCCGCCACCGCGAAGGACACCTCATTCACCGCCCGCACGCCGCCGAAGGCCTTGGACAGGCCGCTCACCTCGAGCAAGCTCATTGAAGCCCTCCCGCGTTCTGGCCATCGCACACGATTGCTCTCATGGCCGAGAGACCTCCTCGCGCTCGGGCATGAAGCGCGCGCGAATCGAACCTGCTATGCCCTGTGGAAAAGCCAGCACCAGCAACAGGATGGTGAAACCGAGGAGCGCACGCCAGTAGTCGGTCTGTCGCGCCACGGTGTCCTGCAGCCAGGTGAAGGCTGAGGCCCCGACCAGAGGGCCCGCCAGCGTCTGAAGGCCGCCCAGCAACACCATGACCAGGCCATCGATCGAGCGGCTGACACCAATCACTTCGGGCGAGATGCTGCCCTTGGAAAATGCAAAGAGCGCGCCACCCATCCCGCACACGGTGCCCGCCAGCACGAATGCCGCCCAGTGCACCGAGACTGCATCGATGCCAATTGCGTCGGCCCGAAGGCGCGAATCGCGCGCGGCGCGCATGGCGTAGCCGAAGGGCGAGTGCAGCACACGCCTCAGCAGCAGGACTCCCGCGACGGTAATCCCCAGGGTGAAGTAGTAGTAGACCCATTTCTGCGACAGCCACGCCGCCGGCCAGACGCCCACCACGCCGTTGGATCCCCCTGTGACCTCGTCCCACTGAAACATGACCGACCACACGATCTGCGCAAACGCCAGCGTGAGCATGGCAAGGTAAACACCCGACAGCCGCACGCAGAACCAGCCGAACACGAGGGCGCCGAGCGCGGCCAGTAGCGGGCCAGCGAGCAGCGCCAACTCCATGGGCGCGGCCCAGAGCTTGACCAGCAACGCCGCCCCATAGGCGCCCAGACCGAAGTAGGCGGCGTGCCCGAAGGAGTGCATGCCGCCCGGTCCCATGATGAAGTGCAGGCTCGCGGCAAAGAGCACCGCGATGAGGATGTCGATCATGAGCACGTTCACAAAGGGCATGAACGCACCCAATGCCGGCACCAGAAGGAGCAGGCCCAGCACGACCCAACCGAAGCGCCGAAGACCAAGGGGTGCCAGACGAATGGGCTGCTCGATTTCAGCCGCATTGCGCGACAGCGCCGCGGGCTTGCCCAACAGGCCCCAGGGCCGCCAGATGAGGACCGCGGCCATCACCAGAAATTCGACCACCAGGGTCATGCGAGACAGCGAGAGGCTGAAGCCGCCAATCGAAATTTGACCCACCGCAATGCACACGGCCTTGATCTCGGCGATGAGCAGCGCCGCGAGAAAGGCGCCCGGCACACTGCCCATACCACCCACCACCACCACCACGAAGGCATCGCCGATGGCGGTCAGGTCGAGAAACTGGTTGGCCGGTTCGCGCGGCAGTTGCAGCGCACCACCCAAGCCGGCCAGGAAGGCGCCCAGCATGAAGACGCCACTGAAGAGCCAGGCCTGATTGACACCCAGTGCCCCCACCATTTCCCGATCCTGCGTGGCGGCGCGAATGAGCACGCCCCAGCGGGTTCGCATGAGGATGAACCACAGCACACCCAGCACCAGTGGCCCGATGAAGATCAGCACCAGATCGTATTCGGGAAACTGTCGTCCGAGAATTTCGATCGAGCCCCGCAGGCCCGGTGCCCGTGGCCCCAACAGGTCTTCAGGTCCCCAGATGAGCAACACCGCATCGCGAATGATCAGCACCAACGCGAAGGTGGCCAGCAGTTGCAGCAATTCGGGCGCCCGATAGATGCGGCGCAACAGCACCACCTCGACCAGCAAGCCAAGCACGGCCACCACGGCTGCCGCCACGACCATCGACACCCAAAAGCCAAGGGGGCCGCCGCCCAGCTTCGACACCACCGTATACGCCACGTACACGCCCAGCATGTAGAAGGAGCCGTGCGCGAAGTTGACGATCCGGGAAACGCCGAAGATGAGCGACAAGCCCGCTGCAATGAGAAACAGGCTGGACGCGCTCGCCAGCCCGTTCAACAGTTGCACCAGCAAGGCCGGGAGCGTCATGCGCAAGCCCTGCGCGGATCATGGAGCCTCATGTGCGGATCAATCCTTGGGCCGCAGTGCCGCGACTTCGGCGTCACTCGGCTGAAAGGCGGCCCCGTCGGCGTAGCGGAAATCGCGCATGGTGCCCCGGCCGTTACGCACGGTGGTGCGACCGACATAGGCGCCCAAGGTTGACTGATGATCCTGCGCACGAAAGGCCACCTTGCCAAAGGGCGAGCCGAACTCGAGCCCGCGGAAAGCGGTGATGAGCTTTTCAGTATCGGCGCCACCCGCCTTGATGAGGCCCGCCGCCACTGCCTTGACGGTGACATAGCCCACGACGGAGCCCAGTCGCGGGTAGTCGCTGAACCGCTTCTGATAAGCGGCCACGAAGGCCTTGTGCTCGGGCGTTTCGATGAGATCCCAGGGGTAGCCGGTGACCAGCCAGCCCTCGGGCGACTCGTCCTTGAGCGGATCGATGTACTCGGGCTCGCCGGTGAGCAGGCTCACCACCTCACGCCCCTTGAAGAGCCCGCGGGTATTGCCCTCGCGAACGAACTTGGCCAGGTCTGCGCCAAACAATACGTTGAAGATCGCATCGGGCTTCATGTCGGCGAGCGCCTGAACGACCGCGCCGGCGTCGACCTTGCCCAAGGCGGGAGCCTGTTCGCCCACGAATTCGACATCGGGCTGCGCCTTTTTCAGCAGCGCCTTGAAACTCGCTGCCGCCGACTGCCCGTATTCATAATTGGGATACACCAGCGCCCAGCGCTTCTTTTTCGCAGCCGCCGCCTCGGGCACCAGCATGGCAGTTTGCATGTACGTGGAGGCGCGCAACCGGAAGGTGTAGCGGTTGCCGTTCTGCCAGACGATCTTGTCGGTCAGCGGCTCGGACGCAAGAAAGAAGATCTTCTTTTGCTTGGCGAAATCGGTGAGTGCCAGGCCGATGTGCGACAGAAAGCCGCCAACCAGGAGATCGACGCGCTCGCGGCTGACGAGCTCCTCAGCGACCCGCACCGCATCGCCCGGGTTGCCGCCATCGTCGCGGGCGACGAATTCGAGCTTGCGACCGCCAATCCCGCCCGCGGCGTTGACTTCCTCAAGGGCCAGTTCCCAGCCCTTGCGATAGGGCTCTAGAAAGGCGGGTTGGCCCTTGTAGCTGTTGATTTCGCCGACACGGATCGGGCCCGACTGGGCCCATGCAGCGAGCGGCGCACCCGCCGAGAGGGTGGCTGCTGCAACCGGTGCGGCAGCAGCTGTCAGAAATTCACGCTTTTTCATGGGTCGTCTCCTTGTGATGGATCTGGGCGCAGTGTAGTCAATCGGATTGAGCCGCGATAGCGCCGGCTAGTGTGAACTCATTGTTCGGCCGTAATCAAGCGATCGAGCGTGCGATGCAGCCGCGCCGCCCCCGCATCGAGCGCGAGATGCACAGGCCGCTCGATGACCGGATCGGCACTGACCCGCTGAATCGCCTCGAGAATCGCCTTGTCCTCATCGAACGCCATCACGAATTGCTCGGTGATTTCGCGCGAGACCGCCTCGTCGTCCGGGGCGAAATTGCGCAACTGGCACCAGAAGTAGTGTGTCGAGGACGCCGTCTCGGGCGTGAGAAAGTGATTGGAGTACATCCGCAGCCCTGCCTGGCGCGCCGCCTCGCTATCGCCCATACCGACCTCATGCGCGCCGAAGTCAACCACGTTGATGGAGGGTGCATACCACCAGTAGTACTGCCACCGGTCCACGTGACCGGGCCACTTGCCAAAGCGCTGCAGGATGGGCGCTGCAGGCGAATCGAGCGTCCAGCGCTTGACCAGCACGACATCGCCCTCCTGGCTGGTTTCGATCGGAATGTCGGCCATCGCTGAGGTGCCGAGCGTCGACTGGTGCACATAGGTGACATGCACCGGATCGAGCAGGTTCTCGATCAGCAAGCGGTAGTCGGCCTTCACATGCGTATACGGTCCGATGTTGAGACCCCACCCCGCTTCGCCCCAGGGAAGCTTGCGAAACAGCAGGGCTTCGTCGGCCTTGTCCTGCTCGCCCATCCAGATCCAGACCATGCCCCAGTGCTCGACGACCTTGTAGGCGGGCAGGCTCGCATCGGGCGGAATACGCGACTGCGCGGGCGCCCGCACGCAGCGGCCACTGCAGTCAAAGCTCATGCCGTGATAGCCACACTGGATCGAATCGCCCACCACGGTGCCCATCGATAGCGGCAGCATCCGGTGCGGGCAGCGGTCGAGCAGGGCCGCCGGGCGGCCATCACTCTGCCGGAAAAGAACCACGGGCACATCGAGAATCCGACGGCCCAAGGGCCGACCGCCGAGTTCATGCGTCCAGGCCGCGACATACCAGCAGTTTTTGAGAAACGTCATGCGATCGGCTCCAGTGAACATGGCTGCGCGGACGGCACATCCGGCAACGAGACTGACCAAACCTGGCGGTGCGTCAACGCACTCACCGGACGGTCCGTCTGCCAGGGGCGCAGCGTCGCCTCGGTCGAGCGCCAGTGACCAGCCAGACCCATCAATGCCTGACCGATCAGGCCTTGTTCGCGCAGCGCCATTGCACAGGCGAGCCCGCAGTCGAGCGCTGCGTCGATACTTGCCCGGGGCAGCGTCCCCACCGCCACGGTGACCGGGCGATCACCGAGGTCAGTGTCATCGCGCAGATCGCAGGCCGGCCGCCGCTCGATCGCGGGATGGTCGATGTCGACGTGGTTCGCGATGATGGTGGCTGCCGCATCAGCGCTCGCCGCATCGCAGGCCAGCACGGTCACGCTGTCGGCAATCCCAAGCGAGAAACTGCGGCCGCGCCAGCCCGAGGTCGCCATGCCGCGCAGCCCCGATGACGCCTCGATGACCAGCGCGGCATCCAGGCTGGGCAGGTCGACATTGCCCACCACGCCCGCTCGCCAGTGCTCGCCCGGCTCGAGGTGCAGCGCGATGTCACCGCCGTTATTGATGAAGGCGCGCCGAACACCTGGACGCCGATAGCAGGCGATGAGTTCGTCAGCAACGCTTCCGGCCACCGCCGCCATGGGCGTGATGAACAATCCGTGGCGTCGTGCGTAGGGCAGGCAGGCACGCCACATGCGCCGCGCCAC
Organism: uncultured bacterium; assembly: GCA_903907905.1. Lineage (GTDB taxonomy): Bacteria > Pseudomonadota > Gammaproteobacteria > Burkholderiales > Burkholderiaceae_E > SYIM01. Next base: position 16,623 of record CAIVPX010000012.1, on the reverse strand, counting down.
ACTCCCGGCGGGTACGCGGTCGCGTTCACCGTCAGAATCAGTGGGGCAGGCGCTACGCAGCAAACGCAATTCACCCACCAGCGTCTGCAGCACCGGCTGGAAGGCGGCCCAGCAGGCCTCGTGTGCAGCCTCGCAGGCGGCGGGATCGCCGTCGGCCCCGATGATGAGGTCGATCGGGCCCTGGTGAAAATGCCAGCGGCCATCCGCCAGGCGGGCGCGCGCCGCCTGCCAGGCACTCACCGAAGCGACTCCAGCGGCCAAGGGTTATCGCTGATCCACTCGGCGATCTGGTGTGGATCGGACGACCAGACGTCTTCGAGCCGACGCACGCGGTCCATGTGACCGCCCAGACGCTGGTAGTCGGCCAGCTTGAGCGTGAATTCGATCGGCGCGACGATGGCCGGCGTCGGTACCGAGCCGAACGAGTTCGCCGGCATGCGTGTCACATCAACCATGACCGTGATGCCACCGCCCGGCCAGATGTAGGCGGGCGCCCCGCCGCAGGTGACGCGGGTGAGCAGGTCCTTGATCGAGCGCGTGAGGAGAATGGGGTTCTCAGTAACGCCCGCGCGCAGACTGCCGCCCGCACCACCCAGAAACAGTACCGTGGCCAGCGCCGGCTCGCAGTTTTCACCGATGCGCTGAACCACCTTGTCGATGACCGCCGGCATGGGCGCGGGCCGCGGCACCAGCGATTGATCGAGTTCGAACCACTGTGCATGTTCGCCCGTGGTTGAAACCATGAGCAGGCGCAGCCCCGGTCGGGCGACTTTCGGATCCCAGCCCTCGATGATCGACAGCGGATCGACGATATCGGTGCCGCCCCAACCGGTACCCGGATTGGCCACCTGAAAGTAGCGCCCTGGGGTCGACTTGCGGCCGCGCAGGCGAATGCCCGAGGGCAGCATGTCGAGGCAGCGACCGGCCTGATGTTCGCTCAGCACGCCGGTGATGTGGTCGTCGACCACCACGACTTCGTCGACGTGGCCGAACCACTGCTTGGCAAAGATGCCGATGGTGGCTGACCCGCAGCCCACGCGCATGCGCTGCTCCTCGACCCCGTTCACCACCGGCGGTTTGCCCGCCTGGACCGTGAGCTTCGCGCCCCCCTCGATCTCGAGATCGACCGCCTGCTGGTTGCCGAGTTTTTCCATCAGCTCGCAAGTGATCCGCCCCTCGCGTTTGGAGCCGCCCGTGAGGTGATGCACGCCGCCCAGCGAGAGAAACTGCGATCCGTACTCGATGGTCGTGACATGGCCGACGGCCTCGCCCTGATGCCGCACGGTGGCCTGCTCGGGTCCGAGGTAGCGGTCGGTGTCGATCTTCACCTTGAAACTGCAATAGCTGAAGATGCCCTCGGTGACCACGGTCACCATGTCGACACCACGCTGACGGCTGGCCACGATGAAAGGCGCGGGCTTGTAGTCGGGGTAGGTGGTGCCGCTCGCCACCCCGGAGACGAACACGGGCGCGTCCTCGCGCACCCAGCGGCCGTCCCAGTCGGCAGTGCTGGCCGGCACGAGTTCGACCCCGGGCCGCTTCATGATCACGACCGGGTCCATACGCTGCAAAACGCCGCCGACGTTGCCCCAGCGGTCGCAGGCCCCCAGGCGGCCCTCGCTGATCTGACACAGCACCGGGCAGGCGTCACATTGAATCTTGTCGCCCGCCATCTTGTCGGGCGCGCGGGCCTTGACCACCGTGGGGACCACAGCAAGATCGGTCGGCTGAGCGGATGTACCGGTCTGCTCTGAAGAGGATTCATCAACCATGGGAGTGGCCTCGCAACAGGAGGGAAGGATCGAAGGCGCCACCGGCACGGCCGCCCCGACAAGCATTGACGGCGCGCGCGCCCAGGCCCCATCCAACGCGCGGAGGCCTGCTCATCGGACTGCGCCGGCGCGACGCAGGGCCGCGCGCATGCGATCAGGCGTGACGGGCACTTCCTCGAGCCGGGCACCCGTCGCATCGCGAATCGCGTTGAGGATAGCCGGCGCGGTGGCCACGAGCGCGGGCTCGCCCACCCCCTTGGCGCCCTGCGGGCCGAGCGGCTCGGGGTCTTCGATGAGGTGGACGGTGACCGGCGGCATATCGCCCGCGGTGGGGATGAGGTAGTCGTGCAGGTTGTCGGTGCGACCGGCGTGATACTCCTCCATCAGCGCAAGCCCCAGACCCTGCGCGATGCCGCCGTGGATCTGCCCCTCGACCTGCGTGGGGTTGATCGCACGCCCGACGTCATGCGCGGCATGGATGGCCAGCACCCGCACCGTGCCGAGCTCAATATCCACCTCCACCTCGGCAAACTGCGCGGCAAATCCGTAGGTGGCATAGGGCACGCCCTGGCCGTCGGCATCGAGCGCCACGGTGGGCGGGTTGAAGCGGCCGCGTCCCACGGCCACCAGCCCGCGCTCATCGACTGGCAACGAACTCAGGGGCACACTCGCGCGGTGCACGCCCTCGCCACTGGTCAGCACCGGCCCCTCAAGGCGCAGGAGCGCCGAGTCGCCGACACCGAGCAGGCGCTGCAACTGCGCGCGCAGATCCTCGCCAGCCAGACGCGCCGCATTGCCCGACACGAAGGTCTGGCGCGAGGCCGAGCTCTTGCCGCCATCGAGCGTAAGCGCCGTGTCGGACACCGTCTGATCGATCAACGCCAGCGGCACACCCAGCGCGTCGGCGGCGATCTGCGGCATGATCGTGTAGGTGCCCTGCCCGATATCGACTGCGCCGTTGAAGAGCACGAAACGGCCGTCAGGCCGAAGGCCGATCTCCATCTCGGAAGGGTTGGCAATCACGGTGTTGCCGATGCCGTACCACATGCAGGCAATCCCCACGCCACGGCGCAGCGCGTCAGGCCGGCGCCCGTGCGGATCGGCTGCGGGCCCCGCAGCGCGGACCGATGCGGCCGTCGTACGCATTGACTCGACGCGGCGGCGCGCGTCGAGCCAGGCCGGGCGCAGCGCCTCGAGACAGGCCTGCATGCCAACGCTGGCCGACAGCAACTGGCCCGTGGTGGTCCGGTCGCCGGCGCGCAGCGCATTGACATGACGAATTTCAAGGGGATCGGCGCCGGTTCGCACAGCCAGTTCGTCGATCAGGGCTTCGGCAAGCAGCGTGGACTGCGGCACGCCAAAACCGCGAAACGCCCCCGCGATCGGGTCATTGGTGATGACCGCACGCGTCAGGGCGCGAGCCGCCTTGTACCGATATGGCCCGCCGGCGTGGATGGGCACACGATTGGCCACCGTGGGCCCCCAGGACGAGTACGCCCCGGTATTGAAATCGCCCGTAAAGTCATAAGCGAGGAAGCTGCCATCGGCCTCGGCGGCAAGCGTGGCGCGCATGTGGGCCGGGTGACGCTTGGTGGTCGAGCGCATCGACTCGGGTCGCCCGTACACGATGCGGGCGGGGCAGCCAAACTTGCGCGCGGCCGCCACCAGAAACGGCTGCACCGACATGTCGAGCTTGCCTCCGAAGCCGCCCCCCACCGCCGAGGGAATGATGCGCACCTGCTCGGGGGACAGTTCGAACATCCAGGCGATTTCGTCCCGGTCCATGTAGGGGGTCTGCGTGCAGGCAAAGATGCTCACCCGCGCGGTCGCCCCCGTTCCCGACCAGACGGCATAGCCGGCCTCGGGCTCGATGTAAGCGTGTTCGACATGGCGAGTTTGCATAGCCATCGACAGCGCATGCGGCGCCAGGGCGATGCTTGCCTCGACATCGCCCTGCACCACGCGACCACGGCAGAGAATGTTGTCAGGCCAGCGCGACTGCACCGAGGGCGCGCCCTCGGCCAGGGCCGCCGCCACGCCCGACACGGCTGTCTGGGGCGCCCACTGCACGGGTAGCGACGCCTCGTCGAGGGACTCAATGGCCGATTGCGTTCCGGCCACCACCAGAACCGCCTCGCCCAGCAGCCGCACCTCACCCTCGGCGAGCGCCGGCTGATCGCGAAGGTCGGGAAAAATCGCGAAGCGATTGCGCGGAATGTCGGCCGCCGTCAGCACGCCCCGGATACCGGGGCGGGCGCGACACCAGGCCTCCAGATCGCCCAGGACAAACCGTCCCCGGGCGTGCGGCGCGCGCACCACCCGCAACCACAAGGCGTCAGCGGGCGCCTGATCGGCGCCGAAGCGCTCGGCGCCGGTCACCTTGCTGCGCGCATCGAAACGATGCACCCGCGTCCCGACCGCCTGGCCGGCGGGCACGGCATCGATGGCGACCCCGGTGCAGCCCGAGCAGGACGCGCCTGGCTGCGCCGCGCCGGTCGGCGCCTGCGCGCCCGCCGCGATCACGGCCTCGACGATCTTGCGATAGCCCGTGCAGCGGCAGAGCACCCCGCCAATGCCGTCGAGCACCTGCGCCTCGGTGGGCGAGGGGTGACGCGCCAGCGTGTCGGCAGCCGCCATCAGCATGCCGGGCGTGCAGATGCCGCACTGCGCCGCGCCATGGTCGACGAAGGCCTGCTGCAGGCGCGAGAGCGTGCCGTCGGGTTTCGCGAGCGACTCGACCGTCTCGACCGAACGGCCCGCGCACTGCGCCGTCGCCACCAGGCAGGCGCACACCTGCTCGCCGTCGAGCAAGACGGTGCAAGCGCCGCAGTCGCCGGCATGGCAGCCCACCTTGGTGCCCGTCAGGCCACACGCGTCGCGCAACACCTCGGACAGCCTGCGGCTGGCCGAATCGGCCCTCAGGGTCATTGCCCGTCCATTGACGGTGAATTCGATCGCGCATGCCGCCTGCGCGACGCCGGTCGATTGGGCCTGGCTCATGAACGATCTCCCTGCGCAAAGGTCGGCGCTGCCCCCGCCAGTACCACCTCGAGCAGCGCGCGCCGGACCAGTTCGCCCGCCACCTCGAGGCGGTAAGCGGCCGAACCGCGCACATCGTCAAGTGGCGACAATCCGGACAGCTGCGACGGCGGCGCCGAAGCGCCCGCCGCAGCGCTCAGGGCGGCATCGATCAGGCTCTCAAGCTGCGACCTCGGTCGATCCAGCAACAGGCGTTCAAGTGCCGGCTGACGCTGGGCCACCGCGGAGCAGGCCCCGATGGCGATTGCGCACGAACTGACGCGGTCCTGCGCATCGAAATCCAGTCGGACGGCAACCATGGCAATCGAGATCACCAGGTAGCGCCGGTGCCCGAGCTTCAGAAACTGCGAGCGGGCGCGCGCTGAACCGAGGGGCAGGTGGATGGCCGTGAGCAGCTCATCAGCCGCCAGCGCGGTCTTGCGATTGCCCAGCACGAACTGCTCGAGCGGCAGGCGACGCGTCCCGCGCAAACTGCACAGTTCCACCTGCGCATCGAGCGCGAGCAGTACCGGTACGCCGTCGGCCGCGGGCGAGGCATTGCACAGATTGCCGCCGATCGTGCCCTGGTTCTGAATCTGCACCCCCCCCACTTCGGCGGCGGCCTGGGCCAGGGCCTCGCAGCCGACGGGCAGTGCCGCCCGACGCAGCGCCGACCAGGTCTCGAGCGCGCCGATCCGCAACCACCGCCCCCCCTCGGCATCGACCCACTCGGCCACGCCGCGCAAGGCCTCCAGACGCGACAGATCGAGCAGCGGCCGCTCGATGACGCGACCCACCCGGGCCGGATAAATGTCCGTGCCGCCCGCAAGCGGCAGGCACGCAGCCTGAGCCACCCAAGCGAGCGCTTCCTCGAGGCGCGACGGCGAGCGCACCCCCTGCATCACCGACGCGTCGGACATGGTGTCTGCCTCCTTGCTTGCCTCACGCCCTTGATCATGCTGCGCAGCCTCTAATGAAGTCAGTGCTTCATAAATTTTGACTTGAAGGTAACGCACGGTAGAATCCGCGTCAATCCAGCAAGACATCCTTGCCGTCCAGACGGCCATCCGCACAGTCTTGCCCCGACCAACCCGACCCCGTTTCTCAGGAATTGCCGTCATGACCCACGTGGTGACCGAATCCTGCATTCGCTGCAAATTCACCGACTGCGTCGATGTCTGCCCCGTCGACTGCTTTCGAGAAGGCCCGAACATGCTCGTCATCGACCCCGATGAGTGCATCGACTGCGCGGTGTGCATCCCCGAGTGCCCGGTCGAAGCCATCCAGGCCGAGGAAGACGTGCCCGCTGATCAGCAGAAATTCATCGCGCTGAACGCCGAGCTCGCCGCGCTCTGGCCAAGCATCACCCGAACCAAGGAAGCGCTGCCCGATGCCGAGTCCTGGCGCGAGGTCAAGGACAAGCTCGAGCAGCTCGACCGGGGCTGACGTTTCACGATGGCCCTCTCGCTCGCCTGGAATTTCCGCTTCGAAGACCTCTACCGCGACGAAGGCCTCGGACGAATCGACGCCCGTTTTGTCCATGAACTGGCGTCGCGAGATGCGACGCTCGCCGATCGCCTCCACACAGCGAGGGCGGCAGTCAACACCGACGTCCCTCCAACGTCCAAGGACGAAGCGGCGCTGCTGATCGATCTCGCGCCCCACGTTGAGGCGTTCATGGGCGCACTCTTCGACATCAGCGATGAACTCGCCGACCTCAAGGCTCGCCATGCCGCCCTTGAGCCGCTCTATCGGGTGAAGTGGAAATTCGTCAAGCGTCAGGCCATGCTCAAGGTGCCGGTCGAGACGCTCGCCGATTTCGACGGCATGGCTGCCGAGCAAACCCTGCAAGCATGGCTGGGCGCGCCGTTCGACGAACTGCCGTTTGCCCGCGCCGTGCTCGACTGGCAGGCGCAGGCGCTCGATGACCGTCTCGATCTGGCCTTGCGATTCAGTGCGTGGGCGGTGCTCACCGAAGCCGGCCAGGCGCGCCACGCCTCGGGCATTCTGTTTCGCCAGCCCGGCAAGGTCGATCCCTGGGCGCTGCTCACGCATGCCCGGACCCGCACCGAGCAGGGCGTTCAGGTGTTCACCATCGACCCCGCGCACATCCGTCGCCGTGAGGGATTCAAACTCACCGACGAGGGCACCGACCTGCGCGGGGCGCTCGACCAGGCCAACTACTGCATCGGGTGCCACAACCAGGGCAAGGACTCCTGCGCGCGCGGGCTCAAGGACAAACCTGCCGCCGACGGCAGCACCGTCTACAAGAGAACCGCCTTCGGCGTGAAGCTGGCCGGCTGCCCGCTTGAGGAACGCATCTCCGAATTCCATATCGTCAAGGGTCAGGGACACGCGGTAGGCGCCCTGGCTCTGATCACCCTCGACAACCCGATGGCGGCCGCCACCGGCCACCGCATCTGCAACGACTGCATGAAGGCCTGCATCTACCAGAAGCAGACGCCGGTCGATATTCCCCAGGCCGAGACCCGCACGCTCAAGGATGTGCTCGAGTTGCCCTGGGGCTTCGAGATCTATTCGCTGCTCACCCGCTGGAACCCGCTCAATCTGCGTCGGCCCTTGCCACGCGCGGTCAGCGGCTACAAGGTTCTGGTGGCCGGCATGGGCCCGGCTGGCTTCACGCTGGCTCACCATCTCATGAACGACGGCCATGCGGTTGTCGGAATCGACGGCCTCAAGATCGAACCCCTGCCCGAGGCACTGAGTGGCGTGCGAGGCGACGGCCCCACGCCCGGCACACGCGTGGCCTTCGAACCGATCGAGGATGTCACCACCCTCTACGAATCGCTCGATGACCGGCTGATGGCCGGGTTCGGCGGCGTCGCCGAATACGGCATCACGGTGCGCTGGAACAAGAACTTCCTCAAGCTCATCCGGCTGCTGCTCGAACGTCGCGACCGCTTCACGCTGATCGGGGGCGTGCGCCTGGGCGGCACACTCACCCTGCAAGATGCATGGGACCTGGGCTTTGACCATGTTGCGCTTGCCATGGGGGCAGGCAAACCGACGGTGCTCGACATCCCCAACGGACTGGCGCGCGGCGTGCGCACCGCCAGCGACTTCCTCATGTCGCTGCAGCTCACGGGGGCGGCCAAGGCCGACTCGCTCGCCAACATGCAGGTGCGGCTGCCGGTCGTCGTCATCGGCGGGGGGCTCACCGCGGTCGACACGGCCACCGAGTCACTGGCCTACTACACCGTGCAGGTTGAAAAATTCCTTGCCCGTCACGAAATCCTCGTCAAGCTCACCGGCGAGGCCGCCCTGCGGGCCCGCTGGAGCAACGAGGAGCGCGAGCTGGCCGACGAGTTCATTGCGCACGCCAGGGCGCTGCGTGACGAGCGCGCTGCGGCAGCTCGCGAAGCTCGCGAGGCACGCATAGCCGAACTGCTGCAGCAGTGGGGGGGCGTCACGCTCGCCTACCGCAAGCGCATGGTCGACAGCCCCTCGTACACGCTCAATCACGAAGAGGTCGAGAAAGCGCTCGAAGAGGGCATCCGCTTTGCCGAATGTCTCGATCCCCGGCGCATCGACGTCGACGCCCACGGCGCCGTGCAGTCCATCACCCTGGTTCGCCAGCTGCGCGACGACGAGGGCAAGTGGTCCGATGCACGAGGCGAAGGCGCCGAAGTCACCTGGGCTGCGCGCACGGTGTTCGTCGCGGCCGGCACCCAGCCCAACACCGTACTGGCCCGCGAAGACGCCGAGCACTTTGCGCTCGATGGCAAGTACTTCCAGGCCATCGACGAACACGGTCAGCCCGTCAAGCCCGAGGCCTCGGCGAGCAAGCCGCGCGAGGCCCGCGTGCTGCTTGCCCGCGGCGACGACGGGCGCATGGTCTCGTTCTTCGGTGATCTACACCCCAGCTACTTCGGTAACGTCGTCAAGGCCATGGGCTCGGCCAAGCAGGGCTATCCCGTGGTATCCAGAGTGCTTGCCCGTCAGGCGCCCGCGCGCGCCATCGGGCACGCCGAATTCGCCAGCGAGCTCAATGGTCTGCTGCGGGCCCAGGTCGAGCGCGTCGTCCGGCTCACGCCCACCATCGTCGAGATCGTCGTTCGGGCCCCCATGGCCGCGCGCCGCTTCGAGCCGGGGCAATTCTACCGCCTGCAGAATTTCGAAGCGCTGGCACCGGTCACCGAAGTCTCGGGACTGCGCACACGGCTCGCGATGGAGGGGCTGGCGCTCACCGGCGCGTGGGTCGACCGCGAGGAAGGTCTGGTCTCCACCATCGTGCTCGAAATGGGTGGCTCGTCCGATCTGTGCGCACGGCTGCGTCCCGGTGAACCCGTGGTGCTCATGGGCCCCACCGGCGCCCCCACTGAAATCGATGGCGACGAAACCGTCGTCCTGGTGGGTGGCGGGCTGGGCAACGCGGTGCTCTTTTCCATCGGTGCGGCCTTTCGGGCCCGTGGCTCGAAAGTACTCTACTTCGCCGGGTACAAAAAACTCATCGACCGCTACAAGGTGGCCGAGATCGAAGCCGCCGCCGATGTGGTCGTGTGGTGCTGCGATGAAGCGCCGGGCTTTGCGCCCTCGCGCCCCCAAGACCGAAGCTTCGTCGGCAATATTGTCGAGGCCATGAAAGCCTGGGCGAGCGGGGCGCTTGCCGCCGGTCCGCAGGCCGCCGAGCCTGCGCCCCGGATGCAGGACGCCGACCGGATCATCGCCATCGGCTCCGACCGCATGATGGCCGCTGTGGCCAGGGCGCGCCAGGAGGCACTGGCCGAGTTCCTCAAACCGGGACATCTGGCCTTCGGATCGATCAATTCGCCGATGCAGTGCATGATGAAAGAGGTCTGTGCGCAGTGCCTGCAGGCGCATCGCGACCCGCAAACAGGTCGGGTCACCTACGTCTTTTCCTGCTTCAATCAGGATCAACTGCTCGATCGGGTCGACTTCGCCGCACTCGGCCAGCGGCTCACCCAAAACTCACTGCAGGAAAAGCTCACGGCGGCGTGGCTCGCGCAAAACCTTCGCGTCGGCCAGTCCGCCTCAAGCGACTGCGCGCGCTGCTGAGTTTCGCAATGCGGCACCGGCGATCGGCTCTGCTCTCACAAGCCGCTTGTCGGTGGGCTCGCGGGAGCGAACGCAGCGCACAAAAATCAGGCAGAATTCGGCACAGACCCAGCGGGAGAGACCATGCTCTACCACATTCGTGAAGCCCAGCGAGCGGTGCTCAAGCCGCTATCGTCCTGGGCCGACTCGGTCAGCCAGTTGTACGCCAACCCCTACAGTCCGCTCTCCTATTCTCCCTTCGCCAACCGCGTCTCGGCCAGCCTTGAACTGCTGCATCGACTCGGCAAGGAATACGAAAAGCCCGAGTTCAACATCACCGAAACCACGGTTGATGGCCAGGTTGTCTCGGTCGTCGAGCGCATCGAGCTGGCACTGCCCTTCTGCCGGCTCATCAAGTTCGAGCGGCTGCTACCGGCATCGCTGTCCGCGCATGCCAAAGTCCCGTCTGTCCTCATGTTCGCGCCCCTGTCGGGCCACCATGCCACCCTGCTGCGCGACACCGTGCGCGCCATGCTGCCCGATCACAATGTCTACGTCACCGACTGGATCGATGCGCGCATGGTGCCGCTCTCAGAGGGCCCGTTCCATCTCGACGACTACGTGGCCTACGCCATCCGCTTCATCCGGCATCTCGGCCCGACCGTACACCTTGTCTCGGTCTGTCAGCCCACGGTCCCCGTGCTGGCAGCGGTCTCGGTCATGGCGGCCATGAAAGACCCGCACCTGCCCCTGAGCATGACCATGATGGGCGGACCGATCGACACGCGGCGCAGCCCCACCGAGGTCAATGCGCTGGCCCAGCGCCGCAACTTCACCTGGTTCGAGCGCAACCTCATTTATCGCGTCCCGGGGCGATACCCCGGCGCGGGCCGTCAGGTCTACCCGGGCTTTCTGCAGCATGCGGGTTTTGTTGCGATGAACCCCGATCGGCACCTCAACTCGCACTGGGACTTCTATCTCGATCTGGTTCGCGGCGACATGGAAGACGCCGAGGCGCACCGACGCTTCTACGACGAGTACAACGCAGTGCTCGACCTGCCCGCCGAGTACTACCTCGACACCATCAAGACGGTGTTCCAAAACCACGCGCTACCGCTCGGGCAGTGGGATGTGCGCTTTGACGATCGGGTGTTTCGCGTCGACCCTGCCCTGATCCGCAACGTCGGTCTGTTCACGATCGAAGGCGAGTTGGATGACATTTCGGGCTCGGGTCAGACCCAGGCCGCTCACGACCTGTGTACCGGCATCACGAAAAGCTGGCAGAAACACCTCACGGTCGAAGGCGCCGGTCATTACGGCATCTTCAGTGGCCGGCGCTGGCGCGAGCGCATCTACCCCGAGGTCCGAAGCTTCATTACCAGCCATGAGCAGCGGGCCCGCAAGCGCGCGGTACGCGCCGACTAGCTGAGTCGGTCGATAAGCGGGCCTGCCGGGTCTGCCTCGACACCGCCCTCAAGACCACCGTGAGCCTGCCCCCCGTCACCTCGACGCACCGAGTCGGCGCGGACGAACTCGACCGACTCCTGCCGCAGACGCAATGCAGGCGTTGCGGCTTCGACGGCTGTCGCCCCTATGCCGAGGCCATGGCGGCGGGCACCGCCCCGATCAACCGCTGCCCGCCCGGTGGCCACGCGGGTATCGTGAAGCTGTCAAACGCGCTGGGCGCGACGGTCATCGCGCTGGATCCCGAATGCGGCCTTGAACAACCGCGAGGCATCGCCCGGGTGCTCGACGAGCACTGCATCGGCTGCACCAAATGCATCCAGGCCTGCCCGGTGGACGCCATCATCGGCGCGAGCAAGCGCATGCACACGGTCATCGCCGACCTGTGCACAGGCTGCGAACTGTGCCTGCCCCCCTGCCCGGTCGACTGCATAGTCATCGAGCCCTTGCCGCACGCTGCGGCATGGACGACAGCCGACGCCGATGCTGCCCGTTCCCGCTACGAGGCCCGGCGTGAGCGGCTGGCCCGCGAGCAGGTCGAGCAGGACCACGAACGCCTTCAGAAGACGCAAAAAAAACTCCAGTCCCTCGACCAGGAACCGGGCGACGACCTGTCAGCGCGCAAACGCGCCATCATCGAGGCGGCCATTCAGCGCGCCCGCGAGCGTACCCAAACGGCCGGCATGAGCGGCAGCATGGCCCGCGCAACAAGCGCTCCAGCCACCGACACGCCATGAATCGCGACAAACGCACCCTCATCTTTTCGCGTCTGCGCGAGCTCAACCCGCATCCCACCACCGAACTCGAATATGGCTCGCCCTTCGAGTTGCTGGTGGCGGTCCTGCTGTCGGCCCAGGCCACTGACCGGGGGGTCAACCTCGCCACGCGCAAGCTCTTTCGCGACGCCAACACGCCGGCCGCCATCCTCGCGCTGGGTGAAGAAGGGCTTTGCGAGTACATCCGTACCATCGGTCTTTACCGATCCAAGGCGCGGCACCTGATCGAAACCTGCCGCCTGCTGATCGAGCATCATGGCTCGGAAGTCCCCGCCGAGCGCGAGGCGCTCGAGGCGCTGCCGGGGGTCGGGCGCAAGACCGCCAACGTCGTACTCAACACCGCCTTCGGCCAGCCCACCATCGCAGTCGACACGCATATCTTCCGGGTGTCCAACCGGACGGGTATCGCCCCCGGCCGTAACCCGGCCGAAGTTGAATCCCGGCTGGTGAAACTGGTGCCGGAAGCGTTCCGTCAGGATGCGCACCACTGGCTGATCCTGCACGGGCGCTACGTCTGCAAGGCGCGCAAACCGGAGTGCTGGCGCTGCCTCATCGCCGACTGCTGCGAATTTCGCCGCAAGACGCCAGCTCCCGCCTGAGCGCACACGCCATGTTCGATCCGTCCCAGCATGAGGTCAGGCGCTTTTTTTGCGCCGTCTGGCAGAAAATGCAAGGCCGCGAGCCCGTCACGCCCCTCGAGGCCATCGCCGCCGACTGGATCGGGCAGCACCCCGAGTATCAGACGCTGCTCGGTGACGCCGAGCAGGCGGTCGCGACGCACTTCGATGCCGCCTCCGGGCAGGGCAACCCGTTTTTGCACCTATCCATGCATCTGGCCATCAGCGAGCAGCTGTCGATCGACCAGCCCCCGGGCATCCGGGCGGCCTTTGAGACTCTCTCTGCCCGGCTCGGATCCCCCCATGATGCGGCGCACGAGGTGATGGAATGTCTTGGCGCGGTCCTTTGGCGGGCGCAGCGCGACAGTCGCCCGCCCGACGGCGACGCCTACCTCGATTGCCTCCGGCGGCGGGCCTCGGGCCCGGCGCCCGCGCGCCGAGTTCGGGCGTGACGGGCTTTCTGTTAACCTTCGCCCCGCCCTGCAGCGCTTGGCCGACTGCCCGGGCAATACGCGCTCGAGCAGTCCCCCGCGCCACACACTAACTCCGCCCAGCCTGGAGCAGGAAGCCGAGATGTTTGGACGACTGATGCCAAGAGAAGGTCGCTTCTTCGACCTCTTCAACCGCCACGCTGACGAGATCGTCGCCGGCAGCCAGGCTCTGGCAGCCCTGATGAGCAACTACGGCGACATCCCGGGGCGGCGAGTCCACGTCGATCGCATTGAAAAAGTCGAAAAGAACGCCGACCGGATCACCCACGAGACGATCGCACTGCTGCACCGCACCTTCGTCACACCTTTCGACCGCGACGACATCCATAAGCTCATCTCGAGCATGGACGATATTCTCGACCTGATCCAGGATGTGGCCGAGTCGGCGATGCTCTACGACCTTCAGCGCATCACGCCCGAGGCCCAGCAACTCGCCTATCTCAACGAAATGTGCTGTCTGAGAGTGCAGGCGGGCGTGAAGATGCTCACCTCGATGGACAATGCCGAGGCCATCCTCAAACTGTGTCGAGAAATCGATCAGCTCGAATCCGATGCCGACCGCGTCATGCGCGCGGCCATGTCCAAGCTGTTTCGTGATGAAGCCGACGTGCGCCAACTGATCAAGCTCAAGGAGATCTACGAACTCCTCGAGTCGGTGTCCGACAAGTGCGAAGACGTGGCCAACCTTCTCGAGGGCGTAGTCCTCGAAAATGCCTGAGCCCACCTCAGTCCGCTCGCCATGAGCTCACTCAATTTCAGCTTTACCGTGCTCGCGATGCTGGTCGTGCTCGCGCTCGCCTTCGACTTCATGAACGGCTTTCATGATGCCGCCAACTCCATTGCCACGGTCGTTTCCACGGGCGTGCTCAAACCCTATCAGGCGGTGCTGTGGGCGGCCTTCTTCAATGTGATTGCGCTGTTCTTCTTCGAGTTGAAGGTAGCGGCCACGGTGGGCAAGGGCATTGTCGACCCGGCCACCGTTGATCACATCGTGATCTTCGGCGCGCTCATTGGCGCGCTTACCTGGAACATCATCACCTGGTGGTTCGGCATCCCCTCGAGTTCATCGCACGCACTGATCGGCGGCATGATCGGCGCGGTACTCGCCAAGGCCGGTACGGGGCCGCTGCTCAGCTCCGGCATCATGAAGACGGCCATTTTCATCCTGGTCTCGCCCACCCTGGGCTTCGTGCTGGGGTCGCTGCTCATGTTGATCGTCGCCAATCTGCTGCGGCGGGCCACCCCGCGTCAGACCGATCGATGGTTCCGCCGCCTGCAGCTCGCCTCGTCGGCGCTCTACAGCCTGGGCCACGGCAGTAATGACGCGCAAAAAACCATGGGCATCATCTGGCTGCTGCTCATCGCCGCAGGCGTTACTGCAGCCGGCGAGAGCAGTCCGCCCTACTGGGTGGTGCTTTCCTGTTATCTGGCGATCGGGCTGGGCACGATGTTCGGTGGCTGGCGTATTGTGAAGACCATGGGTCAGAAGATCACCAAACTCAAGCCCGTTGGCGGCTTCTGCGCCGAGACCGGGGGCGCCATGACGCTCTTCATCGCGTCGGGCTTCGGCATCCCCGTGTCCACAACGCACACCATCACCGGTTCAATCGTCGGCGTCGGCTCCTCGCACAAGTTCTCGGCGGTACGCTGGGGACTGGCCGGCAGCATCGTCTGGGCCTGGGTCATCACGATTCCCGCCTCGGCCATCATGGCGGCAATCGGCTGGTGGTTGGGCAGCCTGGTCCTGTGACGGCCAAACCACTCTGGCTCGAACTGCCACCGATCTCGGCGAGCGCCCCGCAGCGACTCATCGTGTTTCTTCACGGCGCGGGTTCGAGCGCCGAGCGCTTCGCGCCGGTCGCAATCGCCTGGATGCTCAAGTTTCCGGGCGCCACCGGCGCGATCATGCAGGCACTGCGGCCCGCCGCGTCCGGTCGCGGTGGCGACTGGTTCGATGCCAGCGGCCCCTCCGAGGCCCTTGCGGCGCGGGTGGCGCAAGCGGGGCGCGAGCTGGCCACGCGCATCGAAGCCCTGCAGCAGTCGATTGGTCAGGCGGGCTCAACCACTGTCTTGGTCGGCTTTTCGCAGGGCGCGACGCTCGCACTCGAACTCGCGCGTAGCCGGCCCGATCTGCTCGCGATCGCGGTCTCGTACAGCGGCCGGATGCTTCCGCCGGCCCGGGCGGGTGAGCGCATCGAGCCCGCCATTCATCTGCTGCATGGCGCATCGGACAGTCTTGTGCCTGTCACGCACTCGCGTCGGGCCCACCAGCGCCTGAGCGCCATGGGCGTGCGCGTCACCCTCGATGTCGTGGAGGATCACGGCCACTCGATCGGGCAGGACATGATCATCCTCGGGACCACGCGCGTCATGCAGACGCTGTTTCGTGATCGCAGCGCCGCCCGCAAGGCTGTGAGCGGCCCTGCCCCCGAGGGCCGGACCCTGCACTGACCCCGTCGCCCCCCGAACCGGTGCGCCTGGGGGAAGGGCTCAGCCCTTGTGTTCGGCGGTGATGGGGCGAGTTTCGCCGCTCTCGGTGAGTGTTCGCGTGGCATTGACCGAGGCATAGATCCACAGGATCTTCATCGGCTCGGTTTCCGACAGGTTGCGGAAGCGATGCGGCAGGTTGGGCGGAATCCAGGTGGTATCGAGGGGCTTGAGCACGTGCTCCTCGCCGTCGATGTCCAGGATGGCGTTGCCCGCCAGCAGCATCACGCTTTCTTCGCAGTTGTGGCTGTGAAAGGCAATCTTTGCCCCCGGGGCGAATTCGGTGATGCCGTTGATGAAGCCCGTTGCCCCCACGGACGGCAGGACCAGCGGCGTCGTGCGCGCGCCGCCCCCCCGGTCGTGGCTCTTCAACTGGTCAGGCTTGAGCACCACGGGTCGACGCAGGGCGGAAGTGTCAGTCATCGAAGGCTCCCTCGAACGAAATGAATGAAGATCATCGGGCCGCGAGCGGGTCGATGCCCAGCGAAGCGGCCAGCGCGGTCAGTTCGGCGAACAGGGCGGGCGCGACCGGAATGCCTTGCTCGCGCCAGGCCTGCCGGCGCAGGTGGCTTTGCTCGCCCGGCAGCCAGATGCGCTCGACCCCCGGCAGTCGTTCGCTGCCACGGATATCGCGCACCAGATGATCGAGCGACTGCTTGAAGGCCGCAGGATCGCCGAAGGCCCCCAGATCGAGCACCAGAATGGCCTGCCCGGTGTTGGTCACGCTGACGTGATCGGCATTGAAATCAATCACGTCGCGGCCCATGGCCGCGCCCCCAAGCGTCCCCGCCAGTAAACCCACCATCAGCGCCAGGCCATAGCCCTTGTGCTCGCCGATCGGCAGCAGGAAGCCCTCGCTGGCGCGCGTCGGATCGGTGAGCGGGCGGCCCTGCCGATCGATCATCCAGCCCTCGGGCATGGGCTCGCCCCGCTTGGCCTTGGCCTTGACCTTGCCGTACGCGGCCACGGTGGTGGCCATGTC
>CAIVPX010000011.1 GCA_903907905.1 uncultured bacterium | reverse complement strand
TCGGGCACCGCCGGCCAGTCGCCACGCCAGGGACGCATCCAGCCACGCCGCGCAAGCAGGCGATCGAAGAGACGATCCATTTCTCCAAAGGGCGAGAGCGCGCGGACCGGCGCGGCCTCCTGCACTTCAAGGGCTTTTTCTTCGGCCATTTCATTGACTCCTGAAAGGGTTGGGGGTCTACCGCCGGCCCGGAAGCGCCCGTACGCCGGCCCTTACAGACTGCCAGTCACCCCGACGTTCACCCTTGCACGGCATCAAGCGGCGCAGCGCCATGTTCCTTGTCCGCGATCTCGGTCATGGTTGCCTCGGTCAGCAGCAAGAGGCTCGCCACCGACACGGCATTTTCGAGCGCCACCCTCACCACCCGGGTGGGGTCGATGATGCCGGCCTCATACAGATCCACGTAGCGGTTGCGGGCGGCATCAAAGCCCACGCTGTCGCTGCCTGCGAGCATGCGGTTGACCACCACCCCGCCGTCGACGGCTGAGTTTTCGGCGATAGCCCGCGCCGGTACCTCGAGGACACGAAGCAGTATTTGCATGCCGGTTCGCTCATCGCCCTCGGCCTGCACCAGCTCGGCCGAGAGAGCAGGCACCGCACGCAGGAGGGCCAAGCCGCCGCCGGGCACGATGCCTTCGGCAACAGCCGCCCGCGTCGCGGCGATGGCATCATCGAATGCGTCTTTCCTCGCCTTCATCTCGGCCTCGCTGGGCGCGCCCACATGCACCACCGCCACCCCGCCCGAGAGCTTGGCAATGCGCTCCTGCAACTTGTCGCGATCGTAGTCGCTGGTGGCCTTGACCAATTGCGCGCGCAGTTGCGTCACCCGCGATTCGATGAGGGCATGATCCCCCGCCCCGCCCACGATCGTGGTGGTCTCCCGGGCCACCACGATGCGGCGGGCGCGACCCAACTGCGAAAGCTGGGTCTGCTCCAGACTCAGGCCCCGCTCTTGCGAGATCACCTCGCCCGCAGTCAGCACCGCGATGTCCTGCAGCAGCTCCTTGCGGCGGTCACCGAAGCCGGGCGCCTTGACTGCACAACTTCGCAGGACGGCCCGGATCTGATTGACGATCAGCGTGGCCAGCGCCTCGCCCTCGATTTCTTCGGCAACAAAGAGCACGGGCCGCCCCGTCTTGGCCACCTGCTCGAGCAGGGGCAGCAGCTCGGCGAGGTTGCCGATCTTGCGCTCGGACAGCAGCACATAGGCGTCCTCGAGCACCGCTTCCATGCGCTCGGGGCTCGACACGAAATAGGGCGAGAGCCACCCCCGGTCGAACTGCAGGCCCTCGACCACCTCCAACGCCGTTTCGGTGGTGCGCGACTCCTCGACGGTGATCACGCCATCGGCGCCGATCCGGTCCATCGCGTCGGCCACCAGCTCGCCGATCGACGTGTCGTTGTGCGCGGAGATCGTCGCCACCTGCGCCCGCTCGAGCCGCGTACTGACCGGGCGCGACTGGCTCCTGAGGCTCGCCACCACGGTCTTCAAGCCGCGATCGAGCCCACGCTTGATGTCGATGGCACTCGCGCCCGCCACGACATTGCGGATGCCGTCGGCAAGCATGGCATGCGCGAGCAAGGTCGCGGTCGAGGTGCCGTCGCCCACCGCCTCGCCGGTTTTTTCGGCTGCCTGGCGCAGCATACGCGCCCCGAGATCCTCCTCGGGGTCTTCGAGCTCGGTCTCGCGCGCGATGGTCACCCCGTCGTTGCATACGACCGGCGTAGACCATCGCCGGTGAATGAGCACCGATTTCGACTTCGGCCCCAACGTCACCCGAATCGCATCGGCCAATTGGCTCGCACCCGAGAGAATCTTCTCGCGGGCTTGCGATCGGAACAGAATTTTCTTTGCTACCATCGCGCGCTCCTCGGTCAAGCGCCGACGCGGCGAGGCACGCCGGCGGCCAGGCAGACAGCGGCTTCACCTTAAAGAGACCGGCCCGCGTGGCGCTTGACGAGGCACAACAGAAGGAGACGCGCGATGCCCGAAAATTGGTCGGCCATGATCTCGCCATCTAACTGGGGACCGCATTGGATCGCGGCGGCCTCCGTGTGCGCGGTGTTGCTTGCCACGCTCATCCTGCGCAAGGTGCTGTTGCGGCTGATGGGCCGCTTCTTTCAGGCGCTGAGCACGCGCTCGCCCTCAGTCGAGGAGCGCAAGCGCATCGAGACGCTTGGGCGCGTGCTCCGTCATACGGTCTCGCTCATCGTGCTGGTGGTGGGCGTGCTAGTCGGACTCAACACGGTGGGGATCTCGATTGCGCCCATTCTGGGGGCGGCCGGCGTGGCGGGCGTGGCCATCGGCTTTGGCGCGCAAAGTCTGGTGAAGGATTTTTTCACCGGGATGTTTCTGCTGCTCGAAAACCAGATCCGGGTAGGGGATGTCGTCGAAATTGCCGGCAAGAACGGCGTGGTCGAAGAGCTCACCCTGCGCCGCACCAAGCTGCGATCGTTTGACGGTGCGGTGCACTATGTGTCGAATGGTCTGATCACCACGGTCACCAACTTCTCGACCGAGTTCGCCTTCGCGGTGGCCGATGTGGGGGTGTCGTATCGCGAAGACCTCGATCACGTCTTCGAGATCATGCGCCAGACGGCGATAAGCCTTCGCGCCGACGACAAGTTCAAAGCCGTCATCGTCGATGACCTGGACATCGCAGGCGTCGAGCAGTGGGCCGAGTCTGCGGTGATGATCCGCTGCCGCATGAAGACCCAGCCGCTCGAGCAGTGGAAGGTGCGGCGCGAATTCCTCAAGCGCCTGAAGGCCGCCTTCGATCGCGAAGGTATTTCAATTCCGTTCCCGCACCGCATGCTGGTGCAGGATGCCGGACCCACCACGCGTCTCGCAGGATCGCCCGCCAACGGCACGTCGGACAAGCCTCTCGGTTGAGGCAAGGCGAGTCTCGCGAGGGCGCCCTGAGGCCGCGCTCCCGCTGCGGGGCGTGCCCGCATGCCGCTTCGCCCGGAGCGCGCAGGACACACCGCGCCCCGGTTCACGCGCCCGGGCGGTGTTAAAGTCTTCGCTTCATCTCGAAGGGAGACACCGATGCGCCCCAATCGACTGCGTGAACTGTTTGCCGCCCGCCAGCCTGCGATGGTGGGCTGGATGTCCTTTGCGAGCCCCTACGCGGCCGAGTTCTACGGCCACTGCGGCTTTGATGCCGTCGCCATCGACCTGCAGCACGGGCCCATCTTTCTCGATGCCGCGCTCCCCATGCTGCAGGCCCTCTCGGCCTCGCCCGCCATGCCCATGGTGCGCTGCTCGGGCAACAATTTCTCCGAGATCGGCAAGCTGCTCGACGCGGGCGCCTACTCGGTGATCTGCCCCCTCATTCAGGATGCCGACGATGCCCGCCGCTTTGTCGAGGCCTGTCGGTATCCCCCGATGGGCACGCGCTCCTACGGCCCCACGCGCGGCTTTCTCTACGGCGGGCCCGATTACTTTGATCGCGCCAATGACACCGTGGTCACCTGGGCCATGATCGAGACGCCCGAATCGCTGCGCGAACTCGACGCCATCTGCGCGGTCGACGGGCTCGACGGCATCTTCGTCGGCCCCTCCGACCTCAGTATCTCGCTGGGCACCAAGCCGCCGCCCAAGTGGCGCGAGGCGCCGCTCGCCCCCGCACTCGAGAGCTGCCTGAAAGCCGCCCGCAAGGCCGGCAAGATGGCGGGTGTGTTCTGCACCAGCCCCGACATGGCCGCCGACATGCGCAAGGCCGGTTATGACATGCTGGTGCTGGCCAACGACTCGGTCATGTTGCGCGGCGCCGCGCAGCAGTGGCTGGAGACCGCCCGCAAGGGCTGAGGCGCTCGGCGCGGCCGGGCGGGGGCTTGTTGGCTCAGCGCCCGTACCAGTCCTGCACGGCCGCGACAAAGCGCTGCACGCCTGCCTCCACGGTCTGCGGGTCGAGGGCACCGAAAGACAGGCGCTGATAGTTGGCGCGTGCGCTGTCGGTCAGGCCAAAGGCAAAGCCCGGAATCGCCGCCACGCGGTGCCGGCTGACCATCGCCCGCGAAAACGCCATGGCGTCGGTCACACCGGGCAGTTTCACCAGCACGTAAAACGCGCCCTGCGTGCGCGGAAACTCGGCCAGCCCTGCGAGCGGGCCGAGTGCCTCGTACACCCGTGTGCGCACCTGGGCGAGCGCCTCGATGTGCGGCGCAATCGAGGCTCGCCCCTGGCGCAGCGATTCGAGCGCCACCCATTGCGACACCACGGGCGCACAGATCAGGTTGGTGTCCTGCACCTTGTTCATGGCATCGGCCAGGTCGGCCGGATAAACCACGTAGCCACAGCGCCAGCTCGCCATCCCGTAGGTTTTGGAAAACGACTGGAAGGTGAAGGTGTAGCGGCCAGCGCCCGGCAGGGACCCGGGCGAAAAGTGGCGGCTGCCCTCGAAGGTGAAGTACTCGTAGGGCTCGTCGCTGAAGTGATAGAGGCCGTGCGCGCTGCACAGGGCACTGACCGCCCTCAGGTCGGCTTCCGGGTAGACCGCACCGCTGGGGTTGTTGGGCGAGACCGTGATGATCGCGCGGGTGCGGGGTGTGATCGCGCGCTCGATCGCGGCCAGATCGAGCTGATAGTCGGGGCGCGTGGGCACGCACACCGGCACGCAACCGCTCATGCGGATCGCCATCTCCTGGTTGAAGAAATAGGGCACGGGCAGGATGAACTCGTCGCCCGGATCGCCCACCGCCATGACCGCGTTGAGAAAGGCCATGTTGCTGCCGGCCGTGACCATCAGCGCCGAGTCCGCGCCCAGATCGATGCCGTTTTCGCGGCGCAGCTTGTCGCCGAGCGCCTCGACCAGTGGCGCAATGCCGCCCACGGCCTGGTAGCGGTGCAGGGTGGGATCGGCCATCAGGCGCGGCACCGACTCGAGCACCGCCTGCGAGGGCCCGTAGCGCACCACGCCCTGGCCCAGCGAGATGGTGCCGGGGTGATCGCGCACCAGCGCGGCAATGGTGGGAATGATGGGCGTGTCGACCGAATCGATGCGCTGCGAACTTCGTTTCACGATGGGGCCATCCGGATGGCGGCGCATCACGCGCCAAAGC
>CAIVPX010000010.1 GCA_903907905.1 uncultured bacterium | reverse complement strand
GCCTTGAGTTGTGCAGTCTCGCGAAACTCCATCGCCTCGGTGATGGGCGACAGTTTTCGGACCGCATCGATCATGGCCTGCGCGCCGATCCCTGGCTCGAGCCACCAGGCGATCTCGTTGGCGAGGCCATCGCCGTGCAGGCGTCGGTAGTCGGCCAGGTCGATCGCGATTGCGCCGTGCTGCCGCGAGTAGTCGCGCCAGACGCCCGCGATGAACGCGCGCAGCGGTGGACTCCCCGCCGAACTGCCCGCTTGAGCGAGCGGCAGATCAATCCGGTCGCCGGGG
The DNA here is from genome assembly GCA_903907905.1 of uncultured bacterium. GTDB lineage: Bacteria > Pseudomonadota > Gammaproteobacteria > Burkholderiales > Burkholderiaceae_E > SYIM01. The sequence continues at coordinate 9,663 of CAIVPX010000010.1, read as the reverse complement.
CCAAGCCCGTACAGATCCACCACCGCCTCGCTGACCCAAACCGGTGTTTCGTCTGCGGGCGCCTGCAAGGTCGGTCCGATCAGCGGTAGTCGTGAGGCGACGCCCACCGCGTGGAGCGGCCGGGCGATCAGTACAACCGGTGGCCGTCTGGCATCGAGCAGCAGCGGGGTGAGTCGGGTGAATTCGAGCGCGCGCACGCCGGGCTGAGCAGCCAGCAGGTGTTGCAAGTCGGGCCCGAAGCCTGCAGCGGTGCTGCCCGGGAGCGTGCGGGCGTAGAGGTCGGCCGGCAGCACCTCATCCAGCCAGTGCGAGACCGACACCCGAAAACTGCTCACCATGATGGCCATGGCGCTGGCGAGCGCAAAACTCGCCACGACGCCGCCTAGCGCTGCGGCTGCGCCGGCGGGGGCGCCGGCCAGTCGCTGCGCGGCCAGCCAGGGCACGATCCGGGTGGCGCCGTACTCACTCAGCCGTGCGAACCCGGCCGCGAAGGGCGAAAGGAGCGTGTGCACGAGCATGACGCCAGCCAGCAGCAGTAGCGCGATCGCGGCATAAGCGGGCAGCGGCAGCTCGCCAACGGGCGGTGCCTGCAGCAGCAGCCATGATCCGGCGGCGAGCAGCAGGCCGAGGCGGCCCCGCCGGGGCACGCTCAGGGCGCTCTCGATGCTTCCGGCCCGAACGGCCCGCGCGGGCGAGATGGAGCGGGCAGCGCGCATGGGGGCGATTGCACCGGCCAGGGCTACGCTGACGCCGCCGCCCAGCGCGAGCAGCAGCGCGATGGGCTCAACGGTGAGTCGAGCCCCCGTGCCGGAAAAATAGCCACCCCCCAGATCACCGCCGGTCAGGCTCAACATGGCTTGCGCCAGGGCGAGCCCCGCCAGGACACCGATGATGGCCCCAATCATGCCGATGGCGACTGCGCTGACTGCCACGCGGATGGCGGCCAGCCGGCGCACGGCGCCCAGCATGCCCAGCAGGGCGGTTTCCGCCTGCTGTCGGGTGACCAGCAGGTTGAGGGCGGCTTGCACGATGAAGGCGCCAGTGAAGAGGGCGACCAGCGCCAGCACATTGAGGTTGACGCGATAGGCACGGGACAGATTGGACATACGCTGCTCGGCGGCCTGCGCTTCGCTCCAGACGACATCCGTCGGCAGGCTGGGTTCTATGGCCTGGCGCAGTCGCGCGATATCGGTGTCAGGCGCAAAGCGCAGGTCGATTCGCGAGAGCCGTCCAAGGCGTCCGAAGCGCGCCTGCATCGCGCCGATGTCCATGACAGCCAGCCATTGCCCTTCGCCGGGTGCGTCGACGCTGCCCGCCACCCGAAGCTCGACCACCCGGTCGCCCGAAAGTAGCGTCAGTGGCGCGCCCTCGGCCACACCGAGAGCCCGGGCGGCGGCGCGCGACAGAAAGATCGCATCGTCTGCAAACAGTGCCGTGGGGTCGACCCGCCCGGCGCCTGCCGAGGGCAGCAGGCCGGGCGTGATCTGTGCGGCGCGTAAGGCGTCGATACCGAGGACCCGGAGCGAGAGGTCTGTACCTCGAACCGGAACTCTGGCCTCGAGCACCGGGCTCGCGGCTTCGATCCCTGGCCGGGTTGCGATCAGCGGGTAAAGCGATTCCTCGAAGGTGTCAGCGCGTGAAAGGAGTTGCGCCTGCGCCTGACCATTGACGAGGGCGAGCGCGGCAGCAAATTCGGTGAGCGCCGACCGGTTGACCAAGTGCACCGCCAGCGCGAGCGCCACGCCGACGGCGATGGTGAGGGCGGCGCAAAGGGTTCGCCCGGGCTGCTCACGCCATTGCGCTTGCCACAGCCAGACAAGCAGCGTGGCCTGGGCTTTCATCGCCTGAGCCCGTTCATGGCGCGGTGCGCAGGCTGACGGCGTCTGGGGCGTGAGCGTGCAGCAGTCCTGCTCGGAGCACGAGTCGCCGATCGGCGATGGCGGCGGCCTGGTCCGAGTGCGTCACCATCAGAAGGGCGGCGCCGCTGTCGAGGGCTTGGTCTCGGATGAGACGCAGCGCCGCCGCGGCGTTTCCCGGGTCGAGGTTGCCGGTGGGTTCATCGGCCAGCAGCAAGGTCGGCCGGCCCACGAGCGCCCGTGCCAGCGCGATTCGCTGCTGCTCGCCCCCCGACAATTCGCTGATCCGGGCCTGCAGACGGGCGCTCAGTCCCAGCCGCTCCAGCATGGCTGCGGCCGCCGGCAGGGCCTCACGTGCCGGGATGCCCCGGATGAGCAGGGGTACCGCGACATTGCGCTGCGCGTCGAGTTGAGGCAGCAGGTGGAAAGCCTGAAAGGCGAAACCAATGAAGCGGCTGCGCAGGCGGGCAGCCGCGTCGGCGTCGAGAGCGCTGATTGGGTGGCCAGCGATGGCGATTGTGCCGCCGTCGGCGGGTTCGAGACCAGCAATGAGGTTGAGCAGGGTTGACTTGCCGCTGCCGGATTCGCCCAAGAGCGCAACGCTCTCGCCCGGCTCGATGCGCAGATCGAGGCCATCGAGCACGCTGCGGCCGGCGAACTGCTTGCGCAGGCCCTGGATCAGGACGGCCGCGGAGGGTGCCGGTTCGGCCGCAGCCGGGTTCATGCTGGGGGTGGGTGCTGCGTCAGTGACCGCTCGCGGCGCCTAGTCGGCCGCAGGCTCGGCCACCCCGCCCACGGTCTGGCTGAATCCGCCATCGACGTAGGTAATCTCGGCCGTGATGCCGCCAGCCAGGTCAGACAGAAGGAAAGCGGCTACGTTGCCGACGTCATCGATGGTGACATTGCGCCGCAGCGGCGAGTGGGTCGCGACGAAGTCGAGAATTTTTGAAAAGCCCTTGATGCCGCTGGCCGCGAGCGTCTTGATCGGGCCGGCCGAGATGCCATTGACCCGGATACCCTGCGGGCCCAGGCTCTCGGCGAGATACCGCACCGATGCCTCGAGGCTGGCTTTGGCCAGTCCCATGGTGTTGTAGTTAGGGACGACACGCAGGGCTCCGAGGTAGCTGAGCGTGAGGAGCGCGGCACGGCGTCCCTGCATCATGGGCTGGGCCGCGCGCGCGAGGCCGACGAAACTGTAGGACGAAATATCGTGGGCGATCCGGAAGGCCTCGCGACTGGCACCCGACAGGAAATCGCCCGAGATGGCCTCGCGCGGGGCGAACGCGATGGCGTGCACCAGACCATCCAGACCGTCCCAGTGCGTTTTCAGAGCGGCGAAGAGCGCATCGATCTGCGCGTCTTCAGCGACATCGCAAGGGAAGATGAGCGAGGAGCCAAAGCCCGCAGCCATGTCGGCCACGCGGTCGCGAAAACGGTCATTCTGGTAGGTGAAGGCCAGTTCGGCGCCCTGCTCGTGGCAACTGCGCGCAATGCCATAGGCGATTGACCGGTTTGACAGCAGACCCGTGATCAGGATGCGCTTGCCTGCGAGAAAGCCCATGGCCCCATGCTCCGTTAGAATCAGCAACCTTCATTGTCGCATGCACCCACTCCCCCATATGGTGTTCCCCCGTTTTAGCCTGCCGATCCTTGGCCTCGCGCTGGCCTGCCTGCTGGGCGGCAAATGGGAGGGCGCGATCGCCGCCCATGCGATTGCGTGGGGTGATTCGCCCAAGTACGCGCCAGGGTTTTCGCATTTTTCTTATGTCAACCCTGAGGCACCCAAGGGCGGTACGATCAATCTCAACGGCTTCGGGTCTTACGACAAGCTCAATCCCTTCACCCTCAAGGGCATTGCGGCGGCCGACATCTCGGTGCTGATGTTCGAGACGCTGGCTGAGTCCAGTGAGGATGAGCCCTTTTCGATGTATGGCCTGCTGGCGGAAGACATCGATTTCGCCGCCGACGGCCTGTCGATTACCTTTCGGCTTCGCGCCGAGGCCAGGTTCTCCAACGGCGATCCGGTGACGGCCGACGATGTGAAGCACTCGTTTGACACACTCACCGGCAAGCAGGCCCATCCGCGCTTTCGGCAGTACTTCGCCGATGTGGCCCGGGTGACGGTGCTCGACCCTCGCACCGTGCGCTTCGAGTTTCATCGCCGCAATCACGAATTACACATGATCGTGGGTTCGCAGCTGCCGGTGTTCTCCCGCAAGTGGGGCTCAGGCAAGCCCTTCGGCGAGGTGGTGCAGGACGAGCCCATCGCAAGCGGCCCCTACCGGATCGAGCGCGCCGAATGGGGGCGCTCGGTCGTCTATCGCAAGGACGCAGGCTGGTGGGGGCGTGCGCTCAACGTGCGTCGCGGCATGTTCAATTTTGATCGGATTGTCTACAAGTACTTCAAGGACGAGACCGCCCGCCTCGAAGGCTTCAAGGCAGGGGAGTTCGACTGGATCTACGAAAACTCGGCGCGCAACTGGGCGCGTGGCCATGCTGGTCCGCGCTATACGCGCGGCGAGGTCATCAAGCGTGAGTTTCAGCACGCCAATGCGGCGGGTATGCAGGGCTTCGTGATGAATACCCGGCGTACCCAGTTTGTCGACGTGAGGGTGCGGCAGGCGCTCGGTCTTGCGATGGACTTCGAGTGGATGAACCGGCAGATCTTCTACGGCCAGTATCAGCGAAGTCCCAGTTACTTCACCAACAGCGAAATGGCTGCGACCGGACGTCCTGGCGCGGACGAACTTTCGCTGCTCGAGCCGCTGCGCGCAAAGCTGTCCGAAGCGGTGTTGGGTGAAGTACCCGTGCCGCCGCGAACCGATGCACCGAACAGCCTGCGCGCCAACCTGCGCGAGGCGCAAAAACTGCTGGCCGAGGCCGGTTGGCGCGTGGCCGATGACGGCCGGCTTCGCAATGCGGCGGGTCAGACCTTTGCCTTTGAAATCCTCACCTATTCGAAAGCCCTGGAGCGAGTCGCGGTGCCCTGGGTGCGCAACCTTGAAAAGCTGGGGATCGAGGCGCGCATGCGGGTGACCGACCCGGCGCTCTACACCAAGCGGGTCGACGAGTTCGAGTACGACGTCGTGGTGCATCTTTATACGGCCAGCCAGACGCCGGGCAACGAACTGGTCGAGCGCTTCACCAGCCAGGCCGCTGGAGAAAAAGGCGCGGACAATGTCGCCGGGGTGCGGGATGCGGCCGTTGATGCGCTGGTCGCCCGCCTGCTCGAGAGCCGGTCTCGCGCCGAGCTGGTCAGCGCAGCCCGCGCGCTCGATCGGGTACTCCGGCACGGCTACTACCTCGTGCCACACTTTCACGCAGCCACGCATCGGGTAGCCTTCAGCCGAAGGCTGGGCCACCCCGAGCAGTTGCCCCGGTATTACGCCGCTACGCCCTGGATGCTCAAGACCTGGTGGGTCAAGCCCGAATCGCGCGACAAAGAGTAAGCGTTAGTCGACCATCCGCCCCATGCTCGCCTACATCCTCAAACGCATCCTCCTCATGGTTCCGACCCTGATCGGCATCCTGCTGGTCAGCTTCGTGATCATCCAGTTCGTACCGGGTGGCCCGGTGGAGCAGCTGGTCCAGGAACTTCGGGGTCGTGGACTGGCCGGCGAGGTAGCCAGCAGTGGCGGCGTCTATCGCGGCGCCCAGGGCGTCGATTCGAGCAAGCTCGAGGAGATCCGTCAGCTCTACGGCTTCGACAAGCCCGCGGTTCAGCGCTTTGCAGACATGCTGGTCCGTTATGCGCAGTTCGATCTGGGCAAGAGCTACTTTCACCACAAGGGGGTGTGGCAACTGATCGTTGAAAAACTGCCGGTATCGATCAGTCTTGGTCTGTGGAGTTTTCTGTTGGTGTACGCGGTGTCGATCCCGCTTGGCATCGCCAAGGCGGTACGAAACGGCAGCCGCTTCGATCTCTGGACCAGCACGGCCATTCTGATCGGCTACGCCATCCCGGGTTTCGTGCTGGGAGTGGCGCTGCTCGTGCTGTTCGGAGGCGGGTCGTTCCTGCAGTGGTTTCCGCTCCGGGGGCTTACCTCCGACAACTGGGCGCAGTTGTCGTTGGCCGGCAAGCTGCTCGACTATTTCTGGCACCTGGCGATGCCGCTCGCCTGCCTGGTGCTGGGAAGCTTTGCAGTCACCACCCTGCTCACCAAGAACACCTTCCTCGAGGAGATCAGGCGCCAGTATGTGCTGACGGCGCGGGCCAAGGGCCTGAGCGAGCGCCGCGTGTTTTACCGGCATGTCTTTCGCAATGCGCTGATCCCCCTCGTCACCGGCTTTCCGGCTGCGTTCGTCGGCGCCTTTTTCGCGGGCTCGCTCCTCATCGAAACCTTGTTCTCGCTCGATGGACTCGGCTTGCTGTCGTATGAGGCAGTGATGAAGCGCGACTACCCGGTGGTGATGGGGTCGCTCTATGTGTTCTCGCTGCTCGGGCTGGTCACCAAGCTGATCACCGACCTGATGTACACCTGGGTCGATCCGCGGGTGAAATTCGGGGCGACGCAATGAGTCCGGGCCGACGGGCTTGGCTGCGATTTCGCGCCAACCGGCGCGGTTTTGTCAGTCTGTGGATTTTTCTCGTCATCTTTGTGCTGTGCCTCGCGGCCGAACTGCTGTCGAACGACCGGCCCCTGCTGGCTCGCTATGAAGGGCAGTGGTATGTGCCGCTTCTCAAGACCTATCCCGAGACCGTGTTTGGGGGCGATTTCCGGACGGCGACCGATTACCTCGACCCCTTCATTCGCGAGCGACTGAGTGCGCCGGGTAACTGGGCACTCTACCCGCCCAATCCCTACAGTTTCGACACCATCAACTACTTTTCGCCCAGCCCCAACCCGGCACCTCCCGCGGCTGTCAATCTCCTGGGAACCGACGATCGGGGCCGGGACGTTCTTGCGCGTCTCATTTACGGCTTTCGAGTGTCGGTGCTGTTCGGTCTGGCGCTGACGGCGATCGGCGTGCTGGTGGGAGTGGCGGCCGGTGCGGTTCAAGGCTATTTTGCCGGGCGAATCGACCTCACGCTGCAGCGCTTCATCGAGGTGTGGGGGGCGGTGCCGGAGCTCTACCTGCTGCTCATTCTGGCCTCGCTTTTCGAGCCCAGCATCTGGATTCTGCTGGCCATTTTGTCGCTCTTTGGCTGGATGGGGCTGTCCGACTACGTGCGGGCCGAGTTTCTGCGCAATCGTCAGCTCGAATACGTCACCGCTGCGCGGGCGCTGGGCTTGTCCGATTCGCAGATCATCTGGCGGCACGTGCTGCCCAACTCGCTCACCCCTGTTATCGCGTTCCTGCCGTTTCGTATGAGTGCGGCGATTGTTGCGCTGACCAGCCTTGACTTTCTCGGTCTGGGGGTGCCCACGTCTACCCCCAGCCTGGGTGAATTGCTCGCGCAGGGCAAGACCAATCTCGACGCCTGGTGGATCTCCCTGGGCACCTTCGGCCTGCTGGTCGTCACGCTGCTGCTGCTGATCTTCATCGGCGAAGCGCTGCGTGACGCACTGGATACGCGAAAGGGATGACATGACGCGGGGCGATGCCAGGGCCATGCCCGGCGGTACGGACATCGGCGCGACGGGCGGGCCGCTGCTCAGCGTGCAGTCGCTGGGGATCGAATTCGCCACCAGCAGCGGCGTGGTGCGCGTGGTCGACGAGGTGTCCTTCGACCTCGCCCGCGGCGAGCGTCTGGCGCTGGTCGGCGAGTCGGGCTCGGGCAAGACGCTTACTGCGCTGTCGGTGCTCAGGCTCAACCACGATGCGCGGTACAGCGGTCGCATCCTGTTCCATGGCGCTGACCTGCTGCGCGCGCCGCCGGCTGATCTTCAGCGCATTCGTGGCCGGCAGATCGCGATGGTGTTCCAGGAGCCCATGAGCGCGCTCAATCCGCTGTTCACGGCGGGCGATCAGATTGGTGAATTGCTCCAGCAACACGAGGGGCTTACGCGCACGCAGGCGCTGGCCCAGGCCGAGGCCCTGCTTGCACGCACGCAGATCGCCGACCCCAAGCGCTGCGCCGCCGCCTATCCCCATGAGCTTTCCGGTGGCCAGCGTCAGCGGGTGGTGATCGCCATGGCGCTCGCCTGCCAGCCGCAGTTGCTCATTGCCGATGAGCCCACCACCGCGCTCGATGTGACGATTCAGCGCCAGATCGTTCTGTTGCTCGACTCGCTGCAGCGCGAGTTCGGCATGTCGGTGCTGCTGATCACCCATGATCTGCCTTTGGTCAGACGTTTCGCCGACCGAGTGGCCGTGATGCAACAAGGGCGGGTGGTCGAAGCCGGCACCACGATGGCGGTGTTCGGGGCGCCGCAGCACGCCTACACCAGGCGACTGATCGACAGTCGCCCCAGGCGCCTGGTGGAAGCCGTCGATACGCAGGCGGACACCGTCTTGCAGGCCACCGAGCTTGCCTGCCGCTTCTGGCTGCGGCGAGGCTGGTTCGGCCGCCGCCCCTTCGACGCCGTTCATGCGCTCGATCTGTCGCTGCGTCGCGGCGAAACGCTGGGTATCGTCGGAGAGTCCGGCTCGGGCAAGACCACACTCGGTATGGGGCTGCTTCGGCTCTCGCAGGCGCAGCTGAGCGGGCGGGTGGAGTTTCGCGCTCAGCGGCTGGATGCCATGAAGCCTGCCGAGTTGCGCCCCCTGCGGCAGGCCATGCAGGTGGTTTTTCAGGATCCCTACAACTCGCTGTCGCCGCGCCAGACCATTGGCGCCATCGTGGGCGAGGGACTGGCCCTGCATCGGCGCGAGATGAGTACGGCGGACCGGGAGCAGTCCGTGGCGGCCATGCTCGAGGAGGTGGGCCTGTCAGCGGGCATGGTTGATCGCTACCCCCATGAGTTCTCGGGCGGTCAGCGGCAGCGCATCGCCATTGCCCGCGCCGCCATCCTGCGGCCTGCGCTGCTGCTGCTAGACGAACCCACGTCGGCGCTCGACGTGTCGGTGCAGCAGCAGGTGCTGGAACTGCTCGCGAGCCTGCAGCGTCGCTACGGGATGAGCTATCTGTTCATCACGCATGACCTCGCCGTGGTCAGGGCGATGTCGCACCGGGTCATGGTGATGAGAGGGGGGTTCGTGGTCGAGGCAGGAGACACTGAATCGGTGTTTTCCAGCCCCACTCAGGACTACACCCGCGAGTTGCTCCAGGCCGCCTTGCCAGACTGAGCGTTCGGTCAACGCGAGCCAGCGCCTCAGGTGCTGCGATCGGGCTTGGCCTTGCGCTGGGCGTCGTCGCTGGCTGAGCCGGGCGCGGCGGGGGCCGCCACAGGGGTCGAGGCCTTCTTGGCGGCGGGGGCTGGTGCGGCACTTGATGGCGCGGTCGGTGTCAGCGTGGGCGGCGTTGCGCTCACCGTCGCCGCCGAAGTCGCAGCCGTCGACGCGGGCGACGCGGGCGACGCGGGCGACGTTGTACTGGCCGAGGAGGAAACCGGCGGTGGCGTGGCAGGTTTGACCGCCCGCGTGCCGGCGGCGTTCGCTTCAGTGGCGTTCGGTGCGATGCCAGAAGGCGCCGCTGGCCGATCGGCACCCGCAGCCGGCTTCGGCGTGGCCGGTGCAGCACTTGCCTGGGGCACTACCGGCGCAGGCGACTTCGCGCCCTGCGCGACCCCAGGTGTTGACTGGGTCGGTTGTGCCGAGGCGGTCGTGGGTTTGGCAGCTTGGACAGGCTGGGCCGCAGCGGTCGTGGGTTTGGCAGCTTGGACAGGCTGGGCCGCAGCGGTCGTGGGTTTGGCAGCTTGGACAGGCTGGGCCGCAGCGGTCGTGGGTTTGGCAGCTTGGATGGGCTGGGCCGAGGCGGTCACGG
>CAIVPX010000009.1 GCA_903907905.1 uncultured bacterium | reverse complement strand
CCGCCCGGCGCCAGAATGCCGTACCAGCTGGTGAGCTCATAGCCGCGCACGCCCGCCTCGGCGATGGTGGGCACATCGGCGAGCGATGAGGCGCGCTTGGCGCCCGTGACGCCCAGCGCCTTCATCTTGCCCGACTTCACATGTCCGATGAGTCCCGCCACGGTGGACGCATACATGTCGATCTGCCCGCCGATCACGTCAGTAATGGCAGGCGCGTCACCCTTGTACGGCACGCCGACCATGGTGATGCCGGCCAAGCCCTTGAGCAGTTCGAAACTCATCTGCGGCGTGCCCATGCCTGAGGTGCCGTAGGTGAGCTTGCCCGGGTTGGCCTTGGCGTAGGCGACCAGCTCGCCGATGGTATTCGCAGGCAGGCCCGTGCGCACCACCAGCAAATTCTGCGACGACACCAGCGTGGACACGGGTGCGAAATCGGTCATGGGATTGTAGGGCGCCTTGCCGAAGGCCGCGACGATGGTCATGTTGGCCGTGCCCACCAGCAGCGTGTAACCATCAGGTGGCGCCTTGGCGACGAAATCAAAGCCGATCACGCCCGAGGCGCCTGCGCGATTTTCAACCACCGCGCTCTGCCCCAGCAGTGGACTGAGCTTGGCCGCGAGTTGGCGCCCGACCACATCAGTGGCGCCCCCGGGCGGATACGGCACGATGAGCCGGATGGGCTTGTTGGGGTAAGACTCCTGCGCAAGCGCAGTCGGGGCGAGCGTACAGGCCGCCAGGACGGATACCAAGCCAAGCATGATTTTCATCGATCTCTCCGAAACGTCATTAAATCAGGGCAATTTTTGCTCATTTTTCGACGAACTCGGCCTGCCGCAGCAGACGCCGCGACACCTTGCCCGAACTCGTCCGGGGAAGCGATGTCACGAACTCGAGCTTACGCGGATACTTGTAGGGCGCGATCAGGCGCTTGACGTGATCCTGCAGGTCGGCTGACAACGCGTCGCTCCCTACCCAACCCGGCTGCAGCACCACGAAGGCCTTGACCACCTCGGTGCGTTGCGCATCGGGGCTCGCAGCCACGGCGCATTCGGCCACCGCCGGGTGCTGCGTGAGGGCGTTCTCCACTTCAGTAGGCCCGATACGATAACCCGCCGAACTGATGACATCATCGGACCGCCCGATGAAGAAGAGTTCACCGCGCGCATCCCGCCAGCCCCGGTCGCCGGTGAGGTGCCATTGCCCAAGGCGGGGGGAGGCCACCACAGCGCCGTCAGCCCAATAGCCCAGCAAGAGCCCCGGGTCATCGAGACTGAACACCAGTTCGCCTTCCTCGCCCACGGGCAGTTCGTGCCCCTGATTATCGATCACCGTGACGCAGTTGCCAACCATCGGCGCGCCGATCATGCCGTTGAGCGGCTCACGCTGCGGGTCAGTGAGCGTCGCGGTGGGCGTCTCGGTCTGGCCATAGCCCACAACCAGCGGCGCGCCCGAATACTCGCCCCAGCGCTCGGCCAGATCGGCGGTCATCGCCTCGCCCGCCGAGAGGGTCCAGCGCAGTTGCGGCAAGCTGCGCGCCGGCACGCTGGCCAGCAACTGACGCAGTTCGGTCGCCACCGCGCCGTAAATCGTCACGCCCTGCTCGGCGAGGATTCGCAGACGGTCTTCCAGACTGATGGCGCCGTCGACGATGAGTGCGGCCGCCCCCTGGCTCCAAGGGCCAAACAGCAGGCAGCTGCCCGCGCGCGTCCAGCCGGTATCGCTGGTGGTCCAGATGAGATCACCCTCACCCATGCCAAGCTGCCGCCAGGGCTGCCAGCCGCGCACGAAGACGCCGCGTGCTGCATGTACCACCGGCTTGGGCATGCCCGACGACCCAGAGGTGAAGTAGATGAGCGCCGGCGCGTCGGCCGGCATCGATGCGAAAGGAGGCGCCGGCTGCGGCCGGTCGATGATCGCGCCGATGTCGGCCCAGCCCGTTGAACCGCTGCTCGCGCCCCGAAATGCAAACCCGGCCCCGGCGTTTGCGAAGCGCGGCACCAGTTCGGTCGAGGCCAGTGCGCCGCGGGCGCCACACTGCGTGACGCGATAGGCGAGTTCGCTCTCGCTGATCTGGGTGACGCAAGGCACGGGAATGAGCCCCAGGTGCAGGCACGCACTCATGCCCACTTGCCAGAGCGGCGTTCTCGCCATGAACACGATGACGCGATCGCCTGCCACAAGCCCGCCCGCTTGCATGGCGGCGGCCAACCGCGAGCTGGCCTCGGCCATCCGCGCATACGTCCAGCGGCTGAGCCTGCCATCAGCCGCGATGCCCAGCACGGCCAGCACATCGGGCGACCGGCCTGCGTGGACGTGGAGCACATCGCGCGCGAAGTTGAAGTCTGAGGGCGGCTGCGGCGCGCGAGTCTCGAGCAGACGGCGGCCGGCATCGGCCAGGGCGCCCGGTACGGCGCCGGGGTTCGATTCATGCATCGGCGGGACAATCATTCAAGAGGCGCACTGCTATCATCGTTCGGTGATCAGGGGCTTCGCATCGTTTCATGATCCGGGGCTTCGAACAAGCGGCCCCTGCAGTGCCGACCGCCCCGGTCGATCCGAAAATTCGCAGAGTCATTCTCATGGTCAAGCAGACATCCCAGGTTTTTCGTGCGCCACGACTCGGCGGCAAGGTCGCGCTGGTCGTGGGCGCTGGCACCGGCATCGGTGAGGCCTCAGCCCGACTGTTCGCACACGAGGGTGCGGGCGTGGCAGTCGCCGACATTCGGCTGGAGGCCGCGCAGAACGTCGCTGCAGACATTGTCGCAGCCGGTGGCGAGGCCAACGCCTTTCACGCAGACGTGCTGTCCGACGACAGCGTTGCCGCGCTGGTCAAGGCTGTGCTTACGCGCTACGGCCGTCTTGACGTGCTGCTCAATTGCGCGGGAGGCTCGCTGCCAGCCGATGCGCCGGTCACCGAAGTCGATCTCGCGGTCTGGGACCGCACCATGCCCCTCGATGTCCGGGGCACCATCCTCACCTGCCGGCATGCCATCCCCGCCATGCTCGCAAGCGGCGGCGGCAGTGTGGTCAACATGTCCTCGGGTGCGGCGCTGCGCGGCTCGGGCAAGGCCCACATCTATGCGGCGGCAAAAGGCGCCATCGTGTCGCTGACACGCACGCTGGCAGGCACCTACGCCGGCCGGGGCCTGCGCGCCAACGCGATCTGCGCCGGCCGCATCAACACCGAGCGCATCCGCCAGACCTACGGCGTGCCCGGACGACCCGGCAAGGCTGCCGATGCCATGAACGTCGACGAACAGATCAAGACCTATCCGAACTGGTTCGGTGAGCCCGAGGATATCGCCCAGATCGCGCTGTTCCTCGCGAGTGACGAATCGCGCATGATCACCGGCGCGGCCATTCCGGCCGACGGTGGACGCTCAGCCTACTGACCGGCATCAGCCAAACAACGCATGAATACCCTCCGAAACGCTCATCCGAGCCCCCCGATCATCGAGCAACCGACCGATCCGAGACAGGCCATCCGCGCCCGCTTCAAGCGCTATTTCACCGCGCTCTACACGCCCTTTCGCTCGGATGGCGACCTGGATGAGGACGGACTGCGGCGCAACGTCGAGATCACGCTGGCGCTGCCGGGGGTGGGTGGACTCTCCCTCAATTCCATCCACCAGGAGTTCTGGACGCTGACCGATACCGAGCGCATGCGGGTCACCGAACTGGTGCTCGAAACGGTCGCCGGCCGAAAGCCAGTGATCGTTGGTGTCTCCGACACCAGCGCCCGCAACGTGGTCACGCTGGCGCGTCATGCGAAGGCGGCTGGCGCCGACACCCTCATGGTGTGGCCGCCCTACTACGGCGTACGGACAGGCGAAGGCGTGCGCGCGTTTTACGAGTATGTGGCCGAGCGCATCGACCTGCCCTTTTTCGTCTACAGCACCACCTTGTCCGAGCTCGGCTTTTATCTCACGCCCGATATGGTCGAGGCCCTGCTGCCCGTCCCGCATCTGGTGGGCGTGCACAGCTCCACCATGAACTTCGCCTCGTATGCCGCCATGATGGAGCGCGTGGGCGATCGCATCGCGGTGTCGACCTCGCTCGAGGAATACTTTCTGTTCGGCAAGATGAGTTTTCCCGATCGGGCGCCCGATTTCATGATGGGCTCCTCACGGCCGCTGCTGGTGCAAAACCCGCAGCACCCCCGATGCGGTCGCTTCATCGAGACGGCACTCGCTGGCGATTACCCGGCGGCAAACCTCCAGCTGCGCGAAATCGTCGCCATCGCCGAAACGCTGCAAAGCCGCTATTTCGCGCGCGGCTATCACCATGTGGCGCTGTTCAAGGAACTCAGCACCCATCTGGGGCTGGCCAGCGGTGGCGCACGGCCCCCCGCCAGTCCGGCCACGGCCAGCGAAATTGACGAGTGCCGCGCCATCATGCAGACCTTCGGCTTGGGGGCCTGAGGCCGCGCCTCGCAGGAACGGGCCCCGCAGCGGCACGCAGGGCGCGGCATGGCGGGCTCGCGGTGCCGGGCCGCCGCGCCTCAGAGGCGGTAGGTCTGCGCGGCAGTGCCATAAAACACCGCCAGGCGATCGGGACGTGAGACGCCTGCGGTGATGGTGCGCATGCCGTTCAGAATTTCCCCATACCCCGAGACCAGGCCATCGACCGGAAAATTGCTGGCCCACATGCAGCGCGAAGCCCCAAAGCGCGCAATCGCCTCGAGCACGATATCGCCCTGCAACGCGGGCGTCCACGCCTGACCCGGTACGCAGATGCCGGAAAGTTTGACCCGCACATTGGCCGCCTCCGACAGCCGGGCCATGGCCTCACGCCAGCCCGCGAGGCCGGTCTCGCTTCGATCTGCGGGCAGACCCAGGTGATTGAGGACGATGAGGGTCTGCGGGAAATCGCGGGCCAACGCCAGGGCATCCGGCAAATGCCACCAAGGCGTCTGCAGTTCGAAGTGCAGTCCGTTCTCAGCCAGATGGCGATAGCCCGCGCGCCAGCGGGGGCAGCGCATGGAGCCCGGCAGGCGATGCGACGGATCGTAGTCCTGAGGGCGCGCGACGCCGCGAGGCTTGTGCCGCAGGCTTCGGACCATCGGAAACGCCGCCTGCGCACGGATCAGTTCCGCCGCATCGTCGCGATCAAAAAAAGCGGCTGCCGCCATGGCATTGGGTAGTCCGTCACGTGCAGCGATCTCATGAACCCAGCGTGTCTCGCGAAGCAGATCATGCGGATCATGCTCAGCTTCCATGTAAACAGTGGCCACGACATTCTGCGCCAGCGCATCGCGACGATAGTCAGCGGGCAGATAGTCGCGACAAAGCGCACTGCTATCGCCATAGCGAAAGGCTGCGGGCGGTTCGTCGGCCAACCAGGGGTGGTGGTTGCGCTGCAGATCCCAGATGTGGTGATGCGCATCGATCACCGGCAGGTCCTCGTCGCGCCCGGTGGCGAGATAGCGTTCAGCGGAAGGGCTCATGGTCGGATCGATGATGGGCTGGCGAAGCGGGATGAGCCCAAGGCTCAGGACTCGGGCCGATACAGACGAAGCACGGACGCGCTGTCAGCCATGGCATTGCCTTGCTCGACGAAGCGCTCATACTGCCGGACCGCCGCCTCGACGACCGGCAGCGTACTCGAGCGCGCCCGCGAAAAATCGCGCACGGCTTGCATGTCCTTGAGCAACTGGCGGGCATAGCCGATGGGTGGATCGAACTGCCGCTGCTGCATTTTGGGATAGAGACGCCTGAGCAATTCACTGTCGGCAAACCCACCCGACAGGCACGCTGGCAGCAGGGCTGCATCAATGCCCGACTGCTCGGCCAGCGCGAGCGCCTCGGCCATGAGCACGAAACCGGTTCCGACGATGGCCTGATTGATCACCTTGGTGACCTGGCCCGAGCCGACCGGGCCCATCCGTGTGACCGTCGCACCCAGACACTCGAGCAAGGGTCTGGCGCGTTCGACATCCGCGACCTCGCCCCCCGCCATGATGGCGAGACGCCCGGCACGTGCGGCCTCGGGCCCGCCCGACACCGGCGCATCGACCCAGCCCATGCCCCGTCGATCGGCCAGTTCAAGCGCCATCTGGCGCGTGGCATCGGGATCGGCCGTCGACAGATCGATCAGCAAACGGCCCTTGAGCGGTTCCGCCGCCGCAACGCCCTGCGCACCGAGCACCACGCTGCGAACCGCTTCGGTATCGAGCACGCAGGTACACACCACATCGCTCATCGCAGCCACTTCGGCGGGCGATGCAGCCGCCATCGCCCCGTGGGGCACGACGAGTTTGAGCCGTTCGGGCTCGAGGTTCCAGGCCGTGATGGAGCGAAACCCCTGGTCAAGTAATCGCCGCACCATGGCCTCGCCCATCAGCCCGATGCCGATGAATCCGATCCGCATCATGTCTTCGGCACGGCCGCACGGCGGCGCAAACGACGCAACAAGGGCCACGCCCACACCAACAGCGTGATCAGCGCGAGCACCGTGGCCACCGGCCGCTCGAAAAATCGGGTGAGATCGCCCTGCACCTTGATGAGCGAGGTCATGAGGTGCTCCTCGACGAGTCGACCCATGACCACCCCCAGCACGGCCGGCCCCACCGGATAGCCGTTCTCTTCCATCCAGTAGCCGATCAGGCCGCAGGCCAGCATGGTGCCGATCCCGAACAGGCTGTTGTCGGTGGCGTAAGAACCCAGGCACGCAAACAGCAGCAGCGGTGCCATGAGCAGCTTGCGCGGCAGGCGCAGGATGGGGATGGCACCGCGAATGGCGAGCCAACCCAGCGGAATCATCAGCAGGTTGGCAATGAAGAAGGTGACGAAGACCGCATACAGAATATGCGCGTTCTCGAGAAAGATCGAAGGCCCCGGCGTGACGTTCTTCAGATACAGCACACCGATCGCAATGGCGGTGATGGTATCGCCCGGAATCGCAAACACCAGTGCAGGAATCCAGGCGCCCGAGAGCGAGGCATTGTTGGCGCTGGTGGAATCGACGATGCCTTCGACACCGTCGCGCTCCCAGTTCTGCGGGTCTTTGGTGAGCCGGCGCGACACCGCGTACGCTGTCCAGGCTGCGGTGTCGGCGCCGCCCCCCGGCAAGGCCCCGACCGCCGTCCCGATCATGCCAGAGCGAAAGAAATTCCAGCGCCAGCGGACGATGGCTCGGCCCATCCCGGCAAAAATCCGCTGCGCCTGAACAACCGGCCCGGCGCCGCTGTCGTTGGGTGCCAGCATGGTCCGGATCATTTCGGGCAGTGCAAAAAACCCGATCAGGGCGGCGACAAACGGAATACCGTCGAGCAGTTCGGGGTCATCGAAGGTGAAACGCGGAAAGCCGGTGGTGTAGTCGCGCCCCACCGTGGCCATGAGCAAACCAAAGACCAGAGCGGCGAGGCCCTTGGCCACGTTCTCGCCCACTACGAACACCGCGCATGACAGCCCCAGCACCGACAGCCAGAAGAACTCGAAGGAGGACAGGCTGAGGGCGTAGTCGGCCAGCATGGGCGCAGAGGACACCAGTACGACCGTGCCCAGAATGCCGCCCAATGCGGAAAACACCAGGTTGAGGCCCAACACCTCGCCCGCACGGCCCGACATGGCGAGCCGATAGGAGGCCTCGGTGTAGGCCGCCGAGGCCGGTGTACCCGGCAGACGCAGCAGCGTGCCGGGGATGTCACCCGCGAAGATCGCCATCGCCGTAGCGGCCACGATCGAGGCGATGGCCGAGACCGGATCGAGAAACATGGCGAAGGGAACCAGCAGCGCGGTCGCCATCGTGGCGGTCAAGCCCGGAATGCAGCCCACCACCAGACCGAAGACCGACGATGCCAGAATGGTGAGCAACACCTCGGGCTGAGCCACCATCGACAGGGCGCGAATCAGGACATCCATGCGAGACAGGGCTCAGTAAGGCAGAAACGGGAGAGGACCGCGCGGCAAGGGCACGCGAAGGAGCATGGCAAACAGCACCCAGGTGAGGATGGCAAAGCCTACGCCAGCGGCCAGCGCGAACAACACCCGCATCCCGCCCGCCACCAGGAGGGCCGCGCCAACACCGAAGGCCAGCAGCGGCCAACCCAGTGTCTCCCAACCCAGCATCACGATGATCGGCGCCAGCGCATAGGCAATGGCCGCGACGCGAGCACGCGTGTTGGCGGGCGCCGCGACAGCCCGGGGCGCTTGCAGCAGCACCACGATCGCACACCCGATCAGCAGCAGGCCCAGCACCGTGGGGAACAGCGCTGGTCCGTACACCTGGCCCGGGACGGGCGGAAAGTCGCGCGCCAGCACCACCGCCGCCAAGCCCAGCGCCCCCACCGGCAGCGACGCCGCCAGGCGCCGCAGCAGGTCAGCCACGCGCGAGACCCGCCTCGCGCAGCAATCGGCCGTAGGTGTTGAGCTGATTCTCGAGCACCACCTCCCAATCGGCGGGCTTGCGGTTGACCGCGCGGATCGTGCGCTGCTTCATGGCCGTCTGAAATTCGCTGCTCGCGTGCGCCTTGGTTAGCGCCTCGCCAAGTCGAGCGAGCATGTCGGCCGGAAGCCCGCGCGGGCCGCCCATGCCGTGCACCACCGAGAAGGTCCAGTCAGAGCCGGTGGCCTCCTTGAGCGTCGGGATGTCAGGAAACTGCTCGGCCCGGGCATCGCCCATCAGGCACAGCGTGCGCACTTTCTGCGCCTCGAGTAGCGCGCGTGCCTCGGCCAGCGAGGAGGTGGAAAACTCCGAGCCGCCGGCCGCCACGTCCTGGTGGCCCAAGGTACCGCCCTGGGCGGGCACCCAGATGACGCTGCGCGGATCGAGCTTGAGGCTGTCCATCATGCCCAGGAAACCGACATGCCAGTTGACCCCGGGCGCTGCGCCCGTGCCGCGCAGCTTGCCCGGCTGAGCCTTGATGGCCGCGAGCAGGTCAGGCACGGTCTTCCAGGGGGAGTCAGCCTTGACCGTGACGCTGCCCAGGATCTCGTTGGTCTGGCCGATCTTGGCGAAATCCCGGTGCGTGAGCTTGGACTGACCCAGATGCGTGTAGAAGGACAGATCGTTGGTGATCATGCCGATGGTGTAACCGTCGGGCGTGGCCCGGGCGATGGCTTCATGACCCGTGATGCCACCGCCGCCCGCGCGATTGACCACATTGATGGTGGCCTTGAGTTCGCGCTCCATCAGCGGGGCCAGGGTGCGCGCCACAATGTCGGTACCACCGCCTGCGGGGTAAGGCACGATCAGCGTGATGGGGCGATCGGGCCAGGCAGCAAAGGCCTTGCCACCCATCGCAAGGCCGGCGATTCCAGCACCGGCGCCAAGCACCGAGCGACGCGAGATTCGATGAGACATGTTGGGTTCTCCTCCTGAGGGCGGGTCGGCCTCGGGGCAGCCGCACCGCGAATTGTTTTGAAAGCGAGCGCCGAGCGTAGTGCAATCGGCTCTGGCTGTCCAGACAACCGGGCGTGGCCGCGTTGACAAGCGCTCGGCACCTGCCCAGACTTTGCGCCAACCATCTCGGGGATCCCGTTCATGAGCACCAAGAAGCCGTTGCGCAGCCAGGCCTGGTTCGGACGCCAGGACAAGATGGGCTTTTATTACCGGTCCTTTCTGAAGAACCACGGCACGCCGCAGGATCAGTTCGAGGGCCGCCCGGTCATCGGCATCTGCAATACCTGGTCCGAACTCACCCCCTGCAACGCGCACTTCCGCGATCTGGCGCGGCACGTTCGCGATGGCGTGCTCGAGGCGGGTGGCTACCCGCTTGAATTTCCGGTGTCCTCGCTGGGCGAAGTGACGATGCGTCCGACCGCCATGCTGTATCGCAACCTCGCCTCGATGGACGTCGAGGAGGCCCTGCGCGCGCACCCGCTCGATGGCGTGGTGCTGCTGATGGGCTGTGACAAGACCACCCCCGCACTGGTCATGGGCGCAGCGTCGGCAGACCTCCCCACGATCGGCGTCTCGGGCGGGCCGCAGTTACGCGGCGTCTACCGCGGTCAGATCATCGGATCGGGCACCAACATCATCTCGATGAGCGAGCAACTGCGCGCGGGCGAGGTCACCCTCGAGGAGTTCCACGAGGCCGAAGCAGGCATGAACCGTTCATCCGGGCACTGCATGACCATGGGGACCGCCTCCACCATGGCCTCGTTGGTCGAGGCCATGGGCCTGGGACTGCCGCAGAACGCCGCGATTCCGGCGGCTGATGCGCGCCGCAGCGAACTCGCTCGCCTGGCGGGCCGTCGCATCGTTCAGATGGTCCATGACGACCTGGTGCTGTCCAAGATATTGGTCCCCGCCGCCTTCGAGAACGCGGTGCGCACGCTGGGGGCCATCGGAGGCTCGACCAATGCGGTGGTACATCTGCTGGCGATTGCGCGACGCGTCGGCGTGCCCTTTACGCTGGAGGACCTCGACCGACTGGGCCGCGGAGTCGAT
>CAIVPX010000008.1 GCA_903907905.1 uncultured bacterium | reverse complement strand
CGCCAGTGCTTCTCCAGCAGCGCAGGCGACCCCAGATCCCGGCCCAGCACGGCCGACAGGGTGTGACGATTGGACAGGTAGAAGTAACCCTGCGAGGCGATCGCCAGATACAGCTCGGCGGCATCGATGCCGGCCCGGAACACGCCTGCGCGCTCGCCGCGCTCGAGCAGGGTGGCGAGCTGACCCACCACCGGCGAGACGAGCTGCTCGAGCTGCGCAGATTTGCGCAGATGCCTCGCCTGATGAAGGTTTTCGGTGTTCACCAGGCTGATGAACTCGGGGTGGTCGAGGTAGTAGCGCCACACAAAGCGGCAAAAGCCCTGCAGCGCGGTGAAGGGGTCATTCTC
The DNA here is from genome assembly GCA_903907905.1 of uncultured bacterium. Taxonomy (GTDB): domain Bacteria; phylum Pseudomonadota; class Gammaproteobacteria; order Burkholderiales; family Burkholderiaceae_E; genus SYIM01. The sequence continues at coordinate 2,803 of CAIVPX010000008.1, read as the reverse complement.
GTCGAGACGCAGGGCGCGCTCGGCCTCGCCCAGGGCGGCATACACCGACTCGAGCACCGCCCGAAACAGCCCCTCCTTGCTGCCGAAGTAGTAATACACCATGCGCTCGCTCGACTGCGCGCGCTCGGCGATCCGGTCACCGCGCGCACCGGCAAAGCCCATTCGCGCAAATTCGCCGGTGGCCGCCTTGAGGATGCGGGCACGGGTGGCCTGCGCATCGCGCGTGCGGCCCCTGGGCCGGGTGGCGATCACGGCGTCGGCGGGTGCACGCACTGGCGGCCTCGCTCAGCGCCCGCGCCGCGCTCAGTGCACGATCGCCGGTACCTCGGTGGCGGGCGGCGTATTGCGGCTGCGCTGACAGCGCACGATGCCGTCGATCATCACCATGCCCACGCCGGGGATGTCGCCCAGGCGAATGCTGTCGAGCAGGTCCTTCCCTGCCGAGTGCTGAGCCTTGTCGAGGAAGACGAAGTCGGCCGGACGGCCCACCTCGATGAGACCCTGCGGCAGCTTGCGCATGCGAGAGATATTGCCCGTAGCGAAACCGAACACGATCTCGGCCGGAATGTCGGCCAGACTGGAAATGAGCGCGATCAGCCGCAGCATGCCCAGGGGCTGCACCCCCGAGCCTGCGGGCGCATCGGTGCCCAGGATGACCCGGTGCGGGCACTTCAGTTCCATGGCATGACGGGCGGTGAGAATGGCGATACGCTCGTTGCCGTTGTGCACGATTTCAAGCGCGCGACTGCTCTTTTCGCAGAGCTTGCACACCGCCTTGTAGGACAGCGAAGTGTGTCCGCCATTGACGTGCCCGATCACGTCGGCATCGGCCTCAAGCACCACCTCTTCATCGATGAGCCCCGAACCGGGGATGGACGGCCCCCCCGTATGGATCGTGCTCTGGATGCCGTACTTGCGCGCCCAGGCCACCATCTGGGCGGCCTCGTCACCCGCCTTGACCGATCCCAGCCCGATCTCGCCCAACAGGTGCACGCCTGCCGCCGCCAGGTCGGCGAAGTCTTGCTCGACCATGCCCTTTTCGATGACGGGGGCGCCTGCCAGCACCTTGACGCCACCGCCCACGCCCGCTGCGCGCATGCCATCGAAGGCGCGCTGCGCGGTAATCGCCAGCGCCTTCACGCCCACGATGTCCTTCGGGCGACCCGGCAGGTGCACCTCGCCTGCCGAGATCATGGTGGTGACGCCGCCATGCATGCACGACTCGATCCAGCCCAACTGGCTCTGGCGCGGCGTCCAGTCGCCGAACACGGGGTGCGTGTGCGAATCGATGAGGCCTGGCGACAGGGCCGAACCCTTGCAGTCAATGACGCGCGCCGCCTGGGCGGTATCGCAGTCTTTTTCGCGCCCGACCGCAACGATGAGACCATCGTTGATGACGACCGTATCGGCATCGAGGATGGGCTTGTCGATGTCGCCCGACAGCATGAGCCCCACGCCACGAATGACCACTTTGCCCGATTTTTCAGCCGCTGCCACCACTGCCATGACCTATCCCCCGCTTTGCTGGGCGCGCCGGCTTCCGCCGCACGCCAATCACTGCAAAATTTGCCTGGATCGGCGCGCTCAGCGCAGGCCGTCCTCGCCCTTGATCTCGTGCTTTTGCAGACCGCCAATGCGCGCCAGCGGTCGGCCGCTGTCGGTCACCGCCACCGCCACCACGATTTCACCGGCGCGCGGCGCATCGGCAATGCGCGCCTCGATGGCATCAAAATGACTGCGCACATAGGCGGCATCCTTGTGGCCCAGCGGCACGTCGATTGGCGTGCCAGGGCCACCCAGCTTCTTGGCCGAGGGCACGAGCGCCGCGCCCTTCTCGAGTACCTTGCGCAGCGGCGCGCCCAGCTTGGGATGCAGAATGGCCGCCGCATGTTCGAGCTCACCCGCCTCGCCCACGATGGCAGCCTTGCCGTAGCTTTCGGCTGCGCCCCCGGCAATGCCCAGCGCCTTGACGCAGCGTTCGCCCAGCAAGCCGCCCAGTTCCTCGCCAATGGCGACCAGTTCGTCAAGCGACTCGCTGTAGCGCCCCGCGTAGGGATTGGCGATGACGGCAATGGCCAGCGCGCGCCGGGTGGGCGGGCTGATCTCGCGGCCCATTTCCTTGCGGGTTTCATCCACCACCACCACCAACTTCCGAATGTCTGCTGCCATGATCTTCCTTTCTTTCCGATCGATGCAGGCGCTGAGCGGATCGCCCCCTGCGAGCCGATTGCAAGGCGCGGCGAACGAGCTCAGCGCAGGCCGTCTTCCCCTTTGACCTCGGCGGCGCGCAGGCCCCCGACCCGTTCGTGCACCCGCGCCCCCGTGCTCATGACGAGGATGTAAACCAGTTCGTCGGCGCGCGGCGCGCCGGGCACACCCACCTCCATGGCATCGAAATGGCTGCGCACATAGCTTGCGTTGATGTGCGTGAGCGGCACATCGAGTCGTGCGCCCGGTCCAGCCACCTTCTTGGTGGAGGGCACGATCGCCTTCGCGCCCCCGCCCTTGACGCCATCCTTCCAGCCCAGCAGCTCACGCATGGCATAGCCGCCGGGCACGTGCCAGAGCGCGCCGTGCTCGAGCTCGCCCGCCGTGCCCACGATGGCACCCTTGCCATAGCCCTCGATGCGCTCGACGGCAACATCCATGGCCGCGAGCAGCGTGCGGCTCATTTCGAGCCCCAGCGGCGTGAGCGCTTCCATCATGGGGAGGATGTTGGCCTCGTAGCGCCCGGCATAAGGGTTGGTGATGACAGCGGCCACCGCCCCGCGCAGCAGCGGCTGAGCGGGCGGCGGCCCGAACT
>CAIVPX010000007.1 GCA_903907905.1 uncultured bacterium | reverse complement strand
GCGGGCGCTTGGGCATCACCTGGCCGTACCGCCCGCCGCAGTCTAAGCTGACGTGGTGCCTTTTTGCGAGTTGCGCTTGAGCTGTAGCTTGTCCACCTTGCCAACGGGGAGCATGGGCAGTTCGTCTGGCCACTCGAATCGCTTCGGAATTTTGTAGTTGGCGAGGCGCTCGCGACACCAGTCACGTATCACCTGGTCGGGCAGTGCCGCAGCACCGGGTTTGCGCATAAGCCAGGCCAAGCCGACCTCTTGGTACACGGGATCGGGAACGCCCACCACGGCAGCCAGCGCTACGCTGGGGTGTTCTTCCAGGCATTGTTCGATTTCACGGGGGTAGATGTTGTAGCCGCCCGACTTGTACATCTCGCTGCGCCGCCCGACGAGCCTGTAACTGCCGTCCGACAGGCGCTGCGCGATGTCGCCGGTGCGCAGAAACCCGTCCGGCGTCATGGCAGTGGCAGTGGCCTCGGGGCGGTTGAAGTAGCCCAGCATCATGGCGCCGTGGCGGACCGCAATCTCGCCCTCCTGCCCGTCGGCCACCGCCACGCAGTTGTCGTCAATCAGCTTGAGTTCTACATTGGGGTCCGGTTTTCCGATCGTGGTGGCCAAGGCCTCGTCGCTGAAACGATCGTCGGCCCAGGTCACGTTGCAGACGGTCTCGGTCATGCCATAGACCGCCAGCATTCGCAGCCCCCGCGCCCGCACCGAACGCACGACATCAATCGGCAGTGCTGCACCACCCCAGGCGACCAGTTGCAGGCTGGACACGTCGCGGGTCTGAAAGTCCGGGTGCGCGAGCACCAGTTGCACGACCGTGGGCACATGCGCGAGTTGGGTGAGGCGCAGTTTCTCGACCAGCGCCAGGTAGTGCGCTGGGTCGAAACGTTCGTCAAACGCCAGCATGCCGCCGGCAATCAGGTTGGCGCAGCAGGTGTCGCCCACGCAGGCCACATGGTTGATCGGAAAGTTACACAACACCCGGGGCTGTTTGATGCCGGTTTGCTCGGCCTCCACCCCTGGGCCGTACACCAAGCTGCGGTGGGGTAGCACAGCGCCTTTCGGCGATCCACTGGAGCCCGAGGTGTAGACGATGACCGCAGCATCACCTGCCTGCACCGCATTTCGGCGCGCCACGTGATCGGCCAGAGGTGTTGTCGCACCGATGCTATTCAGGAAGCAGAGGTCCTCCAGCGCACCAACCGCCGGCCCTCTATCGAGCATGAAACCGTGATCGATGAACTGGAATTCGCTGAGCATCCGAGCGACCAGACCGATGAAGTCGCGGCCCTCAAAGGCGGTAAGCGAAAGCACCACCCGCGGCTGGGCATCCGCAATCACATAGGCCAGTTCTCGCCATGTATAACGCGGGTTGAGGCCGACCCAGACCAGACCGATCTGTATTGCGGCCAGCATGCTGACCAGAAACTCTGGACGGGGTGAGGAGAGAACGGCCACCCTGTCACCTTGCCGCAGACCCAGGCCGACGAACGCCCGTGCCAGCGTGTCCACGCGCTGTGCCAACTCAGCGTAGTTGGTAAAGGTTCCGTCGAACCAGCAGGCGGGTGCCTCGGGCGTATTTTTGGCGTACAGATCGAGGTAGTCATTGATGCGCGACAGCACCGGCAGGGTCAGCGTCATCGCTCAGTACCCCCGCGTGGCAGTTGCGGCGCTGTGGATGACAGCGTTCGGATCACGGCCACCATGGCCGGACGAAGGCCACCCTCGACCTCGG
>CAIVPX010000006.1 GCA_903907905.1 uncultured bacterium | reverse complement strand
GCTGGCCAGTTTCCTGGCGCACGCCTCTCTCGAATCGGGCGACCGCCAGGCTGGCGAGGGGCAGGACGCGGTACAACTCATGACGGTGCATGCGGCCAAGGGCCTGGAATTCGAGGCGGTCTTCATCACCGGGCTCGAAGAGGGGCTCTTTCCCCACGAAAATGCGGCCAGCGAGATCGATGGCCTCGAGGAAGAGCGCCGACTCATGTACGTGGCGATCACGCGCGCTCGGCACCGCCTGTACCTGTCGCTCGCGCAGACCCGCATGCTGCATGGTCAGACGCGCTACAACCTGAAGTCGCGCTTTCTCGAGGAGTTGCCCGAGGCCTCGCTGAAATGGCTCACGCCCCGGGTGCAGGCGGGTTCTCCGTCGTACCGGGAGGGTTGGGGCGCTGCCTGGGAAGGCACTGGGCGCGCAGGCTTCGGAGGGAGTGCCGGCCAGGGGTCACGCACCCATGGTGGAGGCGGAGCGGATCGGTACGGGGGCGCGCGTACGCAGTCGCCGTTTGGCGCTTCCGAGGCGTCCGCCAGGCCAGATCGCGACACCGATTACGGTCGGGGCGATGCCGGCAGCGCGCGCGCCGCCGCCCGCTTCGATCGGGGCGTGCCCTGGCGAATCGGGCAGGGCGTGGCACATGCCCGCTTCGGCGAGGGCGTCATCGTCAACATCGAAGGTCAGGGCAGCGACGCTCGGGTACAGATCAACTTTGGCCGTCAAGGGGTCAAGTGGCTGGCGCTGTCGGTGGCCAAACTCAACCCGGTCTGAGGGCCGTTCGTGTTCATTCATCAGGAAACCTGCACGTGAGCCAGGCTGTTCCCGAAATCGCCCGATTGGCCGCTCAAGCCCGTCGGATCGAAACGCCCTGTGCGGAGGGTGTCACCGTCTGGCATGTCTGGGGTGAGGGCCGGCCGCTCGTCCTGCTGCATGGCGGTTCGGGCAGTTGGACCCACTGGGCCCGCAATGTCGAATGGTTTGCCGGGCGGGGCTTTCGTGTGATCGTGCCCGATCTGCCGGGTTCGGGCGATTCGGCCAAGCCTCCGGGGGGCGAGGACGCCGATTCGATTCCCCCCTGGATCGAGCAGGGGCTCGCGCAGGCGATCGTCGGCGATGAGCCGGTCGATGTGGTGGCCTTCTCCTTTGGCACGCTGGTGGGGACGCTGCTTGCGCACGATTACCCGGAGCGGGTCAGGCGCCTGGTGCTGGCCGGTCCGCCGGTGCTGCGCCACAACCCGCCGCCCTTCGTGGGCTTACGCGCCTGGCGCGATGCGCCGCCCGGACCTGAGCGCGATGCCGTCCATCGACACAATCTGTGCGTGTTCATGTTTGCGCGCGAGGCATCGGCGGATGCGCTGGCCATCGAGACGCATGCGCGCAATCTCGAGCGCGACCGCATGACCCGCCGGAAGCTGTCCCAGACCTCGTTGTTGCACGATACGATTCGCCGCCTTCGGGTGCCGCTGCATCTGGTGTCCGGCGAACTTGATGTGCTGTACCGCGACAAGTGGGACACCATCAACGCCTCGCTCGACGAGGTGACGTGCCTGCGCTCGCGGCAGGTCATTGCAGGGGCCGGCCACTGGGTGCAGTACGAAGAGGCCGATGCGTTCAATCACGCCGTTCTGACAATTCTCAAGGACTGATGCCGCCATGCTTCGCTTTGATCCCAACCTGCGCTGGCTGTTCACCGAACTACCCATGGCCGAGCGGTATGCGGCGGCGGCGGCGGTGGGCTTTCGCGGTGTCGAGGTTGCCTTTCCTTACGAAACGCCGGCGCGCGAACTGGCCAGTCGGCTGACCGACCTTGATCTCACGCTGGTTCAGGTGCTCTCACCCTTCGACTGGGACGCCGGCGAACGCGGATTGGCCGCGCTGCCAGGACGGGAGGCCGCGTTTCGCGACAGCATCGAGCGGGCGCTGGCCTATGCGATTGAGGTGGGTCGGCCCATGGTGCATGTGATGCCCGGCAACATCACACCTGATCTCGACCGAGATGCCTGCAAGGCGCGCTTCGTCGAGCACATCGGCTGGGCGGCTGACCAGGCTGCGCAGGCCGGCATCACCCTCATTCTCGAGCCCTGCGCCAAGGCGCGCTTTCCGCTCTTCATGTACCACCGGATCGAGGAAGGCCTGGACGTGATCCGACAGGCCGGGCGCGACAATATCAAACTCTGCTTTGACACCTTCCACGTTCAGACCGAAGAGGGTTCGATCGCCGATCGACTTAAGGCGGCCTGGCCTCATGTTGGCCATATCCAGGTGGGCGATGTGCCCGGACGCCATGAACCGGGTACGGGCGAAATCCGCTTTCCGTTTCTGTTTGATCTGATCGAGTCGCTCGGCTGGGACCGCTGGATCGGCTGCGAGTACTCGCCCTCGGCCCGAACCCAGGACACCCTGGGCTGGGCGGCCGGCTACGGTGTGGGGCCGCTTTCAGGCGGTTCGGGCGCTCCAGGCGCCTCAGACACTTCGGGCGCGCGCTGAGGGCCGCCGAGGTCGACCGCGTCACGATAGGTGACCCAGAACGAGCAGTACACCGCCGTGAGGCCGATCAGCCAGAGTGGGGTCAGCACCAGCGACAGCAGCACGGGAGACCCGGACATCATCGAGGCCAGGATGCGCAGGCCCAGCATGGCCAGGACGGCGAAGGCCAGCCACCCAAGCGCGTAGGCGAGAAAAGCCCATTTGTTGCGCAGGATCGCTGCAAAGCTGAAGAACATCGACTTCAGCAGCGGCACGCGGTCCCAGGCAATGAAGAGCGGCGCATACCAGGTGGCCAGCTGCACCGGCAGGTAGATGATCAGGAAGACGCCCGCCGCGCTCAGCAGCGTGGCATCGTCGGCCTGCGGGCCGTTGGGGGTCATGCGACCGGTAATCGCCTCGAAGAGCGCTTCACCCCCCACGGCCGCCGCAGCCGCCATGGCCGCGATGGTGGCGCCGGCGTTGATCGCCCCTAGCACCATAAGGGGCTTCCAGGCACGTCCGCCGTTGTCTCTGAACGCTGCGAAAAGGGTAAACGGTGACGGGCTCTGGCCTTGATCGGCCATGCGGGCGGCCTTCATCATGCCCACCATGAGGAGGGGCGTGAGGATCAGCGGGCCGAGCGAACCGATCACGGGAACGATCATCGATAGCCCCATCAGGGCGAGATTCAGGAATGAGATCGCGGTGAGCGCCAGCGGTTGTCGGCGCACGACGCGAAAGCCATCGATGACCCAGCGCAAGCCGGTGCGGGCGGGAAGTCTTGAGATCTGCATAGGGGTTTTTGGTGTCAGGCAAGCGGCGGGCAGTATGGCCGCCGATCGCGCAATATACGCTCGAAGTGGCGCGGGTCTTTGGGCGAAATGAGCTGGGCCGGGCGAGGGCGGTGAAGGTCGTGCAGCCGCGACAGCCAGAAGCGCAGCGCTGCGGCTCTGAGCATCATGGGCCACGCCTTGATCTCGGCCGGGGTGGGCGCGCGCCGCTCACGGTAAGCCTCGAGCAGGGCGCTCAGACGCGCGGGATCGAAGGCGCCGCTTTCGTCGATGATGCACCAGTCGTTGGCCGCCACGGCAAGATCGTAGAGCCAGCTGTCGACGCCCGCAAAATAGAAATCGATGACTCCGCTTAGGCGCCGGGTACTTGAGGAGGCCCCGTGCGCGGTCTCGAAGAGGACGTTGTCGCGGAACAGGTCGGCGTGAATGGCACTGGCGGGTAGTCGGCTGAAGTCGTCTTGTGCGGCGAACTGGCGCTGCCGTGCCAGCTCATCATCGAGCAGGGCAGCCTGACTGTCATCAAGGTGGGGGCGCACCCGAATTGCGGTGGCCTCCCACCAGGCCCGGCCCCGGGGGTTGGGAAGCAGGCCGGGGAAGTCGTCGGCGGCTTGATGCATCGTCGCCAGCAGATCACCCACTTGAGCGCAGTGGGCTGGTTCGGGATCGGTCAGCGCTTCGCCGCGCAGGCGGCTGACCAGCGCGAAGGGCTTGCCGTGAAGCCGGCCCATCAGTTCGCCCGTCAGGTCGGCGACGGGGTTGGGGCAGGGGATTGACCTGCCCGCAAGGTGTTGCATCAGTTCGAGATAAAAGGGCAGATCGTTGGCATCAAGTCGCTCGAAGATCGTGAGTACGTAGCGTCCCTGATCGGTATCGAGAAAAAAGTTGCTGTTTTCGATGCCCGCAGCGATGCCGCGCAGCTCGCGCAGGGCGCCGACGCCAAAGGCCTTAAGCAGTTTGCGAGCGTCAAGGTCCGAAACCGGAGTGAAGACAGCCATGCCAGATCAGGAGTCCGAGTGTGTCAACCGATGAGTTGAACTCTGCCATAATCGGCGGTTTGCCCTTGGCTACGGGGGCGACCCGTCGATGGCTATTGAGCCTTTTCCGAAAAAACTCGCCATGACGATGCGATCCGTCAATCCGCCCTCGAGCCCGCCTTCGGTTCCGGGCTCTGCCGTGCGCCCGCCACATGCCTGACTCAGCGGACATGTTCGAATCGGCGCGTCAGCCTGACAAGGCGCTCTTGCTGGTTGACGGGTCGAGCTACCTGTATCGGGCGTTTCATGCCCTGCCCGACCTTCGCAACCGCGAAGGTGAGCCGACCGGCGCCATTTACGGCATCGTGGCGATGCTAAGGCGTCTGCGCAGCGACGGCAAACTGAATGCGGGCGCCACGCATGGTGCGGTTGTGTTTGATGCGCCCGGCAAGACCTTTCGCGATGACCTGTATCCGCAGTACAAGGCTCAGCGCAGTGCCATGCCGTCTGACCTCGCCCTGCAGATCCCCATCATTCACCGGATCGTGCGTGCCATGGGCTGGCCCTTGTTGATGGTCCCCGGTATCGAGGCAGACGACGTGATCGGGACGCTCGCCACGCAGGCGCACCAGGCGAAACTGCTCACGGTTATTTCCACCGGCGACAAGGACATGGCGCAGCTGGTCAGCGAGCATGTGCGGCTGGTCAACACCATGGCGCGGGATGGGGGCGGTGCCGAGTGGCTGGACCGCGACGCGGTGATCGCCAAGTTCGGCGTGCCGCCCGAGCGCATCATCGACTGGCTGTCCCTGGTCGGCGATACCGTCGACAACGTGCCTGGGGTCGAAAAGGTCGGGCCCAAGACGGCCGTGAAACTGCTGAGCGAATATGGCTCGCTTGACGGCGTGCTGGCCAATGCGTCGGTGGTCAAGGGCGTGGTGGGCGACAACCTTCGCAAGGCAATCGGCTGGCTGCCGCTTGCTCGCACGCTGGTCACCATCCGTACCGATTGCGATCTGAGGCCCGATGTCGAGTCGATCGATGCGTCGCTCGATCTGATGTCCGAGCAGGACGAGACCTTGCTCGAACTGTTCGCACAGTGCGGTTTTCGAACCTGGGTGCGCGAGCTCGAAGCGCGTCTGGGTGTGTCGGTGCCGGGTGCAGGCGGTGGTGTGTCGGTGGTGGGTATTCAGGGGGCGCCTGCGCAGACGGTGTCTCAGGGCGCGGTCCTGGCCCCCTATCAGCCGGCCATTCCCATTCCCGATCACCCGGCGCAGCGCCGCTACGATACGGTCCTCGACACAGTGGCCCTCGATCGATGGGTCGCCCGTATCGAAGCGGCCGAGCTGGTGGCGTTCGATACCGAAACCACCTCGCTCGATCCCATGGCGGCCGAGCTGGTGGGGTTCTCCTTGTCAGTCGAGCCCGGCGAGGCCTGCTACATCCCGGTTGGACACCGCTACACCGGAGCGCCCGAGCAGTTGTCCCTTGAGCAGGTGCTTGGGCGCCTGCGGCCCTGGCTCGAGGATGCCTCGCGCGCCAAGGTCGGCCAGAACCTGAAGTACGACGCGCACGTGCTGGAAAACCATGGCGTGAAGCTGGCTGGCATCGCCCACGACACCCTGTTGCAAAGCTATGTGCTGGAGGCGCATCGAAATCACGACATGGATTCGCTGGCCTCGCGTCACCTCAATCGTCGAACCATTCGCTTTGAAGAGGTGGCGGGCAAGGGCGCCAATCAGATTGGCTTCGAGCAGGTGCCCGTCGAGCGCGCCGCCGAGTATGCGGCTGAAGATGCCGAAGTCACGATGCACCTGCATCGCACGCTCTATCCGCGCATCGCGGCCGAGCCTGCGCTCGATCACATCTACCGGGACATCGAAATTCCGGTATCGCGGGTGCTGCAGCGGATGGAGCGTCAGGGGGTGCTGATCGACTCGCAGTCGCTCGCGCGCCAGTCTGACGAACTGGGACACAAGCTGCTCTCGCTCGAGGCGCAGGTGCATGAAGCGGCGGGTCAGCCCTTCAACCTCAACTCGCCCAAGCAGTTGGGCGAAATCCTGTTCGAGCGACTCGGGCTGCCGGTAGTGAAGAAAACCGCCGGTGGGGCGCCGTCCACCGACGAAGAAGTGCTGAGCAAGCTCGCTGAGGATTACCCCTTGCCCCGCCTGCTGCTCGACTGGCGCGGCCTGTCCAAGCTCAAGAGCACTTACGCCGACAAGTTGCCCAGAATGGTCAATGCGCGCACTGGCCGCGTGCACACCAGCTATTCGCAGGCGGTGGCGGTCACGGGCCGCTTGTCCTCGAGCGAGCCCAACCTGCAGAACATTCCCATTCGTACGCCCGAGGGGCGGCGGATCCGCGAAGCCTTCATCGCGCCGCCGGGTTGCCGGATCATGTCAGCGGACTACTCTCAGATCGAGTTGCGGATCATGGCGCATCTGTCTGATGACGAAAGCCTGCTGCGTGCGTTCGAGCACGGCATCGATGTTCACAAGGCGACGGCGGGTGAAATCTTCGGCGTCTCGCCCGACGAGGTGAGCAGCGAGCAGCGCCGCTACGCCAAGGTGATCAACTTCGGCCTCATCTATGGCATGAGCGCCTTCGGGCTCGCCTCCAATCTGGGGATCGATCGCGAGGCGGCACGCCTGTACATTGAGCGCTATTTCGCGCGCTACCCCGGCGTCAAGCGCTATATGGACGACACCCGCGTGCGGGCGCGCGAGCACGGCTATGTCGAAACGGTGTTCGGCAGACGATTGTGGCTCGCCGAAATCGCCAGCCCGAGCGGCCCCCGCCGTGCGGCTGCCGAGCGGGCGGCGATCAATGCGCCCATGCAAGGAACGGCCGCCGATCTCATCAAGCTGTCCATGATTGCCGTACAGAGCTGGCTCGATGCGTCGGGATTAGGGGCCAGACTCATCATGCAGGTTCACGATGAACTGGTTCTGGAAGTCCCCGAGGCCGACATCGATCTTGTGCGCGCACAATTGCAAGCACTCATGACAGGCGTCGCTCGCCTCAAGGTGCCGCTCGAGGTCGAGACCGGCGTGGGCAGCAACTGGGACGAGGCGCACTGATGAAGCGTGCCCCGCGTCCGTCACGATCACTTTCAAACGAAGCCCATCCATGGGACCGGTACGCTCAGGGACGAAAGCCAAATCCGACCGCGCGCATGGCGCGCATCAACCTTCATAGCAGGAGCTTTCCATGAATGCAGATGACAAACTTTGGCGCACCCTTCGCGAAGACCTGGACGCCCTCAGACCGGCCACCAATCTGCCAGGGGGCCGGCGCGGGTTTGTGGTGACCGCGCTGGGCAGCGGCTTTGCTGCGGCGGTTTGCCCGACGGGGCCCTTGCTGGCCCAGTCGATCACCACCGACGCGGCTGGACTGGTGGCGGGCGAGGTGAAAATCCCCGCTGCGGGCGGCGACATGCCGGCCTATCGGGCCATGCCCGCGTCGGGCGCAGGGCACCCGGTGGTGCTGGTGGTGCAGGAAATCTTTGGCGTCCACGAGCACATCAAGGACGTATGCCGCCGCTTTGCCAAATTGGGCTACCTGGCGATTGCCCCCGAGCTGTTCGCGCGCCAGGGCGATCCGTCCAAGTATTCGAGCGTGCCCGAGCTGTTCAAGAACGTGGTCTCCAAGGTGCCCGATGCCCAGGTCATGGCCGACCTCGATGCCTCGGTAGCCTGGGCGGGCAGCCAGGGCGGCAATATCAACCGTCTGGCGATCACGGGCTTTTGCTGGGGCGGTCGCATCACCTGGCTCTACAGCGCGCATTCAGCGCGGGTCAAGGCGGGCATTGCGTGGTATGGCCGACTTACTGGCGACGTCAATGCAGAAACCCCGCAGCACCCCTATGCGATTGCGGCCTCGTTGCATGCGCCGGTGCTGGGCCTCTACGGCGGGGTCGATACCGGCATCCCGGTTGCAACGGTGGACGAAATGAAAAAGCGTCTCGAGGCGGGCGGTGCAGCCGCACGGGCCTCGTCCTTCGTTGTCTACCCCGAGGCAGGGCATGCATTTCACGCCGATTACCGTCCCAGCTACAACAAGGCGGCAGCCGACGACGGCTGGAAGCGCTGCCTCGAGTGGCTGCGCCGGCACGGTGTCTGACGCTTGAACGCGCCGCTGCTGCATATCCTGCTCGCCACGGCGGCTGCCGGCGCGCTCAGCGTACTGGCAGCGGCCTGGCTGTCGCTGTCCTTGCTCTCGGGCATCGTGCCGAGACTGGTCAGTCTGTCGGCGGGCCTGTTGCTGGGTACAGCAGTGCTTCATCTCATCCCTGAGGCCTTCGAGTCACAGACCGATCTGCACGCGTTGTCCTGGACCCTGCTCTTCGGGCTGGTGGGGTTTTTCCTGCTCGAAAAGCTCGCGATCATGCGACACAGCCACCACCACGAAGGTGACGGTCATGCGCACCATGAGGGCCATGACCGCGCCGAGGCGGGGCCAGGCGGTCTGCTCATTCTGGTCGGCGACGCCATCCATAATTTTGCCGATGGGGCGATGGTGGCTGCCGCCTTTCTCATCGATATCAAGCTGGGGTGGCTCACCGCTATTGCCATCGCCGCCCACGAAATTCCGCAGGAAATCGGCGATTTCATCGTCCTGGTCAATGCCGGTTACAGCCGGTCGCGGGCCCTGGGCTTCAACCTGCTGGCTTCGCTCGCGGGGATCTTGGGCGGGCTGGTGGGCTATTTCGCCTTTGCCACCAGCGCTGAATTGCTGCCGTACGTTCTTGTCGTGTCAGCGGCCAGCTTCATCTACATTGCCCTGGCCGATCTCGTGCCCGACCTGCATCGACAGAGCCGCCTGCGGCAGCGCGACAGCCTGGTGCAGATCGCGCTGCTGATGCTGGGCATCCTGATCGTTGCGCTGCTCACCTCCCAGGCACACCTTCACTGAGCTCTGCTCAGCCTGGCTCGGCGCCCCGGGCGACGGGTCTGGACGCATCGGCGCACCACTGACTCCAGGACCCGGGAAAGAGCTGGGCCCCGCGCAAGCCCGCATGCGCCATGGCCAGTGCGTTATGGCAGGCGCTCACGCCTGATCCGCAACTGTGCACCACGCTGGCGGCGTCCCGTCCGCCCAGCGCAGCCTCGAATTCAGCCTGGAGCACTTGGGCGGGCTTGAAGCGCCCGTCGGGTCGAAGGTTGAGCTGGAAGGGGCGATTATGCGAGCCCGGGATGTGTCCACCCACCGGGTCGAGGGGCTCGACATCGCCGCGATAGCGTTCAGGGGCCCGCGCATCCAGCACGAGGCGTTGTCGACGGCTCTGGTCGGCCATCAGGTCGCCTACGCTGACCGGGCTCTCGATCGCAGGCCGCTGGCTGAGACGGCCTGGGGCGCTCGCAAGCTGGGGCAGTTCGGCGGTGACGGGATAGCCCGCCGCCTGCCAGGCGCGCAGTCCCCCATCGAGGACCGCGACCGATCCGTGCCCCAGCCATCGGGCCATCCACCAGAGGCGCGCGGCGAAACTGCCGTTGTCGGCATCGTAGACCACGAGCTGCCGGTCATCGGACAGGCCGATCGAGGCCAGTCGTGCCCGCAGGGTGGCAGGGTCGGGGAGTGGATGCCGCCCGGCGCTGCCATCGCCTTTGGGGCCGGACAGATCTTCATCCATTGACAGAAATCGTGCGCCGGGGATGTGCGCCTGGGCATAATCGGCCGCACCCTTGCCGTGCTTGAAGAGGTCGTGGCGGCAGTCGACGACCAGGCAATGATCGATGTGTTCGGCGAGGTCGTCGGGGCCGATGAGGGTGGTGTAGGCGGTCATGAGGCAGGCCTCCTTCGGGCGTCGGTTGAGGTGCGCGCCGCGGCGAGCGTCGCGAGGACGCCGCTTGCGACGATCAGGGCGATCCCGATCAGTTCGAGTCCGCTGGGGCGCTCACCGAATGCGACCCAGCCTAACAGCACGCCGAACACCACGCCAGTGTACTGAAGGTTGGCAGCGAGCAAGGTGCGCCCCCGGGCGAAGGCGCGGGTCACACAAAGTTGGCCGGCCAGTGCCGTGATCCCCAGGCCTGCCAGGATAGGCAGGTCTGACCAGTCGATGCCTTGCCACCCCTTTGGTGACAGGCTCGTCCCCAAAGCCCCCGCGAGCATGTGCATCGCCGATACATAGAGCACGACGCGCCAGCTGGGCTCGCCCAACTGACCGAGGCGCCGGATGAGCAATAGGGCGATGGCCCCCAGCAGACCGCCAGCGAGGCCGGCGATCATCTCGAGCTCACTGCCCTGTTTGATCGTGGGGCGAAGGATGGTGAGAACACCGATGAAGCCCACGATAATGGCTGCGTGAAGCCATCGGTTCGGCTGTTCGCTTTTCCCTGTCCACCAACTGGCCACTCCGATGGCGATGGCGGTGAAGAGCGACGAGGTGTAGTTGAGCGTGATGCCGGTGCCCAGCGGCAACGCGCCCATCGAGTAAAACCAGCAGGCCATACCCGCCGTGCCCGCGAGCGATCGGAGCCCATGCAGGGCCAGATGCGGGGTCCTCAGTTCAAGCCCCCGAATTTTCGCCCAGGGCCAGAGCAGGGCGAGGGAGACCGCGCCGTGATAGAACACCATTTCGAGTGCGCCGAATCGGGGTGAGCCGGCCTTGGCCAGCGCCACCATCAGGGTGAAACAGAAGGCCGCTGCGACCATCCACAGCGACTGCAGGGTCGTACTGGGCGCTGGAGCGTTCAGATCGGGCCCAGTTCGCGACGCAGGAACTCGTGAAAGTGCTGCATGCCGTCTTCCATCGGGCTCTGATAGGGGCCGGCGTCATCTTCGCCGCGCTCGAGCAGGGCCAGTCGGCCCGCGTCCATCCGCTCGGCGATTTCGTCGTCTTCCCTCGCGGTTTCCATGTAGGCCGCGCGCTCGGCCTCGACGAATTCGCGCTCGAACAAGGCGATTTCCTCGGGGTAGTAGAACTCGACGTAATTGGTGGTGTGGCGAGGACCTCTTGGTACGAGGGTTGAGACCACCAGCACGTTGGGATACCACTCGACCATGATGTTCGGGTAGTAGGTGAGCCAGATCGCGCCGTGCGGCGGCATCTGGCCCTGATACCGGCGAAGCACCTGCTCGTGCCAGAGCCGATAGGCGGGTGTGCCGGGCTTGCGCAGGCTGTCGTGAATGCCCACCGTTTGAACCGAGTGCCAGTCGCCGAATTCCCAGTCCAGGGCCTCGCAGGAAACGAACTGGCCGAGCCCCGGGTGGAAGGGCACTACGTGGTAGTCCTCAAGGTAAACCTCGATGAAGGTTTTCCAGTTGTACTGACACTCATGCACTTCGACGTGGTCGAGCAGGTAACCGGAGAAGTCGAAATCGGGCCGCCCGGTGAGTGAGGCGAGGTCGCGGGCCACATCCCGCTGGCCGGAAAACAGCAGTCCTCGCCAGTTCTGCAGCGGTGATCGGCCCAGATCGAGGCAAGGTTGCTCAGCGAAGTGCGGGGCCCCCAGCAGTCGGCCGTCGAGGTCGTAGGTCCAGCGGTGCAAGGGGCAGACGATGTTGTCGGTGTGGCCCCGGCCGTTGAGCATGACCGCCTGCCGGTGCCGGCAGACATTGGAGAGAAGTTCGATGCCCGCGCCTGAGCGCACCAGCACCCGCCCGCCCCGTTCTGCGGGCAGCGTGTGATAGTCGCCGACTTCCGGAACCATCAACTCATGCCCGACATAGCCCGGACCGCGAGCAAAAAGCACCGCCTGTTCGCGCTTGAAGAGCGCGTCGTCGAAGTAGGCATTGACCGGGAGTTGTGCGCGCGACAGCGCGAAGTGCTCGCGGCGACCCAGATCCGACATCCTGACCCCCTGGGAGAAAAAAGCCGAAGGACGGAACCAAGCCTGACCGAACGCGCGGTCTGCGCGCTGATGGCCGTCAAAGGAAGGCGGGAGGATACCCGTATTGCCGGATAAGGCAAGTCGGGGGAGGCGGGGTGCCGGAAATTTGGCATCCGACGAGCCGCCACGGCCGAAATTTCAGTAAGATCATTGTTTTAGGACACTTCAAACCGTCAGATGTCTGAGACACTTCCGGGTACTTCTCGGCAAGATACGGCTGGCTTGCCTGACACCTATGAGGCGGCGGTGGCCGAACTCGAGGCTATCGTTCAGTCGATGGAGGCGGGTAGTCTGCCGCTCGAGCAGTCCTTGGCCGCCTATCGGCGCGGAGCGGTGCTGTCTGCGCACTGCCGCCGCCTGCTGGCCGAGGTGCAGCAGCAGGTTCGTATTCTCGAGGCCGAGGTCCTCAAGCCCTTCGAGCAGGACGGAGAGAGTCCGTGATGGCCGCGCGGCGTCCGGCACTCTCCCGGGTCGAGTCCAGGCTCGACTTCGCCGACTGGATGGCTGCCTGTGCGGGGCGGGTCGAGGCCGCCCTCGACGCGACTCTGCCCGCATCGGGCGCCCACCCGGTGCGCCTGCATGAGGCGATGCGCTATGCGGTGCTCGGCGGCGGCAAGCGCGTGCGACCCTTGCTGGTGTACGCTGCGGGCGAGTTGAGCGGCGCGGCCTTCGGTGCACTCGACTGTGCGGCCTGTTCGGTCGAACTCATTCACGCCTATTCGCTGGTGCACGACGACATGCCCTGCATGGATGACGATGTGCTTCGACGCGGCAAACCCACGGTGCATGTCGCCTACGGCGAGGCCACCGCCATGCTGGTGGGTGATGCGCTGCAGGCGCTGGCCTTCGAGGCGCTGGGTGCGGCGGTGACGCATGGCGCAGGTCCGGCGGCCGGGGTGGCCATGATCGTCGATCTGGCGCGCGCGGCCGGTTCGCTGGGCATGGCGGGCGGCCAGGCGATCGACCTCGATTCGGTTGGCGTGAGTCTGAATCAATCGCAACTGGAAGACATGCACCGGCGTAAAACCGGCGCGCTGCTCGCCGCGGCGGTCCGCCTCGGGGCGGCTTGCGGGAGAAAACTGTCGGCGCCGGAGCAGGCCGAACTGGAGCGTTTTGCGCAGGCCATGGGCCTGGCCTTCCAGGTCGTGGATGACATTCTTGATGTCGAGGCCGACTCGGCCACCCTGGGCAAGACCGCCGGCAAGGACTCGGAGCACAACAAACCCACTTACGTCTCGGTCATGGGGCTGGAGCCCGCCAGACAGTTTGCGCAGTCGCTTCGCGAGGAGGCCCGCTCGGCCCTGGCGAGCTTCGGCCCGACTGCGCGGCGCCTCGGCGACATCACCGACCTGATTGTGCAGCGATCTTCATGAGGTGAACCGGCCATGTCCCCCACGCCCGTGAGCACGCCCCTGCTCGACCGCATCGATAGCCCCGCCGATCTCCGAGAGATCGGCCGAGACTCGCTGCCGCAACTGGCCGACGAATTGCGCAACTTTTTGCTGCATTCGGTCGCCAGCACCGGCGGACATCTGTCTTCCAACCTGGGCACCGTCGAACTTTCGATCGCGCTCCATTACGTCTTCAACACGCCGCGTGACCGTCTGGTGTGGGACGTCGGCCACCAGAGCTATCCCCACAAGATTCTCACCGGGCGGCGCGACCGGATGGGGTCGCTGCGCCAGTTTGGTGGCATTTCGGGCTTTCCCCGCCGGGTCGAGAGCGAGTACGACACCTTTGGTACGGCCCATTCCTCCACCTCCATCTCGGCCGCGCTGGGCATGGCCGCCGCATCGCGGGCGGCCGGCGACAGCACCGGGCCCGAGCGCCGACGCCATGTCGCCATCATCGGCGACGGCGCGATGAGCGCGGGCATGGCCTTCGAGGCCATGAACAACGCCGGCGTGATGACCGACGTCGATCTGCTGGTGATCCTCAACGACAACGACATGTCGATTTCGCCGCCGGTGGGTGCGCTGCAGCGTCATCTGGCCAGGCTGATGTCGGGCCGGTTCTACGCGCGGGCGCGCGATGTGGGCAAGGCTGTGCTGTCGGTGATGCCGCCGGTGCTCGAACTCGCCAAGCGCTTCGAGGAGCATGCCAAGGGCATGGTGCTGCCCGGCACCATGTTCGAGGAGTTCGGATTCAACTACGTCGGGCCGATCGACGGGCACGACTTTGAAAGCCTCATCCCGACGCTGCAAAACCTGCGCGAGCTGCGCGGACCGCAGTTCCTGCACATCGTCACCAAAAAAGGCAAAGGCTATCGCCGCGCCGAGGCAGATCCCATCAGTTACCACGGTCCGGGCAAGTTTGATCCTGCCGAGGGTCTGAAAAAACCCGCTGCACCCGGTAAGCCCACCTACACCCAGGTCTTCTCCGACTGGGTCTGCGACATGGCCGAGGCCGACAGGCGGCTGGTGGCCATTACGCCCGCCATGCGTGAGGGCTCGGGTCTGGTCGAATTCGAGCGACGCTTTCCCGAGCGGTATTTCGACGTCGGTATTGCCGAGCAGCATGCGGTCACCTTTGCAGCCGGCATCGCCTGCGAGGGGCTCAAGCCCGTCGTGGCCATCTACAGCACGTTCTTGCAGCGCGGCTACGACCAACTGATTCATGACGTGGCCCTGCAGAACCTGCCGGTCACCTTCGCGATTGACCGCGCCGGCCTGGTCGGCGCCGACGGGGCCACGCACGGCGGCTTCTTCGATTACGCCTACCTTCGCTGCGTGCCCAACATGGTGGTCATGGCACCGACCGACGAAGACGAGTGCCGGCAAATGCTCTTCACGGCCTTCCAGCACGATGGGCCCGCCGCTGTTCGCTATCCCCGGGGCTCGGGCGCCGGTGTGGCCGTCCGTCGCGAGATGAGCGCGATTCCCTTGGGGCGGGCCGAGCGCCGACGCGATGGCCGGCGGGTGGCCATTCTCGCCTTCGGGTCGATGCTCGCCCCGAGTCTGGTCGCGGGCGATGCGCTCGATGCCACGGTGGTCAACATGCGCTTCGTCAAGCCGCTCGATGTATCGATGCTGCGCGAACTCGCCCAGACTCACGACGCCTTGGTCACCGTTGAAGAGCATGTGCTCATGGGCGGGGCAGGCAGCGCCGTGGCCGAGGCGCTGTCGGCCGAGGGCCTCGTCATCCCGCTGCTGCAACTGGGCTTGCCCGATCGTTTCATCGACCACGGCGAGCAGGCCAAGCTGCTGGCCCTGGAGGGGCTCGATGCCGGCGGGATCGAGCGCGCCATCCGGCGTCGCTACGCGGCGCTCGTGCCAGGCGCCGAACCCCGTCTGGTGGCCAGTCGCTCCGCGTAAGCGCTCGGGGTATCGATCCGCTTCGGCGCCCGATACCCCTATTTCCGACAGGTTTCGAGTCCTTTGAGCCCGGGCCGCGCGCAGGCGGCTACCATCGCGGCTCAGTCAAGGCGTCGTCAGTACGCCGCAATCAGAACCTTCCTCTCCCCCTTTAACCCGACTGGATGCCCGGTCGTCTGGAGCCTCGATGAATTCCCGTGATCCGAATGCGCTGCTGGGCAGCGAAATGGCCGACGTGCAGGGCAGCCACGATGTCCGCGACATCCCGATCGAACGGGTAGGGGTTCGTGGGGTGAGGTATCCGTTGATGTGGCGGGGGGAGTCTGGGGTTCAGCCTGCGGTGGGCGAGTTCAACCTGTATGTGTGCTTGCCTGCGGATCAGAAGGGCACGCACATGTCGCGCTTCATTGCGATGCTGGAGGAGCGTTCGCAGGGCGGCGAGGCGCTGGATGTGTCGGGGCTGGTGGCGATGCACGGCGAGATGCTGGAGCGTTTGCAGGCGGACCGGGGTCGCATCGAGGTGGGTCTGACGCTGTTCATGCGCAAGGCGGCGCCGGTGTCGGGGGTGCAGAGCCTGATGGATTACCAGCTGAAGGTGGTGGTTGATGGCGAGCGGGGTCAGGCGGGGGCGGTGCTGAGCCTGGTGGTGCCGGTGACGAGTTTGTGCCCGTGTTCGAAGACGATCTCGGATTATGGTGCGCACAACCAGCGCTCGCATGTGACGCTGGAGGTGCAGAGCGTGGGGGTGATTGAGCCGGAGGCCTTGATCAGGCTGGCCGAGGAGCAGGCCTCGTGCGAGCTGTACGGGGTGCTCAAGCGTGTGGACGAGAAGTACGTGACCGAGCGCGCGTACGACAATCCGAAGTTTGTGGAGGATCTGATCCGGGACGTGGCGGCGGGGCTCAAGGCGGATGACCG
>CAIVPX010000005.1 GCA_903907905.1 uncultured bacterium | reverse complement strand
TTCCGATCCGGCATGCGAGCGGCTGCTGGCCAGACTGCTGAAGCTACGCTGCTTTGCCGATGAGCAAGGCCGCATGAACCGAAGCGTGGTCGATGTGGCAGGGGGACTGCTGATCGTGCCGCAGTTCACGCTGGCGGCCGACACCCGGTCGGGCACGCGCCCAAGCTTTGGTGGCGCGGCCGCCCCCGAGGAGGGGCGTCGCCTGTTCGACGCGTTTGTGGCCGGCGCCCGCCGACAGCATCAGCCGGTCGCCACCGGCGTGTTTGGCGCTGACATGAAGGTGTCGCTCATCAATGATGGTCCGGTAACGCTCTGGTTGCGCCAGGATCCGGCTCGTGCAGCGATCTGAAAGAGGAGTGAGGCCCGTGTCCGGTGCAGAAATACTGTTCATTCGCCATGGCGTGACCGACTGGAATCAGGCCCGACGCTTTCAGGGGCAGATCGATATCGAGCTCAATGAAGAGGGGCGGCAGCAGGCCCGGCTCACCAGCAAGCGACTGGCATCGATGGCCATTGCCGCGGTGTACTCGAGCGACCTGTCACGTGCTCGCCAAACGGCCGAGCCAATCGCCCGGGCCCTCGGCCTGGAACTGCGGCTCGAACCCGGTTTGCGCGAGCGCAGCTACGGGATGTTCGAGGGGCGCACCCACGATGATCTGTTGCGTGACCATCCCGAGGCCTACTCGCGCTGGCGCTCGCGCGACTTGGCGTTCGAACTGCCCGGCGGCGGGGAGTCCCTGCTCGTGCTGCGCGAGCGGGTGCGGCTGCAGATGCGCCGGCTGGTCGATCGACATTCCGGCGAGCGCGTGGTGGCGGTGACCCACGGCGGGGTGCTCGACACCATTTATCGCATCGCGACCGGCGAGCCGGCCGATACGGTCCGGCGCTTCGAGCTGTTCAACGCGGGCATCAACCGGGTCGGATGGAACGGCGAGCGCTTCGAGGTGCTCGGCTGGGGCGACGTGTCGCATCTGCAAGCCAGCCTGGACGACATCGAGGCCCGGGACTGAACCCGGGGGGCCGACAGAGCCTGGCGTGCGGACCCAGCTCTGGCGCCGACCGAGTGTGATCCAGGCCCTGATGACCATCGGCCTGTCGGCGTCGAAGGGGCGCGGCCGCAGGATTCGCTAAAATCGTGTTTTGGCCGCTACCGGGCAACGCGTTTTCCGCCACCCGGACCTGCGGATCCCGCCTTCGGCCCGCTTTCAATTCGGCCCTTCCAGATGGAGCTCGCCCGTGTTTGACCGTTCAATCGGCATCGACCAAGTCGATCCTGACCTGTGGAATGCCATTCGCCGTGAAAATCAGCGCCAGGAAGATCACATTGAGCTGATCGCCTCCGAAAACTACGCCAGTCCGGCGGTGATGGCTGCGCAGGGCAGCCAGCTCACCAATAAGTATGCCGAAGGCTATCCGGGCAAGCGATATTACGGCGGCTGCGAGTTCGTTGATGTCGCCGAGCAGTTGGCTATCGACCGACTGCGCCAGCTCTACGGTGCCGAGGCGGCCAATGTTCAACCGCACTCGGGTGCTCAGGCCAACCAGGCAGTGTTTCTGGCTTTCCTCAAGCCGGGCGACACCATCATGGGGATGAGCCTGGCCGAGGGCGGGCACCTCACCCACGGCATGCCGCTCAACATGTCGGGCAAGTGGTTCAACGTGGTGTCTTACGGCCTGGATGCCAGCGAGGTCATCGACTATGAGGCCATGGCCCGCAAGGCCCGCGAGGCGCGCCCCAAACTGATCATCGCGGGGGCATCGGCCTATAGCCTGCGCATCGACTGGGCGCGCTTTGCCGAGGTTGCCCGGGAAATCGGTGCGCTCTTCATGGTGGACATGGCGCATTACTCGGGGCTCATTGCAGCGGGGGTCTACCCCAACCCGGTGCCGCACGCCGACATCGTCACCTCCACCACGCACAAGAGTCTGCGCGGCCCGCGGGGCGGCTTCATCCTGATGAAGGCCCAGCACGAAAAGGCCATCAACTCTGCGGTGTTTCCGGGGCTTCAGGGCGGCCCGCTCATGCACGTCATTGCTGCCAAGGCCGTGGCCTTTCGCGAGGCGCTCGCGCCCGAGTTCAAGACCTACCAGCAGCAGGTGCTCGTCAATGCATCGGTGCTGGCGCAAACCCTGATCGAGCGGGGGCTTCGTATCGTTTCGGGGCGCACCGAGTCGCACGTCATGTTGGTCGATCTGCGGGCCAAGCACATCACTGGCAAGGAAGCCGAGCGGGTGCTTGGTCTCGCACACATCACCTGCAACAAGAACGCCATCCCCAACGATCCCGAAAAGGCCATGGTCACCAGCGGTATCCGTCTGGGGTCTCCCGCCATGACCACACGTGGGTTCGGCCCAGATGAGGCACGCCGGGTGGGCAACCTGATCGCCGATGTGCTCGATGCGCCGGCTGATGCGGCCATCCTGGAGCGCGTGCGGGGGCAGGTGGCCGAGATGACAGCCCGCTTCCCGGTTTACCGCTGAGCCCCGGACCGCAGCGCGCGGGCCGGGCCCGAGTCGATCTTCCTCGCCTGGAGCCCACGCGATGCGCTGCCCTTTCTGTGATCACGCCGACACGCAGGTTGCCGAGACCCGCGAGAGCGACGATGGCGATTCGATCCGTCGCAGACGGCGTTGCCTCAATTGCGACAAGCGCTTTACCACCTATGAGCGCGTCGAACTGACCCTGCCGGCGGTGGTCAAACGCAATGGCATGCGCGCCGAATTCGACCGCCGCAAGCTGCGGGCATCGCTGTCTCTGGCGCTGCGCAAGCGCCCGGTCAGTGCCGAGGTGGTCGATGCGGCCATCCACCGCATTGAAGAGCGACTGCTGGGCCTGGGCCTGCGGGAGGTGGGCAGTGAGCGTGTCGGCGAACTGGTGATGCGCGAACTCAAGAAGCTCGACAAGATTGCCTACGTGCGGTTTGCCTCGGTCTATCGCAGTTTTGAGGACGTCGACGAGTTCGCCGAGGCGGTCGAGGAAGTTCGCACGCGCAAGCGCTCGACTTGACGCGAGGGGCAACCCCGAGGGGAACGCCTCAGCGCTGCTGCGCGCTGCGTCGAATACGATCGAGCGACAGGTTCGGTGTGATGTGCTGGGGGTCAACCGAGAGTTCGATCAGTGCGGGCCGACGCTCGCGCTGCATGAAGGCCAGCGCCTCCCGCAGCGCCGGCTCGAACTGGGCGGTGCGATCGACGCGCAAACCCAAGCCGCCAAAGGCCTCGCTATAGCGGGCGAAATCGGGGTTGATCAGCCGCGTCCCGTGTTCGCGCTCGGGGTATTCGCGTTCCTGATGCATTCGGATGGTGCCGTACATACCGTTGTTGAAGACGATGACCAGCGGGGCGCCACCGTGCTGCACGGCGGTCGCCAGTTCCTGGCCCGTCATGAGAAAATCGCCATCGCCCGCGATGCAGATGGCCGTGCGATCAGGCGCGCAGAGGCTGGCGGCGACAGCCGCCGGCACGCCATAGCCCATGGCGCCCGAGGTACTGGCCAACTGGGTGCGCAGGCCGGCATACGGCCAGAAGCGATGGGCCCAGGTAGCAAAGTTGCCGGCGCCGTTGGTGATGATCGCGTCGGCCGGTGCAATCTGTGCCAGCGTTCGCATGACCTGCCAAAGGTCGAGCTCGGGTTCGATGCCTTGATACAGCGCCGGGCGACCCTGCCAGGCTTCATAGTCGGCCCGCGCCGGGGCCAGGTCGGCGGCCCAGGCGCTTGAATCGACCCGCAGGTCTTTCAGCGCCGCAGCGATCTCGGGCATGCCCGAGGCGATCATCAGGTCGGCCTGGTAGACGCTGCCCAGTTCCTCGATACCCGCGTGAACGTGGATCAGGGCTTGCGCGGGCCTGGGCACTTCGAGCAGGGTGTAGCCCGAGGTGGTCATCTCGCCCAGTCTGGGTCCGATGGCGATGATGAGATCGGCCTGGCGCACGCGCGCGGCCAGCTTGGGGTTGATGCCGATGCCGACATCGCCCACGTAATGCGGCAGGCGGTTGTCGTAGAGATCCTGAAACCGGAAGGCACAGGTGACAGGTAGCTGGTTGGCTTCGATGAAGTGTCTCAGGTCGGCGCAGGCCTGAGTAGTCCAGCCAGTACCACCCAGTAACACCAACGGCCGTTGCGCGGCGGCAAGCCGGTCGCGCAGATGCCCGATCTGGGTCGCCGAGGGCGCAGCGCGCACCGGTTGGTGGCACGCCGGGTGGCGGGCCTCGGCCTGCGCCGTGAGCATGTCTTCGGGCAAGGCGAGCACCACCGGTCCGTTGCGGCCACTGGTGGCGGTCTGGAACGCGTGGGCGAGGTATTCCGGCAGGCGGTCGGCCCGATCAACCTGCGCGACCCATTTGGCCATGGGACCGAACATCTGCCGGTAATCCATTTCCTGAAAGGCCTCTCGGTCGGCGAAGTTGGAGCCCACCTGACCCACCAGCAGGACCATGGGTACCGAATCCTGGAAGGCCGCGTGCACGCCGATTGATGCATTGGTGGCGCCGGGGCCGCGCGTGACCATGACCACGCCCGGTTTGCCCGTGAGCTTGGCGTAGGCGTCGGCCATGAAGGCCGCGCCGCCCTCCTGGCGGCAGATCACGAAGCGGATCTGCTCGCGATGACGCCATAGCCCGTCGAGTACCGCGAGATAGCTTTCACCGGGGACGCCAAAAATGGTGTCGACACCCTGGGCGAGCAGGGCGTCGGCGAGGATATGGCCGCCAATTGAAATGCGCGTCGCGTGGCCGGCTTGCGGGGTCTGGGCGTTCAAGATGGATTCCGGGTGGTCTGGATCTTGAAATTGTAGTGCGCCGCGCATCGTCGGGCGGGGGCTTTGCCACTCGGGTGATAATCCGGGTCCTGTGTGATTTCCCGGTCCCGTGCCCTGCATGTTCAGTCCTGCCGATCATCAATGGATGTCCCGCGCGCTTGAAATCGCCGCGCTCGGAATGGATACCGCGACCCCCAACCCTCGGGTGGGGTGCGTGATCGTGCGCGACGGGGTGGTGGTGGGCGAGGGCTGGCACCGCCGGGCCGGCGAGCCCCACGCCGAGGCGCTGGCCTTGGCCCAGGCGGGTAGCCAGGCGCGGGGGGCGACGGCCTATCTCACGCTCGAGCCCTGCAGCCATCATGGTCGAACGCCCCCTTGCGCCGATGCGCTCATCGAGGCGCGCATCGGCCGGGTGATCGCAGCCATGGAAGACCCCAATCCCCTGGTCAACGGGCGGGGCCTGGAACGGCTTCGGCAGGCCGGCATCGATGTGCGGTGCGGCCTGCTGAGCGCGCAGGCCCGCGCACTCAACCCCGGATTCGTCTCGCGGATGGTGACGGGGAGGCCCTGGGTCCGCATGAAGGTGGCTGCGAGCCTCGACGGGTTCACCGCCCTGCCGGATGGCAGCAGCCAGTGGATCACCGGTGAAGCGGCACGCGCCGACGGCCACCGCTGGCGCGCGCGCAGCTGCGCCATCCTGACCGGCATCGGCACGGTGAAGGAAGACGACCCGCGCATGACAGCTAGGCTGACCGGCGTCAGTCGGCAGCCGCTCAAGGTGCTGGTGGACTCACGGCTCGAGGTCGATGTCGAGGCGCAGATCCTCAAGGGAGGCGAGGTCCTGATCGTCGCTGCGCACGAGCGTCCCGAGCGTCAGGCCGAATTGCGCGACCGGGGTTGCGAGGTGCTCTGCCTGCCCAACGCCGAGGGCAAGGTTGATCTGCCCGCCCTGATGCGCGAACTGGGCGAGCGCGGCATCAACGAACTGCATGTCGAGGCGGGGCACAAGCTCAACGGGTCATTGATTCGCGAAGGCTGTGTCGACGAGTTGCTGATCTATCTGGCGCCGGCGCTGCTGGGGTTGGGGCGTGGCATGTTCGATCTGCAGGCGGCGGCCTCGCTCGACGGGCGGCTGAAGCTTGCGTTGCAATCTGTCGAGCGGATCGGCGATGACCTGCGCGTACTGGCGCATATCGAGGGCCGGTCCTGAACCGGCGGGAGCTCTCTCACATGTTCACGGGAATCGTCGCGGCCTTGGGCCGTATCGAGCAGTGCGTGCCGATCGCCGAGGGTGGCGGTGTGCGGCTGGTGGTCGAGGCCTCGGCCCTGGGCCTCGATGATGTGGCCATCGGCGACTCGATCGCCATCCAGGGGGCCTGCATGACGGTGGTCCGGATCGACGGCGGGCGCCTGTCCTTCGATGTGTCCGCCGAGAGCCTCGCCCGCACCGCCGGCCTGGATCGTCCCGGCGAGGTCAACCTCGAGAAGGCCCTGCGACTGGCCGACCGTCTGGGCGGCCACCTGGTGTCGGGGCATGTCGACGGACTGGGCGAGGTGAGGCGCTTCGAGCCGGTGGGTGAGTCGTGGCTGCTGCAGATCAGGGCCCCCCTCGACCTGGCCGGGTTCCTCGCTTACAAGGGCTCGATCACGGTCAACGGTGTGAGCCTGACCGTGAACCGAGTCGAGGACAGCGCACTGGGTTGTGATTTTTCCATCAACCTCATTCCGCACACCATCGCAGTGACCACCCTGCGCCATCTGATGCCGGGCGATCGGGTCAATCTTGAAATCGATCTGATTGCGCGCTACTGCCAACGACTGCTGTCGGTGGGGGCTGCCAGCGAAGGCGCTGGCGTCCCGCCCGTCAGTGCGGTGTCCGGCTCGGCGTAGAATCCGTCTATGTCTTTATCCAACATCACAGAAATCATCGCCGACATCCGTGCCGGCAAGATGGTGATCCTCGTCGACGAGGAAGACCGCGAGAACGAAGGCGATCTGGTGCTTGCGGCCGAGTTCGTCACGCCCGAGGCGATCAACTTCATGGCGCGCTTCGGTCGCGGGCTCATTTGCCTCACCCTCACCGAGGCGCGTTGCCGGCAGCTTGACCTGCCCCTCATGGTCACGCGCAACGGCACGCGACACGGCACCAAGTTCACCGTGTCCATCGAGGCAGCCGAAGGGGTCAGCACGGGCATCTCGGCGGCGGATCGCGCGCGCACGGTGCAGGCTGCCATCGCCAGGGGCGCGCGTCCCGACGATCTGGTGCAACCGGGGCACGTGTTTCCGCTGCGCGCGGAAAACGGGGGCGTGCTGGTGCGGGCCGGCCACACCGAGGCGGGCTGCGATCTGGCAGCGCTCGCGGGTCTGGAGCCTGCGTCGGTCATCTGCGAAATCATGAACGACGACGGCACCATGGCGCGCCTGCCCGACCTCGTCCAGTTCGCTCGTGAGCACGGGCTTCGCATCGGCACCATTGCAGACCTCATCGGGTATCGCAGCGCCAACGAAACCCTCATCGAGCGCGTCACCGAGTCCGCCGTGCAGACCGTGCACGGCGAGTTCCGTCTGCTCGCCTACCGCGACAAGCCCTCGGGCGGCGCGCATCTGGCGCTGGTCTGCGGCAATCCCGGGCCCGACAACGACGCGCTGGTCAGGGTGCAGGAGCCGCTGTCTCTGCTCGACCTGCTCGAGACCAAGCGCGGCAGCCACTCCTGGTCGGTTCACAAGGCGCTCGCGGCCATTGCTTCCTCGGGCTGTGGTGCGCTCGTGTTGCTCAATTGCTCGCAGTCGGCCGATGACCTGCTGGCGGCGGCCAAGGGCGCTGGGCCGGGCGGGGCCGTCGAGTCCGCTGCCGCCCAACGGCGTGGCAAGATGGACTTGCGCTCCTATGGCATCGGGGCACAGATCCTCAAAGACATCGGCGTGGGCCGCATGCGTTTGCTGTCTCGGCCCGTCAAGCTGCCGAGCATGGCGGGTTTTTCGCTTCAGGTGACCGGTTTTGCGCCCGAGGCGCTGCAGGGAAGTTCCGATGCCCACTGAGCTCCATCAGGCGCCGCTCGACGGTCAAGGCCTGCGGATTGGCGTGGTCCAGTCCCGATTCAACGAACCGGTCTGCAAGGCTCTGCGTGAGGCGTGTCTGGCCGAGCTGCGCAGACTCGGCGTCGCAGACCGTGACATCGCCCTGTGCTCGGTCCCGGGCGCGCTGGAAATTCCGTTTGTGCTCGCGCGCATGGCCGAATCGGGCGGCTTCGATGCCCTGATTGCGCTGGGCGCCGTCATTCGGGGCGAAACCTATCACTTCGAGGTCGTGTCCAACGAAGCGTCGCGGGGCATTCAGACGGTCGCGACCGACTACCTCGTTCCGGTCGCCAATGCCGTGCTCACCACCAACACCGATGGACAGGCGGAGGCACGCGCGCCCGTGAAGGGTGCCGAGGCCGCGCAGGTGGCGGTTGAAATGGCGCGCCTCGCAGACTGGCTGGCTGGGTTCGACGCCGACGTCGAGGATGCGCCCGACCTGCCGGCGGGCCCTCGATGAGCGGCGACTCGGAGGCGGTGGCCGATTCGTCCGGCGAGGGTGCGGGCAAGGGCCGTGGTACGCCGCCCAAGAGCGCGCGGCGGCGTTCGCGCGAACTGGCCCTGCAGGGCTTGTACGAGTGGCTGGTCAGCCGCAGTGATGCGGGCGCGATCGAGGCGCACCTGGGGCTGGACAACCCGGGGTTCGCGAAGGCCGACCTCGAGCACTTCCGGGCGCTCCTGTACGGAACGATCACAGTCGCTGACGACTTGCATGCCGCGATCACCCCGCACCTTGACCGTCGGGTCGAGGAACTGAGTCCGGTCGAGCATGCGGCGCTGCTGCTCGCAACCTTCGAACTCATGCGCCACCCCGAAATCCCCTACCGGGTGGTCATCAATGAGGCGGTCGAACTGGCCAAGACCTTTGGCGGGACCGATGGCTACAAGTACGTCAATGGCGTGCTCGATCGCGTGGCCACTCGCCTGCGCCAGATCGAGGCCGGGGGCCCGGGCTGAGGGGTGAGTCGACCGCCCCTGGCGGTGGAGTGCTAAGCGATGGCGCTAGGCGAATTCGATCTGATCGCGCGCTACTTTGACCGGGGCCCCGCCCGCCGTGCGCTGCTGGGCATCGGCGATGACTGCGCGCTGCTCCGCCCTGAAACACCCGGCGCAGTGCTTGCCATCACCACTGACATGCTCGTGTGTGACCGGCATTTTATGGCTGACGCGCCGCCGGCCTCGGTGGGCTACAAGGCGCTCGCGGTCAACCTGTCCGATCTGGCGGCGATGGGCGCGCGACCCCTGGCGTTCACGCTGGCGATTGCGCTGCCGCGGGTCGACGAGGCCTGGCTCGAGGCCTTCTCCCGCGGGATGTTCGAACTGGCCGACCAGAGCGCCTGTGAGCTGATCGGGGGCGACACCACGTGTGGCCCGCTCACCATCAGCATCACCGCCCTGGGCGAAGTGCCCGCAGGCGCGGCGCTGCGCCGCGATGCCGGGCAGCCGGGTGATGACCTCTGGGTCTCGGGCGCCCTGGGTGGCGCGGCTTTCGCCGTACGTGAGGCGCTTGCGGCCCGGCCGCTGCCCGTTGGCCACCCCGCGCTCGAGCGCATGGAGCGTCCTCAGCCTCGCCTGGCGCTGGGGATGGCCCTGCGACATCTGGCGCGGGCCGCGATCGACTTATCAGACGGTCTCGCGTCCGATCTGGGGCATGTGCTCTCGCGTTCCAGACTCGGGGCCGAGCTTGACTGGACGACAATACCGGTTGAGCCCTGTCTCAGTGGGCTGGCTGAGGCCGATCGCCAGGCCCTCGCACTCGCGGGCGGTGACGATTACGAACTGCTTTTTTCGGCGGCGTCCGAAAACCGCGTGGCAATAGCGGCGCTGGGCGAGCGCCTGGGCGTGCCGCTGACGCGAATCGGGGTGCTTACCGCAGGCAGCGGCCTGCGTATCCGGGATGCACGCGGCCACACCCTGACGCTATCTTCGGGAGGCTTCGATCACTTCGCCTGACCGCTTCACGACGCCCTCGCGATTTCGGCTGGGCGATCCGGCCCACCTCATCGCCGTCGGTTTCGGCAGCGGGCTGTTCCCGCGCGCGCCGGGCACCGTGGGCACCCTCTGGGCCTGGTGCGTCTTCGCGCTGCTCGAGGACTGGCTTCGCCCCGCCGACTGGGCGGTGGTGATCGTCATCGGTTTCCTGCTGGGCGTGTGGGCCTGCGGCCGGGCTGCCCGCGATGTTGGCGTGAGTGACCACCCAGCCATCGTCTGGGATGAGGTCATCGCCTTCTGGCTGGTGCTGGTGGTCATCCCCGGTGGGGTGGCGAGCCAGCTCGCCGCCTTCGGGGTGTTTCGCTTCTTCGATATCGTCAAGCCCCCGCCGATCCGCCAGTTTGACGCGCGGCTCAAGGGCGGCTTTGGCATCATGTTCGATGATTTGCTGGCGGCGCTCTTCACGCTGTTCGTGTTCGCCCTCTGGCGCTCCCTCCTCTGATGTTTCTTGCGAGCCCGTTGCAATGAATCCGTTTGCCGAGCTTACGGCCGTGCTGGCGTCGGCGGTGCGCCTGGGGCGTGCCCTCGAGTCCGATGGCGCCTTGATTGCCTGCGCCGAGTCCTGCACGGGGGGGCTGATTGCCGCTGCGCTGACTGAAATCGGCGGCTCAAGCCGCTGGTTCGACCGGGGCTTCGTCACCTACAGCAACGAGGCCAAGCAGGAGCTTCTGGGTGTGTCCCTGCAGTCGCTGCAGCGCTTCGGTGCGGTGAGCGAGCCCGTTGCGCGCGAGATGGCACAGGGAGCGCTGCGGCGCAGTCGGGCCCGGATCGCGCTCGCCGTCACGGGGATCGCGGGTCCGGGCGGCGGCAGTCTGGACAAACCGGTCGGCACGGTGTGCTTCGCCTGGGCGCTGAGGGGCGGGGCGGGCGGCGATGGGGGCGGCAGCGACGGTCAGGGTGCGGCGAGTCCCGCGGCGCAGGCAGGTGCGCTGTATTCGCTCACCCGTCACTTCATCGGCGGGCGCTCGGAGGTTCGGGCGCAGACCGCCCAGTTTGCGCTCGACGAAGCTTTGAAACTGCTCCCCCGCACAGCATCGACTGATCTGCAAGGGGTGTAGCATCCGGATCATCTAGTCTCAAAAGACTGATTGTTTATACAGTGGTTGCATGCAATAATTCTCGTCAGTCGGGCCTTTTCGCGCCCACGCACAGACGAGGTCAGCAATGGAAAAAGTGATCAACATGGACGACGCCAAATCAAAAAGCGAGCGCACCAAGGCCCTCAGCGCCGCGCTGGCCCAAATTGAAAAACAGTTCGGCAAGGGCTCCATCATGCGCCTGGCCGATGCCGGCATCGAGCACGACATCCAGGTGGTCTCCACCGGCTCGCTCGGCCTTGATATTGCCCTGGGCGTGGGCGGCCTGCCCCGCGGCCGGGTCATCGAAATCTTCGGCCCCGAGTCATCCGGCAAGACCACGCTGACGCTTCAGGTCATCGCCGAGATGCAGAAAATCGGCGGTACCTGCGCCTTCATCGACGCCGAACACGCGCTCGACGTGCAGTACGCGTCCAAGCTTGGTGTCACGCTCGACGATCTGCTCGTGTCTCAGCCCGATACAGGCGAGCAGGCACTTGAAATTGTCGATGCCCTGGTGCGAAGCGGCTCGGTCGACCTCATCGTCATCGACTCGGTGGCGGCGCTCACCCCCAAGGCCGAAATCGAGGGCGAAATGGGCGATTCCTTGCCTGGTCTTCAGGCCCGACTCATGTCGCAGGCGCTGCGAAAACTCACGGCCACCATCAAGCGCACCAACTCCATGGTCATCTTCATCAACCAGATCCGCATGAAGATCGGTGTCATGTTCGGTAACCCCGAAACCACCACCGGTGGCAACGCGCTGAAGTTCTATTCATCGGTACGGCTCGACATCCGTCGCACGGGCTCCATCAAAAAGGCCGAAGAAGTCATCGGCAGCGAAACCCGGGTCAAGGTCGTCAAGAACAAGGTGGCACCGCCCTTCAAGTCGGCCGAATTCGACATCCTCTACGGCGAGGGTATCTCGCGCGAGGGCGAAATCCTCGACCTCGGCGCCAACAGCAGCGTGGTCGAAAAAAGCGGTGCCTGGTACAGCTACGAGGGCAACCGGATCGGTCAGGGTAAGGACAACGCCCGGGAGTTTCTCCGCGAGCGGCCCGAACTGTCCCTCGAAATCGAAAACAAGGTTCGAGCTCACTTCGGGGTCAGCGCCCGGCCCGCTGGCGGGGCCGAGGAAGCGGCGGCCTGACTGGCCGGCGCAAGCCCGGGGGCGTCATGAGCGGGCCCGTCTCGCTTGAGGCGGTGGCGCTGGCCTACCTGGCCCGGCGCGAGCACAGCCGGGCCGAATTGCGACTCAAGCTCATCGCCAAGGGCGGTGAGCCCCACGATGTCGACGCGTTGCTCGACCGCCTGGCCGACCGGCGCCTGCTCTCCGAGGAGCGCTTCATCGAGGGGCTGGTGCATCGTCGGGCTGGCCGGTTCGGGGCGGCCCGCATCCGGCAAGAACTTCGCTCGCATCAGCTCGATCCCGAGCACATCGAGGCATCCGTCGCTGCGCTGCGTGCAACCGAGTTCGACCGCGCGCGCGAGGTCTGGCGCAAGCGGTTCCGGGAACCGTCCGCCTCGCGAGAAGACAAGCTCAGGCAGATGCGATTCCTGGCGTCCAGGGGGTTCTCCGCCGAGGTCGTGCGGCGAGTGCTTGGGGGGGGCGACGACTGAGGCGACCACCGCTACCGGCGGGCCCCGGCGTCCACCTCTCACGCCAGCCCGCTCAAGCGTTTCTCTCCTCTGGCTGCGTGATACACTCCCCCGCCAATTTCCTGGCTCTCTACGCAAGAGCCAACCAGCAGTCTCGAGCGGCCGTCAGGGCCAAATTTTGTCTCGCTGCCATCGCTGCATGTCGGTGGTGTCGCCATGGCTGCGCGAAGTTACCGGGGAGCCGATCAGTGAAGATCCACGAATACCAGGGCAAGGAACTGCTCAAGCGTTATGGCGTCGCGGTGCCCCGCGGCGTCGCCTGTTTCTCGGTGGATGAGGCCGTCAAGGCCGCCGAATCCCTGGGCGGGCCGGTCTGGGTGGTCAAGGCACAAATTCACGCGGGCGGTCGAGGCAAGGGGGGCGGGGTCAAGCTCGCCCGCTCGATCGAAGAGGTCCGGCAGCGCTCGAGCGAAATCCTCGGCATGCAACTCATCACCCACCAGACCAGCGCTCAGGGTCAGCAGGTGCGGCGCTTGCTGATCGAAGAGGGCGCCGATATTCGCAAAGAGCTCTACATCGGGTTGGTGGTTGACCGCGTCACGCAGCGCGTCACCATGATGGCTTCCAGCGAAGGCGGGATGGACATCGAGGAGGTGGCCGAGCACTCGCCTGAGAAAATTCACAAGGCGGCGGTTGATCCGGTCGTGGGTCTTACCGACGCCGAAGCCGACGATCTGGCCCGCAAGATCGGCATTCCCGACGCATCGCTTCCTCAGTCGCGCGTCATCCTGAAGGGCCTCTACCAGGCCTTCTGGGATACCGACGCGAGCCTCGCTGAAATCAATCCGCTCATACTGACCGGCGACGGCCGGGTGATCGCTCTGGACGCGAAACTCAATTTCGACTCCAACGCGCTCTACCGTCACCCGGATATCGTGGCCTTGCGCGACCTCGACGAAGAGGATCCTGCCGAGATCGAGGCCTCGAAGTTCGACCTCGCCTACATCCAGCTCGAGGGCAATATCGGTTGCCTGGTCAATGGCGCCGGGCTTGCCATGGCCACCATGGACACCATCAAGCTCTTTGGCGGCGAGCCGGCCAACTTTCTCGATGTCGGTGGCGGCGCCACCACCGAGAAGGTCACCGAGGCTTTCAAGATCATGCTTCGAAACCCCGAGTTGCAGGCGATCCTCGTCAATATCTTCGGCGGCATCATGAAGTGCGACACCATTGCCGAGGGCGTGATTGCCGCCAGCCGGGCGGTCGGCCTGAAGGTACCTCTCGTCGTGCGGATGAAGGGCACCAACGAAGACCTCGGCAAGAAAATGCTGGCCGAGTCGGGGCTTCCGATCATCGCGGCCGACACCATGGCCGAAGCGGCGCAGAAAGTCGTGGCGGCGGCCAAGGCCCGCTGAGGCGCGGGTCCTTCAGCCGCAACGCTTTCCCCGCGCCTTCAGCGACAGAACAGAGTAAGCCAGAGACCGGCTCGAATCCGAGGCTGGATCCAAGACAGGAAGGGATGTGCCATGAGTATCCTGATCAACCGCAACACCAAGGTGATGACCCAGGGCATTACCGGCAAGACGGGGCAGTTTCATACCCGCACCAGCCGCGATTATGCGAACGGTCGAGCCGCCTATGTGGCGGGCGTCAATCCCAAGAAGGCCGGCGAAGACTTCGAGGGCATCCCCATCTACGCCAACGTCCGTGAGGCCAAGCAGGCCACGGGTGCCACCGTGTCGGTCATCTACGTGCCGCCAGCGGGTGCGGCGGACGCTATCTGGGAAGCAGTCGAGGCTGATCTCGACCTGGCGATCTGTATCACCGAGGGCATTCCCGTGCGCGACATGATCCGAGTGCGCGACCGGATGCGAAAGGAAAACCGCAAGACGCTGCTGCTCGGGCCCAATTGTCCCGGCGTCATCACGCCCGATGAACTCAAGATTGGCATCATGCCGGGCCACATTCATCGCAAGGGCCGCATTGGCGTGGTGTCGCGCTCGGGAACGCTCACTTACGAAGCCGTGGGGCAACTCACCGCGCTCGGGTTGGGACAGTCCAGCGCAGTTGGAATCGGTGGCGATCCCGTCAACGGGCTCAAGCACATCGATGTCCTGCGTATGTTCAACGATGACCCCGACACCGACGCCGTGGTGATGATCGGCGAAATCGGCGGCTCCGACGAAGAAACGGCCGCCGAGTGGGTGAGGGATAACATGAAGAAGCCTGTGGTGGGCTTCATTGCCGGGGTCACAGCACCCCCGGGCAAACGGATGGGGCATGCTGGGGCCATCATTTCCGGCGGCAAGGGTACGGCCCAGGAAAAACTCTCGGTCATGGCGGCCTGCGGTATCAAGGTCACCAAAGACCCTTCCGAGATGGGCAAGCTTCTGAAGAGCGTGCTCTGATTCAGGCACTGATCTCGGGCTCGAGTAGCCCCTGGGGGCCCTGCAGCGACTGAGGAGGTTTCATGGAAATCGGCAGCACCGCATTCTGGGTAGCACTGGCTCAGATCATCTGGGTGAATATCCTGTTGTCCGGCGACAATGCCGTAGTGATTGCGCTGGCAGCGCGCTCGCTGCCGCCCAAACAGCAGAAGCAGGCCATCCTCATCGGTTCGGGCGCGGCCATCGTGATGCGGATCGTGCTGACACTGGTGGCGGTTCAGTTGCTGCAACTTCCCTACCTCAAACTGATCGGGGCAGTGCTGCTGGTCTATATCGGCGTCACCTTGCTCTTGCCTGAGGATGAAAGCGAGGGCGGCGACGACGGGGCCAAGAGCGGGATGGCTGCAGCGGTGCGCACCATTCTCATCGCCGATCTGGTCATGAGTCTGGACAACGTCATCGCGGTGGCTGCCGCCGCCAAGGGCTCAACGGTGCTGCTGGTGCTGGGCCTGGCCATCTCCATTCCCCTGGTGATCTTCGGGTCCACCCTCCTGCTCAAGGTCATTGAACGCTTCCCCCTCATCGTCTGGTTGGGTGCGGGGCTGCTGGGCTTCATCGCGGGTGAAATCGCGGTGGGCGACCCCGCTATTCATGCTTGGACCGAGTCCCTCGCTCAGTCCCTGGGCATGAGCCATCACGGTCTCGGCACGGCAGCAGGTCTTGCGGGGGTCGTCCTGGTTCTGGCCATCGGCAAGGCGTTTTTGATGCGCAAACACGGGCATGGGCCCGATTCCGGGCAGGTGTCCTGACCCGGTTGTTCAACGATGCAGCGCGAGCAGAGTCCTCTTTACTTGCCCGCGCTGCGCAGGCTGGCGGGTCGAGCGACGGTTCTTGAATCGCTCTGCCCGGCTCTAATCATTCTTGGGAACTTCAATGAGCGACGCCCCCTTCAAGACGTGGATGTGCCTGATCTGCGGCTGGATTTATGACGAGGCAACAGGCCTGCCGGATGAGGGGATTGCTGCGGGCACCCGTTGGGAAGACGTGCCCATGAACTGGACCTGTCCCGAGTGCGGCGCCCGCAAGGACGACTTCGAGATGGTCGAACTCTGATCCGGCCTTGCCGTCATGCATCACCCGTTGCACTCGCGGGCGCCCGACAGGGCTCCTGCCGGACAAGCCTCATGCGGCCGGAGCGGCACCGCGCTCAGTCGGCCGAACCCGTACCGGCGCTTTTGATCACCGCATAGCGTTCCAGCGTGGCTTTGCGCGCTGCCTCGTGACTGACCACGGGCCTTGGGTAGTCAATGCCCAGTTGGATGCCAGCCGCAGCGAGTTGGGCCGGCGAGGCGAGCCAGGGTGCGTGCAGCGCCTTGTCTGGAAGCCGCGCCAGTTGCGGCAGATAACGCCGGATGAACTTTCCCTGCGGGTCGAATCGTTCCGACTGCGTGACCGGATTGAAAATCCGAAAATAGGGTTGCGCATCACAGCCGCTTGAGGCCGCCCACTGCCAGCCACCGTTGTTGGCCGCCAGGTCGTAGTCGATCAGGTGCTCAGCAAAATAGCGTTCACCCTTGCGCCAGTCGATGCCGAGGTCCTTCATCAGGAAGGAGGCCACCACCATGCGCAGACGGTTGTGCATGTATCCGGTCCGGTTGATCTGCGCCATCGCGGCGTCCACCAGCGGATAGCCTGTTCGGCCCTCGCACCAGGCCGCAAACAGCGCGTCGTCTTCAACCCACCGGATCGAGTCGTACTCGGGCCTGAACGCGGCGGCCACCACGCGCGGGTGATGCCAGAGAATCTGAAAATAGAAGTCTCGCCAGATCAGTTCGGATAGCCAGGTTTCGGCGCCTGCGGCGGCGAGCGTGTTCGTCTGCATGGTTTGCCAGGCAAACCTCGCGAGCTGTCGCACCGAAATTGTCCCGAAGCGCAGGTGCACGGACAGATACGAGGGCCCTTTCACGGCCGGATAGTCGCGCGTGTCCCGGTAAAGGCCGATGCGGGCACTGAAGTCATCGAACAGCGCCTGCGCACCGGACGACCCCGTACGGATCTTGAGCTCAGCGAGTCCGGCCGGCTCAAACCCCAACGTATCGAGTGCGGGAATGCCGTCAGCCTGCCAGCGCCGCTTGGGGCCTGCTGCATCGGCCGATACACCGGGTGTGGACGGCGACTCTCGCTGCAGGTGCAGGCTATCGATCGGCGCGAGTCGGCCCTCGAGATCGACCGCGTGCTCGGCAAGCGTCGCGGCATCCAGCTTTCTGAGCCAGGCGCGTTTGTAAGGCGTGAAGACGGAAAAGGGCCGACCGTCCTGGGTCAGCACCTCGGCGCATTCGAACACCACCTGATCCTTGCAGGTGACCAGTTCCCGCCCTTCGGCCGCCAGGCTTGCTGCGACCGCCGTGTCACGGGCGATCGCAGCCGGTTCGTAGTCATGGTTGGCGTAGACCGCGCTGGCACCTGTGAGCCGGGCGAGCATCGGAATGGCCTGCTCGGGCGTGCCGTGGCAGGTCCAGAGCGCGCCGCCCAGCGCGCGCAGGCGCGAGTCGATTTCATGCAGCGCCTGCCAGATGAATTCCACGCGACGGTCGGCCCGGGGCAGCGGCGCGAGGATCGCTTCGTCAAAGACAAAGCAGCAGTGCACCCGCTCGCACTCTCGCAGTGCCTGCGCGAGTGCTGCGTGGTCATCCAGCCGCAGATCCCGCCGGAGCCAAACCAGGGCGGTGGGGTGGGTTGCTAGGCGGTTTGCGTTCATCGGTTAATCCGGCGAGGGGGGAATCGGGACATATAATCGGAAGATGAATGCGGAATCCGCGAGCGATCTGAGCAACTGCTTCCTCATTGCCATGCCGAGCCTTGAAGACTCGAATTTCGGTGGCAGCTTGGTGTTTGTGGCGGAGCATAACGAAAAAGGTGCGTTGGGGCTGGTGATCAACCGCCCGATGGACATTGATTTATCCACGCTCTTTCGCCGGCTCGATCTGAGCCTTGAGTCCGACGAATTCGGACGGTCGCTGGTGTTTCACGGCGGGCCGGTCCAGACCGATCGGGGCTTTGTGCTGCACCAACCGGTTGGCCACTGGGGGGCCACTGTCGAAGTGGGCGACGATATCGGGCTGACATCCTCCAGGGACGTTTTGGAGGCCGTGGCTCGAGGGGGCGGACCGGAGCGCATGCTGGTGATGCTGGGCTACGCGGGCTGGGGCCCCGGTCAGTTGGAGGACGAGGTCGCCCGCAACGCCTGGCTGACCGTTGAGGCAGACCCCTCGCTGATTTTTGACGCACCGGTGGATGAGCGACTGCAGCGAGCCTTTGCCTTGCTGGGTGTGAACCCGGTCTACCTTGCGGCGGCAGCCGGGCATGCCTGAGCGGGGTGAGACGCTCCTGGGGTTTGATTTCGGAGTTCGACGGATCGGCGTGGCCATCGGCAATACGCTTACCTGCAGTGCCCGCCCCCTGTCACAGATCGATGCCCGCGTCAGCGATCGGTGTTTTGAGGCGATCGGGCGCCTGCTCCTCGAGTGGCAGCCGCAGAAACTCGTGGTTGGCCGGCCACTGCATCCCGATGGCGCCCGACACGCGATGACCGATCGCTGCGAGCGCTTCGCCCGACAGCTCAGCGGCCGCTTTCGGCTGCCGGTTGAACTGGTCGATGAGCGCTATACCTCGGTCGAGGCCGCAGCGGGCGGGGCGGGCGATGCCCTCGACGCCGAGTCGGCGGCCATAATCCTGCGACAATATCTCGACTCGAACTGAACCTGCCCCCACTCATGCCTCAACTGGATGCCGAATCGGCTTACTCGCGGCTGCGCGACCAGCTTCGCCAAGCCTTCGCGCAGGCGGAACAGCCTTCCGGGCGACCGCCCTTGCTGGTCGGGGTCCACAGCGGCGGCGTCTGGATTGCCGAGCGTCTTCAGCGCGATCTGGGACTGGCCGGTGCGGTGGGAACGCTGTCCAGCGCGTTTCACCGGGACGATTACGGCCAGCGTGGCTTGCCCGCCGAGATGAAACCGACCACGCTGCCCTTCGAGGTGGATGGGGCCGACGTCGTATTGGTCGACGACATTCTGTACACCGGGCGCACGGTTCGTGCCGCGCTCAATGAAATCTTTGACTACGGCCGTCCGGCACGCGTGCGGCTCGCGGTGCTCATCGACCGCGGCGGGCGCGAGTTGCCCGTCGAGGCGAGCTTTTGCGGCCTGCGACATCCGCTCTCATCCGACCAGGCCTTCGTGCTCAGCCGTGATGCCTCGGGGCAGCTTGCGCTCGCCATCGAGTAAGCGAACCGGTCCGTCATGCCTTCTCGACATCCACAACTCGACGCAAACGGTGAGCTCAAGCATCTGCTCACCATCGAGGGCCTGCCTCGTGATCTGATCCATC
This sequence comes from uncultured bacterium, assembly GCA_903907905.1. GTDB lineage: Bacteria > Pseudomonadota > Gammaproteobacteria > Burkholderiales > Burkholderiaceae_E > SYIM01. The sequence continues at coordinate 36,825 of CAIVPX010000005.1, read as the reverse complement.
ACATCCTCGATACGGCGGCGGGTTTTCTCGGGGTTTCCGATCGAGAGGTCAAGAAGGTGCCGCTGCTTCGCGGGGTCTCGGTCTTCAACCTGTTTTTCGAGAACTCCACCCGGACGCGTACCACCTTCGAGATCGCTGCCAAGCGACTGTCGGCCGATGTGGTCAACCTCAACATCAACACCTCGTCCACGGCCAAGGGCGAGTCCCTGCTCGACACCATCGACAACCTGGTGGCCATGCACGCCGACATGTTTGTCGTGCGCCATGCGCAAAGTGGCGCGCCCTTTCTCATTGCCGAGCACGTGGATCGCACACGTGGCAGTGTGCATGTCATCAACGCGGGGGACGGGCGTCATGCGCACCCCACGCAAGGCCTGCTCGACGCCTACACCATCCGGCATTTCAAGAAAGACTTCACCAGGCTGCGGGTGGCCATCGTGGGGGACGTGCTGCACTCGCGTGTGGCCAGGTCCGACATTCACGCGCTCAGCACGCTGGGGGTGCCCGAGCTTCGCGTCATCGGGCCGCGTACGCTGCTGCCCGGCGGGCTCGAACAGATGGGCGTGCGCGTCTTCACCGACATGCGTGAGGGCTTGCGCGATGTCGATGTGGTCATCATGCTGCGTTTGCAAAACGAGCGCATGCGTGGAGCGCTTCTGCCGTCGGCTCAGGAGTACTTCAAGCACTACGGGCTCACCGAGGAAAAGCTCGCGCTGGCTCGCCCCGATTGCATCGTGATGCACCCCGGGCCGATGAACCGGGGCGTCGAAATCGACTCGGCCGTCGCCGACGGACCCCAGGCGGTCATTCTCGATCAGGTCACATTCGGCATTGCCATTCGCATGGCCGTCATGAGCATTCTTGCCAAATCATGAGTGCAGGCACTTCCCTCTCCATCATCAATGCGCGTCTGATCGACCCGGTGGCCGCCACCGACACGCAGGCGGGCCATGCCGCGGTGCACGTGCGCGATGGCCGGATTGTTGCGATCGGCGAGGCGCCGGCGGGTTTTGCAGCCGATCAGGTGATCGACGCAGGCGGGTGCGTGCTTGCGCCGGGGCTGGTCGATCTTGCGGCGCGCCTGCGTGAGCCCGGCTTCGAGTACAAGGCCACGCTCGAATCGGAGATGAAGGCCGCCGCAGCCGGCGGGGTCACCAGCCTGGCCTGTCCGCCCGACACGGACCCGGTGCTGGATGAGCCCGGGCTCGTTGAGATGCTCAAGTACCGTGCACGAGGGATCGAAGGGGCAAGGCTCTATCCCGTCGGGGCGCTGACGCTGGGGCTGCGCGGTGAGAGCATCACCGAGATGGCCGAACTCGTCGAGGCCGGGTGCGTGGGCTTCTCGCAGGCGCTTGCCCCCATTCTCGACACGCAGGTGCTGATGCGGGCGATGCAGTATGCCCGCACCTTTGGTTTTACTGTCTGGTTGCACCCCCAGGATCCGCAGCTGTCTCGTGGCGGGGTCGCGCATGCCGGGCCTTACGCCAGTCGACTGGGCCTGTCGGGTGTTCCCGTCATTGCCGAGACCGTTGCGCTGCACACGATCTTCGAGCTGGTTCGGCTGACCGGCTGTCGGGTTCACCTGTGCAGGTTGTCGTCGGCGGCGGGCGTTGATCTGGTGCGCCGCGCCCGTGCCGAGGGGCTGCCGGTCACCTGCGATGTGGCGATTCATCATGTTCACCTCATCGATCTCGATATCGGCTTTTTCGATCCCAATTGCCGGGTTGACCCCCCGTTGCGCTCGCAGCGCGATCGCGACGCCTTGCGGGCTGCGCTCGCGGACGGCACGATCGATGCCATCTGCTCGGACCATACCCCGGTGGACGATGATGCCAAGCAGTTGCCCTTTGCCGAGGCCGAGCCGGGGCTGACCGGGCTCGAGCTCCTGCTGCCGCTCACGCTCAAGTGGGCGAGCGAGGCGCGTGTACCGCTGGCGCACGCGCTTAGAAAGCTGACCGTCGGGCCTGCTGCCATTCTGGCCGGCGGGGCGGGAGTGCCCGCCGGCCCGGTCGGCGATTCGCAGCGGGATCAGGGGGCAGCGTCCGCGGCTGGCGATGGCCCGTCAGCGGCCCTGTCCGTCGGTGCGCCCGCTGACCTCTGCCTGTTTGATCCCGTTGAAAGCTGGACGGTGTCCCGAGGCAGTCTGGTGAGCCAGGGCACGCACACGCCTTATCTGGGGCGTGAATTGCAGGGACGGGTACGGGCGACCCTCGTCGGCGGGCGAGTCGTCTGGTCGCGAGGGCGCTGAGCCCAGTCTGCCAAACAGGCTCCGCATGAATCGCGCACCGAACGACACCAACACGGGCCGCCTGACTGCCGTGCGCCCACGCGCCTGCCCGTGAAAGCGCTTCGAATTGCCTGGCGTGCGCCGCTGGCGCTGACGCTGCTGCTGTCGGGCCTGCTCATCGTCACGCTCGTATTTCCGCGCCTGAGCTACCACCGACGGGACCGGGTCATCGCGAGCTGGTCGGCCTTGCTGCTGCGCACCTGTGGCATCCGGCTTCGCGAGCATCCGGCCGCAGGCGCCACGCCCCTGAATCAGTTGCAGGGCGGGACGCTGCTGCTGATCAACCACGTCAGCTGGCTCGACATCTTTCTGGTTCTGGCCATCGCGCCCGCGCATTTCGTGGCCAAGCTCGAGATTGCCGGCTGGCCCCTGATCGGCGCGCTGGTGCGGGGCGCTGGCACGCTGTTCATCGAGCGGGGCCGACGGCATGCAGTTCACCAGCTCAATGAGCGTATTCAATCCATGCTCAATGCCGGGCGCCGGGTGGCCGTGTTCCCTGAGGGCACGACCAGCGATGGTCGCCGGCTGCTGCAGTTTCACGGCAACCTGATTGAACCCGCCCTGCGGGCGGGTGTGTTGGTGCGACCGGTGGCCCTTCGGTATACCGACCTCAGTGGCCAGTACAGCCCCGCCATCGACTTCACCGGCGACGTCACGCTGGTGGCGTCGCTGTCGCGCGTACTGGGGGCCGAGGGCTTCATTGCCGAGGTGCACCCTCTGCCGCCCGCGAGCGGCGCGACCCGTCAGCAGCTCGCTCAGCATGCCCGCGTCATGATGGCCGAGCGCCTGGCGCTGCCGCTCGATGATGAGGTGGCGCAGACCCTGCGCCGGGCCAGAGGGCAAGCCTAGCAATCCCCCGGGGCCTGCTTACAGCACGACCGGTAGCTCGCGGCAACTGACCTCGACGATCCGCCGGTCGGACAGCCGCATGGCGCTGAGCGTGCGGCCCCAGACACAGCCCGTATCGATGGCCGCCAGATCGGCGCGGTTGATCAGTCCCAGGCTCGACCAGTGACCGAAAACGATGGGGGTGTCGGCGCTGGCCCGACCTGGCACCTCGAACCAGGGCATGAAGCCCGGCGGGGCTGAGCCTGCGCCCTCTTTGGTGTGAAACTCCATGCGGCCATCGGCCGTGCAAAAGCGCAGCCGGGTGAGCGCGTTGACGATCACCCTCAGCCGGTCTGCGCCAAGCAACTGCGCGCTCCATTGCGAGGGCTCATTGCCGTACATGGTGCGCAGAAAACCGATCCAGCCTGGGCCCGCCAGTGCGCCGTGCAGTTCGTCGGCCAGTTCGAGCGCCTGTGCCCGTGACCATTGCGGCAGCACACCCGCGTGCACCATCAGCCAGCCGTGATCGAAATGTGCGAGCGGTCGGGTGCGGATCCAGTCGAGCAGATCGGCGCGGTCGGGCGCCTGAAGAATTTCATCGAAGGTGTCGCTTCGGTGGGCGGCCCGAATGCCGGCGGCCACAGCCAGCAGGTGCAAATCGTGGTTGCCGAGCACTGTGGTGAGGCGATCACCCTGGGCCATTGCCCAGCGCAGGGTGTCGAGTGAGCGCGGGCCGCGGTTGATCAGATCGCCCGTGAGCCAGAGGGAGGCATCGGCGGGGAGATTGTCCAGCAGTGCGAGGAGGGAGTCGAGACAGCCTTGCAGGTCGCCGATTGCCCAGACTTCGCGGCCCGGATCCGGTGGGGCGTTCATCGGGCTCAGGCCCGCTTGCCGACGATGGGTTTCAACTCGATGACCGTGCCCGCAGGCGCATTGGCCGGCGCGGCCCGAAAGGGAGAATACTCGGGCACGAAGCGCGAGAGGGTGGCCCGCACCGTGGCAGGGTCGATCGCGCCCGGGTGGGCGAGCCATTGCCGAAGTGCCTGCTCCCAGTCGGCGCCCGGGAGTTCGGTCGGGCGACTGATGCGCACCTTGGGGTGACGCGTGGGCAGGGTGGTTTCGCCGTCGGCCAGCAGTTCCTCGAACAGCTTTTCGCCTGGCCTGAGCCCGACGAAGCGGATCGGAATCTGCTGTTCGGTGAGCCCCGAGAGACGGATGAGATCGCGGGCGAGATCAACGATCTTGACGGCCTTGCCCATCTCCAGCACAAACACCTCGCCACCGTCCCCCATGGCCGCAGCCTGCAGCACCAGTTGCGTGGCCTCGGACACCGACATGAAGTAGCGCTCCACCTCCGGGTGCGTCACGGTGATGGGGCCGCCGCGTGCGATCTGCGCTTTGAACTTCGGGATGACGCTGCCGGTTGACCCCAGTACATTGCCAAAGCGTACGGTCACGATGGAGGTGCCCTCAGCCTCGGCGTGTCGCTGTGCGAGCAGTTCGGCCAGGCGTTTGGTTGCGCCCATCACGTTGGTGGGGTTGACGGCCTTGTCGGTGGAGACGATGACCAGCTTTCGCACCGCATGACGCCGGCTCGCTTCAATGACCTGCAGGCTGCCCCAGACGTTGTTGCGCACCGCCTGCCAGGCATTCTCGCCCTCCATCATGGGAACGTGCTTGTAGGCGGCGGCATGAAAAACGATATCGGGTCGGTGGCGAGCAAAGAGTTCATCGAGCCGCGGGCTGTCTTTCACATCGCCCACGCAGGCTTGCACGACGATGCCGGGAAATCGGTAGGCAAGACTCTCCTCGGTCTCATAGAGCGCAAATTCGCTCGAATCGAGCAGCACGAGCCGGGCCGGACTGAATCGCGCGATCTGCCGACAGAGATCGGCGCCAATCGAGCCCCCCGCGCCGGTCACCAGCACGCAGCGCTGGGTCAGCATGCGGGACAGGCCGGGTGAATCGAGCCGAACCGGATCTCGACCGAGCAGGTCGTCGAGATCAATGTTGCGGATGGACGTGGAGACCGGCTCACCCGCCATCAGTTCCTCGATTGCCGGCACCACCAGCAGACGGATGCCGGCTTGCTCGCACAACTCGAAGGCGCGACGGCGCGCGTGGCGGTTGTGGCTGCCGACGGCGATGAGGGCATGGCGCGCGCCGGTGGAGGCGGCCACCGAGGCAAGCTGCTCCCACGAGCCGAGCACCCGGCTACCGTACAACTCGCGACCGAGCTTCGCAGGCTCGTCGTCGAGTAGTCCGCACACCGCCCAGGCCGGGCTTCGGCTGAGTTCGAACACCACCTTGTAGCCGGCTTCGCCTGCGCCCATGACGAGCACCGGCTCGCCTTCGTGTCGAAGTCCGGCGTAGGGCCGCAGTTCCTTCCACCAGCGATAGACGATTCGACCGCCTGCCATCATGACGACCAGGATGACCGGGTTGAGCAGCAGCGCCAGTCGCGGCACCATCTCGCCGCGCTGGATCAGAAAAATGAGCGTGGTCTGCACCAGTGTGGCCATCAGCACCGACACGCCGATGCGGCGCAGATCGAGAAAGCTGGCATAGCGCCAGATGCCCCGGTAGAGCCTGAAGGCAGTAAAGCAGGCCATCTGGACCATCATGACGATGATCAATGCGCTGACGAAGGGTGTGATGCCATCCAGAGCCGGCATGCTGCGCTGAGCGATCGCGATGCTCGCCGTCCACGCCAAAAGCGAGGCGACCAAGTCATAACTGACAGCGAGAAGCGTACGCCAGGAGTTCATGCGGTAGACAGGTTTGCGATGCGTTTGGGATGCAGAGGCGAGACGCTACCTGATCAGGGCAGGGCTTGCATCAAGAATCAAGTGAATATCATGCCTCGGTCATGGTCTGTTGCGTCCAGCCCCCAGGCTCCAGGCGAGCAGGGCCAGCGGCAGCAGTGCCAGAACCGCCGCGCCCGCGCGCCAGTCGGGGCGTGTTTGCGCGAGCCATGCGAGCGGCAGCAGCCATAGCAGGTTGATCAGTGCGACCACGACGCTGACCGGGCGATGTCCGCCCAGCCGCCTCGCGGCGTGCTGGTAGGCATGCGTTCGATGGCCCTCGTACCAGCGGTCGCCGCGAACAAAGCGAACGGTCAGCGTGAGGCTGGCATCGACCAGAAAGACGCCGAAGAGAATGAGGGCGGCGGTCAGGCTCAGATGCCCCCAGTGATGCTGGGCGAGCAGCAGCGCCGCAAGCGCAAGCCCCAGCGCGCCGCTGCCCACATCCCCCATGAAAATCTTGGCGGGCGGCCAGTTGAAGACGAGAAAACCGCCTGTCGCACTGGCCAGCACCAGAAGGGCGACCAGGACCGGCGAGCCGGGCTCGCCCAACCATGCGGCCGCCAGGCTGATGAACAGGGCTTGGGTAGCCGCCAGCCCGTCAAGTCCGTCCATGAAGTTGTACAGATTGATGGCCCAGGCCAGCGCCAGCGTGGTGAGCGGCAAGGCGAGCCAGGCGAGCGACCACGCGTCGAGCATCTGGCGTATCGGGGCGGGGGCACCCAGGGCGGCGGCCGCCGCGGTCGCCGCGATCAGGTGAAGGCCCAGCCGCGGGCCGATCGCGACCCCCCCGTGATCGTCGCGCCAGCCGATGGCTGCGACCGCCAGAATGGTTGCGAGCATGACGATTGCCGGAAGGGGCGGCAGGCTGGGCAGCCCCGGCAGCGCCATCGACGCGAGCCACGTCAGGCAGAAGCTGCCGATGAGGGCGAGGCCGCCTCCGCGAGGGGTGGGGGTCGTATGGGAACTGCGCGCATTGGGGTGGTCGAGGAGGCTCCGTGACAGCGCATAGCGACGAAGCAGCCCGGTGCCCGCTGCAGCGATCAGAAAGCTCAGCAGGCAACAGGCAAGCGAAAGGGCGAGCGCGGTCCAGGTCATCGGGGTGAGCCGTGGTGTACGGGGGGGGCGCCGGCATGGGCACTCGGCAGGGGACGCATCAATGAAACCGGCGGCGCGGTCCGGACGGTGAAAGCGCGCAAGCGTATCATCGAGTCACACTCAACCCTGTCTGAAACGATGAAGCTTTCTGCCTCGATTTTCAAAGCCTACGACATTCGTGGAATCGTCGATGACACGCTGACTGAAACGGCCGCGCGAGCGGTCGGTCACGCCATGGGCCTGAAGGCCCGAGCAGACGGTATCACGCAGACCGTGGTCGGTCGCGACGGTCGCTTGTCAGGGCCCCGGCTGATTGGCGCGCTCACCGAAGGCTTTCGCGACGCGGGCCTTGACGTGGTGGACATCGGTCAGGTGACCACACCCATGGTGTATTTCGCAGCCTTCGAACTGGGCTGCGGCACCGGCGTGGCGGTAACCGGTAGCCACAATCCGCCCGAGTACAACGGGCTGAAAATGATGGTCGGTGGCAGCGCGCTGTATGGTGAGACCATCCTGGGCCTGCGCGATGCGATCGAGGCGGGGCTTCCAGACCGGGCGGCGGGGCCGGCGCGGGGTGGGCTGAGCACACTCGACCTTTCCCGCCGCTACCTCGAGCGCATCGTCGGTGATGTGCGCCTCGCCCGGCCCATGAAGATCGCGATCGACTGCGGTAACGGGGTGGCGGGCGCCTACGCGCCCGCGCTGTTTCGTGCGCTGGGCTGCGAGGTGATCGAACTATTTTGCGAAGTGGATGGTCATTTTCCCAACCACCACCCTGATCCCGCGCACCCCGAAAACCTGCAGGACCTGATCCGGTGTCTGCGCGAGACCGACGCCGAACTGGGTCTGGCCTTCGACGGCGACGGCGACCGGCTGGGCGTGGTGACGCGATCGGGGCAGGTCATTTTCCCCGACCGCCAGCTCATGCTGTTTGCAGCCGACGTGCTCTCGCGCAATCCAGGCGCCGAGATCATCTACGACGTCAAGTGCAGCCGCAACGTGGCGCGCTTTGTAAGAGCCCACGGTGGGCGGCCCCTCATGTGGCGCACCGGCCACTCGCTCGTCAAGGCCAAGTTGAAGGAAACAGGGGCGCCGTTTGCGGGCGAGATGAGCGGGCACATCTTCTTCAAGGAGCGCTGGTACGGTTTTGACGACGGGCTTTATGCGGGCGCAAGGCTGCTCGAAATCCTCTCGCGCCACGCCGATCCCGGTGCTGTTCTCGAGGCCTTGCCCGACTCCCTCACCACACCCGAATTGCAGCTGCCCACCGCCGACGGCGAGAACCACCGCCTGGTCGAGATGCTGCGTCGTCACGCGCGATTTCCGGATGCCCTCGAGGTCATCACCATTGACGGCATCCGCGTTGAATACGCGGAGGGCTTTGGTCTGGCTCGTGCCTCGAACACGACGCCAGTGGTGGTACTGCGTTTCGAGGCCGATAACGAGTCCGCCCTGTCGCGCATCAAGGACGATTTTCGCCGCGCGATTCTGGCGCTCAAGCCGGATGCGGTGTTGCCGTTCTAGGACTGGCGCGCGCCTGGATCAGCACGATCGCTGAAGAAAGGGCCAGCATCACCGCGTAGTAATTGTGGGCAAGATTCACGCTGCTGAGGTTGGTGGTGGAGTGAACAAAGGCTATCCCCCACAGCTGCCAGGCGGCGACCGGCCGCTTCTTTCGAAAGCGCCAGCCTGCCGCGATCAGGCCGCCGATTGTCAGTACAAAACCTGCCAGGCTCACCACACCCCCATCCATCGCATGGTGAAGATAGGCGTTGTGCACGTGTTTGAGTTCGCGAACGTGTTCGGTCAGGCGTGCCTGGTCGGGGGGTTCGTGAATGCCCGCTGCATGAATGAGCGCCTTGCGCTGACCGGCGCCCACGCCGAGCCAGGGTGAGTCGGAAAAATTCTGCCAGCCCAACTCCAACAGGTAGTAGCGGGCCCCGACGGACGAATTGAAGTTCCCAGTGGCTCGGGCGGTGTTGACTTCCGTCCAGGCGGCTCGCAGGCGCAGCGGATCGGAGGCCAGACTTGCGCTGAATGCGATCACGATGCCGAGGAGTGCGGAGAGCCCGAAGGCGAGCGCCGTTTGGCGCGTCGTCCAGGGTGCGCGGCTGGCGCGTGCCATGACGACCAGAACCAGCGCCCAGACCAGCACGGGATAGGCGCTGCGGCTCTGGCTCGCCAGAATCGCGCCCAGACCCAGGGCCGCGCCTGCGCCCCACAGCCAGCGCCGCCTGCGGCTTTGCGTGGGTTCGAGTGCCCAGGGCAGGAGCACGCAGACCAGCAGCCCGACGCCGCAGGCCCAGGCGATCGCATTGGTGGGAAGGCTGCCGCGATCGCTGAGCAGCGCCGTTCCAAGCGCCAGCGCACAGGCCAGGGTGAGGGCCAGATTGATGACGGTCAGGTTTGTGCGCGTGCTGAGGGCTCTGGCGCGTACCAGCCACCAGAGCGCCAGAGCGCCGGTAAAGAGCCGTGACCCCGCGTTGATCTCGGCCGACTGCGGATGGATCAGTTCGCCCCAGTAGGCGGCCGAGACAATCCAGAGCAGCCAGGCCAGCGACGCGCAGACCAGGACGGTGCGCGCAGCGTGGTCGACGTCGTCCGGGTCTGCCCATGGGTGACTGCGATACGCGATCAGGGCAGCCGCGAAAAATCCGAACAGCCACAACGCGCCAGCCGTCTTGGTGTGGACCGTGCTGAGCGCGAGGAGCGCAAACCCGATCCAGAGGGAGATCCGTTGCGGGCCTGAAGAATGGATCATTCCGGCGGGATGCTATGAAGGGAGGGCGCCGACCGGGCTGTTCGATCAGGCAAGCCGAAGCGGCTCGCTGAGGTCAACCAGGCCCGTGCCGCTCCAGTGGCCGAACGAGCTCAAGTCGAGCTTGGGCGAGTCGATGGCGTTCCAGTTGTCGACCATATTCACGAATCGAATATCGTCGATGACCAGCAAGCGTCCCGGATGCGTGCCGAGTTGCGACAGCAGCCCCAGCATCCTTGCTTCGAAGACGCCGTCCTTGGGTCCGTCGAGAAAGATGAGAGAGGCGGATTCGAGAAGACTTTTGTGAGCGGAAAATTGTGCCTGGTCGCTGAGGTCGGCAAGATGTTGAACCATCTTGCCCTCAGCGAAGTCGCCCGGTGTGAGATGACTCTGAAAAGTGTCCCAGGCGAGGATGTCGAAGGTATGCAGCGCCCCTTGCGCGCTTTGTCTGAGCGCGAAGCTGCCCATTCCGGTAAAGGTGCCGATCTCGACAATCAGCGCGGGATTGAGTAAACGAACGATGGCCTTTAGCAAGCGGTAGTGCTCGCCGGGAAACCGGTTGTACAGGTGGCTATCGGGTAGCGCTTCGTTGACGCCTGTGATTGTTTGCTCCGAGGCGATCCGGATCGCCCCAAAGGCGAGTTCGAGCAGGCGCTTGCTGGGGGGGGCAGACTCAGCCGGTGTATTGATGATCGACGGCAGATAGTGCCCTGCTCGAGCGGGGTTCGACAGCACCCGCCTCGATAGAAGCTTGTAGAGCTTGCGGATAATCCGGTTCTTTTCGCCCATGGTGTCTTTTCCCGATGCCCGATTTTTGCCGCTTGCCGAAGCACCCAGAGGCTTGGCCGCTGAGGTGCCCCGGGTGGATTGCTCTGCAGGGTGCTACAGGCTGTAACGGCGGCGTCGTTGTGCAGGCTCAGTGTTAGCGGGTGAGTTGGAACACGGCGGTCAGCCCGACCCGCTCCAGCAGAATGTACCCCTCGTCTTCCAACTTTCGGCAGGCGGCGGTTTGCAGCACCGCCCGAATGTTTTTCTCGTAGATTTCCACACAGATCACCTTGGGCTTGTAGCGCCAGAGGTGAATCGACTCGACTGCTTTCTCGTCGAAGCCTTCGATGTCGATGTTCAGAAAATGGATGACCCCGCCGTTCTTTTCGCCATAGGTGTTGATGATGTTGGCCAGCGAGGTGCAGGGAACGGTTTCGGCCCGGACGGTGCCGCGTTCGCGAGCGAGTGTCTCGTCGCAGGTGGCGCCAAGGTCGATGGCCTTGTTCGAGTAGAGCGTGATCTGAGTCTGTTTTGCCGCCGTGTCTTCGTCGACGACTGCCGACCAGAGGTTCACGTCCCCGCTTCTGACCCGCTCAAACACACGGATGGCTGCCGCGCTGGCGTCGACGTTGACACCATTCCAGCCGAGCAGCCAGAGATAGGCCGTGTTCGATTGTCTGAACGGGTGGTGCGCACCCACGTCGATGTAGAAGCCTTCGGAGAACTTCGAACCGAACAGCTTGTGCAGGATGACATCCTCGCCATACTGGCTGAAGTGCACGCGCAGGCTACCTTGCCAGAGCAACTTGATGAGCCGGGAAATTTTCATGGTGTCTGCCGAGAGGAGGAGCGATGCTGGTGTACCTAGCGCTTGACCGTGCCCGCCAGCAGCGCGGCATCATACTTGAGCGCTGCGTAGCGAAAGAAACACTCAAGCGCAATGAAAAAGCAGAACAGGAAGCCTTCGGCGCCACAGAGAAAGCCGCGTCTGAAAAGGTAGAGCCGAACAAAGATCGCCAGGGCTGACGCAAAACCTCTGAGCACGCCGCCCCGTTTACCCGCAGCCGCACGCTTGGCCGCACCGAGTTGCACGTACTGGGCGAGTTTTTGAAGGCTCTCGTAAACCGTTTCGCGCGAGTAGTGCAGAAGACGATGCTTCATCTTGACCACTGCGATCTCGTTTGAATTGAGGATCGCTGCTTCGTGCACGACCCCTTCGTAGCGCAGGAGCGTATCGGTGCGAAACAGCCGCTCGATGCCGCCGGTGGATTTCATGGCGCTGAGCGGGCGGCCGAATGCCACCTGATTCCAGAGAATTTCGCCGCGCACCGCTCGGCCGCTCGAAACAAGTTGCAGGATTTCGTCTCGCAGGCCATCTGGAATGACTTCGTCGGCATCGAGAAAAAAAATGTAATCGGCGCGGACATGCGATAGCAGGCGGTTACGCTGGGCCGCGAACCCCTCCCACCGATCGTAGACATGCACCTCGGCGCCTAATTTGGCTGCGCTCTCGCGCGTGTCGTCGCGGCTTCCCGAATCGATGACCAGCACCTGATCGGCAAAGGCCGCGCTTTGTACGCACGCGGCGATGCGGCGCGCCTCGTTGAAGGCGAGGATGCCAATGCACAAGCTTGGCGTTTGTTTGGCAGGCTCAGTGGTCATGGCGCGTCCATTGGATCAGACCCTTGATACGCCCGGTCAGTCGGGCGAGCATGCGCGGTGAAAACACCAGCAGGCGCAGGGGCCAGGTGATCACGGCCAGGGCGAGGGTGCGCACGCGCAGCCGTTTCGCTTTGCCGGGCTGGCCGTGTTTGAGCGAAAAACTCAGTTTCGATTGTGCGTGGTGATAGCCCCGGAGGTACTCGGCGCGCAGGGGCGATCGGCCCCGTACCGACCCCCTCGACCGGTGAAGGGCCGTGACGCGCGGGACCACGATCATTGAACGCTTGGCGTTGAACAGGCGCAGGCACAGGTCATCGTCTTCGTAGTACAGAAAGAAGCGTTCATCGAAGCGGCCCTCATCGCCCATGTTTCCGATCACGAAGAGCATGGCAGCGCCGCAGACGAAGCCGACGCAACTCGGTCCGCTTGCGCCGGGCCCGCGCGAGCTCCAGTGGGTGGCGGGCCAGCGATAGCTTAAATCGGGTTCGCCCTGAGCGTTGACCAGTTGGGGTACAAGGATCGCGGCATCGGGAAAGCGTTGGGCTTCCTCGATGAGAATGGCCAGATCGTCGGCGGTGATTTCGCAGTCGGGATTGAGCAGAAAGGCGTAGGGCGTGCGCACCTCGTCGAGCGCCCGGTTGTTGGCTGCGCCAAACCCGAGGTTGCGATCGAGGGCGATGAGGCGCGCATGCGGGAGCATGTCGCGCGCGCGATCGACGGTGCCGTCGCCGCTGGCGTTGTCCACGATGATGACATTCGGGCAGCCGAGCAGCAGCGGTGTGAGGGCCGGCAGGCAGTGCGCACTCTCGAAGGTGACGACGATCACCGTCACGCTGGCGAGCAGGGCCGGGTTGGCGTGCGAGGCGCTTTGCATGCCGGCGGTGCGCTCAGGCATCGAACATCTGCCGATAGACGTGACCGATGCCTTCGGCCTCGCGTTGGAGCGAAAACTGCCGCGTCACGCGATCCAGCGCGGCTTGACCCATGGCCCTCGCCCGTTCGGGCGGGCTCAGCATGTCAAGCACCGCCCTGGCGAGCCCGGAGGCGTCGCCCGTGTCGACCAGCAGGCCGTTGTGGCCGGGCTGATCGACGAGTTCTTCGAACGCGCCGGTGCGCGAGCAGATGGGCGCGCATCCACTGGCCGCCGCCTCGAAGGGGGTCAGCCCGAAGGGCTCGTAACGTGGGCAGGCAATACAGACCAGGCACCGTTGATACCACTCGTGGACCTGTGCTGCCGGCACCTCGCCAAGCAAGACGATGCGATCAGACAGGCCGGCCGCCGCGATTTTCGTCCGGAGCGACGCTTCGAAGGCCTGGTGTTTCGCCTGGGCCAGGCCGGCGATCACGGCAGTGGCCTCGGGCAGTTGCGGCAGGGCTGCGATCATCGCGTCGACAAAGACATCGCTGCCCTTGTCGGGTCGCACGCGCCCGAAGGTGCCAATGCCGTAGCGCCCCGGCAGACCACTGCTCGCCCAGGCCGCCAATTTGTCGCGCGGGGGACTGAAGCGGGTCAGGTCGATGCCGTGGGGCACCACTGCAGTGGTGTTGGGCACGAAGCTCGCCGCCTTGGGCGTGGTTGAAATGACGGCATTCATGCGCGAGATGAGCCAGCGTGGAAACCAGCCGTGACGATGCTGAGCGGCCGAGGTGAACACCAGCCTGATCGGCAGCCGCAAGACGTCCCGGGCCCAGAGGCCCGCCATCATTTCGTGGTCTCGCCGGACATGCCAGATGCGGAAGGCGCGGTCTTGCGGGGCCTCGCGAGAGAGGGCGATGGCCTGCTTCAGGCTCATGCCAGTGACGCCGTTGGACAGGGTGGTGCCGCAATAGCCCAGACGCCATTGCGACATCTGCAGCGGAACCAGGGCGTTGACAGTGGCTGAGACGCCCGTGTAGCGCTCCTTCAGATTGAAAACGATGACTTCCGGATCCGGGCTGAGCGGCATGGCGCTGGGGCAAGTGTCTGGCGCAGGGACGGGGCTCGCAGGGGGCGGTGCCACGTCGGGTTTGGCTTGCTGAGGGGACGCGTCAAGCATAGCATCCGGAGCGTTCCGTCACTGACGCACTCTGGCATGTCCAACCGATTGCTCCCTGCCTTCCGCCTTCTCGCGCCTGGATCCCGGGTCGAGCCCTGCTCGCGCGTCGGCTACGGTACAAACCAGCTGCGAAGGCCGACGCCTTGAGCCGCTTTCTTTACGCCTGCGCCTGGTATCTGGCCACGCCGCTGCTGCTGCTGTCCTTGCTCTGGCGCAGCAGGCGACAGCGGGGCTATCTCAGCGCTGTGGGTGAGCGCTTCGGCTGGCTACGGATGGGCGAGTCGCGCGGCGGCCGACTGATTTGGGTACATGCGGTCTCAGTGGGCGAGACCCGCGCTGCGGAGCCTTTGGTGCGGGCCTGGCTGGCGCGGCATCCCGATGACCGGGTGCTACTCACCCATATGACGCCCACCGGTCGCGAAACCGGCGCGCAGCTCTTTCGCGACCTGGTGACGGATGGCCGTCTGAGCCAAGCCTGGCTCGCCTGGGATTACCCCGGTGCCACGCGGCGGATGATCCAGCGGGTGCAACCCGATCTGCTCGTGCTGATGGAGACTGAACTCTGGCCGAATCTCGTGGCTGCAGCCCGCCGCCTGCGGCGACCGGTCGCCCTGATCAATGCCCGGCTGTCGGACAAGTCCTTGCGCAAGGGCTTGCGCTGGGCCTCGCTGATTCGCCCGGCGCTCGCTTCGCTCAGCCTGGTGTTGGCCCAGACCCGCTCGGATGCCGAGCGGCTGGCATGTCTGGGTTGGCCCGAATCGCCGGTGGTGGGCAATCTCAAGTTTGACATCGAAGCGCCAGCGTCGGCGGTAGGTATGGGGCGCCGTTGGCGGCAGGTCTTGGATGCGACATTGCCCAACCGGGGCGTCGTGCTGGCCGCCAGCACCCGCGATGGCGAGGAGGCCTTGTTGTTGGCGGCATGGCAGGCCGAGCGCGCGCAGCGCGGGGCGGCCGCGATGCCCCTGCTGGTGTTGGTGCCCCGGCATCCCCAACGTTTTGACGAAGTGGCGGATCAGGCGCAGGCGCTCGGCCTGCGGGTCGGGCGGCGGTCGGTCCTGCTTGCGCAGAATACGGCGGCGGTATCGGCCTTGGCCGGGTGGGCTGATGGCGAGGTACTGATCGGCGATTCCATGGGCGAAATGTTCGCCTATTACGCGTTAGCGGACGTCGCAATCATTGGCGGTTCGCTGCTGCCCCTGGGGGGGCAGAACCTGATCGAGGCCTGCGCCCTAGGCGTGCCGGTGTTACTGGGCCCTCACACCTTCAATTTTGCACAGGTCAGCGAAGAAGCCATCGAGGCAGAGGCCGCGATGCGGGTGAACGATGCCGCCGGAGCGGTCGGCCTCGCGCTGGGGCTGATCGGTGACGAGCCCCGCCGTCGCCTGATGGGCGGCTGCGGCACGGGCTTTGCGCGCCGGCATCAGGGGGCCACGCTTCGCACCGTGGGGCATCTGGAGGGCCTGCTGACGCCGCCTGGTGGCAAGCGCGATGATGAGGCGGACTGAAGGCGAAAACAGCGCGGCGCGAGGGCGGTCAGCACCGCCGGGTCAGCGCCGTTCGGTCAGCGCCGAGCGCGGCACCCCAGGCTCGGCGCGCGCCGACAGCGCTTAGTTTCGGGCGGCTTCGGGCGTGACCAGCATGGCGTTGATACTGGCCAGGTCTTCTTCGCGTAGCGACCCGTTGGTGGTTTTGAGTCGCAGGCTGTTGAGCAGTGTGTCGTAGCGGGCACGAGCGAGGTCTCGCCGCGTGGTGAACAACTGTTGCTGGGCGTTGAGCACATCGATATTGATACGAACGCCCACCTGGTAGCCCAGCAGGTTGGAGTCGAGCGCAAGCTGGCTGGACCTTTCGGCTGCCTCGAGCGCGCGAATTTGAGCCAGGCCGCTATTGACTCCGTAGAAGGCCTGACGCGCGGACAGTTCGGCCTGCCTGCGCGCCGTTTCAAGGTCTGACAAGGCCTTTTCGTGGGCCGCGACCGCTTCGCGGATCCGTGCGTCGACCAGTCCGCCCGTGTAGAGCGGCTTGGAGATGGTGAGGCCGATTCCGCTCAGGGCGTAATTGGTGTTGACCTGGCTGTAGGTGGCGCTGCGCCCATGTACCAGCGAACCCGACACATCGACGGTGACGTTGTCGGCGTAACGCTGACGATCGATTTCCCGCTTGGCGACTTCGGAACTGATACGAGCCTGCTGCACGCTGTAGTTGGCATCGCGAGCAGCGCCCGTCCACTGTGATTCCTGGGTCGGTTGCGGGCTGGTCAGTTGAACCCCCCGCCGAAGCACGTTGATATCGCCGACCGACCGTCCCACCAGCAAAGCCAGCGCGGCACGCTTGACCTCGAAATCATTTTGAGCGGCCAGTTCCTGCGCAACCGCCAGATCGAAGCGAGCCTGCGCTTCCTGCTGGTCGGTGATGGTGGCTGTACCCACTTCGAAGTTTCGCTTGGCCGCGGCCAGTTGCTCGGTAATGGCTCGCTTCTGAGCCTGGATGGTGTTGATGTTGTCCCGAGAGGACAACACGTCGAAGTAGGCCTGGGAAACGCGAAGTATCAGGTCTTGCGCCGCTGCAGCGTATTGCGCTTCGGCCACACCGATCTGCAGCTTGCTTTGCTCGAGCGCCTCGACGTTTTGCAGGCGGTAGACCGGGTAGGTGAGGTTCACCGAGTAGGTCTGGCTGTTGTACTGCAGGGTGGCATCGAGCCTGGGGGGCGGGTAATAGACCTGCCCATATTGGCGTTGCAGGACCGCCGAAGAGTTGACACTGGGCTTGAGCGCCGCTTCGGCCTGGGGAAGCCGCGCCCGGATGACCTGCAGTTGCGAGAGCGCACTGGCCACCTGCGAATCATTGCTGAGTGCAAGCTTGTATGCCTGAGCGAGGTCCATGGCCTGCGTGGCGGGCAGTACAGTAAGACAAGCCAGGGCGATTGCGGTGTTGGCCAGCGTGAAGCGGTTCATGCTTGAAGTCTCCAGGGCGCAGCGTTAGCGGCAGAATCGTGCGCGGGCCGCGTCAGAAAACGAATCGTTCTTTCTGCGGGAAGCCCTTGAGGGGCGAGGCAAGCGTATCGAATAGGGCCTCGGCAGCATACCCGCTATCGGAGGTTCGCGTGATGAGTTGAGCGGTCATGACGGGCTGCTCGCCGACGACTGCCACGAGCCGTCCTCCAGGCTGCAGCGCGGCGAGCAAGGGCTCGGGAACGAAGGGCACCGATCCCGACAACACGATGAGGTTGAACTTGGCGCCCTGGGCCACTGCGTCGAGCCCGTTGCCCTGTTCGACGCTGACTGAGCGGATGCCTGCCCGTGAAAGGTTGTCGCGCGCGAAGGCAGCCAGCTCCGGGCGGATTTCAAAGCTGAGCACCCGTTGTGCGCCGTGAGACAGCAGCGCCGCCATGTAGCCCGAGCCGGTGCCGATCTCGAGCACCGACTCGCCCGCGCGCGGTGCGGCCGCCTGGAGCAGTCTGGCTTCAACCTTGGGCGCGAGCATGACCTCGCCGCTACGGCCGCCGCCCACATCGAGCGGGATTTCCATGTCGGTGAAGGCGATCGAGCGGAAGGCGGGCGGGACGAACTCTTCCCGGCGAATGACGAATAGCAGATCGAGGACCTGCGGGTCGAGCACATCCCAGGGGCGAATCTGCTGCTCGACCATGTTGAAGCGGGCGCGTTCGAAGTCCATGACCATGACCTGAAAAGGGGGGCGAAAACCTCAAGTGTATCAATGCGATGCTGGGGGTGCCGAGGGCGGGCCGGGGCGGCGCCCGCGCAGCCGGCCGGCGAGGGCGGCTGCATCGTCGAGCAGTGAGTACAGCACGGGAACCACCAGCAGTGTGAGCAGGGTTGAGGCGACGACGCCCCCAATCACCGCGTGGGCCAGCGGCGCGCGTTGCTCCGACCCCTCGCCCAGTCCCACCGCCAGAGGCAGCATGCCAAAGACCATGGCGAGCGTTGTCATGAGGATGGGTCGCAGCCGGATCTCGGCGGCGTCGAGCAGTGCCCGCGACCGATCGATGCCGTTGCGTCGGGCCTGGTTGGCGAAGTCCACCAGCAGGATCGCGTTCTTGGTGACCAGTCCCATCAGCATGATGAAGCCGATCATCGAGAAGATGTTGAGCGTGGACCGCCAGAGCAGCAGCGCCCCGATCACCCCGATGAGTGATAGCGGCAGGGAGGCCATGATCGACAGCGGCTGAATGAAGCTGCCGAACTGCGAGGCGAGGATCATGTAGATGAACACGATCGCCAGCACCAGCGCCTGCGCCGCGAACCCGAAGGACTCGGACATGTCCTTGTTGCCGCCGCCGATGGCCAGACGGTAACCCGGCGGCAGATCAATCCGGTCGAGATGGGTCTGCAGCAGGCTGCCCGCCGTCCCGGCTGCGATACCGTCGGTGTTGGCCGAGACCAGCACTTCTCGCGCCAGCGCCTTGCGATTGATCTGAGTGGGCCCGAAGCCGGGTTTGAATTCGGCGATCTGTCGGATCGGGACCATTCTTGCGTTGCCCGCTGCATCGAGTTGCGTCGACGTGAGGCTCACTCGCTCGAGGTCTCCAATCGAACTGCGACCGGCAGCAGGGAGCCGCACCCGCACGTCATAATTTTCATCGTCCGGTGCGCGCCAGGTGGTGGCGGCTTCGCCCGCGATCAAGGGTCGGACCGCGGCGGCGAGCCGCGCCACGCTGATACCCAGATCGGAGGCGAGCGCGCGATCGATGTCGACCGACACGGTGGGCTTGGCCGGTTTCGAGCTGGTATCGACCTCGACGATGGCCTCGCGACCCAGGCCCGTGTTGACCGCCCGGATGGCGGCCTGCACCTGCTGCCCGATCCGCTCAAGCTCTGCGGTGTCCTGCCCCTGCACACTCACCTGAATGGGTTTGCCCGAACCCACCGTGTTGAGATTGCCCAGATCGATCAGGGTGATCCCCGGGATGCGGGCAAGCCGCTCCCGCACCGGAGCTCTCATCTGCTGCACCGAGAGCGGCCTTTGCGCACGATCGACCAGACGGGCGAAGACGCTCGCGTAGTTGCGCCCCAGAGCAACGCCAGTGTTGATCGTTCCGTAGGTCAGGGTGACCCCCTCGAACTCCCGCAAGGCGGACTCCACCAGCTTGAGACGTTGTTCGGTGAAGCCGATGGGTGAGCCCGCAGGTGTGTAGAACTGAACATAGAACTCGTTGTTGTCGGCTTGCGGCATGAACTCCTTGCCGACCATGCCGGCGAGTGGAAAGGCACCGAAGAAGGCCGCTAGCGCCAGCATCATGGTGAGGGCGCGCCGCTTCAGACCCCAGCGCAGCAGGGCCACATAGCCTGATTCGAGGGCGCTCATCAGTCTCTGGAAGCCGCGCAGCAGCCAGGCCACTGGTCCACGTCCCCGGGGGCCATGCGCATCCGGGTCGCGCCAGACCGCCGAGAGCATCGGGTCGAGCGTGAAGGACACGAACATGGACAACAGCACCGCAAACGCCACGGTGATGCCGAATTCCTTGAAGAAGCGCCCGATGATGCCGCCCATAAATCCGATGGGCAGGAAGACCGCGACGATGGTGAGCGTCGTGGCCGTGACTGCCAGGCCGATCTCGGCCGTGCCCTTGAGCGCGGCGCTTCGATGGTCTTCGCCCAGCGCCTGATGCCGCACGATGTTTTCCCGGACCACGATGGCGTCATCGATCAGCAGGCCCACGCAGATCGAGAGCGCGAGCAAGGTCACGAGGTTGATCGTGAAGCCCATCGCATACATGACCAGGAAGGTGCCGATCAGCGAAATCGGCAGGGTGAGGCCGGTGATGACCGTGGAGCGCCAGGACGACAGGAACAGAAACACGATCAGGACGGTGAGAACCGCCCCTTCGATGATATTGCGCTGAACGCTCGCGACCGAGTTCCGGATCGAGGTCGAGGCGTCGCGCACGACGACCAGCTTGACCTCCGCGGGTAACTGGGTGCCGAGCTCGGCGATCATTCGCTTGACGCCGTCGACGACCGCAATCGTGTTCTCGCCCTGCGCCTTCACGATATCGATCGATACAGCTGGCTTGCCATTAACCAGCGCGAGGCTCTCCTGCTCCTGCTGGCCGTCGACCACCTCGGCGACCTGGGATAGCCGGATGAGCTGGTTGCCGCGGCGGGCGACGATGATGCGTTCGAATTCACTCACCGATTGCATGCGTGCGCGGATCTGCACCACTTGCTCGCGGTCTCGTCCGATCAGGGTGCCAGCAGGCAATTCCTGGTTTTCGCCACGAACCGCCGCGAGCACCTGGTCCACGCCCACCTTGAGCGCTTCCATGTCGGCGGGGCGAAGGTTGATGAGTACCTCCCGACGCTGCCCGCCTACCAGCGTGACGCGACCGACCCCGCGTACGTTCTCGATGCGACGCTTGATGGTCTGCTCGGCAAGAGTGGTCAGTTCGCGCGCGCTACGGGTCTCCGACTGGACGGCAATCGAGACGATGGGGTTGTCCTCGGGGTTGACTCGGGTGACCAGCGACTCCTTGATCTCGGGCCGAAAGCTCGGGCGCACGAGCGCCACCTTCTCGCGCACGTCCTGAGCCGCTTGGGCAGGATCGATCGACAGGTCAAAGCGAATGATGACGACCGACGAACCCTCATAGGACCGCGAGGACAGTTCGCTCACGCCGCTGATGGTGTTCACCTGCTCCTCGATCTTGCGCGTGACATCGACCTCGACCACCTCGGGCGAGGCGCCCGGATACTCGGTGCTGATGATCACCACAGGCAATTGGATGTCGGGGAACTGATCTACCGAAAGGCGCTTGTAGGAGAAGAGGCCCAATACGACGAAGGCCAGCATCATCATGGTCGCAAAGACCGGATGGTTGATCGAGACGCGCGTGAGCCACATGGCAGCCTGGTCCCGATTCAGCGAGGGGTTGTGAAATTGACTGCAGCCCCCGGCCGCAGCGCCCCCAGGTTGACGGCCACGATGCGGTCACCCGACTTGAGGCCAGCAGTGATCTCGATCATGCCGGCGGCGCCATTGGGCGCCCGGGCAGCTTCGTCGAGCAGTCCCGATTTGATCTCACGCTCGACGATGTGTCCGGCCTCGATTGCGTAGACGAACCGGCGACCGGCCTGATCCCTGATTGACGCGGCGGGCACAGCCAGCACGCCGTCGCGCTGTTCCAGCGTGAGTGATCCCTGGGCAAACAAGCCCGCTCGCAGTTTACCGTCGCGGCTGCCGAGGCCGATGAAGACCGTGATCGAGCGCGTGCCCGCCTGCGCCGACGGACTGATCCGAAGAACCGTGCCGGTCTGCGCGGCCTCCACGCCCTCAATGTGCAGGGTAATGGGCTGACCGATGCGGATGGACCCCACATCGCCAGCTGGCACCGGGCACTCGATCTCCATCCGGGACAGATCGACGATCGAAATGATCCGGTTGTCGGGTGACACTTTCTCACCGGGCTGCACGAAGCGTTGCGCGACCACGCCCGCCATGGGTGCGAGCACCCGGGTGTCGGCCAGCGACTTGCGCGCCTGTGCAAGCTGTGAGAGCGCACTGTCGCGGGCGGCCATGGCGATGTCGACGCTCCAGCGCGCATTGTCGAAGGCGTTTTGCGAGATGAAGTTTTTTTCGAGCAGCGCCTGGTTGTTGAGCAGCGTGCGCCGCGCTTGCTCGAGCTGGGCCTCGGCCGAGCGCAGCAGGGCCTCGCGTTCGCTTACCTTAAGCTCGAATTCGAGCGGGTCGATGGTGGCAACCAGTTCGCCGGCTCGTACGCTCATGCCCTCGCGCACACGGATGTCGCGGATGTCTCCGGACACGCGAGACTTGACTACGGTCTGTTCCACGGCGTTGAGGGTGCCCGTGATCGGGACCGACCGGGCGATACGGGTGGGCGAAACGGTGGTGACTTCGCCCTGAGTGAGTTCGATGGCCCGCTGCACGCTGGCCGCCGGTCCGCTCGGGCGCAGGTCGGAGGCCTGAGGTGCGGGCGGCTGAGCGGGCTTCATCCACCAGAGGGCCGCGGCGAGCGCAGCGCCCAGGACGATGAGGATGACGAAAAACTTTGGGATGCGATTCATCGGGGTGCGGCCTCGGTCTTGAGTACGCTCAGGATCATCTGGACATGGGTGCGAAGAAAGCGCTCTGCAGGGATCGCCTCGAGTTCGGGACAGCAGGGCAGGATCGAGTGAGTCCAGATCGCCTTGAGAATAAGGGGGGACATCCAGAGATGCACGGCCACCTCTGTGTCGATGGCCCGGAACTCGCCGCGTTCGATGCCGCGATTCAGGATGGTCGACAGCAATCGCATGTTGGGCTCGGTCACTTCTTCCTGGAAAAATCGGGCGAGGTCTGGAAAATTGCCGGCCTCGCCGATGACCAGTTTAGCGATGCCGGCGAGTCTGGTTTCGCCGATACGGCTCCACCAGCCTCTGAAGAAATGCGCGAGCACGTCCTGGCTGGCGGCGCGGGACGTCTCAAGATCGCGCCTGAATTCATCGAGCAATGGAACGATGCTGCGGCGTACCACCGCCTTGAACAGTTCATCCTTGCTCGGGTAGTAGAGGTAGAGCGTGCCCTTGCTGACACCCGCGCGCCTGGCGACGTCATCGAGCCGGCAGGCCGCGTACCCCCGTTCGACGAAGCAGTCGAGTGCGGCATCCAGCAATTCTCCCGGGCGACTGTCCTTGCGGCGTTCGCGGCGCGGCGCAGGCAGGGCGGCTTCGGCGTTGAGGGGAGGCATGTTTGCGTGGAAAGTGCCGGGACCGCGCGTTGCGGCGCCTGAATCGATGGAAGCTGGATTCCCGTAGGGGCTGCTGTCGGCCTAGCCTGCCGGGGGGTCTTTCTTACTGACTGGTCAGTCACTAATCTTACACGTTTGTTTACCTTTCTTGCAGTTTGGGCCTTGGGGCGGGTAATCCGGATGCTTAAAGTGAGTTTCAGCGTCACTTTCATGCTTTCCCAGGAGCCTCAACATGCGCACGATCCGTTTCCTTAGCCTCGCACTTGCCCTCACCTGTTCCGCGGTGCCCGTCGTCGCCAGTGCCAACGATGCAGTGGTCGGCGCGCTGTTCGGAGCGGGGGCGGGCGCGCTGCTCGGCCAGGCCTTCGGTGGGCGCGACGGGGCCATCGTGGGGGGCGTGTTCGGTGCTGCGGCGGGCGCGGCCAGCGCCGGCCGGGGCGACTATGGGGTGCCAGTCGGGGGGCCGGCCTACGGGGTTCCGGTGCATGCCGCGGGCTACTACGGCGCGCCGGCGTACGTCGCACCCAGGGTGGTGCTGTCTCCGCCCCCCGTCTACGGCTACTACCCGCCTGCGGCGGTGTATGCCCCGCCCCCGCCGGTTTACTACGCGCCTACGCGGATTGTTATCGTGCGGCCGCACGGGCACGGGCACGGGGGGCGCGGCCACCATCACCACCACGGTTGGTAAAGCGGTCGACGGCACGCTGCCTTCGCGCGGGACCGCGCATGGGTCAACCGGTGCACAGCGGGTCGGGCCGCGGGTCAGTCAGTCCAGTTGACCCAGCCTGCCCAACTCGTCACCAGCACCAGCAGCCCGAAGGCAATCCGGTACCAGGCGAAGGCCACGAAACTGTGTGTGGCCACAAAGCGCATCAGCCAGTGTACGCACGCGAGCGCGCTCAGAAAGGCGACGCCGAGGCCTACCGCAAAGAGCGGCAGATCACTCAGGTCGATCAATGAGCGATGCTTCCAGCCGTCATAGACGCCGGCGCCGATCAGTGTGGGAATAGCCAGGAAAAAAGAAAATTCGGTGGCCGTTCGGCGCGACAGTCCGAACAGCATGCCGCCGATGATGGTGGCGCCCGAGCGGCTCGTACCCGGGATGAGCGCGACCGCTTGGGCCAAGCCCAGCTTGAGCGCATCAAAGTGGCTGAGTGAATCGATGTCGTTGACACGCGGCGGGCGGGCCGCTCGCGCAGCCTGGGCTTCGGCCCCCAGGATGATGACCCCGCCCACGATGAAGGCTAGCGCCACAGGTACCGGCGCAAACAGATGTGCCTTGATGCTGCGACCGAAGGCCAGGCCAAGAGCCGCAGCGGGCAGGAAGGCGATCAGCACATTGACGGCAAAGCGCTGCGCCCGGCGCTCCCGGGTAATACCCGTCATGGTGGAGATGATCCGTCGCCGGAAGTACACCATGACTGCGATCATTGCCCCGGTCTGAATGGCCACATTGAATAGCTTGGCCTTTTCGCCTGTGAAGCCCAGCAGGCTCGCGGCCAGAATCAGATGGCCGGTGCTCGAAATTGGGAGGAACTCGGTCAGTCCCTCAACCAAACCGAGGATGAGGGCCTTGAGCAACAGGGGCAGTCCGATCAGAAGCTCAAGCATGCTGGCTCCGTGAGTGGCGTGGGCGGATCAATGCGATGAAGGTATTCGGCCCGATCGGGTGGCCAGCAAGGGCACGCGCATCTCCTCTGGGCGGATACCGCCGTGCATACCGATAAAGGACACAGGTTTTTCGCCGGGCAGTGTCTGGGTCAGGCAGTAGTGATCGCGCGCGACCAAGCAATGCGTTCCAATACGATCACGGATTCGGCCCGTGTCCGTGCAGGGGCCGAACCAACCGGCATTGAGCAGTGCGTCGCTCGGGTACAGGTCAAAGGCAAAACCGAGTTGCGCGCGTGCGGCCGCTTCGAAGGCCTCGCGGCGCGTCTCGTTCACGTGGCAAAACACCACCCGTGGCTCACCGCTCAGGGGGTGCATCAGGTGCTGCGCAACGTCTGGAAACGCTTCGATCTGCAGCAACTGGTCGGACGGAACGTCGATGAACCCGTGGTCGGCGCTCGCAAGCAGCAGCACCTCTGTCGAGCTCAGTTGCTGAGCCAGGCTTTCAAAGAACCGGTCGAAGGCTACGAGTACCTGCCGGGCACGCCCACTGGTCCAGCCAAATTCGTGTGCAACCGAGTCGAACTGTGGCAAATAGGCATAGATGAAACCTCCGTGGCGTGCGCCGTGCCGCGCAGCCTCGAGCAGATGCCCCTGCAGGTCGTGAAGACGCACGTAATGCTGGCGTCTGGCACCGGCCCAGGCGAAGCGGGAATATGCCGAGTCGGCGATCGCAGCGGGCTGCATCACCGTCACCGGAACATTCATGCGGGCGCTGAGGGCTTGCCAGCCCAGAAAGGTATTCGGATCGAGCGCGTGCGCGTGGTCGCCTCTCAGGTCCATGGGCAAGGGCCGAGCCACCGCTTGATGTTCAGGCGACCAGGTGTACCAGCCCGTGATCGCGTGCTGAGACGGTGGCAGGCCGCTGGCCAGCGTTGTGATCGCGGGCGCCGTACTTGAGGGAAATACCGAGCTCAGGTCGGTCAGGCGCGAGGTCCGGAGTGCGGCACCGGCGGGCAAGCGCTCGAGCTGCGCGCAACCCACGCCATCCATCAGCAACAGCACGACGCATCGACTCTGGTGCAAGGCATGGGTGGCCGGCTCGCAAGCCAATGGCGCGAGCGGACTGGCCGCACCGAAGCGCGCGCCGATGGACCCGATGAGGTTGGCGATGCTCAGCCCTTCGCCGATGGCGTGCGGGGCGTGAGGGCTCGCTGGGTACATCATGCGCCGTCCGGTCGACGTACAAAGAGCAGGTCCCAGACGCCGTGGCCGAGGCCGATGCCTCGGCGTTCGAACTTGGTGAGCGGGCGGGCGTCGGGGCGGGGCGAAAAACCGCGGGCCTGGTCGATGTTATCGGATACGCTGACTTCGCCCGCCATGTTCTCAAGGGAGGGCTCGGCCGCCAGCACCGCCAGCATCTGAAGCGCGTAGTGCGCCCAGTCGGTCGCACAGTGCAGGGCGCCTCCAGGCGCCAGGCGGCTTGCAATCAGACCGACGACTTCCGGTCGGATGAGTCGGCGCTTGTGGTGACGCGCCTTGGGCCATGGGTCGGGAAAGAAGACATGAACCCGGTCGAGACTGGCCGGGGCGATCATGTCACGCAGTACCTCGATTGCGTCATGCTGAATGATTCGCACGTTGGTCAGATCGTGCTCTTCGATCTGACGCAGCAAGGACCCCACGCCGGCAGGGTAGACCTCGACACCGAGGTAGTCGACATCGGGGTGCTCCCGGGCGATGCGTGTCGTGGTTTCGCCCATGCCGAAGCCGATTTCGAGCACCAGACGCGCCCGCCGTCCGAAAACGACCTCGGGGTCGAGCGGCTGGTTTGTAAAGGGCAGGCCGTATCGGGGCAGCAGGCTTTCGTAGGCGCTGCGCTGACCCGAGGTGAAATGGCCTCGACGTCCGGAGAAACTCCGGATATGAGCGTGGACGCGGTCGTCGTTCATCGATGGATGGGTGGGGGCGGGCCGGCCCCGGATGATACCCGCCTGTCAGTCGCCTGCCCGGGCACCCTCGATCGGCGCGGCATCCACGAAGGGCTTGTAACCCATATCGAAAAGCGGGAAATGTCCCATGAACGGAAGTCCGGCCAAGCTTGATCCGGCGCGGGTGCACAGCGAAGCGGATGGGTAGAATCGGGGCTCAATCACAAGGCGGTGAACGATGCGGCCGTGGTGGGTCGGGAAAGGGGGCGCGTGATGCGAGGAAAAGTTTTCGAGGCTCTGCCGTGAACATGATTGCTGGCATGGTGTCGGGTCTGCGCTTGGTGGCGTTCGCCCTGCTGTCTGTCTCCGGGGCCGGTTTTGCGCAGACCGCTGCGCCGCTACCCGCCGCCCTGGCTCAGCCGTCGCCCGGTTCGCAGGCGAACACCGGCAAGGATGAGCCTGGGCCGTCACAAGCGGCGGGCGCTTTGGGTCTGGCGGGGCCCATTCGCTGGGGCATGAGCCTGGGACTCCACACCTACCGCGAACCCGATATGCGTCTGACCGGTCCGATGCTCGGCCTGCGGGCGGCCGCGCCGCTCCAGGTTGGCGACTGGCCGGTCTCACTTGAGGCGGAGGTGGCGGTGGGTATCGATCGCTACACGAGCGCGTCGAGCGGCACCCTTGACGGCGTCAATCGGGTCGCCAGCGTATGGCATCTGCTCGTGGGGCCCGCGCGTACGGGCCTGCTCCCCCGGGTCGGGCTGTCGCTCACTACCGACTGGACCGACCTGCGGGGACAGACCAGCAAAGGGCTAACCGGTTACGAGCGGCTCAATCAATCCCTGTGGCTCGGCGCCCAATGGCTGGTGGCGCGAGAGGAGCGCGCGGCGCCCTGGCGGCTGCGTGCGGGCGTGTTGCTCACGGGCCGGCAGTCGTCCTATTTTTCACAGGTCAGCGCAAGCTATGGCGATGTGCTCAATCGGCAAAACCGGGGCGCCCTGGTCGAACTGGAGGCGCCGTGGCGCTTCGCGGGCGTGGATGCCAGCTTGCGAATGGGGTTCAAGGCCTACGCCGACTCAAATCTCGCGCTCGCACCCGGGTACGGGGTGGTGTATGAGCCCGCCAATCGCGCGCTGGAACTGGGGATCACGATCTGGCGATGAGGGCCGAGGCCCGCATCGCGTCGTAGCGCGCCTCTCGGGCTTGAGGTGTTACTTCATCAGCATGTGCGAGTTGCCGCGGATGCCCTGCTTGGGCAGATCGATCCGCTCGACTTAACGCCGACATCGCCCGGCCTGTGCAGTCACCCGATTTCAAGGTCAGGCTGGCCGACGAGGGCGCCGAGCCCGAGAGCGGCAGCCCCGAGCAGTTCCGCGCCCTGATCGGTCGCGATATCGACAAGTTTCGCCGCATCGTCACCCAGGCGAAGGTGTCGGTTCAGTAGGGCTCAGGTTCCGATGCATCGCCCACCCGGGCGCGCGCACCGGGGCGTGCACGGCTTCGGCAGTATCATGCGGGCTGGGTCGGTCAGCGTCTGCGGACGGGCCCTGTCGCCTCTGCTTGCGGGCGATCCCAGACAAGGCTGAACTCCATGACCACTCCCGAGCCGGGGGCTGATGTCGCCGCCCCAGGCGAATTTCCCCCGACGGGGGCGAGCGTTCCGATCGTCGGGATCGGTTGCTCAGCGGGCGGTCTGAAAGCGCTGGACGAGTTTTTCAGCCATGTGCCGGCTGATTCCGGCCTGGCCTTCGTCGTGGTCCAGCATCTCGATCCTTCGCGGGCGAGCAGCCTGCCTCATCTGCTGCAGCGGTCCACGTCGATGCCCGTGGTCGAGGTGCTCGAGTCGATGCCTGCCCTTGTCAACCGGGTGCATGTGATCGCGCCGGGCAAGGACCTGTCGGTGCGCGACGGTGTCCTGCACCTGTCCGAGCCCGCCTCGGCGCGCGGACAGCGCCTGCCCGTCGATGTGTTCCTGCGCAGCCTCGCCGAGGACCGGCAGGCGGGCGCGATCGGGGTGATTCTCTCGGGAATGGGCTCGGACGGCGTGCTGGGTCTCAGGGCGATCAAGGAACGCTTCGGCCTGGTGGTGGTCCAGCAACCCGATACCGCCCAGTCCGACAGCATGCCCCGGAGCGTCATCGCAGCGGGCCTGGCCGATATCGTGGTGCCGGCGGCCGAGATGCCGGCTCGCATCCTGAGCTATCAGCGCCGGCTGTCGCCTCATGCGCCGGGCGACTGGCCGTTCAGCGAACCCGCCGATGATTCGCTCGAGAGCGTCCTGCTGTTGCTGCGCGAGCGCTGTGGCAATGATTTTTCGCTCTACAAGTCGAGCACGCTGCACCGCCGGCTCGAGCGGCGTCTGGCCTTGCATCACCTGTCGAGCCTGGCCGACTACGTGTCCTATCTCAGGCACAACCCTGCCGAGCTCGATTTGTTGTGCAAGGAGTTGTTGATCGGTGTGACCCGCTTCTTTCGTGATGCCGAACTGTGGGACACCTTGCGCCAGCGGATCCTGCCGGAGTGGCTTGCGGCACACCCAGGCGGCGCGCGTGTACGGGCCTGGGTGCCTGCCTGCTCCAGTGGCGAAGAGGCCTATTCGCTTGCGATCGTGTTTCGGGAGGCCCTCGCCGCTACCGATCCGTCGGGCCACTACTCACTGCAGATCTATGCCACCGATCTCGACGCCGATGCCATCGACCGGGCGCGCAAAGGCGTTTTTCCGAAGAACATCGAGGCCGATGTCAGCGTCGACAGGCTGTCGAAATATTTCGTTGCCGAGCCTGACGGGTATCGTGTGTCCAAGGAAATCCGGGACATGCTGGTGTTTGCCGTGCAGAACGTCATCAGCGACCCGCCCTTCACCCGGATCGATATCCTGTCGTGCCGCAACCTTCTGATCTACTTCAGGCCCGAACTGCAGAAGCGACTGCTGCCCGTGTTTCATTACGCCCTCAATCGCGGCGGCATACTCATGCTGGGCAGCGCGGAAACGGTGGGCGGGCACGCCCGACTGTTCTCGCCAGACGACATCAAGCGCCGGATCTTTCGTCGGATCGATCATGCCGAGCCCTTGCCGGGGCTGAGATTTCCATCGCGACTCCCCCCCGATCTGAGTGCCGCCAACGCCACCGCCAGCGGAGTGCCCATGCGCGTCGAACGCAAAGACAGCCTCGAGCAACTCGTCGATCAGTTCATTCAGCAGCACTACGCGCCGGCGGCCGTGCTGGTCAATGCGGAAGGCGACATCCTTTGCTTCAGCGGTCGCACCGGTAAGTACCTCGAGCCCGCGGCGGGCAAGGTCAATGTCAACATTCACGCGATGGCGCGCGAGGGCTTGCGTGAGGCCATTGCGGGCCTCATCCGAAAGGCGATGGGAGAGGTCCAGCCCATTCAGCTCAACGGTGTGCGCGTGGGCGCCAACGGCGCAAGCCAGGTCGTCAACGTCACCCTGCAGGGGCTCGATCAGCCCGACGCGCTACGTGGCAAGGTGTTGGTGGTCTTTCACGACGTGGCCACCGTGGCAGTGGGTCCGCGCGCGCGCAAGTCCGCGGTATCCCTCGCTCAGGATTCGCTCGCTCAGGAACTGCATCAGACACGGGAGGCCTTGCGCACCAATCGCGAGGAGTCGCAGCGTTCGGTCGAGGAACTGAAGTCGTCCAACGAAGAACTTCAGTCGATCAACGAAGAGTTGCAGTCGGCCAATGAAGAGCTGACCACTTCCAAAGAGGAGATGCAGTCGCTCAACGAAGAACTGCAGACGGTCAACGCCGAATTGCAGGCCCGGGTCGCGGATCTCACCTGGGAGCGCAACGATATGAGTAACCTGCTCAACAGCACCGAGATCGCAACGGTGTTTCTCGACAACGAGATGGCGCTCAGACGGTTTACACCCCTGGCCACCCGTTTGTTCAAGCTGATCCCCAGCGATATCGGCCGACCCTTGTCCGATATCGTGACCGTGCTCGACTACCCGCAACTGCTCGACGACGCGAGCGAGGTGCTGCGCACCTTGCGCTCGATCGAGCAGCAGGTGTCGACCCGGGACGGCCGCTGGTACCGGGTGAGGATCATGCCGTATCGCACGCAGGACAACGTCATCGACGGTGTGGTCACCACGTTTGTCGATATCAGTGACATCAAGCTTCTCGAGGACGAGTTGCGAGCCATGAAGACCCCCAAACCTTGAACGATCAGAACCCTTCGTCCTTGCCCCGATCAGCTGAAAACATCGCCGATTCCGAGCCCGCGCACGAGGCTACCCGCCGGCTGCTGCATGAGTTGCACGTGCACCAGATCGAGCTCGAGTCCCAGAATGAAGAACTGGCGCAGACCCGCGCGCAGATGGAGAGTGCGTTTCGGCACTATCGGGATCTGTTCGAGCTTGCACCCGTGGGGTACATCCACTTCGATGCCTCAGGGCGAATCGGCGAAATCAATGCCGCCGGTGCAAACCTGCTGCGGGCCGACCGTGAGTCGCTGAGGGGTCGTTCGTTGATCGATTACCTCGAACCCAGCTTGTCCCAGGCGTTTATCGAGCTGCTCGGTCGTACCTTCTCGAAAAGGGTCATGCAGAGCGCGGAACTGACGCTGCGCGCCTGGGGCGAGGGCGGGAAATCGGTGCACCTGCGGGTCGACGTTCAAGCCGACCCCCAGGGTGAGACGGCGCGGGCCGTGCTGGTGGATATTTCTGCACAGCGCGAGCTCGAGTCGAGGCTGACGGCGGCCCGGCAGGAAGCCGAGCGGGCGAGTCACACCAAGAGCGCCTTTGTCGCCAACATGAGCCACGAGATTCGCACCCCGCTCAGTGCCATCATCGGACTGGGGCATCTGCTGCGAGCCGATATTCATGATCCAGGACAACGCCGAAAGCTGGATCAGCTGTGCGATACCTCGGAGCATCTGCTGGCCATCATCAACGACATCCTCGATTTTTCGAAGATCGAGGCTGGTGAGCTGATCGTTGACTGCAGCGAGTTTGGCATCGAGGAGCTGGTCGAGCGGGTGGTGCGTTTGTTCGGGGCGCAGGCAAAGGCCACCGGTCTCCATCTCGCGTCGCGAATTTCACCACCATTGCAGTTGCTCGCCGTGCAGGGCGATGCCTTGCGCCTGTCGCAGGTGCTGATCAATCTCGTCAGCAACGCAGTGAAGTTCACGGCCTCGGGCAGCGTACTGCTGGATGTTGAGTTACTGTCGGCGCGAGGCAGTGAGTACCGTCTTCGCTTCAGTGTTACGGATACGGGGTGCGGGATCGGGCCCCTGGATCAGGCGGCGCTCTTCGAGCCTTTCACGCAAGTGGACGCGTCCACCACCCGGCGCCATGGCGGTACGGGTTTGGGGCTCGCAATCAGCCAGCGTCTGGTGGGTCTGATGGGCGGACGAATTCAGCTGCAAAGTCAGGTCGGAGCGGGCAGCCGATTCTGGTTCGAGCTCGATCTGAGCCTGGCGAGCGGGCCTGCCGAATTCGATCCCGTCAGCATTTCGATCGACACGACCGGCGTTCCTGACCTGAGTGGCAAGCGAATCCTGGTCGCCGAGGATCACATTCTCAGTCGCGAAATCCTGGTTGAAATGCTGACCGCCCTGGGCTGTGAGGTCGATGCGGTCCGGGACGGTGCCGGGGCGCTCGAGCGTGCGCGTGACGGCACCCATGATCTCGTGCTGATGGACCTTCAGATGCCTGGCATGGACGGTCTGGCTGCGGCGCGCGCGATTCGCGGTCTGCCCGGGGGCGGTGAGATCCCCATCATCGCTCTTACGGCCAATGTGTTTGCCGAAGACCGGCAGCGCTGCCTCGAAGCGGGCATGAATGCGCATCTGGCCAAGCCTGTCACGCCCGCCATGCTGGCGTCGGTCCTGAGCCGATGGATTCCGGCCGCAGGGGGTCAGGGAGCTGGCCCGGTCAGACCGGACATTGCCCAGGCCGGGCAGACGCTGCACCCGCTCGCCGGTCTGGTGATCGACCCCTCCTGGCGGGCGTCCTCCGAGAGCCTGCGGCGCTATGTGTTCTATCTCGAGCGCTTCTTGAGCACCAAGGGCGCGGAGTTCGCCCGGTCTCTCGACCTGGTCGAGCGGGGCGATCTTGCGGCGGCAGCCGACCTCGCGCATGCGCTGAAAGGGGCGGCGTCGATGGTTGGCGCCGAGGCGCTGGCTGAGCGCACGGGAGCCTTCGAGGACGCGCTGAAATCGGGACAGGGCCGCTCGGAGCTTGGCGAGATGGCGCGGCGATGCGAGCTCGAATTTCGCAGGCTCGATGAGGCGTTTCGTCAGATGCGGGGAGCGGGAGGCGCTTTGAGCCTTGATCCTGCTATGGTGTGAGCCTTCCCGAACCGTCCGGGCGCGCGCTCGTGGCGGGCCCCTTTCAAACCGTCAAGCCTGCCACCATGAGTCGTTTTTTTCGTCCGGCGTCGCGCACCGTGTTCAACACGCCCCTGCTCAGCGCAGCGCTGCGCCAGGTGTCGGCGGGCCTGTTGCGCGGGCTGGGTTGGCGGCTCGAAGGTGACTTCCCCCCGGACCTGCAGAAGGCCGTGGTCATTGGCGCGC
Source organism: uncultured bacterium (assembly GCA_903907905.1). Lineage (GTDB taxonomy): Bacteria > Pseudomonadota > Gammaproteobacteria > Burkholderiales > Burkholderiaceae_E > SYIM01. Next base: position 3,801 of record CAIVPX010000005.1, on the reverse strand, counting down.
CGCACACCAGCAACTGGGATCTGCCTTACATGCTGATGGTGGCCTTTGCCATTCGTCGGCCCGTTCACTGGCTGGGCAAGGTTCAGTTGTTCCGCTTTCCGTTTGGCGGTGTGATGCGCTGGCTCGGGGGGGTGCCGGTGGATCGCAGTCGTTCCAACAATCTGGTCGATGCCGCCATCGCGTGTTTTCAGGCGCAGGAAGAATCGTTCTTTCTGGTGGTGCCGCCTGAGGGCACCCGCAGCAAGGTGCGGGAGTGGAAGACCGGTTTTTACTACATCGCGCACGGTGCGGGCGTGCCCATCGTGATGGCCTACATGGATCACGGTTGCAGGCAGGCCAGCGTCGCCACCTTGTTTCACCCTTCAGGCGACATCGAGTCCGACATGGGGCGTATCCGCGCGTTCTACGCGCCGTTCAAAGGTCGCAACCCAGGCGGGTTGGGCCAGACCTGAGTCTGGCCTCGATCGGTGTTGGTGCGTCGACGCCTAGCCCAGAATGAGCCGGGGCAGCGTCAGTGTGAGCGACGGGATGTAGGTGACCAGCAGCAGCACCAGCAGCAGCACGCCGAGAAAGGGAAGGGATTCCCGGATGACGGCCTGAGGCGGTTCGCCCGCGACGTTGGCCATCAGGTAGATCAGATAGCCCACCGGCGGGGTGCACAGCCCGATCATGAGGTTGATCACGATGACGATCCCGAAGTGAACGGGGTCGATCGCGAGCGCGATCACCGCCGGCATCAGGATGGGCACGAACACGATCAGCGCCGCGAGCGGGTCCATGAACATGCCCACGATCAGAAAGAAAATGTTTACCACGGTGAGGAAAACCCAGTCGCTCGAGGTCAGACCGAGGAGCAGCGCTGCCGCCTGCTTGTTGATCTGCAGGTCCGCGATCAGCCAGCCCATCAGTCCCGAGGCACCGACGATGATCATGACCGATGCGGTGCCCTGGGCGGCGGTGACAAGGGCTCGGACGAACTCGGCCCAGGTGAGTTGCCGGTAGACGAATACCGCCACCAATCCGCAGTAGACGCAGGCGATGGCACCTGCCTCGGTGACGGTGAAGATGCCACCCAGGATGCCGCCCAGGATGATGACCGGCGTGGCGAGTGCGGCGATGGCCGAGAGAAAGGTCGCCAGAATGAGAGTGAAGCCGCCCCAGCTGCCTTTTTCGTAACCGCGGCGCCGGCTGATGATCCAGACCATGACCATCAGCAACACGCCCATCAGGATGCCGGGGATGATGCCGCCGACAAACATCTTGCCCACCGAGGCTTCTACCAGAATGGCGTAGATGACCATGGGGATCGATGGCGGAATGATCGGGCCCATGACGGCAGCCGTCTCGCACAGCGCGGCCGAAAAAGCCGGAGGAAAGCCTGCACGCTTCATCGCCGGCACCATGACCGAACCGGTGGCGGCCGCGTCGGCGACCGCCGAGCCTGAGATACCCGAAATGATCATGCTGGCCAGGACCGTGACATGCCCCAGGCCGCCACGGATATGGCCCACCAGCGTGGCGGAAAAATCCACGATGCGGCGGGTGATGCCGCCGGCGTTCATGAGTTCGCCCGCGAACAGAAAGAGGGCGATGGCGATGAGCGGAAAATTGTCGATGCCGTTGACCACATACTGCGCGACGATCTCGAGCGGCAGGTGCGGCCGGAAAATGAGCAGCGTGGCCAGACAGGCACCCAGAATGGCAAAGGCCAGCGGAACGCCGAGCAGGCTGAGCAGCACCAGGCCACCGACCAGAACGAGCAGGGTCATTTGAGCAGCATCCTGATTTGACCAATCGCGAGTGCGCCTGAGCGCAGCAGCCATGCGCACGCGGCAAGAAACATGGAAAGGTAGAGCCAGCGTACCGAGATGCCCAAGGCGATGTAGGTATCGAACTCGGTCAGTTCCATCATGCCCCACGCACCGTAGATCAGCACGCAGGTGATGGCGATCACCAGCAATTCCGACAGCAGGCGCAGCACGGCCTGGCCCCTGGCGGGCATCAGTTCGACGACGAAGTCGACCTGCATTCGGGGCGCGGTGACGGCTGCAATGAGCACCATCCAGACAAACAGCAGGCGTGTGAGTTCTTCGCTCCAGACGAGCGAGCCGCTCGTGCCGTATCGCACGACCACCTGGGCCGTGACGAGCACGGTGACCACGGCCAGCAAGCCCGCGGCCAGGGCATCAGGGAGGGCGGCCAGGCGCGCTGACAGCGACCGGGGCCGTGCGCTGCCTGTTTCGGGTTCGTGCATGGTGTGAGATCCGGAGAGCGCCCCGCCCGCGCGCAGGGGGCGGGGCTTGGTCGCGCTTACCTGGTCGCCAGAATGCGGTTGACGATGTCAACGCCGTGGGCGTCGGTGTAGCTCTTGGTCACCTGCTCGTAAGCGGCCTGGCGGAAGGCCGCCGAGTCAACTTTTTCGGTGATCTGCAGACCCGCCGCGCGGATCTTTCCGAGGTTTTCACCCTCTTCCCGCTTGTTGAGGTCCCGCTGGTAGCGGGCGGCCTCGAGGGCCGACTCGAGCACGGCTTTTTTGTGCTCGGGTGAGAGACTGTTGAAGCGCGACAGGTTCATGGCCACGATGGACGCGGTATAGGCGTGGGCCGTGAGCGAGACGAACTTCTGCACCTCGAACATCCGGTTGGCGTAGATGTTGTTGATGGGGTTTTCCTGCGCGTCCACGGCGCCAGTCTTGAGCGCCAGGTACAACTCGGTGAAGGCCATCGGCGTGGGGTTGGCCCCCCAGATCTTGAAGGCCTCGATGTGGGCGCGGTTGGGGGTGGTACGGATCTTCAGACCCTTGAGATCGTCGGGCGTGAGGATGGTTTTCTTGGAATTGGTGATGTGGCGAAAGCCGATCTCCCAGAAGGCGAGCCCCTTGATACGGTTCTTCTCCAGGTCGGCGAGCAATTCGGTGCCGATCTTGCTGTCAACCACCTTGTGCGCGTGGGCGAGATCACGAAACAGAAAGGGCAGGTCCATCACGTTGAGCCGGGGTGCGAACTGCGTGAAGAACGGGTTGCCGGTGAGCGCGATGTCGATGGTGCCCAGGCGCACGCCCTCGAGGATGGCGCCGTCGTTGCCCAGTTCACCGGCCGGGTGCACGGTCATCGTGATCTTGCCGCCGGTCTTGGCCTTGAGCAGGTCCGACATGTGATGGGCGGCGACATTGTGGGTGTCGGTGGCCGACAGCGTGTCGGCAAAGCGCAGGTTGATCTGGGCCTGGGCGTGGCCGACTGCGAGCGTGGCGCCGGCGATCAACAGGCCGAGCAAGGATTTTTTCATGAGTGGTGTCTCCCCTGGGTTGGCATTCTGCGGTCGGCTCCTGCTCTTGGGCGGCAGACCGATCCAGCCCGCCATTGTGGCACTACGCAGTCCTGAGGAACACCCTCGGGCGGGGGCTAGCGGGGCGCGACGCCGTAAAACAGTGCCTGGGGCTTGCTGCGCAAGCGCTGGTGGTCATCACGCCGTCCGTCCCCGCGCCCTTTCTTGCATCGATGTGCTCGCTTGGCCTCTGGGCCCGCCCGGTGCCACCGCGAAGGCGGGGCACCGGGTTTTCCCGGAGTGCGATCAGGCCCGAGAGAAGGGCAGCGATCGCTGCCGTGCCGAGCCAAGGCTGGCCATGGCGTTGGCGATCGCCGGCGCGATCGGCGGCAGGCCAACCTCGCCGATGCCACCGGGGTGGTTGTCGGTGATGAGCACCTTGACCTCGACCAGCGGGGTTTCGTTGGCGCGAAGGATCCGGTAGCGATCGAGGTTGGTCTCCTGGGGTTCGCCCTTGCGAAAGCTCATTCGCTCATG
>CAIVPX010000004.1 GCA_903907905.1 uncultured bacterium | reverse complement strand
TGGTAGGCGCGATTGGACTCGAACCAACGACCCCCACCATGTCAAGGTGGTGCTCTAACCAGCTGAGCTACGCGCCTGTATCGTCAGACCGCTCGACCCGTGCTGCAGGAACTCCATCGCCGCTTTGACATTCGGCGCGCTGCGGTGGTTCCAGAGCCCGGACCTCTGTCCGAACAGAGCGGCGGATTCTACACAAGAATCGCGTCGGACGAAACCGGGCGCTCAGCGCGATCGGCCCGGCTCGGCCAGCGTGATTCGCGACAACCAGATGACCGGCACGATTCCGACCACGACGATCAGCAGCGCCGGCAGCGACGCCTCGGCGAGTCGCTCGTCGGCGGCAAAGTGATAGGACACCACCGCGAGTGTGTCGAAGTCAAAGGGCCTGAGCACCAGCGTGGCGGGCAACTCCTTCACGCAGTCGACAAACACGAGCAGTGCCGCCACGCCCAGGGTCCGGCGCATCAGCGGCCAATGCACCTCACGCAACACCCCGAAGGCCGTGCGCCCCAGGCTTCGCGCGCTCTGGTCCATCGACGGGCTGATGCGGCGCAGCCCCGCATCGATGCCCTGAAACCCAACCGGAAAAAACCGCACCGTGTAGGCATACAGCACGGCCAGAATGCCGGCGCCGGCCAGCGAAATCTCGATGCCCAAAGCAAGCCCCACCTGCTCCAGCCCTCTCGCCACCCCCCCCAGCAGCGCGAGTAACCCCACCCCCAGCACCAGCCCGGGAATGGCATACCCGGTGTTGGCCAGGCCCAGCACCCATCGCATCGCGCGGCCATTGGACAACCGGCCCGCGTAGGCGCCCAGCAGCGCCAGCGGCACCACCAGCACCGCCCCGCCGGCGCCCAGCAGCGCCGTATTGAGCAGCCAGGACCCCACCCGCCCGTCAATCAGCGCGTCGCCGCCCAGGGCGCTGCGAATCAGCAGCAGCGCAGGCACCACGAAACCGAGCACACCCGGTACGGCGCAAGCGAGCAGCGCCCACCAGCGAAGGGCACCCCGGAGGGGAATGCGCGCGGCAGGGCGCGAGGCGCGGGCATGAAAGCGCATGCGCCCACGTTGACGTCGCTCGAACCAGACCAGGGTCATCACCACCGTGAGCAGCACCAGCGCAAGCTGGGCCGCACCCGCGCGATCACCCAGCGACTGCCACGCCCGAAAAATCCCGGCCGTGAAGGTATCGACTGCGAAATAGCTCACGGTGCCGAAGTCGGCCACCGTCTCCATCGTGGCCAGCACCGCCCCCGCCGCCACGGCGGGCCGCGCCACGGGCCAGGTGACGCGCCACCACACCTGCCACGGACGCAGCCCCAGGGAGCGCGCCGCCTCGATCAGCGAGGCGCTGCGCTCGGCAAACGCGGTACGCGCCAGCAGATACACATAAGGGTAGAGCGCCAGCCCCAGGCACATGGCCGCCGACGGCCAGGCGTGCACCTCGGGGAACCAGTACTGGCCGATCTGCCAGCCGGTGAAGTCGCGCAGCGCCGTCTGCATCGGCCCCGAGGCCGACAGGAAGTCGGTGTAGGCGTAGCCCATCACGAAAGCCGGCATCGACAGGGGCAGCACCAGCAGCCAGGCCATCACGCGCCGCCCTGGAAACTCGCAGGCCGCAATCAACCAGGCCGATCCCACCCCGAAACAGACCACGATGACCAGCACCGCAGCGGCCATGAGCGCCGTCATCCCCGCATAGCGCGGCAGTACGGTCTGCAACAGGTGCATCAGCGCGTCCACGCCGGCGCCCGTCATCAGCCCTGACAGCGCCAGCCAGAGCAAGGCGAGTGTGGGCGCCGCCAGACACAGCGCGATGGCAAACGTGCCCCCATGCAGGGGATCCAGCCCGGCGCCCCTGGCCCCTCCCCGCCTGTCCTTGCCCGCCACGTCCGGAATTCCCGTTAGAATCGCCAAACGAGAATTATATGCATTCGCAAATGATCACGCCCTCCCCGTCGGCCGCTGCGCCGACCGACCCCGGCCTCCTGCCGATCGGGCCGGACCGAGGCCTTGCGCTCAATGTCGAGGGCCTGTCCGTCGCCTTCGACCGTGAGGGCACCCGCCAGCAGGTTCTCTCGGGCCTGAGCTTTCGATTGAGAGGGGGCGAGATCGGCTGCCTGCTCGGCGCATCGGGGTGTGGCAAGTCGACTGCGCTCCGGGCCATCGCCGGCTTCGTGCGCCCCGACCAGGGCCAGGTGCAGATTGGCGACCGCACCGTGACGGCTCCCGGCCTCTGGGTGGAACCCGAGGCGCGCGGCGCAGGCGTCGTGTTTCAGGACTATGCGCTGTTCCCGCACCTGGACGTGCAGCGCAATATCGCCTTCGGCCTCAAAGCCCTGCCGCCGCGCGAGCGTCTCGCACGCGTCCAGGCCATGCTCGAGCTGGTCGGCTTGCAGGGGCTCGACCATCGTTTTCCGCACGAACTGTCGGGCGGTCAGCAGCAGCGCATCGCGCTGGCCCGCGCGCTGGCGCCCGCACCGGCCGTCCTGCTGCTGGATGAGCCGTTTTCCAATCTCGACCCCGAATTACGCGAGCGATTGGCGCTCGACCTTCGAGACATCCTGAAACGCGCCGGCACCACCACCCTGCTCGTCACCCACGACCAGTACGAGGCCTTTGCCCTGGCCGACAGCGTCGGCGTGATGGACCAGGGGCAGATCGCCCAATGGGACACGCCCTACCGTCTCTACCACCGACCGGCCACGCGAGAGGTGGCCGATTTCGTCGGGCTGGGCACCTTTCTGCCCGGCCGCATCGCTCATCGCGACGGCATCTCCACCATTCAGATCGAACTCGGGCGGCTGCCGATCCGCGCCCGCACCGATCAGGCCATCGCCGCCGCCGTGGCCGATCACCGCTCGGGCGACGTCACCGTGTTGCTGCGCCCCGATGATGTCATCCACGATGACGCCAGCCCGGTGCAGGCGCAGGTTGTCCGCAAGGCCTTTCGCGGCGCGCAGTTTCTCTACACCTTGCGCCTGCCCAGCGGCACCACCCTGCTCGCGCTGGTGCCCAGCCATCATGATCATCCGGTGGGCGAGCGCATCGGCATCCGCTTCGATGCCGATCACATCGTAACCTTCGAATCGCAGTCGCCGCGCTCATGAAACCATCCAGCCTGACCCGGGGTCTGAGCCTGCTCGCTGGCCTCGTCGGGGTCGCCTCAAGCGCCACGGCTTGGGCTCAAGCGGCCGCCGCGCCCGGCAACATCGCGTCAATCGACTGGGTACGCCTCGAAGGGTTTGCCATCGCGCGCACCGAGACCACCATCGCGCAGTTCCGGCGCTACGTCGCGACGGTTGGCCTGGTTACCCGAGCCGAACGCGACGGCGGCGGATCGGTCTTCGAGGCGGGCTGGACACGCAAGCCCGGCTGGACCTGGGCGGCGCCCTACGGGCCCCAGTACTCGCCCCATGGCGACGAACCCGCTGCCCATGTCACCTATGACGAGGCCCAGGGCTTCTGCCGCTGGGCAGGCGGCCGCCTGCCGACTGATGCCGAGTGGACCTCGGCGGCTTACCGCGAGCAGCGCGATGCCCCGGTAGCACCCTTCACGCGCGGACGCACCTACCCCTATCCCACCGGCGAATCAACCCAGGGCGCCCAGTGCCTGGCCGACTGCGGGGCTGAGGCAGCACGCCGCGCCGTGCCGCACGGTGCCGCGCTCTCCCGAGGTGCGGGGCACGCCCGCACTGGCTACACCGTGGCCGGCGTGAACGGGCTCTTCGACATGGGCGGCAATCTGTGGGAGTGGGTGGACGAACCCGTCGGTGGGCACGGCCAGGCAGAGCGGCTGACGCGCGGCGGGTCGTGGTGGTATGGCGCGCAGCCCATGCGGGCCGAACACCGACAGAGCAAACCCGGTGATACGGCGGTGGTCTATATCGGATTTCGCTGCGTACGCGACGCGTCCTGATCCGACACCGGCAGGACAGGCGGCACTGCCGCAACGAAGGACACCGCCCCCGCCAGCGAGATCACCGCCAGCAGCGTGAAGCCTGCGATGTAGTTGCCGGTGAGGTCAGCAAAGGCCCCGGCGAGCATCGGCCCGCCCACCTGGCCAATCGCGATGAACATCGCCGACACCCCCAGAATCATGCCGATCGAGCGCCGTCCGAAGTAGTCGGCCCGCATGGCCTGCATGAAGGGGCCCCGCAAGCCCCAGGCCGAGCCGTGCAGGATGGCAAAGCCCACCAGCATTGAGGTGTTGACGGCGTAAGTGAGCATCAACAGTCCGATGCAGTGGCCCAGCATGGCCAGCGCCACCACCTTGCGCTTCTGAAAGCGGTCGCCGATCCAGATGCCCAGCAGCACGCCCGAGATCTGCGACACCGTCATCAGCATGATCACCAGCGAGGCCTGATTCACCGAGTAGCCCAGGCCCTCTTTCATGTGCGCAATCGCATGAACATTCACGGCCGTGACCACCAATAGCGCCGTGCCGTGCCCCACCGACAGCAGCCAGAACGCCCGCGTACGCATGGCCTCCAAAAGCGTAAAGCCAGACGCTTCGGCCGGGGGCGGCGCCATGAGCGGCTTGCCGGCCTCTTGAGACGCCGACACCAGCGCCCCTGCGTTCTGCCCGGATGCAGCACTGCGCCCCGTCCCGGCGTCGGTAACGAGCAAGGCCGCAACGGGGGGCGCCGCCGCCGGCGGTGCAATGCCATCGACGTGCTCGCCCAGTTCGTGCGGCCGGCCCTTGAATACCGAAGCCAGCGGCCACCCCGCCACCAGCACCAGCAGCCCCGACGCCACAGCCGTTGCCCGCCAGCCAAAGGCATGCATGAAGGCCGCCACGACGGGCACCAGTACACCGCCGAAGGCTACGCCCAGCCCCACCGCCGAGAGCGCGCGTGCGCGCTGCCGCTCGAACCAGTGAATGATGGCCACGTTGATGGGGAAGTAGCCGCAGAAACTGGTGCCCAGTGCACACAGGGCCATGGCCCCATAGAAGCCGGCCACGCTCTCCACCGTGCCCAGGCTCATGAGGCCGAGCGCGAACATGATGATGCCCAGGCGGATGATGCGGCGCTCGCCAAAGCGGTCGACCAGCCAGCCCAGCAGGGGGCCGATCAGCGCGGTTTCCACCGACATGAGGGCCGCACCGCCCGCGAGCGAGGTCTTGCTCCAGCCCCGCTCGGACGACAGCACCGCCACATAGGCGCCAAAGGATTGCTGAATGAGGCCGCCCTGCAGGACCTGCAGGCCGCCCCCCGCTGCCACCATTCGCCAGCCGTGGAAGATCTTCATCGTGCCCTGCATTATCCGGGCTTGCGGCCTGGCGCGCCGGCGAGCCGGATCAGTTTCGGATCGCGCACTGCGGGCTCAACCCCGCTGCGCCCGATCAAGCGCCCGGCCGATTCGCGCAATGCCCTCGCGGATCTGCTGCGGCGACGGGGTGGCAAACGACAGGCGCAAGGCGAGCGGATCAGGCTGATCGGCGAAATAGATATCGCCCGGCACGAAGGTCACTTTCTCCTCGATCGCGTGCTTGAGCAACGCGCGCGCGTCAATCGGGCCACGCAACTGGCCCCACATGAACATGCCGCCCTGCGGCACATTGCAGTCGAAGCGACCCGCCAGATGCTCGGCGATGGCATCGCGCATGGCGGCCGCGCGCTGCCGGTAAGCCTCGACAATCACCGGCAGATGCGCGTTCAGACGACCCGCTGCCACATAGCGCTGCACCGTCATCTGCGTAAAGCCCGGGTTGGAAATATCGTCGAGCTGCTTGGCCAGCGTGCAGGCCCGTCGCAGCGGCGCCGGCCCCATGATCCAGGCGGTGCGCATCCCGGGCGCGATCACCTTGGAGAAACTGCCCAGATGCATCACCCAGTTGCGCGCCCCGGGCACCTGGTCAACCAGCGCCGCCAGATGGGGCACGGGCTCGCCCTCGAAGCGCAACTGGCCATACGGATCGTCCTCGGCGACGACCACGCCATGTTCGACCGCCAACTGCAGCAGCTTCAGACGGCGCGCAAGCGGCATCGTGGCGCCGCTGGGGTTGGCAAACGTGGGCACGACATACAGCAGCTTCGGGCGAGGTAGCTTCCCCCGGCGGGCCTCGATCAGGATCGATTCAAGCTCGTCGACATCGAGCCCCTGCGCGTCCACCCCCACGGTGAGCGTCTGAACCCCGGCCACCTTGAGCACGCGCAAGGGCCCGGTGTAAGTGGGCCGCTCAACCAGCGCCGCATCGCCCGGGCGCAGCAGAGTCCGCACCAGCAGGTCAAAGCCCTGCTGCGAACCCGCCGTCACCAGCAGATCATCGGCGCTACAGGGTGTGCCGCAATCGTGCATCCAGCCGGCAATCGCCTCGCGAAGCGGCAGCATGCCATCGGTGGGACCGTACTGCAGGCAGGCGGTGGGCGCCTCGCGCAGCGCCTGATCGCTGGCCTCGCGCAGCCCCTCGCGATCAAACAGCTCAGGCCCCGGGTAACCGCCCGCCAGCGCGATCATGGCCGGATCCACCATCAGCCGGGCCAGTTCACGCACCAGTGACTCACCGATCGATCGGTAGGCCGGCGCAACGTAGGATTCGGGATCGATCATGGCGGCTGAGCACGCAGGGAAGGATCAGAAGCAACGGCCGTGATCATACCCGAGGGGGTGTCGCCCGCCGGCGTGGGACAATCCGCCCATCACTCCGGAGCCCCGACCCATGAGCCTCGCCACACCCGCGTCCCTCAAGACCCGACTCGCTCAGCCTGAAGCCCTGCTCGCACCCGGTGTTCACGACGCCATGACCGCCCTGCTCGCGGTCAATGCAGGCTTTGAGGCCATCTACCTGTCGGGGGCGTCCATTGCCTACAACCGTCTGGGCCGCTCCGACGTCGGGCTCACCACGGCCACCGAAGTGGCCGACACGCTCGCCCGCATCACCGAGCGCGTCGAGGTACCGGTCATCGTCGACGCCGACAACGGGTTCGGCAATGCCCTCAACACCATGCGCACGGTGCGCGCCTTCGAGCGCGCGGGCGCCTCGATGATCCAGCTTGAAGATCAGTCTTTTCCGAAGCGTTGCGGCCATCTCGATGGAAAAACCGTCATCCCTGCCACCGAAATGTGCGGCAAGCTCAGCGCCGCGCTCGATGCGCGACACTCGGCCGACACCCTCATTCTGGCGCGAACCGATTCACTCGCCATCGAGGGCTTCGACGCTGCCATGGCGCGCGCCGAGGCCTATCTGCAATGCGGGGTCGATGCGCTGTTCATCGAAGCCCTGCGCACCGACGAGCAGATGAAGCAGGCCTGCGAGCTCTTTGCCGGCCGCATTCCCCTGTTGGCCAATATGGTCGAAGGCGGCAAGACGCCCATCCGCTCCTCAGACGAACTGGGCCGGCTCGGCTTTCGCATCGTCATTTTCCCCGGCGGCACCACCCGCGCCCTCACCTTCGCCCTGCAGCGCTACTTTGCCAGCCTGCATACCCATCGCAGCACCAACCCCATGCGCGAGCAGATGCTCGACTTCGACCAGCTCAACGCGCTGATCGGCACGCCCGAGCTGCTCGAACTGGGCAAGCGGTATGAGTGAACAGCGCCGGCTCGTGCAAGGCAGCGCCCAACCCGACGGAGCGCAGGCGTGGCACTGAAATCCACCATCTACAAGGCGAACCTGCAGATCGCCGACATTGACCACGGCTACTACGCCGACCATGCCCTCACGCTGGCCCGTCACCCCAGCGAGACCAACGAGCGCATGATGGTCCGGCTGGTCGCACTCGCCCTCAATGCGCACGAAGTACAGAGCCTGTGCGGCGGCGACGCCACCATTGCCTTTGGCGCCGGGCTCTCCGACCCAGACGATCCCGACATCGGCCTCACCGACTTCGTCGGCCGCAAACGTCTGTGGATCGAAGTCGGTCAACCCGAAGACAAGCCACTCACCCGGGCCTGCAGCAAAGCCGACCGCGTTCGGGTCTATGCCTTCTCGGCGGCTACCCCCATCTGGTGGAACGGCATCGAGTCACGCCTGTCGCGACTCGATCGTCTTGAGGTCTGGCGCCTGCCTCACGAAGCCACGCAGGCCATGGCCAGTCTTGCCGAGCGCAGCATGCAACTGCAGGCCACCATCCAGGACGGGCAACTCATGCTGGGCAATGCCAGGGACTCCATCTCGCTCGAACCGGTCAGACTTCGCTGACCGCTCCCGTCAGGCGCGATCGAGCGCCCGCAGGCGTTCGCGCACATCCGCCCTGACCGCCGGGTGCATGGCCAGCGCCACGTGCGGCATACCCTCGACGAAACGGTGGTCGGCCCCAGGCAGCAGCGCCAGACTGGCCGGAAACACCACGTTGTCGGCGTTCGAATACCAGCACGTGAAGTGTTCACCGCCCCCTTGCGGCCAACACTCGCGCTCGCGCTGCGCCAGATCCCGTAGCCAGGCCGAATCGCAGCGCATCTGTCTGGCATTGATCGAGTGGCCAAAGCGCGCCAGCCAAGTTCCCCGGTGCGGCGACGCAATGGTCACGATGTGGGCGCACCGCTGCCGGCTTGCCGGGCTTGCCGCGAACCAGGCGCGTGCAGCCATGCCGCCCATGCTGTGGCACACGATGAGAGGGGGACGGCCAAACGACTCGGCCCGATTCACCGCCGCCTCAATCAGCGCCCCGTACGCATCGAGACTGCCCAGCATGGGTTCGAGGTTGACGGTCACATAGGGGTGCCCGGCCTCGCGCAGCTCGCGCATCCAGTCCAGCCAGAAACCGCGATTGCAGGCGAATCCATGAACGAAGACCACGGCGCGACGGGCACCGTGCGCGGACACGTCCGGCTCGTCGTCGGGCAGTTCACGCCATCGAAAGGGCTGCTGCCAGGCAAACACCCGGTAGCCCGCCCTAAGCTCGAGCCACCAGGCGCGGATCAGCGCCGACGCACGCGCCGGCGCCACGCTGTCGGCACGCCCCACCCATGCGTGCAGCAGCAACTCCAGCGCAAGCACCGAGGGGTAGGCCAGCAGCGCCACCGCCAGCAGCATCCACACCCAGATCGGACTGATCAGCCCGAATACGCTCAGCGCCCAGCCAATCAGCAGCGAGCAAGGCGCAGACAGCACCAGCGCCCGCTGCAGCTCAGCAACCTGGGATCGCTCCGTCCCCGGCATGATGATCCAGAGCCGTCATGCTGCGAGGCAGGCCTCAGCGTCCCACGGCACGCGGGCGACCGCGTGTGCCGTTGTTACCAGGGGACGACGCAAATCGACCCGGACCGCCCTTGCGATGCGGGGGGCCGCTTCGCTTGGCGCGCGGCTGCTCGGGCCGCGGCCGAAAACGCGGTTCGAGTCCGGGCATCTCGGCCACCGGAATGGCCTGCGACATCAACTGCTGCACCCGGTGCACGGCAGGAATGTCGCGACGCTCGGCCAGCGTGAGCGCAAGGCCCGCGCGACCCGCGCGACCCGTGCGACCAATGCGGTGAACGTAGTCTTCCGCCTTCATGGGCAGGCCGTAGTTCACCACGTGCGTGATGGTGGGCACGTCAATGCCACGTGCGGCCACATCGGTGGCCACCAGCACCCGCAGGCGTCGCTGCCTCAGGCCCTGAAGGACGCGGTTGCGCATGCCCTGCGGCAGTCCGCCGTGCAGGCTCGCCACCGAGTGCCCTTCCTCGAACAGTCTGCGGGCCAGTCCGTCGGCCTCGATTTGCGTGCGCGTGAACACCACCGCCTGATCGATGTCGGCATCCGCCAGAATCCGGTCGAGCATCGCGTCCTTGTGTCGCAGATCATCCGCCCAATGCAGACGCTGCTCGATGGCCGCGCGGTCGGGCCCCTTCTCGCTGATCGCGATCACCTGTGCGTCGGGCTTCAAGAGCGACTGGGCCAGACGACCCACCGCGCCTCCGAAGGTGGCGCTGAACATCAGCGTCTGACGCTCGGGCCGCAGCAACGCCGCGATCTTGCGAATGTCGTCGATGAAGCCCATGTCGAGCATGCGATCCGCCTCATCGAGAATGAAGTGCTTCACGCTCGAGAGGTCGATTGCGCCACGCTCGATGAAATCCCACAAACGGCCCGGTGTCGCCACCAGCAGTTCAGAGCCCGCACGCAGCGCCTGCAACTGGGGCCCGTAGGGCATGCCGCCCACGATCGAGGCCACGCGCAGCGCCCGCAGGCGCGCCCCGTAGGTGCGAGCGGCGCGCATCACCTGCTGCGCCAGTTCACGCGTGGGGGTCAGCACCAGAATGACCGGCCCCGTAGTGCGGGCGCCCGGCGCACGCTTGCGCGAACCCGCCTCACGTGCCACCGCGTCAAGCGGCGAGGCACCCTTTGCGGCCTGCGCCGAGGTCTGTGCGGCAAATTGATGCAGACAGGGCAGCAGAAATGCCGCCGTCTTGCCGCTTCCCGTCTGCGACGACACGCGCAGGTCGTGCCCGGCCAGCGCCGCAGGGATCGCCTGCTGCTGAACCGGCGTTGCCGTGGTGTAACCCGCTTCGGCCAAAGCGCCAAGCAGGGCTGAGTCGAGCCCGAATGATTCGAAAGACATGATGATCCCGATGAGTACGAACGCGTACCGGGACCCATGGGGCCCGGGGCGAGCGCGGTGAAACAGGCATCAACGCCAACCGTCGCGCGCCCTCAAGATCGAGAACGGAAGTGGCCAGACAAGGCCAGAGAAGAAGGTCAGTTTGATGTGCGTGGCAACTGCATAAAACCCAGTCGCGGGCGGACTATACAGGAAAGCGGGGCAGAGGGTGGGCGCCGGCTGTCACGCCGTGCGGCACGTCGTCACGCGACGGCAAGGCAAGCACAGGGCAATACCAGGGCAATACCAGGTACGACCAGCGTCAAGCGCGACCCGCCCGGGCTATCGGCAACTGCCCACCCCATGCCATGGTCAAGCTGTTGCCGGTCCATCACCCTGAGGCAAAATCAGGTCTCAGACACCCTGCGCCGTCATGCCGGGATCACGATCCCACCCCAGGAGTCACGCGATGAATCAAGTTCCCCAGCCTCGCCGCAAAATGATGTCGACCTGCGCAGCCATCGCCTGGGCCCTCGCAGCCGGCACGTTCACAGGCAGCACGCTCGCCCAGGACACCTATCCCGCCAAACCCATTGTCATCGTCGTCCCGCAGGCCGCAGGCGGTGCCAACGACACCGTGGCGCGAGCCTTCGCGCAACGCCTCGGTCCCGCAATCGGTCAGTCGGTCGTGGTTGAAAATCGCACCGGCGCCGGCGGCAACGTCGGCACCGCGCAGGTGGCCCGCGCCCCCACGGACGGCTACACCTTGCTGCTCACCGCGCAAAGCGCGCAAACCATCAACCCTGCGCTCTATCGCAACCCGGGCTTTGATCCGGTGAATGATTTCGCGCCCATCATGACGGTCGCCACCGCACCCTACCTGCTGGTCGCTCACCCCGGCTTTCAAGCCAAGACGCTCAAGGAACTGATCGACCTGGCCCGCCAGCGTCCCGGGAAAATCGACTACGCCTCGGCGGGCAACGGCACGCTCAACCACCTGCTGGGCGTCATGCTCAACAGCAGTGCCGGGCTGCATCTGGTGCATATCCCCTACCGGGGTGCGGCCGCCGCCGCAGCCGACGTGGTGGGCGGTCAGGTGCCCATCACCTTCGGCAGTTTTCCCGGCGTCATGCCCTTCGTGAAATCGGGCAAGCTGCAGGTCATTGGCGTCGCCACCGAAAAGCGCACCCGCCTCGCGCCCGAGTTGCCCACGCTCAACGAGAGCCTGCCGGGTTTCTTCGCCAATTCGTGGTACGGCCTCTTCGCGCCGGCCGGCACACCTCAGCCCATCATTCAGAAACTCCTCACCGAGTCCACGCGCGTACTGGCCTCGCCCGATCTGCAGGAGCGCATGGCCGGGCAAGGCGCTGAAACCTCACCCAGCACCCCTGAAGAACTCGCGCGTCTCGTTCGCGAAGAACTCATCATGTGGGCGCGCATTGTCAAGGAATCGGGCGCCACGGTGGACTGAAGTTCACTGCCACGGACCAGACACAGCGCCCGCATCGCGGCGAGCCCTTGTCCAGCGTCGCACTGCGAGCACGTTCTCCGACCGTTCGCCCTGTTGTGCCGCGCCGCTTGAAGCATTCGCGCTCGTGGCGGACCACCGGGGGTTTTGCGCGAACCAGACGGCGCACTCGCGCGCAAGGCCTGAGGCCACGCGCTCATGCCATTCGTCGGACACCACCGCCCTCCCGGTACTCCAGCGTCCCCGCCCCCTGAAGCGGGCCGACACAATCGTCGTCATCCCTGTTCCCCACGGCGACCACCATCATGCGTTCCCTGTCCCTGCGTCGGCTCGCGCTCATCAGCTGCGCGCTGCTATCCGCCTGCAACAGCAGTAGCGACACCGCCAGCGGCGGTGGTGGTAGCGCCGCCAGCGGCACCCTGCGCGTGTCGCTCACCGACGCGCCTAGCGTCGCCTACAAGGCGGTTTACATCACCCCGCTCAGGCTGCGCCTGCATTCGAGCAGCACCGCAGCCGACGCTGACGCGGGCTGGCAGGAGATCGAGGTCACGCCCGCCGGGCGTATCAATTTGCTTGACCTGCAGAACGGTCTCCTGCGCCAACTCGGCGAAGTCACCTTGCCTGCGGGCACCTACTCGCAAATTCGTCTGGTGTTGTCAGACACCCCCCGCGCCAACAGCGTGGTCATGGACTCAGACCCCTCCGAGACCGAAATCGAACTGGCAACACCGAGCGCACAGAGCAGCGGTCTCAAGCTGATTCACTCGTTCGAGGTGCGCAGCAACGATCTGGTTGAACTGGTGCTCGACTTCGATGCCAGCCGCTCAGTGGTACGCGCGGGGGCAAGCGGCCGCTACTTGCTCAAACCCGTCATCTCGGCCACGGTAGTCAGCGTGGCGGGCCAGATTGCGGGCATCGTCGATGCATCAAGCACCTCGCCTACGCTGGTCAGCGCGCAGATTCCCGCGTCCGACACCGGCGGTACGCCGGTCGTCGTGCGATCCACGCTCAGCACCGACGGCAACTATCGCCTGTCCCCCCTGCCCGCGGGCCCCTACGCCCTCAGCTTCAGCCGGGCCGTGTACGCCACGCATATCGTCACCTCGCTCGCGGTGAGCGCCGGACAAACGCTCACGCTGCCGGCGATCACCTTGGGCGTCTCCGCCGACAGCACGCTCTCAGGGAACGTGAGTGACGCCGTCTCGCCCCCCGCGGTCCCCGAGGGCGCCCGCGTGAGCGCACTGCAGCGCGTCACAACCGGCGTCGTCATTGAGGCAGGCCTTGACCTTGCCGATTCCGACACGGGCAGCTACACGCTCAGCCTGCCCCGCGCGGTCCCCCGCGTCGCCCCCTATGCCAGTGGCCCGCTGGTGTTCACCGACGGGCTCGATGCCGGCCGATACACCGCGCGCGCCAGCGCCACCGGGTTTGCGAGCCAAGCGTGGTCTGCAGACCTCAGCGCAGGCAATCTTACGCACGACTTTGTGCTGATCGTGCCCTGACCCAGGCCGACCCGCCCACCGCCCACCGCCCGCCTCGCCCCGCCGCGTACCGCGTCGACCCATACCGACACGCCCCGCCCGTTCCTCTCTCACCCGAACTGACCCGCCCCCATTGGCCAAGCGCCAAGGGCGCGCCCTTGGCTTTGTGTTAAAAAGCAAAGCCATGGAAGCCCTACTGCTCTCGACCGGACTCGTCGCGCTCGCCGAAATCGGCGACAAGACGCAACTGCTCGCCTTCATCCTTGCGGCGCGCTTTCGCAAGCCGGTGCCGATCATCGCCGGCATCCTGATCGCGACCATCCTCAACCACAGTCTGGCCGGCGCGGTTGGCGCCTGGATCACCTCGGTCATCAGTCCCGACATCCTGCGCTGGGTACTCGGCCTGTCCTTTCTGGCCATGGCCGGCTGGACGCTCATCCCCGACAAGATCGAAGAAGAAGAGACCCAGATCGCATCACGTTTCGGGGTGTTCGGCGCCACACTCATCACCTTTTTCCTGGCCGAAATGGGTGACAAGACCCAGATCGCCACAGTGGCCATGGCCGCCCACTATCCCGATCCCGTCATGGTCGTGATCGGCACCACCGCCGGCATGCTCATCGCCGATGTACCCGCCGTCTTCGTGGGCGACAAGCTCGCCCACCGCATCCCCATGCACTGGGTGCGGCGCTGCGCGGCGCTGCTCTTTGCCGTCCTGGGCGTGCTGGCGGTCACGGGCATCGACGTAGCCGCCCTCCTTCCCGCTTCAGGAGCGAATGCATCATGAATATTCAACACCAGATGCTCGAACTCTCCCGGGTGCGGCTGCACGTGGCCAGCGCGGGTGAGGGCCCGGCCGTGGTGCTGTTGCATGGCTGGCCGCAAACCTGGCTCGAGTGGCGAAAAATCATGCCCGCGCTCGTGCCGCACTACCGAGTCATCGCACCCGACCTGCCCGGTCTGGGCGACAGCAGTCGGCCCGTCGACGCCTTCGACAAGCGCAGCCTCGCGACCCATCTGGCCGAAATGTGCCAGCAACTGGGCCTCGAATCGTTTCATCTGGTCGGCCATGACTGGGGCGGCCCCACCGCCTTTGCGCTCGCCTGCGCGCACCCCGAGTGGCTGCGCAGCCTCACCATTCTCGATGTCACCATTCCCGGTATCGGCCCCGACATCACGCAAGGCGGCAAGCGCTGGCATCACGCCTTTCACATGACGCCCGATCTGCCCGAAAGCCTCGTTCAGGGCCGCGAGCGCCAATACCTCAGCTGGTTCTATCGCGAGTTCGCCTGGCAGCGCGACGCCATCTCCGATACCGATATCGACGAATACGTGCGCTGCTATGCACAGCCCGGTGCCCTGGCTGCAGGCTTTGGCCTCTATCGCAACATGCCCCTAGACCGCGAGCACAACGCCGCCACCCTGGCCTCAGGCTTTCGACTCACCATGCCCGTTCTCGCGCTGGGCGGCGCCCGCACCGAGGCGCGCGGGCGCGCCACCGAGCCGCTCGAATCCTTGCGCCTCATCGCCGACAATGTTCGAGGCGACGCCATCGCCGAATGTGGCCACTTCATCCCTGACGAACAGCCCGAAGAACTGTCTCGCCGCCTGCTCGCTTTCTTTGCCGAGATTGATCACGGCACGCGCGAGGCGGCCCCTTCACGCGCCTGAGGCCCGACACCCATGAAACGAATCCTGCTCGAAGTCCTGCTCGGTCTGCTTGTGGTCGCTGGCGCCGGTGGCACCTGGTGGTTCTGGAACCAGCACGGCATCACCCGGGCCGCGCTCGTCAGCGCCACCAGCGAACTCGAAGCGGGTCGCGCGCAAATCGAGATGCTCTCAACGCGTGCCGCACCCCTGCAACAAAAAGCCAGTGAACTCGACGCCGTGCGCGCCGCCCTGGCCAGCGGCGTGGCACTCGAAGACCTCGAAGCTGCGGCCAAGGGCAGGCCCGCCTCGGCCGAACGCATGCTGTCCATCGGCGCGGTGCGCATGCTCACCAAAGGCGCGGGCGACGCCGAGGTCAAACAATCGTTTGAGAAAGCACTCGAGCTCATCGAGTGGAACACGCGCCTGCGCTCGCTGTGTGCCGCCCAGGCGGGCCTCATTGCCGCCGGCCAGAAAATCGAGATGCTGGCCGACTGCAAGACCCTGGCCGCCGCCGAAGCCGCCGCAGCGGCCGCGGCCAAGGCTGCGGCTGCAGCGCCACCGCCTGCACCGGCCGCGCCTGCGGGCCGTCAGGCCGCCGCCAAGTCGGCTGAGGCGCCCGCCAGAGCGGGTAAGTAGGCGATCCGTTTGCCCGGGTCATTCGAATCGGGCGAGCCCGACGCACGATTCGCCAACAGCGCGAAGACGCCGTTCTGCTGCGCGCACCGAGTCGCTCGAAACAACGCTTGCAGACCAGCCCTCGGGTATCTACAATGTAGACACACTCAAGAGGTCCTCGCGCATGCAAACAGTCATTCGAAAATGGGGGAACAGCCCCGCTTTGCGCCTCCCCACCAGGGCACTGAAAGAGGCCGGTTATCAAATCGAGCAACAGGTCGAACTGATCGTCTCTCGCGGTCGAATCATCATCCAACCCTCCAAAAAGCTTGAATACGATCTTGACGCGCTGGTCAGTGGTATCAATGAAAGCAATGCTCACGACGAAGCCAGTTTCGGCCGGCCTGTCGGCAAAGAGATGTTGTAATGCCCCGCCGCTACGTCCCAGATGCCGGCGAAGTTGTGTGGCTTGAATTTGATCCGCAGGCGGGCCATGAGCAGGCCGGACACCGGCCTGCTCTGGTCATCAGCCCCGCCAGCTACAACGGCAAAACGGATTTGATGGTCTGTTGCCCCTTGTCCACCAAAATCAAGGGCCACCCATTCGAAGTCGTCATCCAGGTCGATGGCGTCGACTGCGCGGTGCTGTCCGATCAAGTCAAATCCCTCGACTGGAAAGTCCGGCACGCCAAGAAGAAAGACGCGGTTAGCAATGACGTGATGCTGCACGTCAGAGCCAAAATCAAGGCACTGCTACAAATCTCATGATGATCGATTGCTCGTCGAGCAACGCCCGTTGGCTGCCCAGCCCCAACCGCCTACGGCGCAAGCCCGAAGTGCTCGTCAATCCGCGAAGCCACATACAGCAGCCGATAACTGGCCAGTACCTGCTGGGCATAGGCGTCGATCAGGTCACGACCCGCGCCCTGCAGCACCTCCTGCGCGGTGAGCAGGTCAAGCAGGGTGCCGCGCCGAAACGCGAACTGCTCGCGCACCGCTCGAAGCGACTGCGCCGCCAGGTCCACCGCATCAATGCGCGCCGCCACCAGGCCTTCGGCCGATCGCGCATCGGCACGCACCTCATCGGCAAACCGCTCAAATCCCCGCACCGCCGAGCGGTAGTCTTCCTCGGCCTGCCGCACACGCGACAACGCCTGCGCCTCACGCGCGCCCAGCGCACCGCCCGTGTAAATGTCATAGCGTAGATTGAAGCCCGCAATGGTGTCGTTGCCGGGCGTGCCCGTACCCAGCAAATCCCGCCGATTTACCGAGGCCTCGAAATTGACCTGCGGCATGCCACGCGCCGATACCACTTTCAGATCAAACTGCGCCGACTCGCGTGCCGCCACCGCCGCCCGCACTGAGGCAAAGCCCGAGGCCAGATCCGCCGTGCGGTTCACCCCCGGCACTTCCACCGGTGCCGACACCTCCGACACGTTCGCGGGCACTGCCCCGAAAATTTCCCGATAGCCCGCCTCCGAGGCCTCCAGACGCGTACGCGCTGCAATGATGGCCGCCTGCGCATCCGCCACCCGGGCGTCCGAGCGCAGCACGTCGCTCATCGACCCGCCGCCCAGCTCGTAGCGCTCTTTCACGTAGGCCGAGATGGCGCGCCGCGCCGACTCGTTTTCAAGCGCCAATTGCAACTGTTGCCGCGACCGGTCCAGCTCAATGGCCGCCTGCACCGCGCGCAAGGCGATTTCGGCACGCTTGGCCTCCATGCGCGCCGCCGCAATGCGCTCACGCGCCTCGCTGGAGTTCACCAGTGCCGCCGTCGCCCCGAAGTCATACACCAGCTGCTTCAGCGACAGACCGATTCCGCCCGTGGAGTACTTGCGCTCGGGCGTGCTGAACAACTTGTTGGCGTCGTAGTGGCGATAGCCACCCTCGCTCTGCCCCGAGATCTGCGGCATGTAAGCCGCACGCGCCTCGCTGGTACCGGCGGACGCACCGTCCACCGCCGACACCGCCGATCTCACCTCCGGGTGCCGCAGCACGGCCTCTTTCACGTTCGCACGGAACCAGGGCTCTGGCCCTCGCGTCAGCGCCTGTCTGCGCGAGGCGCGCAACGAGTCAAGGTAGTTGATCTGCGAATCGCCCAGCACCGGCACCATCTCGGGCTGAGGTGCGCCCCCTTGGAGAGGCCTCTGCCCGACAGCCTGAGGTGAAGAAGCCTGAGCCCATCGCATCTCAGCCGGAGGGGCGCTCCCCTGCCCCGTCGGCAGTGGCACAAATCGCTGGGCCATCACCGACGTCGCGCCCAGGCCGAGTGCGGTTCCCAAGCCGAGCGTCAGCCAAACAAGCTTCCGCTGCTTCATCGCTTATCGCTCCCGGAACGCGTTTTCACGCACTGCAATCACAGGCTTCGACAAGTACTGTAGCACCGTCTTCGAGCCCGTGATCACATCCACTTGCGCCTGCATGCCCGGGAGCACTGGCAGCTCCCGCTCTCCCGAATGGAGCACTGGCGCCTTCGTTTCCACCCGGGCCGTGTAGAAGCTTTCGCCCCGTTCATTGGTCATCGCATCCGGGCTCACCTGCGTTACCGTGCCTTCCATCGAACCAAAGATGGAATAGTCGTAGGCGGTAATCTTGATGCGTGCCAACTGCCCCACCTTTACGAAGCCAATGTCCTGCGGCAGGATCATCGCCTCAAACACCAGCTGGTCGTCCACCGGCAGCACTTCTGCCACCGGATCGCCCGCACGCACCACCCCACCCACCGTGGTCACCATCAGCCGGTTCAGCACTCCGCGCACCGGCGACTTCAGCTCGGTACGGCCCACCCGATCGGCCAGCGCCGGCATGGTCTCTTCAAGCGCTCGCAGTTCGCCGATGGCCTGATTGAGCTCGGCCTGGGCCTGCGTCCGAATCTGGTTCAGCGTGGCGTCCTTGCGCGCCACCACCTCGGCCAGGGCAGACTCGAGCCGCACGATGGCCGCGCGCGACGAGTCATACCGCCCCTCGGCATCGGCAATCGCCCGGTCAAGACGCACCAGCTCGATCTGCGGCTCAAGCCCGCGCGACACCAGCTGCGCCAGAATTCGACGCTCTTCGCGCCCCAGCTCCAGCGTTTTCAGCGCCGTTTTGATCACCAACTGCGTTTCCACGATTTCGCGCTGACGCTGGTCACGCTGCGAGTCGAGCACCCGCACCTGCGAATCGCGCTCCTGCCTGCGATTGCGCCAGGCGGACATCTCAATGGTCACGAACTCAGGCGCAGCGCGTTCAAGTTCAACCCCAAACTTCGGTGGCGCATCGCCTGCGAGCTCAGCCTTGAGCCGCGTGGTACGCGCCGTCAGCGCAAACCGCTGCTGCCGGCGGGCCTGATAGTCGCCATCAGCCTGCATCGCACTGAGCGACACGATGGCCGTGCCCTCGGCCACCTGCTGCCCCTGACGCACGTGGATGGCCTGCACCACACCGCCCTCGAGGCTTTGAATCACCTGCAGGCGCCCCGAGGGAATCACCTTGCCCTGGGCGCGCGTCACCGTATCCAGATGCGCAAAGTAAGACCACCCGAAGAAAAAGACTACAACTACGAGAATGGCGTAGAGCAGAATCGAGGCCCCGCGACGAACCTCATGTTCGCGAATGGCCGACGAGATGGTTTGCGCCGTCATGATCAACCCCCACTCACAACGGTCATTGCCCGGGGCGGCCCCGAAGGCGGCTGAGACTGCGGTGGCGCCGCGCCTGGCTGCACCGCCTGTGGCCGCTGCGGCCCGAGCACTTTTTCTTTGGGGCCGTCAGCCACCACCTTGCCCTGATCGAGCACGATCACGCGATCCACCAGGTCGAGCAGCGTAGCCTTGTGCGTGATGAGCACCAGCGTGCATTGGGTACTGAGCGCAGGCGCCAGCCGCTCGATCAGCAGCCGCTCGGCGTTGATATCCATCGAACTAGACGGCTCATCGAGCAGCAGTATGGGCGGCTTGCCCACCAGCGCCCGAGCGATGGTAATGGCCTGACGCTGCCCACCCGACAGGCCCTCACCGCGCTCGCCCAGTTTCATGTTGTAGCCGTCAGGGTGCTGGCTGATGAAGTCATGCACCCCCGCCACGCGCGCCGCCTCCAGAATGTCGGCATCTGTCGGGCGATGCCCGCCCAGCCCGATGTTCTGATGCACGGTGCCCGTCATGAGCCACACCTCCTGCATCACCGCGCCCACATTGCGCCGCAGGTCGGCCGGGTCAATCTGGCGCACGTCGCTGCCATCAATCATCACCGCACCTTCGGTCGGCGGGTACAGCCCCAGCAGCAGCTTGCTGATCGTGGTCTTGCCCGAACCCACGCGCCCCACAATGGCCACACGCTCGCCTGCGGCGATCTTGATGTTGACGCCGTCCAGCCCGCCCGCCTGCTGCTGCGGGTAGCGAAACGACACCCCGCGCAACTCGATGGCACCCGACAGTTTTTCGCGCGGAATGAAGTGCCGCGACGGGTCATGCTCACGCGGCTCGTCCATCAGCTTGGCCAGCGCCTTGTAGCTGGAGTACGACTGATGCGCGCGGGTGAGCAGCTGGGCCAGTTGCGCGAGCGGTGCGATGGTGCGGCCGGCCAGGATGGAACACGCGATGATGGCCCCCATTCCGATCTGCCCTTTAGCCACCAGAAACACACCCACCGAAACGATCGCCACTTGGGAAACCTGAGATGCGAAATTTGCGAAGTTGCCAGCAAACTGCGCTAATAAACGCGTCTGAAGGCCAACTCTGGCCTGATGTGCGATGGCCTGCTGCCAGCGATTCCGCAGAATCGCCCCAGCACCAAGGGCCTTGACCGTTTCAAGCCCCGAGATCGCTTCAACGAGCACCGCGTGCTTCGCCTGTCCATCCTCATAGCCCGTCTGCACCAAACGACGCATAAAAGGCTGCAGACCGACCCCCACCAGCAGCATCGACGGAATGATCAGGAGCGGTATGTAAGACAAAGGGCCGCCGATCATCCAGATCACAACGATGAACAGGATCGCAAACGGAATGTCGATCACCGTCGTGAGCGTGGCAGATGTGAGGAACTCTCGTACCGACTCGAACTCTTTCATCACGTTGGCCAAAGATCCAGTAGACCCCCGCTTGGCGCGCATCTCCAAGTCGAGCACGTGATCGAACAGAGAGTCAGCAATCGCCATGTCGGCACGGGACCCAGCC
>CAIVPX010000003.1 GCA_903907905.1 uncultured bacterium | reverse complement strand
CCGATTCATAGTGCACCGAAAGGTTGCCGGGCGCCTGCTCATGCGTGAGCGGGGCGCCGGGCTCGAGCGCCTGTTCAACCGACACCACCGCGGGCAGCTCTTCGAACTCGATATCCGCCAACTCGGCAGCGTCCTGGGCTTCGAAGGCACTGTCGGCGATCACCATCGCAATCGGCTGACCGACAAACTTCACCGTATCGCGGGCCAATACCGGCAACGTGACAATCACCTGCGCCTGCCCGCCCTTGCCCGGAAAGGTCTGGGCGTTGGGCAGGTCGCGGCCCCCCAGCGCCGCCAGTTCGTCGGCCGCCATGACGTATCGCACCCCGGGCGACTGGCGCACCGCGCTCAGATCGATCCGGACGATGCGGGCATGCGCGTGCGGCGAGCGGATCACGCTCGCGTGCAGCATGCCCGGATACCGATGATCGGCCGTAAATCGCCCCTGACCCGTGATGAGGCGGTGGTCTTCCTGTCGCGCGTAACGTACGGCGGCGTCAGGCGCCGTGACGGAATTGGGGCCGCTCATGACCGGGCCTCCGCCATCAGCTTGGCCGCGTGCCGGACCGCATCGATGATCGCGGCGTAGCCGGTGCAGCGGCAGATGTTGCCCGACAGCCCTTCGACAATCTGCTCGTCGGTGGGCTGCGGATGACGCTCGAGCAGACTGATGGTCGCCATGATCATGCCCGGCGTGCAAAAGCCACACTGCAGTGCGTGACACTCGGTGAACGCGACCTGTACCGGGTGCAACGCGGGGGTGGAGGCGCCCTCGATGGTGGTGATGCGGCAGCCCTCGGCCTGGCCCGCGAGCATGGTGCATGACTTGACGCCCTGCCCATCGACCAGAACGGTGCAACAGCCGCACTGGCTGGTATCGCAGCCCACGTGCGCGCCGGTCAGACCGAGTTGCTCACGCAGCACATCCACCAGGAGGCTCCGCCCCTGGACTTCGACGCTTTGCGCCTGTCCGTTGAGTTCAAAAGAAACTTTCATCTTGGATTCCTGTGGGTCGGGCGGCTCAGGCGAGCTCGCGCAAGGCTTGTTCGTACATCAGCCGAGCGAGGTGGCCGCGATAGCGGGCCGGCGCATGAATGTCGTCCAGCAAATCCGGGTGGTCGAGCTCCGGGGCGGGTTGAGAGGCGGCCCAGGCGGCCTCGGCCTCGGTCCAGCGAAACACGCCCCCTGCCGCGCCCGTCACCGCCACCCGAAGCCCTGAGTCGCCCAGATCGGCGAGAAATACGCCGGCCATGGCATACCCCGAGGCGGGATGTTTGAACTTGGCATAGGCACTACGCTTCGGACGCTTGAAGCGTACCGCCAGGATCAACTCATCGGGCTGCAGGGCGGTGGTGAAAAAGCCCTGGAAGAAATCGGCAGCGGCGATTTCCCGCGCCGACGTGACCACGACGGCATCGAGCGCCAGGACCGCTGCCGGGTAATCAGCCGCCGGATCGTTATTGGCGATCGAGCCGCCCAGCGTGCCGCGCGCGCGCACCTGCGGGTCACCGATCAACCCGGCGAGCCGAGCCAGGCCTGCGACGCTTCGGGCGATCTCGGACGAATCGGCCACCTCCTGGTGACGCATGGCCGCCCCCACCTGCAGGTGATCGCCAGAGAGCGACACGCCGCGAAGCGCAGCCAGGCCCGCGACATCGACCAGTTGAGAGACCTGATTGAGTCGGTGCTTGAGCGAGGGGATGAGCGTCATGCCGCCAGAGAGGGGTCTCGCCTCGCCGTCGCCGGCAAGCAGCGCCACGGCCTCGTCGACACTCGCGGCGCGTCGGTATTCGAAGTTGTGCATAGGGGGAACCCGGAAAATCGAAAGAAAACTGCTGCAAACAGAATGATACCGGTCAGGATCGGGCGGACGCCGATGCCCCCGGATAACTCACCGCCATGCCGGCGCGGACATCCTGCTGAATGCCGTACTGGGGGAAGGGGTAGCGCAGGCCGTTACCCGCCAGCGCATGCATGCCCTCGATCGCCTTGGCGATGAGGGACGGCGGCAAGGCCATGAGCATTTCATCATCGAGCACGCCTCCGTAGCGTCGCTCGGCAAAGCAGGGAATCGAAAGGCTGGGCTCGCCGGTGGCCAGCGCCCGGCCCCAGGAATCGGCGCAGGCCGACTCGCCCACCACGCTCCAGTCGAAGCGCTTGTAGCCTGTGTATTGAAGGCCGTTAATGAAGTACATCATGGCACCAGGCGTGGCGTAAAAGAGCGCGATCTCGGGCGGATCCAGTCTGCCGGAGGACAGCGGCGACACCGCCATGGCGCGGTAGCGCCCGTAGGCGGGCACCGTCATGGCGGCCTGATGCGCCGCTGCATCCGCAGGGGTGGCATACCAGACGCCCACCATTTTTTCGCCGGAGCGCCAGGCCGCATCTTGCGGCCCCAGGCCGATCACCGCACGGCATTGCTCACCCACCAGGTCGTCCGCGGTCACGCCAACCGTCCAGCCCAGGCGCGCGGCCTGCGCCACGATCTGGTCGGTCGTGTGGACGGATTGGGGCCGCCGGATGCGGGGAATCGCCGCCATGGCCTCGACGGTTTCGAAGCGACGGATGCCGAAGGGGTGGCTTCGCAGCCGCAGCAGGCGCTCGAGTTCGGTGGACAGGGCAGCGAGACCGGTCGGCGAGTCAGTCATGAAAAACTCCTCGGGAAGTACCCCCGCGCGGTGAACAGGGTGGGTTCAGGATCGATCGAGCATACCTTTGCATGGCCGCCTGCGCGCGCGCACGTCTCGCGACACTCACGTCGAGCGGACCCGTCCACACCGGTCGGCCCCTCAGTCGGCCCACCACAAGGTGCTACGATCCGCCGCTTCGGCAATCGCCCCTCGCCCCGCTCAGAGTTCACCGTGTCGCCCTGGTCCATTGGCATCGATATTGGCGGTACCTTCACTGACGTCGTCGCGCTCGACCATGCGGACGGTCGCCAGCACAGCGTCAAGGTTCTCACGACTCACGCAGACCCCACCCGGGGGATCGTCGCAGCTGTGGAGGACCTGATCCGGTCAACCGGGCTGCAGGCAGCGCGCGTGACGAGGGTGGTCCATGCAACCACCCTGTTCACCAATGCGCTGATCGAGCGGCGCGGCGCCGCCACGGCACTGCTTACCAACCGCGGGTTCGAAGATGTGCTTGAGGTAGGCAACGAGCGCAAGTACGACCTCTATGATCTCTCGATCGAGCGTGCGCCGCCGCTGGTGCCGGCCAATTGGCGCAAAGGCATCGCCGGCCGACTTGACGCCCGCGGTGAAGAGATCGAACCCATCGACCCAAACGAAGTGGTGTCGGTCGTCGATTCATTGCTCGACCAGGGTATCGAGTCGCTCGCCGTCGGCCTGCTTCACGCCTGGGCGTCGGACCGGCACGAGCGTGAACTGGCGCGTCGGATCAATCGGGTCTTTCCACACCTGCCGATCACGCTGTCTTGCGACATCGCACCGGTGATCCGGGAATATGAACGCCTGTCGACCACGGTGGCGAGCGCCTATATCAAGCCGCTTGCGGCGCGCTATCTCGACACGCTTGAGGCCCGACTCCAGGCGCTCGGCTTGCGGGGCAAGGTCCTGATGATGCTCTCGAATGGCGGGCTGACCCACTTGAGCGAGGCGCGCGCACGACCGATCGAACTGCTCGAGTCCGGACCCGCTGCGGGCGCCATCGCGGCCGCCGAACTGGGCGCGCGCGATGGCCTGGGGCCGCTGCTTGCCTTCGACATGGGCGGCACCACGGCCAAGCTGAGCCTGGTTGAATCGGGTCAGCCCTTCATCGCCTACGGCTTCGAAGCCGCGCGCCGCAAGCGCTTCGCCGAAGGCAGCGGCTTGCCTATCCGCATCACGACCGTTGATCTGATCGAGATCGGCGCAGGTGGCGGCAGCGTCGCGCATCTCGACCCCATGCGACTCATGAAGGTCGGCCCCGAAAGCGCGGGCTCCGATCCTGGCCCTGCCTGCTATGCGCTCGGCGGCGAGGCCCCAACGGTCACCGATGCCAACCTCTTGCTCGGGTATCTGAACCCCGATTACTTCGCGGCCGGCTCGCTGCCTCTGGACCGTTCCCGCGCGCATGATGCCATCGCCGTGCTCGGGCAGGCACTCGGTCTGTCACCGGTCGAGGCTGCCTGGGGCATTCACGATATCGTCGCGGAAAACATGGCCAGCGCCGCGCGCGTGCACATCGCCGAGCGCGGGCGCAACCCGGCCGACCATGTGCTGGTCTGCACCGGGGGGGGCGGCCCGTTGCACGGGTACCGGGTCGCGCAAAAGATCGGCGTTCGCCGGCTCGTATGCCCGCCCGACGCCGGCGTCGCGTCGGCGATGGGGCTGCTGGTCGCCCCGGCACGCATTGACCGGGCCCGCACGGTCAGCCTGCGGCCGGAGACCGATCCGCTCGACAAACTGGAATCAAGCTTTGCCGAACTTGCAGCCGATGCCCTGGCGGCGCTCGCCGATGCGCAGCACGACTTCGGCCCCGTCCGTCTTCATCGCCAAGCCGATGGCCGATTCGTCGGCCAGGCGTTTCACCTCACGGTCGATTTGCCCGACGGGCCCTACGACGGTCGAGTCGCTGCGCGCGGCGAACAAGGCTTGAACCCCGCTCACGACGCTTCGCCCTTTGACGAAGCCGCCATGCGGGCGCGTCTTCACGAGGCCTTCGTGTCCGGGTATCAACGCAAGTTCGGTCGTACGCCCCCCTCGGTCGCGGTCGAACTGGTCACGCTGCGGGTCTCGGCACGAGCGCCCGCTCCGCCTGTCGGGCCCTCATCACAAGCCTCTGGCCATCGCAGCCCGCCCGTGTCGAGTGCGCCCTCTGGCGGAGTGTCGCGCCTTGCGGCCCCCGACAGTCGACCGGTATATTTCCCCGAACTGGGCGGTTTCGTCGACACGCCCGTCCTTCGGCGCGCCGACCTGCCCGACGGATTCCAGTCGCCGGGCCCGCTGCTGATCGAGGACGCTGGCAGCACGCTAGTCCTCGGACCACAGGCGCACGTCATGCTTTCGGCCAGCGGTAACCTGATCATCGACCTTGAGGGCAGCCGACCATGAGCCCACCGGTACCCAATCGGGGCACCACCCGGCATGCCGACCCGCTCTTTCTCGAAATCTTCTGGACTCGGGTTCGCGCGATTGCCGACGAAGCCGCCAAGCTGATCATGCGCACCTCGTTCTCGACGCTGTCGACCGAGGCCAACGATTTCGCGGTGGTGATCACCGACTCGAGCGGACAGTGCCTGGCCGAAAACAGCGGCAGCATTCCGTCCTTCATCGGCACCCTGCCCCAGACCGTTCGGGCCTTGATCGCGCAGCAGGGCGAGACCCGGTTTCGCTCGGGCGACGTATTCATTACCAATAACCCGTGGATCGGCACCGGTCACCTCAACGACGTGTGTCTGGTCAAGCCGGTGCTGCGCGGCGATCACCTTGTGGGATTCGCCGCCAGCGCCGCGCACGTGCCCGACATCGGCGGCAAGATCCGCTCGGTCGACGCCCGTGAGTTGTTTGAAGAAGGCTTCCACATTCCCCTCATGCCACTGCTGCGCGATGGCAACGCGGATGAAACCCTGCTTCGACTGCTGCGCACCAATGTCCGCACGCCCGAGCAGACGGTCGGTGACATCTGGTCCCAGGTCGGCGCGGTCGAACTCATGGCCTCCCGCCTCGCGGCATTGCTGAGCGAGTACGCGCTCGACGCGATCGACGAATTGGCCGAGGCGCTCTTTGCCCGGAGTGAAGCCGCCATGAGGGAGGCTATCTCGGCACTGCCCGATGGGCAGTACCGCTACCACATGCTCACGGACGGCTTCGACGAGCCCTTCCGGTTTGCGATCACCGTCACCATCGCCGACGATTCGCTGCGCTGCGATTTTGAGGGCTCATCCGCCCAGCAGCCCCGCGCCATCAACTGCGTGCTGGGCTATACGCGGGCAATGTCGGTCTATGCGATCAAGTCGCTGCTGCTGCCCGATCTGCCCAACAACGAAGGCATCTTCCGGCCCATCGACGTGCTCGCGCCGCGAGGCTCCATTCTCAATCCGGTGTCGCCCGCGCCGGTGGGGGGGCGGTCGTGTACCGGCCACTATGTGCCTGTGGCCATCTTCGGCGCGCTCGCCGGAATTCTGCCGAATCGCGTGATGGCCGGGGCGGGCTCGCCCATCTGGATCGCCAACATGAGCGGGCTGCGCGAAGACGGCCGACCGTTTGCGACCGTACTTTTTCACAACGGTGGTATGGGCGCCACCGCGCGGGCTGATGGGGCGAGCGCCATGTCCTGGCCCAGCAATATTTCGCCTACCCCGATCGAAGTGGCCGAGCGCGATGCGCCTCTGTTCATCCGCTACAAGCGGCTCGTTGCCGAATCGGGTGGCGCCGGACAGCATCGAGGCGGCCGGGGTGAAGAGGTGCGCTTCGTCAGCCTTCACAGCGGGCCGATGGCCATCGTCTTCCTGACCGAGCGGATCCGCATCGCAGCACCGGGTCTCCTGGGCGGCGACGACGGCGCGCTCGGCGCCGTGCTGATCAACGGTCAGGTGGTCGATAGTCGCAAGCCCCAGGTACTGAGGCCGGGCGACGAGGTGGTCTTGCGCACCCCCGGCGGGGGCGGATTCGGTACAACCGCCGCGAGCGCCCATGCGGCAAGGTCGACTGCAGCATCGTGACCCGCGCACAGACACCATCCGGTATCGATCAGGGGCCGCCGTGCCCCATCCCGCTTCAACAAGGAGAGCCCATCATGAAATCATTGCGACGCGCTCTTGCGGCCGCGCTCCTGCCACTGGCCCTTCTGGTCCCAAAGCCTGCGCCGGCTCAGGCTCAGGGCAATTACCCCGATCGACCCATCACCCTGGTCGTTGGTTTCTCACCAGGCAGCAGTATCGATCTGGTGGCACGAACCGTTGCCAAGCAACTGGGCAGTTCGCTGCGCCAACCGGTGCTGGTTGAGAACAAACCGGGCGCCGGTGGAAATGTCGCAGCCGAGGCGGTGGCGCGCGCGCGCCCCGACGGGCACACCTTGCTGGTCGTCGCCAACAGCGTCGCGATCAGCCCGGCCATGTATCCGAGCCAGAGCTTTGACGCCATGCGCGACCTCTCGGCGATTGCCTTCATGGGCATCGGTCCCGTCATCCTCAAGGTGAGTAAGTCATCGGGTATCGATTCGGTTCGAGACTTGGTGGCGCGTGCCAAGGCCAGCCCCGGCAAGCTCAATTACGGGTCCTCCGGCGAGGGCGGCACGCCACACATGGCCACGGTGCTCTTTGAGCAGATCAACGGCATCAGCATGACCCACGTGCCCTACAAGGGGGGCGGTGACGCGCTCACCGCACTGATGGGCGGGCAGATCGACCTGCTCATCAACCCCCTGCTAGGCGATGTGAAGTCGGACCGGATCGCCTCGCTGGCCATCACCGGCAACGACCGGTCGCCCCTCTCGCCGGAAGTCCCCACCTTCCGGGAGTTGGGCTACGACTTCAATGTCGGCGTCTATTACGGACTGATGGGCCCGAAAGGTCTGCCCGTCGCGCTCATCGATCAGGTCAACCGAAGCGTCAATGAGGCGCTGGCCGACCCGGCGGTGCTGGAAACGCTCACGCGACGAAGCGGCATCGTGATGACCGCCATGAGCCCCGGTCAGTTCCATGACTATTTGCTGCGCGATATGGAACTATGGCGGCAGGTGGTGGCGCGGCGGGGGCGTTGAGAGGGCGTTGAGGGTGGGCGATCGCCGCGACTCAAGGAATCCAGTGCCGTCTCGGTACGGATTTGACGGTGCTGCCCCATGCCGCGCTGACCGCATTCCTGCGTGATATCAACAAGGCCCCCACGGGTGTCGAGATTGCGATGAACCCATTCTCCCCAGTGCCGTCGTCGGCGTCCGTCCTGACAGGCGCTGCGCCAACGGCTCCAGGCCCCCATTTGCGACGTCTTGAGGCCGAGAGTGTCCACATCATCCGCGAAGCCATCGCCGAGTCGGATAACCCGGCGATGCTTTACTCGGTCGGCAAAGACAGCTCGGTCATGCTCCACCTGGCCAGAAAAGCCTTTCACCCCGCACCCCTTCCCTTTCCCCTGCTCCACGTCGATACCCGCTGGAAGTTTCAGGAGATGTACCGGTTCCGCGAGCACGTCGCACAAGAAAGCGGCGCCAAGCTGATCGTGCATATCAACCCCGAAGCGATCGAGCGAAACATCAATCCGTTCGACCACGGCTCTGAACTGCATACGCACATCACCAAGACCGAGGGCCTCAAACAAGCCCTTGATACCCATCGGTTCGACATGGTGTTTGGCGGCGCACGCCGTGACGAGGAGAAATCCCGAGCCAAGGAGCGCGTGTTCTCTTTCAGAACCCAGTCGCATCGCTGGGACCCGAAGAACCAGCGGCCCGAACTCTGGAACCTCTACAACACCCGGAAGTCTCGCGGCGAGACCATGCGCGTCTTTCCGTTGTCCAATTGGACGGAACTCGACATCTGGCATTACATCCATCACGAACGCATTCCGGTCGTACCGCTTTACTTCGCCCGACCCCGCCCTATCGTGCAGCGTGGAAACCTCATGATTCTGGTCGATGACGATCGTTTCCACTTGCTGCCAGGCGAGGAGATCGTCGAAAAGATGGTGCGCTTCCGAACGCTTGGTTGCTATCCGCTCACTGGCGCAATCGAGTCGCGGGCAGACACCGTTGCCGAGATCATCGTTGAACTGGCCAATTCACGGAACTCGGAGCGTCAGGGTCGGGCCATCGACGCCGATGCCAATGCAAGCATGGAGCGCAAAAAGCAGGAAGGGTACTTCTGATGGCAATAAGCCGCACCGCCCCGCGTCCGCCCGAGCAGCCAATCGATTCGATCGAAGCATTTCTGGCGCGACAGGACAAGCAGGACCTGCTGCGATTCATCACCTGCGGGAGCGTTGACGACGGCAAGAGCACCCTGATCGGCCGACTGCTTTGGGACGCCCAACAGGTGTTCGAGGATCAGATCGCAGCGCTGCGCGCCGACTCCATTCGATTCGGCACTCAGGGTGACGACATGGACTTCGCCCTTCTCGTAGACGGCCTTTCTGCCGAGCGGGAGCAAGGCATCACCATTGACGTCGCCTACCGGTTCTTCATGAGTGCCCGTCGGCGCTTCATCGTCGCCGACACCCCAGGCCACGAGCAGTACACCCGAAACATGGCCACGGGCGCATCGACCGCAGACCTGGCTGTGCTGCTCGTCGATGCGCGCAAGGGTCTGCTCTCCCAGACCCGCCGTCATGCCTGCATCGTGTCGCTGATGGGTCTCAAGCAGGTCGTCCTTGCAATCAACAAAATGGATCTGACGGGCTATCGTCAGGATGTCTATCGAAACATCCAGACATCGTTCGACAGCTTTGCCAAACCCCTCGGGTTTTCCTCCGTCACGGCTATACCGATGAGCGCGCTGCATGGGGAAAACGTCACGCGACGATCAACGCTCATGCCCTGGTACACGGGTCCGACACTCATCGGCTGCCTGGAGACCGCGCAGCCTTTCCGGGAAACCAACGATCGACTGGTGTTTCCTGTTCAGTGGGTCAATCGGCCCGATGCCAACTTCCGGGGCTTGTGCGGCACGGTTGCCGAAGGCGAATTGAAGTGCGGCGACACGATACGAGTCGTCGCTTCGGGGCAGCAGGCCAAGGTTGCGCAAATCGTCACGATGAACGCAAGCGTCAACGCCGCCACCCGCAGCAACCCGGTCACCGTATGCCTCGACAGGGAGATCGACGTCTCTCGCGGCGATGTATTGGCGTTCCCCGACTCGCCGCTCGAGACGACCGATCAGTTCGAAGCAACAATTGTCTGGATGAGCAACGAGCCTGGGCTGAATGGGCGCAGCTACGAAATCAAGCTGGCCACACAATGGGGCATCGCTTCACTTACCGCTATCAAATACCGCCTGGATATCGACACGCTTGCAAAGCAAGCCGCCCGTTCGATGGCCCTGAACGACATCGCAGTCTGCAATCTCGCCATCAATCGTCCGCTGGTGTTTGATGCCTACGAGCGATCGAGAACGCTCGGTAGCTTCATTCTGGTCGACCGACAGAGCCATGCGACCGTCGCCGCAGGAATGATCAGGCATAGCCTCAGACGGGCGCAGAACATTCATCGTCAGGATCTGACCATCACGCGTTCAAGACGCGAGCACCTCAATGGGCATCGGGCGCGCGTCATCTGGTTTACCGGTTTGTCCGGTTCGGGAAAGTCGACCCTCGCAAATGCGCTCGAATGTGCCCTCCACGACAGAGGTCTACGGACCTACATCCTCGACGGCGACAACATCCGTCAAGGTCTGAACAAGGATCTCGGCTTTACAGACGCCGATCGCGTCGAAAACATCCGGCGGATTGCCGAAGTCGCGCGTCTGATGATGGATGCGGGCCTGATCGTTCTCACGGCTTTCATCTCTCCCTTCAGACGCGAGCGGGAGATGGCAAGGGAGTTGATCGGTCACGAGAACTTCCTCGAGGTGTACGTCAACACCCCGCTCGAGATCTGCGAAAAACGCGACCCCAAGGGGCTCTATCGGAAAGCGCGTGACGGAAAAATCCCCAATATGACAGGCCTGAATAGCGCCTATGAAACGCCCGAACACCCCGACTGCATTGCCGATGGCGCGAACGAGTCCTTGCAGGATGTGGTCGACACCCTGCTCACGCGCGTTCTGGCCGAGGCGCCTGCGAAGAACGGAGCGGCGCATTGAAACCGGGCCATAGCGGGCACTGGTCCGAGCACGCGCGGCAATGGTCGCTCGTCGATCCGCCGCTCAGACCCTGCAAGGACGATATTCGGTTTGCGTTTGATTTTTCGGGCGAAGCGATCGGGATCGCCGCAGTCGTTCGAGCCAATGCCGTGCTGGTGCGAGGCGGTCTGCTTGCCGAGCGTCGGGTGAGTGGCAGCGCGCGAACTCATCGACACACTGCGCTCGGCGCAGGCTGCGCAAATCATTCGGGACAAGAGCATGTTGCCGGCGCTGTCGCGCGCGGACTCGCGGATCGCCCCACGAGGCGCTCATCAGCGAGCGCTCAGTCCTGCTCGATCCGCACCGAACCCATCATGATCGGCTTGACCAGGATCTTGTAGGTATCGAGATCGAAACCCGTCTGCAACGGGTGGTCGAGCTGGTTCGACCTTGAACACCAGGTCCCCAGGTAGCGCCAATGCAGGATGCGATGGCGCTGCACCCAGTCGCCACGCTGCTCGACCAGATCGACCGTCCCCGAGAACGGCCAGGTGTGAATCGTCAGATGTTCCAGGGCCTCGAGCAGACGTCGATCATGGGCGCTCCGGTCTTCCCCGCCCACGCAGGCTCCCCGGCAGGTCTTGAGCTGCAAGCCGAAGCAGCCCCGACGACCCAGTTTTTCCAGACCGAGCAGCCCCAGGCACAGCGCGTGGCGACCCGCCAGGTCTCGCAAGATGCTTCGGGCTGCGTGCACCGAGCCGAACAGGCCGTAAAGCCCCGAGGTCTGACCAGGGGACAACTGATCGCCCGAGACGATCTCAGGGCTCAGCCCCCCAGGCCCAGACGAGAGGCTAACGGCGCACAGCGTCTTCAGTCGACGCAATCGCACATTGAAGAGCGGGCTTTGCTCCTTGATCAACCGGGCCTCGAGCAGCAAGGCACCGATCTCGCCCGCCGTCTCGACGTAGTCCACCCGCCGGGTCTGGGCGATCATTCTCGCCTCATCTTCGGCTCTCAGGTGCGCCAGCACGCGGCTGCGAATGTCGACACTCTTGCCGATGTAGAGCGGCAGCCGGCTGGTCCCCTTGAAAACGTAGACGCCACAGGTGCGCGGCAGGACCGCGAGGGAGGCGGGATCAATCTGGTTCAGGACCGACGTCGACTCGATGGGCTTCACCTGCAGGCGCACACGACCAAACCGCGATCGTACGCTGCCCTGCAGACCCGCCGACGGATTTCCCCGCTCAGTAGCCGGCGATCTCGCCGAGGTAGCCCGAGTCGATCCGGGACGACCACGCCGCCGGGATACTCACCGGATGATCGAGCAGCACCATGCCGAAGGTCTTGCCCAACGGGTCGTTGCGGAGTGAGGCGCCCCCCCCGCCGCCCAGGGCTTCGGTCAGGGGCTTGGGTCGACCACTGCCACCGGCCGTGCCGCAGGCAACGACTCGATCAATCCAGCGCAATGCCGTTGTCGCGCGCCACCTTGCCCCACTTGGCGATCTCATCTTTCACGTATTGATCGAAAGCCTCGGGGGTGCTGCCCACGATGACGGCCCCCAGACTCTCGAGCTTCGAAGACACGTCGGGCATCTTCAAAATCCGATTGATGTCGGCATTGAGCCGCGCGATGATCGAGCGTGGCGTGCCGGCCGGCACCATCACGCCGCCCCAGGACACTGCTTCATAGCCCGCCAGTGTCTCTGCAACCGTCGGGAGGTTGGGCATGTTCTCGAGACGCCGACTGCCTGTAACGGCAATCGCCCGCAACTTGCCGCCCGTGACAAATGGCAGCCCCGCAACGGTTGTGGGCAAGGCCACCTGGATCTGTCCGCTGATGAGGTCGGCCAGGGACGGCGCATCGCCCTTGTAGGGCACGTGCTGCATCCGGATGCCGGCGAGTGCATTCAGCAACTCGCCCGAAAGATGATTGGAAGCCCCCTGCCCCGCCGACCCGAAGCTCACCTTGCCCGGATGGGCCTTGGCGTAGGCAATCAGTTCGCCGATCGAACGCACCGGCAGGTCGGGGCTGACCAGTACCACCTGCGGCACGATCGAGGTCAGCGTGACACCGGCAAAGTCCTTGATCGCGTCATACGGAAGCTTTCGGTAGACCACCGGGTTGAGGGCATTGGGCCCGAGATTGGCCATG
>CAIVPX010000002.1 GCA_903907905.1 uncultured bacterium | reverse complement strand
GTGCTGGCATTGATCGCGATGCTGCCGTAGGTGCTGCTCGCGGCATCCACCGTGCCTGCGGTGGCACCCGGCGAGCCGATAAGGCTCCAGGTGCGCGTGGCGCCTGCGTCCACATCGCTGGCGGTGAGCGTGCCCGTGGCGCTGACCGTGCCGGCCACTGAACTGCCGTCGTCGTTGTGACCGGCTTCGGTCACCTCGCCTGCGCGCGCTGCATCGTTGTTCGTGATCACCGGCACATCGTTCGTGCCCTTGATCGTGACCGTGAGGGTCTGGTCAACGTAGGCACCAAAATCATCGGTCACGCGCGCCACATAGGTCTGCGTGACGGTCTCGCCTTCCTTCAGCGCTTGCGTGGCGTCCTTGGTGTTGTCCAGCGTGTACGTCCACACCCCAGTGCTGGCATTGATCGCGATGCTGCCGTAGGTGCTGCTCGCGGCATCCACCGTGCCTGCGGTGGCACCCGGCGAGCCGATAAGGCTCCAGGTGCGCGTGGCGCCTGCGTCCACATCGCTGGCTGTGAGCGTGCCCGTGACGCTGACCGTGCCGGCCACTGCGCTGCCGTCGTCGTTGTGGCCGGCTTCGATGACCTCGCCTGCGCGCGCTGCGTCGTTGTTGGTGATCACCGGCACATCGTTCGTGCCCTTGATCGTGACCGTGAGCGTCTGGTCAACGTAGGCGTTGTTTTCGTCTGAGACACGCGCGGTAAAGGTCTGCGAAACCGACTGACCTTCCTTGAGCGCCTGCGTCTCAGCCTTGGTGTTGTCGAGCGTGTAGGTCCAGGCACCTGTAGTGGGGTCGAGCGC
This sequence comes from uncultured bacterium, assembly GCA_903907905.1. Classification (GTDB taxonomy): domain Bacteria; phylum Pseudomonadota; class Gammaproteobacteria; order Burkholderiales; family Burkholderiaceae_E; genus SYIM01. The sequence goes on along the minus strand of CAIVPX010000002.1, from coordinate 5,292 downwards.
GATGGCACCATAAGGCGAACTGGTGTTGCCTTGCAGCGACCAAGTGAGCACGGCACCCACATCTTTGTCGAGTGCGGCCAACTGGCCCGACACGCTGGCCTTGCCTGCGGCCACCGTGCCATCGTCGACATGGCCTGCCTCAATGGCCGCGCCCGCACGCGCCTCAGCCGTGTTGGTGATTTCGGGCGGCGTATTGGCCTTCTTGGGCAACAGTTTGACGTCGGCGTAAGTGCCCCACGAATAGCTCGACAGCGGGTTTCCGGCGACGTCGGCGGCGGCTGCGGTCAGGCCCTGCAGCGTAATGCCGCCACTGGCCGTGTCTTTGTCGCTGACCGTGTACACAAAACGCGCCACCGAGTAGGCGCCGTTAGACCCCAGACCTGGTTGCGCGGCAGGCGGCGCAAGCTGCGCCACCACCGAAATCGGGCTGGTTCCGTTGAGCAGCAATTGCAGTCCGGTGCCACTGGCCAACGAAACCGGCTCGCTGAACGTGACATCGAACGCAATTTGCGCATCGAGCGCATAGGTGCCCGCGTTGGGCGCGAGCACTGCGCTCACGGCCGGCGCCGCCTGGTCGACATTGACCTGTAAGGCCGACGACGCTGCACCAACATTGCCTGAGGCATCGCTGGCCTGCGCGGTCAGCGCATGCGACCCCGCAGCAAGGGCGAGATCGATCGAGAAAGAGCCATTTGAAGAGCTGACCGTCTGACCCGCCGCCTCTCCGTTGTCGAACACGCGTACGACCGAGCCCGCTTCAGCGTTGCCGGTGATGGTGAGCGCTGAGCTGTTTCGGGTGACGCGATCGTTGCTGAGTAGCCCCGTGTCGTCGGCCGCATCGAGGTTGAGCGCGACGGGTACGGCGGGCGCCAAGGTGTCAAGCCGAACGGCAAGCGGCTGCGAGGCTCCGCTGAGGTTACCCGCCGCGTCGGTGATGGTGGCAGACAGGCTCTTGGCACCATCCGCACCAAGCGCAGATAGCGCGAGCTTGTAAGCACCCGCAGAAACGTCGGCTGCGCTCCTGAGTGTGTAGGACGCAAGCTCGGTGCCGCCCGAACTCACCGCAATGCGTGAACCGATGGCCACCTGAGAGGCGTCGAAGCCGACGACGACATCAGGCGTCTGCACACTGGTAATGAGGTCGCCCTTGGTGCCGCTGTCAGAGGCCGCATCCAGGCTGAGCGATGGCGCGGTGGGCGCCGTCGTATCAAGGGTGATTTGGAGCGCGCTGGCGGCGGCACTGGTGTTGCCCGCGACATCAGTGAGCGTGGCCGAGAACGACTTGGGGCCATCGGCGCCCAGGTTGCCCGCGGTGATCGAGAGCTTGCCGGCGGCGACATCCTCCGCCGTGAGCACACGCGACGAACCCACAGCTTGTCCGTTGAGGCTGAGCGATACGCTGCTGCCGACCGACACATCAGACGACTTGAAGCCGATATCGATCGAGGGCGAACTCGCCGAGGTGATGCGATCTCCCACCACGCCCGTATCGGCACCGGTGGACAGACTCAGCACAGGCGCATCGGGTGCGCTGGTATCGAGCTGAATGGCGAGCGCTGTGGAGGCTGACGATTCGAAGGCGCCAGACCACTGAAACGCGCTGATCGACGAGGTGCCCGAGGGCAGGCTGGTGGCCACTGCCGTGGCGGGGAACTGTGCGGTGAAATCGCCGACCTTGAGCGTGATCTGACCCGCCGTGACATCGGCCGAGGTGATGACCCTGGCGGCGAGCACCGTGGCACCCGCCTTGAGCACGATCTGGTTGTCGGCGGCAGCGCCTGCGCCCAGCAGGCTGACAACGAAAGACGGCGCACTCAAGCGGGTGACGTTGTCGTCAGACGCAGCGCCTGTGTCGCTGGCCGTGGCCAGATCGGGCGCACCCGGCACACCCGGCAGCACAGTGAGCACGAGTTCATTGGCATCGGTGGTGGCCGCCCAGCTCTTTTCCTTGGCAAGCGTTGGCAAGGCAATGACGCGCACCGAACCATCCGCAGCTTCAAACCGGATTTGCCCGCTGGTGGCGTCGAACCAGGCATCACGGGTGTTGGCGACCAGCGCCGACTCACTCGTACGCCAGACGACATTCCCCGGCAGCACGATGCGATCGCCCACCTCGAGATCAGCGATGCGGTCGGCGGTGCTTGAATCAACGCCGGTATCAGTGTCGGCGAACCTGAGCACATCGGCCCCGGCGCCACCCCGCAGCACATCACGGCCCCCGCCGCCGATGAGCGTGTCGTTGCCCGCGCCACCCGTGATGGACTGGGCATCGGCATTGCCGGTAAGGAGGAAGTTGCCCGACCCCACCACTTTGACCGCTTCGATGCCCTGCAACCGCTCCCAGTCGGAGGCCAGCAGCGCACGGGATGCGCCCTGGAGTTCGAGGGTATCGGTATCCGCGTCGACGGCCAGGGTCCACGCCCCCTCAACCAGACTCGCCGTACCGCCAAAGATCCGCACACCTTGATCAAGCTGAGCCGACGAAATTCGGAAGCTATCGTTGCCCGCACCGCCCACCAGAACGTCGGCCCCACCACTGCCCGTGAGCGTGTCACTGCCACTGGAACCTACGATGGTGTTCGCGTCCACCGTGCCGACCAGCGATGCGCTGGTCACACCCGTGACGGTTGAGGCATCGATATTTTTCGCGGCAAAAAGATCCGCCACAGACAAGCGTGAACTGCCAACCGCCACCAACGACGAGGTGAGGTCGGCGACGAAGGCCGTGCCCCCCGGATTGCCCGTGAGCACGAGCGTACCGTCGGCCGTGTCTACCTTGGCGAAAGGCGCAGCCAGCAAGGTGACCACGGTTTTGGCTTCGATGGACGAGCGATCGGCCGCTCCCTCGGTGGTGAGGGTGACCTTGACCTCACGCGTGCCACTGGTGATCGACGATGAGAACTGGATGCCCCGTAGCACGGTTTCGTAGCTGGCAATGCTGCGCAGATCGGTGCTTGAACTGGACTGGAACAGCAGCGATACACCACTGTCGGCCTTGTCGACGACAGTGCCAGTTTTATCGTAAGCCACGAGCGTGAGCCCCGCCGCCGTGGTCGCTGCCTTGGCAGACGCGCTGAGCATGAGCTTTTCGTCGCCTGAGACCTGAGCCGCGTCGAGGCTGATCCGCAGGCTGACGGCGCGCGCACTGTCGCTGTCACTGAGGCTGCCCTGAGCCGCGACGCTGGCAGCCACCATGCTGCGCGCAGAGGTGCCACCGATGGACGAGGCCACGTTGTCGAGCCCCGCCGTGTTGAGCCCGTTGAGGTCGAGGATCGGTCGGTCTTCGGTCGCCTGAACGCTGAGTGTGATTTCCTGCGTGCCTCGGGCGCCGGCCGGATCGGTGACGCTGATGAGCAACTTGCGCAACTCGGTGGACGGTGCCGCCGAGGTGTTCTGGTAGCTGACGTTTTGCAGCAGGGTCTGGTAATCGGCCAGCGAGCGCTCACCGCTCAGCGTCAACACGCCCTTCACCGGGTCGAAGGCCACCGTGACATTGAGTTGTGCAGCCGAGGTGTTAAGTGCCGTGGCAGCCGCGTTCAGATTGACCGACAGCACGTCCTGTCCCGCCCGGTAGCCAGCGCTGAACCCCACGGTCGCCGAGGCCACCTTGCTGCCGGCGTCGCCGTCGAGGTCGGACAGCGTCAGCGTGGAGCTCCCCTGGGGCGCCGAATCGACCGTGAGCGATACGGTTTTGCTCTTGTCTGCAGTGTCGCTCTCGACGAAAAGCCGGGTGGTGCTGGCAGGCTTGATGACCGGCGCGTCGTTGACACCCGAAACCTGAATGCTGCGGCTGACTTCGCTGACGGCGCCGCCGCCGTCAGTCACGGCGATGGTGAAGCTTCGAGTGCCACTCGAGAGCGCATCGCCCTTGAAGCTGTAGGCGACCGACTGCAACGCGGCGCGATAGGCGTCGATGGAGGCCGTACCGGTGAGCGTGAGTTCGCCGGTCTGGGCGTTGTAAACCGGCGCACTGATACCCGAGTTGGCCGGTACGCTGGCACTGAGCACGTCGTCGGCCGACAAGCCCCCGGAAATCTTGACGGTGGCCTTCTGCAAAGTGGTGTGGTCGACATCCGCCAGCACAACGGCCGGCATGATGCCCGCGCCGACTTCATTTTCAACATAGGTGATGCTGGCCGAGGACAACTGCAAGCTGGGCGCATCATTGACCGCCGCGATACTGATCGTAGCGGTGGACGCAGCCGAGTTGAGCGAGGCCACGGCAGGGTCGACTACCGCGTAAACGATGCGCGCGGCGGTGGTACGGTTGGCATCGGGCGTGAAGCTGAGGTCGAGATGACCGCCTTCGAGTGTGAGCGCACGCCCCTGCTCGCCCAGCGTGATGGCACTGTCATCAAGCGCCTTGATGCTGCCGCCCTCTACCGAGATGATGCGCAACTGAGTGGGCGTGGCCCCGTCGACGTTGACCAGATTGATGTTGTCGAGGCGAATGGTGGTGGGCGTGTCTTCAATCACCCGGTTGTCGTTGGTACTGCCCGGCACCAGGGCCGTGATGGCGCCGCCCGCCTCGGGCGGCCGATTGCTCGTGACCGAAACGGTCAACTCGGTGGCCGACACCGCCGTCCCTGCGCCGCGTTCGTCCCAAACCTGCAGGTTGAGACGAGGGGCTTCAGCTCCCTGGGTGGCAATCGCCTGATAGCGGCTTGCAACAATGGCCTGACGAACGAGATCGGGGGATCCAACAAAATCGATTGAGGTCGCCGATACATTTTGCAGGGTGACACCCTGCAAGGCACTGGCGCTGAGCGAACCGGACGTGACGCTCAGGCGCGCCGTGATGCTGGCGCTATCAACGTCGGAGACCTGTACCCCTGACAGCAGCGTGTCGATCCCGGCTGTGGCCGACAACTGCGAGGGCAGACTGACCGTGGGCGCCGCCTTGAGCACCGAAAGATTGATAGTCTGGCCGGGATCGGCAGTGAGGCTGTCGCCATCGCTGACGCTGATTTGCACCGACGCTGAACTGCGACCCGCCGTGGCATTGAAATTGAGGTTGGTCAGCGCGGCATTGACCGCGGCGGGTGCACCCTCGAGCACCAACACACCCGCAGAGGGCCTGTTGACGAAGACGTTGGTGGCATTACCCACCAGCACCTCACCACCCGCGCTGGTGAGCGTAACCTTCAGCGAGGCGGCATCGGAATCGGCCACCACGATGGGACCGATCTTGGACGCCGTGGCCGCCGTGACCGACTGCTGCACCGGTGCCGATACGATGGCAGCCGGGTTGTGGATGCCGATGGTCACATCGAAGGCGCCGCTGACGGTTCG
>CAIVPX010000001.1 GCA_903907905.1 uncultured bacterium | reverse complement strand
CCCCCCGTCAAGCCCCATCAGGGCTTGCCCGCACCCCTCGGCAAGCTGCTCGACCAAAGCCGGTCGGAGTGATCATGAGCGCTCAAACCTTCGTAACGTCCTTGGCTGCCTGCACCGTCCAGCAACTCAATCTCGTTGCGGCCCGCTTATGGGCACGATGCACAGCCCTTGCGCTCGCGCTGGCCTTTCCGCTGGTGACGCCATCTCTGCAGGCACAAAGCGTTTACCCCAATAAGCCCATTCGCATGGTGATTCCGCTTGCGGCCGGTAGTGCCGTCGATAACGCCGCGCGGGTGCTGACCCAAAAAATGGCCGAGGGTCTGGGACAGCCCATTGTGGCCGAGAACATCGCAGGCTCTTCGGGATTGATTGGCGCCGAGCGCGTCGCACGCGCAGCACCCGACGGATACACCCTCGGCGGCTTCAACGACAGCGTGCTGACCATGATTCCGCACGTCTACCCCCGAATGCCCTGGAACCCGCTCACCGACTTCGAACCGCTCTCGCTTGCGGCAACCATCGAGTGGGGCCTCATCGTCAAGCCCGACTCGCCCTACCGCTCGGTGGAAGACCTCCTGGCCACGGCACGCGCCCAGCCTGGCAAGCTCAACTATAGTTCGGGCGGTAACGGAAGCCCACAACATATCGCCATGGCGCTGCTCGCCACCCGAGCCGGCCTCTCCCTGCTGCACATTCCGTACAAGGGCGCCACCCCTGCGGCCGTCGCAGTCGCTTCGGGTGAGGTCGACGCCGGCATGCAGGGACTGGGCACGGTGACCTCGCTGATCCAGGGCGGCAAACTCAGGCTGCTTGCGGTCTCAAGCAGCAAGCGGCTGGCGCAATACCCCAATGTACCCACGCTTGATGAGTCGGCGCTCAAGGGGTTTTTCTTTGACTCCTGGTTTGCCATGGTGCTGCCGGCCGGCACGCCCAAAGAGATCGTGGACCGCCTGCACGCCGAAATGACCAAGGCACTCGCCGACCCCTTCACGCGCGACAAGCTGCAAGGCTTCGGCATGACGCTTCGAGGCTCATCTCCTCAGGAACTGGGGGCCGCCACCCGCGCGCAGTTCGAGCTCTATCGCAAGCTCATCCAGGATAACGGGATCAAGGCGGACTGAGGCACGCGCCGCCACAACTCACTCAGGCCACGTATCAGAGCCGCTTGATCGGCTTCATGAAGAACACGATGTAGCGGGCCCCATCGGGGCAGTGTGCGGTATGGCGGCTACCAGGCGAGCGCCACACGAAGTTGCCGGCTGTGCATTCGCCCATGTGATCGACCAAGCGGCCTTCGAGAATGAAGGTCTGCTCGATATCGGGATGCTCGTGCAGCGCGATGGTTGCCCCGGGTGCAGCATCGAACAGCACCGTCCGACGCCCCGATGCCGGATCGTCGTACAACACCTTCTGGCGGGAGCCGGGCGTGGGCGACTGCTGCCAGGCCATGGCGCCGACATCGACATAATTGTGCCCCCAATCAGTCGGTATCGGACGGCTATCGCGACCCGAGGAAGGGGGCGTGTCGGCGGGCACTTGGCTCATGACATGGAGTTCGCAGGCAGGTTGACCTTGCTTCAGGCGTGACCGCACCCGGGCACCCCTTGAAGCCCTTGACTTACTGAGCGGCTTTCGCGCCAGAACTGCGCACGATCGGCTCCCACTTGAGCTTCTCCGACTGAATGAAGCGCCCCACCTCTGCGAGGTTACCGCCGGCCGGCTCGGTCCCCTGAGCGGCAAGCTTGGCGCGAAACTCCGCCGTGCTGGTTGCAGCAATTAACGCCTCGTTCAGCTTGACCATCGCCGCCCGCGGCGCGCCTGACGGCATGACCAGACCGAACCATGAGGTAGCCTCGAAATCGGTCACGCCCGCTTCCTGAAACGTTGGTACGTCCGGGAACACTGAGGACCGCCGCGAGTCCGCCGTCGCGATCAGTTTGATACGACCGTCCCGCGCAAGGCCCACCGTATCCACTGGCAGAGCAAACATCAGTTGCACATGCCCGCCCACCAGATCAATGAGCGCGGGTTGGCTACCCTTGTAGATGACATGCTCCATCTTCACTCCGAAACGCCGCTGAAAGTATTCACCCGCAATATGCGCCGACGTCCCGATACCCGGCGAGGCGTAAAACACCTTCCCTGGCCTTGCCTTGATGTAGGCAATGGTGGACGCGAGGTCTGTCGTGCCTATGCCTGGGGTCACTGCGAGGATGTTGGGCACCTTCGCAATCATTCCGATGGGTGTCAGATCCCGCTCGGTGTCATAGGGCAACTTCTCATTCGTGGTGATCGGCAGCAGCACGTAGGTGGCCAGCGAGACGATTGCCATCGTGTGCCCATCAGGCGCGGCCTTCGCTGCAAGATCCAGCCCCACAGCCCCTCCAGCACCCGCTCGGTTTTCCACGATGATGGGTTGCCCCAGCAGCGGGGACATGCCCTCCCCAACCTGGCGCGCGAGGATATCGTTCGGTCCACCTGTGGAGAACGGGACGATCAACCGGATGGGCTTGCTCGGATAGCCTTGCGCATGGACACATGTCGACGCCAGGGCATAAAACAGAAGGGCCACAGCAACTTTCAGCATGCTCGTCTCCAGCAATCTTTATCGATCAACCAACGCTGACTGACCAAGCAGTCGCGCTCGAGCCTGATGCTCAGGCAGCCGCCAGCAACTCGACCGCGCTCAGATGATCCTTGAGCACCTGCGGCAAATCACCAGGCGACATGCGCCCGAAACCGCAGAAGGCCGCCACGCCGAAATCCGGAAAATATTTCCGCGCCAGGGCCACACGCTGGCGGTAGCGCTCCATGTTGTGGACCACGCCAAGATAAATCCGCGCACCCTGCGGCCGCAGGCCGGCGAGCGGCGCGAAAAACGCATCATCGGTCCGGTCAAGAATCGGAATGTGCATCCAGGTCATGGGGCGCCCGGCCGACTCGATCATGCGGTTGGCCAACTCGATGGTCAGGCTCAAGTCGCTTGGCGCAAAACGCGGCCATCCGCCCAGCGTGCCGTAGCACAAATGAACGCCGATCGACACCTCGGGCGGAATGATCGGGCACAGCCGCGCGAACTGCCCGAGGCTGCGCTCGATGCCACCTTCGGGCGGCAAAGGAGGCGCAGCACCGTAAGCATCCTGAGTTTCGGTAGCGCAGTCCCACTGGATTGCAAGATCCTTCGCCGGAATTTGCTCGACGATGTTCAGAACCTCAGTACGCAAGGCCTCCTCGTAGCCCTCACGCACAATTTCCATGTCGGCCAACGTCGCAAAAATGCGCGGCGCCATTGCGCTGACAGACGAGGCCAGGCAGACCTGAAAACGCAGATCGGGAGCAAGCCGACCCTGCTCGCGCAGGGTCCGGAACATGAAGTAGCTGCTGATCGCCTCGCGTGCGTAACCCAGTCGCCACCCCGGCTGGTCAAAGCGAATTCGTGTCACGCCGGGCCGAACCCGAAAGTGCCAGGCGTCCGAGGCATCGCGCGGCGACAGGCGCTCCACGCCATCGTCGAGGCGCGGTCGCCGAAGCACTTCGATGTCCGGGTGAATGGCGAGCACCTGATAGTGCAGGCGACTGATCCAGTGGCGCCGGATCCCCACTTCACCGTCGGGCATCGATGCCAGATACCGCCCCAGCGGCGTACCAAACTGGTTGAAGACCGCCTCAGCGGATTCAAGGGGCACACTCCCGATTAGGAGGAGCGGCGCTGACCGTGGCAGAGGCATCGAGGGTATCCAGGCGGCGAGGTAGGAGGCGCACAATATCCCCCGTTGCGAGAACCGGTCAACCCAACGTATCGAAGACTGCGGGCGGCTGAACCGGATGGCCCGATCTCGAACATGGCGGAGAGTGTGAGATTCGAACTCACGGACGCCTTGCGACGTCGCCGGTTTTCAAGACCGGTGCATTAAACCGCTCTGCCAACTCTCCGTAGCCATGAAGTTTACCAGTGAGCCGGTAGGACGGGCGTGATCATTCCAATGCGAAGCGCTTGCTCGGGTGCGTGGCCGGGCGAGACAATGCGCCCCATGCCCCCCGACGCAGCGCATACTCCGCTCACCGACTTTCTGCACCGGCACCAGCGCATCTTCGTGCTCACCGGCGCGGGATGCAGCACCGAATCGGGCATCCCCGCTTACCGCGACCCTTCTGGCGAGTGGGCACGCAAGCAACCCGTCACCTGGCAGGCCTTCAGCGGCGACCCGCACATGCGCAAGCGCTACTGGGCACGATCGATGGTCGGCTGGCGAAGCTTTGGCGTGGCGATCCCCAACGGCGCTCACCGCGCGCTCGCCGTACTGGAGCGGTCGGGCAAGCTCTCGGGACTGGTCACCCAGAATGTTGACCGACTCCATCAGGACGCGGGTCACCGTGACGTCATTGACCTTCACGGCCGACTCGACACGGTGATCTGCCTCGGATGCGGCATGCGGCTGATGCGAAGCCGCCACCAGCAGACGCTCGAGTCCGCCAACCCACAATGGCTCGCTCACGCAGCGGCGGTGGCACCCGACGGCGACGCCGACCTTGAGAGCGGGCAATTCGACCTGTTTGCCGTGCCCGACTGCCACCGCTGCGGCGGCATGCTCAAGCCCGACGTGGTGTTTTTCGGTGAATCAGTACCCCGGGAGCGCGTCGACGCCTCAATGCGGCGACTGCAGACCTCGGACGCCATGCTGGTCGTGGGCTCCTCGCTCATGGTGTACTCGGGCTTTCGCTATGCCCGAACGGCCGCAGAGTTGGGACTTCCAATTGCTGCCATCAACATGGGTCGCACCCGCGCTGATGACCTGCTCCGCTTCAAGGTCGAACGCCCTTGCGCGAGCGCTCTGTCAGATGCTCTGGCCGCATTGGCCATTGCCGACCCCTCGCTCAACCCAGGGGCAGAGCCGTCTCGTACTTCACCTGCTTGAGCGCAAAGCTTGAGCGGATGTTGGCCACCCCGCGAATCTTGGACAGGCGCTCAAGAATGAAGCGCTCGAAGGCAGGGATATCGGCCACCACCACCCGCAGCAAATAGTCGGCATCGCCCGTCATCAGGTAACACTCCATCACCTCGGGCCAGGCTGCAATTGCCGCCTCGAAGGTCTTGAGCGCCCGCTCTACCTGCTGCTCGAGCCTGACCTGAATGAACACGCTCACCGCCTGACCGAGCTTGAGCGCATCGAGCAGTGTGACGTAGCGGCTGATCACTCCGGCCCGCTCAAGCGCCCGAACCCGCGCAAGACAAGGCGAGGGTGACAAGTGCACCCGCGCAGCCAACTCGACGTTGGTCAGCTTGGCGTTGCGCTGCAACTCCTCAAGAATTCGGACATCGATGGCATCGAGCGGGTAAGACAGCATTTTATTTCTCTTTTATGGACTCACGAAGTATTTTATGCGGTTTTGGCAGGAAGATATCCCCGCCTTCAGCGTCTCATGCGGCACGATCGCCCCTATAGTGCCGGCACCGAAGGAGACATCAATATGAGCGGCAAAGAATCCGACGACACCCTTGCTCGAACCCTTGCAGAAGCGGTCGACCAGGATCCCGCCGAAACCCGGGAGTGGCTCGATGCAATGGACGCCTCGGTGCGCGAGTCGGGCGCCGAGCGGGGGCTCTACCTGCTCGAGCGACTCGAAGAGCGGGCACAAGAATTAGGCATCGTGCCGCACGCTCAGCCCTTTTCCGCCTATCGCAACACGATCGGACTCGACCAGCAACCGCCCTACCCCGGCGATATCGCAATCGAGGAGCGGCTCACCGCCATCATTCGCTGGAACGCGCTGGCAATGGTGGTACGGGCCAATCAGGCCCACGGTGAACTCGGCGGCCACATCGCAAGCTACGCCTCTGCTGCCGAAATTTTCGAGACAGGGTTCAACCACTTCTTTCACGGCGACAGCCCCGATCGACCGGGCGATCTGGTGTTTCTTCAGCCCCACTCTGCGCCGGGTGTCTACGCGCGCGCCTGGCTCGAGGGCAGGCTGGACGAAGAGCAGTTGGCCAACTACCGCCAGGAACTGGGAGGCCGGGGGCTGAGCTCCTACCCGCACCCCTGGCTCATGCCCGATTTCTGGCAGTTTCCCACCGGCTCCATGGGCCTGGGCCCGCTCAATGCCATTTACCAGGCGCGCTTTCTGCGCTACCTCGAGCACCGCAAGCTGGTCTCGGCCACCGACCGGCACGTGTGGGGCGTGTTCGGCGATGGCGAAATGGACGAGCCGGAATCCATCGCAGGACTCACACTCGCTTCGCGCGAAAAGCTCGACAACCTGACCTTCATCATCAACTGCAATTTGCAGCGACTCGACGGCCCGGTGCGCGGCAACGGACAAATCATCCAGGAGCTCGAGTCACTGTTCACCGGCGCAGGCTGGAACGTCATCAAGGTGCTCTGGGGCTCGGACTGGGACGCCCTCTTTGCGCGCGACACCGATCACGTGCTGCTCCATGCACTGGCCAATACGGTCGACGGGCAGTACCAGACCCTTGGCGCGAAAGACGGCGCCTACAACATCGAACACTTCTTCCGACAGAACCCCGCCGTCCAGTCGCTCGTGGCGCACATGAGTGCCGCAGAAATCGATTCGCTCAAGCGCGGCGGCCACGATTTTCGCAAGCTGTATGCGGCGTTTTCCGCTGCACGAAAGCACACCGGCCGCCCCACCGTCATTTTGGCCAAGACGAAGAAGGGCTATGGGATGGGGGGCGCAGGCGAGTCCCGCATGACCGCGCATCAAGCCAAAAAGCTCGACCTCGAGGCGCTCAAGGCCTTCAGAGACCGCTTCCAGCTTCCACTCACCGATGCCGACGTTGCAGCCCTGCGCTTCTACAAACCCGATGATGACTCGGCCGAAATGCGCTATCTGCGCGCTCGCCGTCAAACCCTCGGCGCAGCGCTGCCTTCGCGCCGAAGCGTCGCGCCAATCCTGCCTGTGCCCGACATCGAGGCCTGGGGGGCGTTTGCTCTTCACGCCGCTGGCAAGGACATGTCCACCACCATGGCGGCCGTTCGCATGATGTCGGGTCTGCTGAAAGATCCGGTGCTTGGTCCGCGCGTGGTGCCGATCGTGGCCGACGAAGCCCGTACTTTCGGCATGGCAAGTCTCTTCAGACAGATCGGCATCTACTCCCCCGAAGGCCAGCGCTATGAGCCCGAAGACTCGGGCTCCATGCTGGCGTACCGCGAAGCCCGTGACGGACAGTTGCTCGAAGAGGGCATCACTGAAGCCGGTGCCATGTCGTCCTGGATTGCCGCAGCCACGGCCTACAGCGTTCACTGTCTGCCGATGCTGCCCATCTACATCTACTACTCCATGTTCGGGTTTCAGCGCGTGGGCGACCTCATCTGGGCAGGAGCCGACCAGCGCGCACGGGGCTTCTTGTTTGGCGCCACCGCAGGGCGAACCACGCTAGGCGGCGAGGGCCTCCAGCATCAGGACGGATCCAGTCTGGTCATGGCTGCCATGGTGCCCAACTGCCATGCCTGGGACCCGGCATTTGCGGGCGAACTTGCCGTTATCCTGCATCACGCCATGCAGCGAATGCTGGTTGACCAGCACGACGAATTTCACTACGTCACGCTCATGAACGAGAGTTACGCCATGCCCTCCTTGCCCGAGGGCGTCCAATCCGACCTTCTGCGCGGCATGTATCGCTTTGCCGTCAACCCGGGCGCCTCGAGCGACTCCCCCAAGGTCAGGCTGCTGGGCTCGGGCACCATCCTGCGCGAGGTGATCGCCGCTGGGGAAATGCTCGCGCGCGACTGGGGCATCGCAAGCGAGGTCTTTTCGGTTACGAGCTTCAGCCGGCTTGCGCGCGAGTCGAGAGAGGCAGACCGCCTCGACCGGCGAGCCGCCGATACCGCCCGCAGCAATGACACCACGCTATCGCGACTGCTGCCCGGCCGTGCACCGATCATTGCCGCGACCGATCACGTTCGCGCCTGGCCCCAGCAAATCGCCGAGTACCTTCACGGCCCGTATACCACTCTCGGAACCGACGGGTTCGGGCGCAGCGACACGCGCCAGCAGCTTCGAGCCTTCTTTGAGATCGACCGTCGGGAAATCGCTCTCGCCGCCCTGCAATCGCTGCATCGCGAGGGGCAGCTTGGGCGAGAGACGCTGGCCGCGGCCCGGGATCAATACGGCATCCGTTCTGACGCCCCGCCTCCCTGGCTAAACTGACTTTCCGCCGGCGCCCCCGTCACTTCATACCCGGTTGAGCTCCCGGCGCAGCATGTGGGCCTCGATGAAGCCCTGAATTTTCTCGAAGGGCGCCGGTTTCTTGTAGACCGCCACGCCCACCGGAATCGTGCCGTGACGCGCGATTTCATCATCTGCGAGGGCGGTGACGACGATGATCTGGGTGCTGTCGAATTCGTGATGGGTTCGGAGCTTTCTCAGAAATTCGAAACCGTCCATATTCGGCATGCTCAGTTCGGTAATCAAAATCTCAGGGCGACGGCGCTCGATCAACAGCAGGGCTTCCAGCCCGTCGGCGGCTGTCAGCACATGTAACGACCGCCCCCATTGCGCCATCGTACTGACGTATTGGTCACACATATCGGGGTCGGAATCGACCACAAGCACGGTCAGCACATCGGCCTCACCAGCGTGGCGCCCGTTGATGACTCCGCGCTGTCGCTGGACCGATTGAACCGAATCGAGACTGATCCGACGATGTCCGCCCCGTGTACGCCAGGCTTTGAGTTCCCCTCGCTCGACCATGATCTGAATGGTCGTATTGGAGACGCCTAGGAGTCGCGCGGCCTCCGAAGTGGTGCAGACAGATCGGGATTCGGCGCTGAGTTCGGCTGTGATCATGGCGGGTCCTTGTTTTGTTGATTCCGGAGCTTTACCCGCTGTCACGATGTTCAAGCAATGGCAGATCGCCCGACTGGCGGCCACAAGGCGACAGCCGGCTTTAACTTTGACTTACGGCAATATCAATATTCACCAGTCCCGGACTCAAGCCTGGGCGGTTCGGACCGAATCCCAATTCAGGGACGCAGCATGCACCCTACCCCGGCGACCCAGGGCAGTGATTCAAGTCTGGCGTCATGGCGCCGATACCTCAGGTGGAACGGTCAACACAGCGGGAGTCAGGAACATGAGGATGAGCAAGCGCGGAATCGGTGAATACGGTGCGGTTAAGGTTGAAACCGACGTAGCCGGCTCCGACCGGGTCGGCCTGATCAGCATGATGTTCGATGCGCTGATCGACAGCCTCGTGATGGCCGAAGCCCAGATCAAGCGCAACGAGATCACGGCGAAGTGGGAGAGCATCTCCCGCGCCAGCCGGATCGTACTGGGCCTTCAGTCGGCACTGGACCACGAAAAAGGTGGCGAACTCGCAGCCAACCTTGACGAACTCTATGGCTATGTGTCGCGCCGACTCATCCACGCCAACGCGACCAACGATCCCGCCATCATCTCGGAAATCAAAGGCATGATGGGCGAGATTCGCGACGCCTGGGCGCTGATTCAGCCCCCGGTCGATGTCTCTCGCATGGCCGCCTGACCCCTCGCTTCAACGCGCGCTGGCATTGCGCCGGCGCGCGCCTGTCTTAGCTCCTCGCCCTCCGCGCTTCCCTAAATACTGACAAGCGCTGTCATGCGCGCTTTCGCTGCAAAAAGCGATTAATCGCGAGTTCCTCTAGCGCGCGCCTCTCCTGCTCGTCCGCTTCGCGGTTAGACCGCAAATCTTCGCGCTCGATCAGAGCTTCGTACTTGCTCTGCTCCTGCTCGGCACGAACCAGCTCACGGCGCGCCGCCGACAACACTGCACGGGCATTGCTCAAATCCATCAGCGTGCGCTCCATCAATCCGCCGATCTGGGCAAGAAAGTTACGGTATGACACCGACTGCGACATTCCCTGAGCGAGCGCCTGCGCCGACTTCAGTCGCTCTGAATAGTCAGCCTGAAGGGCCTGCAGTCGCTGCATCTGCCCCTCCAACTGCTCCACGCGCGCAGCGGCACGAGCGCATCCCTGCCTCGCCAACTCAACGGCTTGTTCGCTCTTGCCATGGAGCACTTCCCAGCAATTTTTGCGATCCACCTCAAACACCCATCACTTTGAGCAATTCCGCCTGCGTACTGGCGTAGTCCGCTCGCTCGTTCATGTCTTGCCTCAGGAAATGCTCCAGCTGAGTGCGCATGCGAATCGCCTCATCCAGTTCCGGGTTGGTGCCCGCCTCGTAGGCCCCCACCTGAATGAGATCGGCGTTCTGCTGATAGAGCGTCCAGAGGCGTCTGAATCGATTGGCGATTCGCATCTGCTCAGGGTGCACCAGGTTCTGAGCCACCCGAGACACCGATCCTGTCAGGTCGATGGCCGGGTAGTGGGCCGCGTCGGCCAGCGCCCGCGACAGCATGACCTGACCGTCGAGCGATGCCCTGGCGATATCGACGATGGGATCGGCCCGATCGTCGCCCTCGGCCAGTACCGTGTAAATGGCGGTGATCGAACCATGCCCGCCACGACCAACACCCGCTCGCTCAATCAGGTTCGGGAGCAGACTGAATACCGAGGGCGGGTAACCTTTCGATGCCGGCGGTTCACCAATCGCCAGGCCAATTTCGCGCTGCGCGTGCGCCACCCGGGTCAGGCTGTCGAGCAGCAACAAGACGTGCCGGCCCGCATCGCGGTGATATTCGGCAATGACGTGAGCCAGGTGGGCCGCCTTCAGGCGCTGCACTGCCGACACGTTGGCAGGCGCCGCCACCACCACCGAGCGCGCCAACCCTTCTTCGCCAAGCGACTCCGTGATGAATTCCTGCACCTCACGCCCACGCTCGCCGATCAGTCCGATCACGACCACATCGGCATTGGTAAAGCGAGTCATCATGCCCAGCAGCACGCTCTTGCCGACACCCGACCCAGCGATCAAGCCAATTCGCTGGCCACGCCCCATGGTCAGCAGGCCATTGACGGCACGCACACCCGAATCGATGACATCCCGTATCGGGCCGCGCTCCATTGGATTGAGCGGCATGCCCTGCAGCCCCACGGCGTCTCGGCAGTCGGGTGCAGGCTTGCCATCGAGAGGACGGCACAGACCATCCACCACACGTCCCAGCAAGGCATCACCCAGCATGACGGTTGACGCGTTTCCAGCCAAGCGCACTGCGGCGCCGGGGGCTACCCCTGCAGCATCGTGAAAGGGCATCAGGTAGAGGGTGTCATCGTGAAAGCCCACCACCTCGGCTTCAATCTGCCTCCCCCCTGTCCCTTCGACGATGCACTGCGAACCCACCGGCGCCATGATGCCCCGCGCCTCCAGTGTCAGCCCGACCACGCGCGCGAGCGTGCCCCGGCGCTGGACCGGGGGGCTCTGAAGCCCGCCAATCGTCCGGTCAACCTCAGCACCGAACTCAGCCGGCATCGGAAATATCCTCGTCAGCGCCGATTTGAAGATGCAGCGGTGTCATCCGCGGCAGGCCTCTTGCCCCCCCATCGCCAAGAAGTCGATTCGCGAGGTGTTGAAGACGATGTTCGATCAAATCTTCGATGACGCTTTCTCCCGACGATACCCGCACACTGCCAATCGAAAGGGCCGGGTCGGGCCGCAGCGTGACCGATTCGAGTGCGACCGGCGCACGACGGCGCCACCGCTCAGCATCATCCGGATGAAGCGCAAGCGTCACCTCCCGGCTCGCGCGCTGGTCGATCTCCAGCAGACACTGGTCCACCAGGCGGTTGATCGACTCGCCTGAGAGGCTGAGCTCTCCCCGGACAAGTTGCTGCGCCAAATGCATGGAAAGCCGCTTGAGCGGTTCGAACAGTCGTTGCGAGTCGGAGGCAGCGACCTGGATCGATTCGATCATATCGGCCAGGGCCTTCTGCTGGGCAACGACCTCAGCCTCGAGCTTTTTGCGCGCCTCGGCGATTCCCTCTTCTCGCCCTGCGGCCCGAGCCGCCTCGACTGCTGCCAGGTGCTCCGCCTCGGCGATCCCGATTTGCACCGGCTCGGGCGCGGGGGGCGGTACGAGGTCATTTTCAAGCGAATCAGCATGGCGCCCGAAATCCGACTCGAGCGCTGAATCTGAATCACCCTGATCGGCCTGTTCGCTCTGCTCCGGGCCCACATCACCGGTTGAATAGCCGGCTTGCTGCTGCTCGTGCGTCACCGATTCGACTTCATCGCTGCCCGACTCAGCATCACGCCCGACGAACCCGATGATTTCCTCGGAGCGTGCCAGGTCTCCAGCAAGCGGGGCACCCATTTCAGACACTGAGACACCCGTCGGCCCGGCTGTGGCCGCTTCATCCAGTGATTTGAGCGGCTCCTGGGAAAGAATTTCAAGACCGTCGCCCACCTCGAAGCGCCGGCTCTCGACTGCCGGTTCCCCCGTGACCCACTCAATGGGCAATTCCTCGAAAATCGCGGCAAGCGCGGAAGAGCCCGGGCCCCGACCGCCCGCATCTTCAAGGAGGGGGGCGTCCAGATCGAGGCCGACCCCGGTCGCCTGCGAGGCCGGGTGGACATCGGCTGACCACTGCTCGATCAGGCTCGAGCGGCGTCGACTGGTGAGGGGTCTGAAATCAGTTGGGCTCATGGCGGGCTCTCTTACGGCGGTCAGACGAAGTCATCGCCGCGACCTGCCAGCACCAGTTCGCCGGCATCGGCCAGCTTGCGCGCAATACGCATCGCCGACTTTTGAGCATCCTCCACATCCGTGATGCGCAAGGGGCCTTTAGCCTCCATGTCATCGATGAACATGACTCGGGCCCGAGAAGACATATTGTCGAAGAACTTTTGCTTGACAGCCTCGTCGGCCCCCTTCAGCGCCGTCATGAGCAGATCGGGCTCAAGGTTGCGCATCAGTGTCTGGATACTTCGGTTGTCGACATTGATGAGATTGTCGAAGGTGAACATGTTGTCCTGGATTCGCTGGGCGATATCCGGATCAAGCTCCACCAAGCCGCTCATGAGCTTGGACTCGACGTCGACCTTGGTGAAGTTCATGATCTTCGCCGCGGTCTTGACCCCGCCCAGACTCGACGACTTCGCCGTCGAATTATTGGAAAACTGAGTCTTCATGATCTGCTCGAGTTCCTGCATCGCAGCCGGCTGCACGGTTTCGAGCGCACCGATTCGCTGCATGATCTCCGATCGAGAATCTGCGGGCAGAAACCCCAGCACGTCGGCCGCCACGTCATACTCGAGTACCGACAAAATGATGGCAACCACCTGAGGGTGCTCCTGCCGGATCATTTCAGCGATTGAGCGTGCGTCCATCCAACGCAGGATTTCCAGCCCACGGCTGCCCGACCCAGGCATGATGCGACCCAAGACCGAGGCCGCTTTGTCTTCCCCCAGGGCCCGCTTCAAAACATTTTCGACGTAATCGGTTGAGCCAAGGCCCAGGCTCGTCTGACGCCTGATCGTTGCCAGAAAATCGTCGAGCACGAGACCGACCGCCTCTTGGGACAACTCGACCACCGCTACCATGGCCGACCCGAGCGCCTGGACCTCCTTCGGGTTCAGGTACTTGATGATGCTGGCCGCTTGGTCTTCACCTAGCAGCAGCATCAGCACGGCCGCCCGCTCGGTATTGCTCAGCGCCTCCGCTTCAGCCTTCGCCCGCTCCATCACAGCGGGGTCGACAGGCGGGGGGCCGGCAGGCACTGCTGGCTTAGCCACTTCGGTGGAAGTAGCCTTGGCCTCTGAGGCCGGTTCCTTGGCAGCCGCGGGAGCTTCCTTTTTGCCGTCCTTCTTCGCGTCTTTCGCTGCCGGCTTATCCGCCGGTTTGCCGCCTTTTGCCTTGTCGTCAGCCATGTCGTCTCACCTGCCCGTTCGTCGCTCGAGAGATCACTGCTTGATCATATTCTTGAACACGCTCGCCACACGCCCGGAGTTGTCCGAAACCAGCATCCGGATGAGGGCCACCTTGTCATCGTATGAGTTCGCGGTGTCCAGCATCTCAACGGAGATCGCCGGCTTCTTGGGCTTGAGCCGCGCCTTGACCTCCTCGAGTGTCTCGCCCTCGCTGATCTCGACCATGCCAGCCTCTTCCTCGGCCGCCGCCGCAGCCACCGCAGCGGCTTCCGCCGCCGCAGCAGCCTCCTCCGCAGCCTTGGCCTCGGCCGCAGCCGTCGCCTCGGCTGCCGCCAGCAGCGCGATCTCCTTGGTGTCTTGAACCGGGACCGGCTGAGGCAGGAATGCTCGCATCACCGGGCGTACGATGAACAGAAGAATCATGACGAATACCAGCGCAGCCAGGCCACTCTTGATCGCTCCGATCAGATTTTCGCTTTCGTACCAGGCCACTGGGGGACCCGCAGCAGCCACCGGCTCAAACTTCGCCGGCACCAGCGTCACCACATCGCCGCGCGCGGTATCGAAACCGATGGCGCCACGCACCAGTTCGGTCAAGCGATCAAGCTCGCCCTGCGAAAAACGTCCCGTCTTGTCGGTCTGAGCGGAGCCGTCCGCGGGAGATGGATCGTGAATGACCACCGCCACCGAGACCCGTTGAATGGTCCCGGTGGGGTTCTTGATGTGGCGGACCGCTCGGTCGAGCTCGAAATTGCGCGTGCTGCGCTTGCTCAGAGACCCACCCATCGCATTGGGCTCATTGGTTGCCGCCGCATTCTGATTGAAACGTGCGTCGGGCGGAGGCTGATTTGACAACGAACCTGGAATCCCCTGAGCGTCGGGCCGTGAACTCCGATCCTCGGCCAGCGTCTCGGACCTCGTCTTGGGACCCTCGCGGCGCGCGTCAAAATCCTCGTAGGTCATCTCCTGCTGGGTAAAGTCCATTCGAATATCAACCTGGGCCCGCAGGTTCTGCTCGCCCACCACTGGCGAAAGAATCTGCATCACCCGGGTCCGCAGTTCGCGCTCCACCTGCCGCTTGTGTTGCAGTTGAGCGCTGGTCAGCCCCATGGCCACCTCACTCGGTGCGTCGCTAAGCAGGTTGCCATCGTCATCAACCACCGAAACATTTTCCGCAGGCAGATAGGGCACGCTCGATGAGATCAGTTGCGTGATTGCCTTCACTTGTGCGGGCGATACCATCCTGCCCTGATGCGGCGTGACCACGACCGAAGCTTTCGGTGCGATTCGCTCGCGAATGAAGGGGCTTTGCCGCGGCATAGCCAGGTGAACCCGTGCTGTGCGAATCGTGGATATGGTCATCACGCTTCGCGCGAGCTCCTGCTCGATCGCCGAGTTGTACCGGACCTGCTCCATGAACTGGCTTGTCGTCATCGCCGACTGGTCTTTGAGCGAGTCGATCCCACCCGCCACTGCGCCCTTCGGCAAACCCTGAGACGCCAGCAGCATCCGCGCCTCGTGATAACGCGCCGCGGGAACCTGAAGATTGCCCGTTTCCGGATCAACCTTGGCATCGAAGCGCCCAGTCTTGAGAACCTCGAGCGCCGCCTGCCTGTCGGCCTCGCCGATACCAGGCAGGATATTTCGCCAGGGCGGCGCCTGCATCCAAAGGTAGATGGCGCCGAAGATCATCAAGGTTAGCAAGGCGATGATCGCGGGCATGCTGCGTTTGACCGCAGGCTGCTTGAAAAGATCCTGCATGCCGTTGAACGCCCCCATCGGCAACATCGTCGGCAGCTTTCCCAGTACTGAACCGGACGGCGAAGCGGGCGCTGACGCCACACCTGCGCGTGAAACGGCAAGGGCCCCCTCGCCAGAAGCTGGGGGCGAATCGCCAGGGCGGCTAGGTGCCGGGCTCGATGCGGTCGTGGTGGCCATAAGTCAGCTCGCAGAATAGTGTCAGCGCGTCAGAGCGGCATGTTCAGAATATCCTCATACGCCTTGAGGACCTTGTTTCTCACCTGCAAGGTCGCCTCGAAGGCAAGCGAGGCCTTCTGCATTCCGACGACCACCTCCGCCAGAGGAATCTCGGCACCTCGCTCATAAGCTTCCGCTTTGCCGCTTGCGTTGACCTGAGTCTGGTTGACGGCGTCGAGTGCATCCTTGACCGCCTGCCCGAACCCGGGCTTCTCAACCTGATTGAGCCCACCCGCAATCGTATTGGCTGTGTCGGAGGTCCCGCCAATCTGCGCCTGATATTTTCGAATCTGGCTCAGCATCGACTCGATGTTGGCCGCGTTCGTTCGCTCAATCATGACGCAACCCCCTCATCCAGTGTGCAAAGCGTCTGGCCCGAGACCGGATCGCGCAGACGTGCCAGTTTGTAGCGCAGGGTGCGTGGGCTGATTCCCAAGCGCGCTGCCGCCTCGTTGCGATTGGTCGTGCCCCGAATCGCGGTCATGATGGCCTGGTATTCGCTGGCGCGAACGGTCGACTCGAGCGCGTCCGCCCGCCCCATCTCTTCGTTCGAGTCGCTGGCCCGAAGCGCAGCGGGCACCGCGTGCTGGGGCAGTTCCCGCCCGTGGTCGTGCGTTGCCACAACGTAGTCGTCCATGTCATCGAAGACCAGATGATCGATCTCCACCCGATCGCCGCCACACAGGACCAGCGACCGCTGCATCACATTTTCAAGCTCCCTGACATTACCGGGCCAGGCATACGCAAGCAGCGCATCCCCCGCCTCGGGGCTGATCACCGGGGCTTTCAATTCGCGCGAGTGACGAACCAGAAACTGCGCGGCGAGCGGGAGAATGTCGCCCGGACGATCGCGTAGCGCCGGGATCGTCAATCTGAAGGCGCTGATCCGAAAGTAGAGATCCTCCCGAAACTCTCGCGCCACGATCGCCGCCTTGAGGTCGCGGTTGGTTGCCGCAATCAGTCGGAAATCGAGCTTGACCACCTGGTTGCTGCCCAAGCGGGTGAGCTCGCGCTCCTGGAGTACCCGCAGCAGACGCGACTGCAGGGCGTAGGGCATCTCGCCAATCTCGTCGAGAAAGACGGTCCCACCGCCAGCTTGTTCGAAGAGGCCCGTGCGGGTCTGGGTCGCACCCGTGAACGCGCCCTTCTCATGACCGAACAGCATCCCCTCGATGAGCGACTCCGGCATGGCCGCGCAGTTGAGCGCCACGAACGGGCCGCGTGCCCGAGGCGATGCCTCATGCAGGACCCGCGCAAGCACCTCCTTGCCGGCGCCAGTCGGGCCCCCCACCAGCACGCCAATCTCGGCCTTCGCCACCCGCTGGGCCAGGGCCAGCAGCTTCTGGCTCACCGGATCGACAAATACGAATGCTCGCGGCGCGCGCTCGGTCACGGCGGTCTGCTGCGGACGCGTGCTCTGCCGCCACCCGGCCATCGAGAAATCATCGGCCGCGATCACGTGGTCTGCCCCCATACGGGTCGCCTGCACCGCCAACTCGAAACGGTCGCGGTCTACCCGCGCCACGAGCTGAGGGCGCGGATCAAGCGATTCGAGGCGTTTTCGCACCTCTGCCACGATCTGGGCATCTTCTGCAACGCGAACAACCACGCGCTCCGCAGACCCGGCCAGCGATTCGATATCGGCGATCGATCTCGCCGGGACCGCTCGCAGGCCGGCTTCGGCCAGGCGTGCCAATTCGATTTCGCCGAGACGCTCGAAAGCATCGAGCCACACGATCATTACTGACTGTTCCGACATTGCTGTCACCCGCATCCTGCGTTGTATGAGCAGGGGGGTATTAGCAACCGTCGTGCCAGCCTATAATGTTATTTATTTTCAATGACTTAAAGAGACTCTCACGGCAGCACTCGGATTTCCGACAGCCATGATCCGGGAGACGCCGGAAAGGCGACAGCTCAGACCCTCTGGGGCATGTGCCCTGGCGAATGGCTCGCCTTGGACTCGAAGCTTTGGCAGGGGCGGCCATCGGCCCGCAGCACCTCGGCGCTGGGCATCATTCTCGTCTTGAAACCCATCGCCTTACAGGCGTAGGGCCGCTGAGGCTCCCAGGTAATCGCAAAGTATCGGCACTGGTGGCAGTTTGGGCCCTTTGCCAAGGACTGATCGGTGGCAGCCACGCTCATCCGCCGCGCTCCGCTGCAAAGCGGGGTCGATAGCCCCCAACGTGCTCGCCCTGTGGCAGCACGGCATCCGAGGGAAAGCGCCGACAATCACCGCCCATCACGTAAAAATCATCATGCACCAGACAGTCATCCTTGATGACCGGCCAGATGCAATCGCGCAGGAAGTCCTGGTCGATCCATCGCCACTTGGGCTCGTGGGTCTCGTAGTACTCCACCGCCCGCTCGCTCAATCGCGGCAGGAGCCCCGCAATGCCCCCCCACATCCCGGCCATGATGAGTTCGGCATGCTCGGGGTGGTCGCGCATGAGATGAAACCGCTTACCCGACGCCAGCCACTCCGCAACCGCAGCAGCCTCACGCTTGTTCACCACGGCATCGCAATCGCGGCAGACAAAACGCTCGACCGAGGGATCGTCGGTGGCCAGAAAGCGCCAGAAGAGCTTCAAATACTCACGCCCATCGTTGCCGACGCGCAGGACCCGAGCGCCGTAGTCCGCCAGCGCCTGCACAATTTCCGCTGGCACAGAATCGTCAACATAAAACCGCGCGCTCCAGCCCCGGTAATACTGCGGCACCAGCTTGGCGTTCAGCACGGCGTTGTAGGTGTATTTGGGGTTATCCCCCCAGAGGCTAAAGCACACGACGTTTCGCTCGGGTGCCTCCACCGAGTTCGGTCTGAATGGCGGGACCTCCGGTGGCCAGGCGATTCGCGCACTGGCAATTGTCGCCGACGGGCAGCGCTCGTGCGCCAACTTGTTCTTGTAGTCGAGCAGGGCCTGACCGTGCGGCACCGCCAGGTCGGGCTCCTTGCGCTCAAGGCGGAGCTTGAGCATGTTGGCCTGCCAGTCGTGCTCGCTCTTGAAGCGACAGGCTTCGAGAGCCTGCAAGGACTGATCCATTTGGCCCAAGTCCCGAAAAGCCCTCGCCTGGATGATCCGGATCGTGTCGTCGAGCGGCAGGGTCAGGGTCTCGACAAAGCCGACCAGCTCCTGCGCACGGCCCAAGCTCTGCAGAGATTCCAGGACGCCACCGATCGCCTTACGGTCGGCGGGTTGTAAACGATGAGCACTTTGAAAGGCTTCGAGCGCCGGCTCCGGGGCCTGCTTTCTGATCAGGGCCTGGCCAATCACCAAGTGCGCCTCATGCCGCTTCGCGTCAATGGCCAAGGCTCGGTAGGCATATTCAATGGCCCGATCCGGCAAATTGAGCTGATACAGACCCGCGGCAAGATTGGTGTAGTACAGGGCATCGCCCGGTCTGACCACGATCGCCTGGGAGATCAGCTTGACCGCTCCCCGGGCGTCGCCGCGTTGCATGAGGATCACCCCCTTCAGGTGCAACGCGTCGGCGTGCTCGGGCTCGGCCGCGAGAATCGCATCGTAGGCCGCCTCGGCCTCCTCAAAACGACCCGTCTGATGAAGCTTGAGCGCTTCTGTGATTGCTGCCATGGCCGCACCAAGCCTTTCGTGTCAAATGAAGACCCGAGCCCCCGGCAAATCAGTGCGGGGGGCACGCCCGACACGAAGCTTACTGCTTGATCAGTTGCAGCACCGTCTGCGTGCTCGCGTTCGCTTGCGCCAGCATGGCCGTACTCGCCTGCGCCACGATCTGCGATCGAGCCAGCTCTGTGGTGGCCTGGGCGTAATCGGTATCCATGATCCGGCTGCGCGACTGAGTCAAGTTCAGACTGGTTGTCGACAAATTATCGACCGCAGCGAGCAGTCGGTTCTGGAAGGCTCCCAGGCTGGCCCGGCTGAGCAGCACCTTCTCGATCGCCAGATCGATGGCCGTCAGTGCGCGCCCCGCCTGATTCTGGGTGGAAATCGACAGCGCACCGCCCACCAGGACCGACGAGCCGCCTTGCAAGGCCATGCCCAACTTGTCAAGGGAAGCAGTGTCTTCAGCCTCAATCCGGATCTCGGCACCGCTCTCCGACGATAGGGAGACGCGGCCCTTGACCGTATAGCTCTCCGGATAGTTCGCATCGACATTAGCGATGGCATCTTCACCGCTTCGTGACCTGACCTCCTTGAGGAAGGTTTCGTCGGCCGCAGCGATCTTGATATCCGCCCCGCCCGCCGAGGTCAGGAACAGATTACCGTTGAGGTCGGTGCTCGCAAGAATCCCGACCTCGGCGTTATTGATGGTCGCCACGATGGTTTCCATCGAAATCGTTCCCGTGGACGGGAACTCAACGCTCGCACCATTCAGAATGATGGTCTGGCCCGAGGCCATCGACACGTCGACAGTCAGCTGGGCCTCGGTAAAGGCCGAAGCGGTTACGCCGGTCTCAGCTGAGATCAGGTTGATCGTGGACGCTTTCGAAATCGCCGAGCTGTCCAGCGAGGTGCCGACCCTTACGCCATTGATGCGGATGTCATCGTTCACATCCAGCTTGTCGGCATTGACCATGCCGCCCGAGAAGGTCGAGCCATCGGTGGTCTCGTTGAGTCCGAGCAGTTTTACGTCGGCGACCTCCCCGGCTCCGGACACGAAGCCATTGCCCTCGCTTCGGGCGATAACCGTAATCTTTTCGCGGTCGAGACTGGAGAAATTCACATAGCCAGTCTGCGTCCCGACGGTGAAGCCCGCCTTGACCGCGGTACCCGCAGTCAATTCGCCGATGATGATGTCCGCACCTGTGTCGTTGGACAACTCGATCGAGCCGTCACCACCCAGCACGGCGGTGATCCCAGGCGCGTCGCGGTTGATCACCGTCACGAGATCCTCGACCGAGCCTGCAGCGCCAATTGACGCACCATTGATCGTGATGTCGCCTGCGTCGAACACCGTCGATGTTGGCGCAACACCCTTCACCGTGTTGTAGGCGTTTGCCTTCACTCGGTGTTGACCCACGTTCGAGTTGATCGCAGACGCGATGGCCGAGGCATAATCCGCCGTCACCGACGCACTCATGTCGGTGCCTTCCGCGAAGGCAGGCTTTCCGTTAATCAAGACGTCGTTGTAGGCCAAGCCCACCGCGTCAGCGTCAATCCGACCGCTGACCATCTCGCCGTCGACCGCATAGCCCTGCAAACCTAGCGATCGGGGTTTGACGTCAACGATACTGATCTGAACCTGCTCGCCCTCACGAACGCCCGTCTGCAGATAAACCGGGGCGGAAGTGCCGTCCAGTAGCTTGATGCCGTTGAAGTTGGTGGTGCGTGAGACGTTTTCCACCTCGGCGATCAGCTGGTCCAGTTCCGCCTGGAGCGCCTTGCGGTTGCTGGTGCTCATGCTGCCCGTGGCAGCTTGAACCGCAAGCTCTCGCATCCGCTGGAGCATGTTTGAAACTTCGCCCAGGGCACCGTCAGCCGTCTGCATCATCGAGATGCCGTCGTTGGCGTTCCGAATCGCCACGGCGAGACCGCGAAGATCGGCGGTCATGCGCATGCCGATGGCCAGGCCTGCCGCATCGTCTTTCGCCGAGTTGATCCGCTTGCCGGTCGACAACTGCTCCATCGACCCTGTGAGCGCCCGCTCATTGATCCGAAGCGAGGACTGCGCAAACAGCGATTTGATATTGGTATTGATGACGGTCATTTTAGTGCCGCTCCTTAGGCTTCAACTGCGGGCGTGGTGGCAGCAGAGGTCGGCTTATCCGACTCCGACTGGCCGTAGCAGGTACGCGCCCGTTCGTACATCATTCGTGTGTAGTCCGAAGCACGATCGCCCTGGACTGCCAGAAGTCTCTCGAGCAGCACCACCGCGCGGTCCCACTCGTTGCGAACCATTGCAAGCAGGCTCGCGATCGCCAGCACCCCTTCGTTTTCGGGATAGGTGTTCAGCCCTTCCTGCGCCAGATCGTGGGCCTGCTCAACGTCTTGCTCGGCCACGAGTTGCTGGATGGACATACGAATCTGGTCCGGCGTCGGAAAGCCGACGGAGTCCGGGCCGCGGCCCACGATGAGGAAGGAACCCTCGCGATTGACTGTTGTCGGATGTGTCATTGATGCCTCCAAATTCGTTACGCCAACCCTCTGAGCAAAGCCCGTGCCAGGATTTCCGTCAGCTCGTATGGCCTGGGCCCGGAGCGCCAATCACGACGATCTGATCATCACGTGATCTGGCTGCGCTGGCTGCTTGTCTGCGCAAACCTCATGCCATCTCTAGAGCAGCCCGCCAGAGGTGCTCTTTCCAGAGAGCGATGAGAGAGCGTGATGAGAGAGCGTGATGAGAGAGCTGCCGAGCCTTGCGCTCAGCGATTTCGCTGTACGAGAAAACTCTGAGTGGCGGCGCTAAATTCCCTGCGGCCGGCGCTGTGGGCCTTCTACCAGCGGCGTCCGCCTGCCGCCGCCGCATCCGCGCCCTGGGAGACGCTGATGGCAAGACTTTGCCGCCCCGGTGGCACGGCCTTGCCACGCTGGCGGGCAGCGGATGTCGATCGGCCGGCTTACCGCGGGCAGCCAGGCGGGTGGGCCACGAGACCACATCCCTGATGGTTTCCGCCAGGCCTTCGCAGCCAGCGCACGGCGCGAGCACCCTGCCGCCCCCAGCTGTCGACAATTCGGCACGGCTATTGCTATATCGGCCGAGACTTGCCGAGTTCGTGTTTTCGGCCGAGCATTGAACGGTTTGACGAGCTTCGGGCCCGTCAGCCCCCGGGAGACCCGCTGAATGACCCAATCCGCGCGCCGTGCGCGAAGCGCACCGAAGCACCGGCCGAATGGCGACACGCGAGCGTCGAAGCCATCCGTTGCCGGCTCGCCCGCTTCGATCAACGCCGACCTTGCACAGGCGCTCGCCCTGCAGCGGGCCAGCCAATGGGCGCCCGCGCGTGATCTATTTCTGAAAGTGCTGGAAGCTGAGCCGGGCAACTTCGCAGCGCTGTACTCGCTCGCAGCCATCGAAGCGAACGTGGGGGCGTACCCCGCCGCCCTCGCCTACGCCGATCGGGCATTGCTGGTCAACCCGACGTTTGCCCAAAGTTACCTCGCCCGATCGATCATCCTCATGCATCTGGGTCGCTACGATGCGGCCATGGCGGACGTCGATCGGGCGCTCACCCTGCAGAAAGACCTGCCCGGTGCGGGCGCCCATCGCGAGGCGCTCCTGACCCTCAATCGTCAAACCCAGGCCTCGGTGAATGAAGCGCCTGAGGCCCTGCTTAATCAATTAGCCCTGCAAGCGCAGGCGCAGGGCGACGTGGCCAAGGCCAGCGCGCTCTTTCAGAAAGTGCTCGAAACTGATCCGGCCAACTTCCCCGCCCTCTACTCGCTGGGGGTCATCGCCAATCAGCAGGGATTGTCCGACGCGGCGCTGGGCTACATGACCCGCGCCGTTGAGGGCGACCCCCGCAACGCGCAGGGGTGCTTTGCGCTGGGCACCATCCTTCAGGGTCGAGGGCTGTACGAGGCGGCGCTGGCCGCCTTCGATCAGGCGCTGTCCGTCAACCCGAGCTACCTGGAGGCCTACAACAACAAGGCCACCCTGCTGCACAGCATGAACCGGCAACGCGATGCGCTATTGGTCACCGAGGCGGGCTTGGCGCTGGCCCCCAACGACCAGAAGCTGCTGGGTAACAAGGGCTACATCCTCACCGAGTTCAAGCTGCACGGCACCGCTGCCGCGGTGTTTCGGCGCTTGCTCGATATCAACCCCGACTACGACTACGCCGAAGGATTGCACGCCTACGCGCGTCTGCACAGTTGCGACTGGACCGATTACGACGCCAACCGTCAGCGCATCATCGAGGGCGTTCGTGCCGGCAAGCGTGTGTGCAATCCGCTGGCCTTCATGGCGCTGTCCGACAACGCGCACGACGCCCGGCGCTGCGCCGAGATTTTTGCCGAGCACAGGTTTCCCGCCGCCAAGGAGCCTCTTTGGCGCGGTGAAACCTACAAGCACCGGAAAAAACGCGTGGCCTTTCTGTCGGCCGACTTCCGCGAGCATCCGGTGGGCTACCTGCTGATCGGCCTCATCGAGCATCTCGACAAGGCACAGTTCGAGACGATCGGCATCTCGCTGGGCATCCGCGACGGCAGCGAGTTGTATCGGCGCTATCGCAACGCCTTTGACCACTACCTGGATTGCGCCGACAAGAACACCGTTGAGGTGGCTCGGCTGATGCGCGCGATGGAGGTAGACATTGCCATTGACCTTTCTGGCTACACCTCAGGCTCGCGACTGGACATCCTCGCTCACCGCCCCGCCCCGGTCCAAATGACCTACCTGGGCTTCCCCGGCACACTTGGCACGTCCTACATTGATTATCTGATTGCCGACCGGATCACCATCCCGGAATCGCTACAGTCAGCCTACACAGAGAAAGTGCTCTATCTGCCGCACTGCTACCTGCCCCGAGACACCAGCGTGCTGCCGGCAGCCGAAGCGCCACCGCGCGCGCACTTCGGGCTGCCCGACAAAGGAACCGTGTTCTGCAGCTTCAACCACGACTACAAGATCAGCCCGAGCATGTACGCCGTATGGATGGACTTGTTGCGGGAGCACCCCGGTAGCGTTCTCTGGTTGATGAAACTGAATGAAGACGCCGAGCGAAACCTGCTCAAGGCCACTGACGGCTTCGGTATCGATCCCAAACGCATCGTCTTTGCAACGCGCGTTCCGCGGGTTGAGGATCACCTCGCCCGTTATCGCCACGCGGACCTGTTTCTGGATACCTACCCGTATAACGGGCACACCACGGCGAGTGATGCTTTGCTCGCGGGGGTGCCCGTGGTGACGATGTCGGGGACGAGTTTTGCGAGTCGCGTGGCGGCGAGTTTGTTGAGGGATGTGGGGATGAAGGGCGCAGTTTGCGAAGACCTTCAGCAATATCGCGACGCTACGGAGGGCGCCGTCGCCGCCTCCGACCCTACCGATACAAAACGCGCATTAGGGGAATGGCCGATAGACTCAATGCATCAGGGTAACGCATTTGCGCAAGCCTTATCAGAAAGCTAGCAAACACTCATTCTTCCGGAAAAAAAATGTCTAAAACTCTTGACCTTGGGTGCGGAACCGTTCCACGAAACGTGTTCGGAGCGGACGAGGTTTTCGGCGTCGACGTACGCGACGGACTCGGCCCAAACATTCGTGCCGCAGACCTCGCAATCGAGCCGATTCCTTTTGACGATGACACCTTCGACTACGTAACAGCGCACGACTTTCTGGAACACATACCCCGGGTCGCCTACGTCCCGAATCGCCGAAACTGTTTTGTGGAGGTGATGAATGAAATCTACAGAGTTCTAAAACCCGGTGGACTTTTCCTGTCGATGACTCCCGCTTATCCTCATGCCCCAGCTTTTCGCGACCCAACGCACGTCAATATAATTACCGACGAAACGTTTCCCCTTTATTTCGACTGGAAGCACCGATGGGCGAGCATGTATGGATTCAGAGGCGCCTTCCACGTCGCAAAACAGGAATGGAGCGGGCACACTTTAGTCACGGTAATGCAAAAAATCCCGCCCAACGCCGTCCCCCAGACGCCGGCCAAGGGATTGTAGCAAACCCCCAAGACCGTCGACGCAAAAACACAATCATCATCGAACGTTCGAAAATAGCCTGGAGACAAAATGTAGATCACCCACAGAGAGCAAACAGTAAATACATTACTTTAAACCCCCCTCGAACCACTGAAGTCTTTGAAAATCGACGCAACCGCAAAAAACCACCACGTTATACCGCCCGGCAACGCACAACAACAGTCGCACGAAAAATTCCAACAAAGAAGCTATGTCACAGCAGACACGCCCGCTCGCGCTGACACCGATATACCGCCCCACCCTAGACCCGATAGAGTTGTTTTGTGTCAAAACAACCACTCAAAACCTCCAAGGAGTAGACCACTACTTCGTCCACCCCACTGCCATGGCCACAAGCAGATACAAGGATCTATTTCCAAGTTCAACATTTATTCCAATGCCAGATATATATTTCCAATCCCAAAGGTCATATAATCAACTCTGTTATGAGAAGTTTTTTTACGAAATATTTAATGCATACACTCACATGCTTATCACGCAAACGGATGCAATTGTTGTAACGCCGAACAGCCTGAAGACTTGGTGCGAACTTCCCTTCGACTACGTAGGCGGACCGGAAGGAAATTTGTACTCATACGACATAAGAACAATCAAACCTTTCAATCTTTTACCCAACTCACTTCATCCAGTAAAACTGCAAGGACTTAACGGAGGCCTATCGCTACGAAGGATAAACAGCATGATTTGCGCGTTAGAAGAATACCCCGATCTTACAAAGCTATTTCGAACCCACGCGGGCGGAATTGGCGAAGATATTTTTTTCAGTTTGATGGGGCGAGTTTCAAACACTGGGTTTCGCGTGCCGAACGAAATACAAGCATCGAGGTTTGCTGTAACGTGCAACTTCGGCGAATGGACCGCTTATAATAACAACCTTCTCCCGCTCGGGTTTCACGCTTGGTTCCGACGCAAAGAAGATCAAGAGTACGTACTCGGACTACTTGGCATATCAACAAGTTGATCGCGCCCCGGAACATTGCTGCATAGCACCCGCACCCAAGCAGACCGTAATTGGCAGTCCGACACCGACAGCAAGGGCCTGCCACAATATCCCGTCCGCTAGTTACGCGATTCAGCGAATCATGATTTGCAGTAGGCACCAAGTGTTGCCTGAAAAATACTGGATATAATACGGTCTAGGTGTCCAAATCGCATACCAGCGACGAACCTGCTGACGACACCCATCGCGCCCCCCCGGTCGAATTCGAGCAGTCCGCGTGCCACTAGCGGAGTTGGATCAAGAATATCAGACGGCGTGTAGACCATACAGTGCTCGGAGAGACCGAGCGAGCGAACAAAGTCGAGCAATCCCGACGGAATCATCGGAATCCCCCCAGTCACCAGAGCATCAAAAAATCGAATTGGCAGGTCATCCTGAACTGGCACCACCCAATGAATTTTATGGGTCGCCCAGTCACTCCATCGTTCGTCGGCGGTCAGCTGATGAAAATTGCCGGTCTGAATGCCAGTATCTTGCGAGTGCCTGCCGAGGGTCGCGATTACCCGATTCCGATACTTAAATCTTTCGTAATAAAAGTGTCTCCCCAAGGGCAGATCACTTCGACGAATCGTTGAAAGTATGGGCAACTTCTCCGACAGGAAGCGCGCTGACCACTGAATCGATCCACAGGGAATTCCACGTATGACAGTCGGATTGACCCTGACTGCAAGAGAGTGGTCTACGGGGTGCGCGGGAAAATAACAGTCCGCCAGCAATGCGGCGTGAATGCTCATTTGATGCCAATGGTGGCAGTCCTGATCGTGGATCGCGTAAAGCGTATGGGGAGTCATCTCAACGACTCTTGCCATCCGCTCCGGGTGTATCTTCGCAAGATGGTTGTTAGTCAAGATGACGACACTGTCTTGCAGCATGCCAAGATGGTCGCGATTAGTTGGGTCAAAATTCACAAAAAAGGCCTCATCAATCCGCGTCACCTTGTAGCCGTCGATGTTTTCGCCCACGCAACCAAAATTGGAGGGATTGACTACGACCACGAGTCGCGAAGCGCGCCCGATCCCCTGAAAATAGGTTTTTTTCGTTCGGGATATCAAGTCCTTCTGGTAGGCTATACTGAAAAAAGTTTCATCCTCTGTCGAGTCTATTGCACGATTCTTCAGATCAATCGCGTTTATCACAGCCTTAAGGTTAGCCAACGCGTATAAATTCATTAACTCTTCTCCGCGATATAATTCAACCAAAACTCCGGCGAATGCTTCTCATAAGCATGCGCCCCCATCGGCAGCACCCCACCCATCAACGCGTGGTAGTGCTCAGGCCTAAGCTCCCACGAAAATGCTGCCGCCATCATCTGATTTGGCATCACAAAGTCCGAGGACAAGGCGCCCATGAACGCAAAGAACAAATCTTCGCTTGACCCGGTCTTGATGAACCATTCGGCGATCTCGGCATGCTCGCGAAGCAGGGCCGCGCACTTGCGCCGACGACGCAGACTGAACCCGCCGTTTCCAACATACACTTTCACGGGCTTACCGCCGACTGCAGCGAATTTTCCTGCCGCAATATTGATTTCAATGCCGTCCGGCCAGGGAGCGCCCACATAATCAAATGGCGCTGCCAACCAACGCGCTAATTCGTCCCTGAATACATACACGTCGGGCTGAACGATGAGCATGAATTCACTGACTGAATCGCCCAGGTAAAAGTCCTCGCGCAGAAGCAACCGGCTGTAGCCATTGACCGACGTGAAATACTCGGGCTCGAAGAAGCTGAAACGCGCGCCCGGATACCGCGCAGCGTAGTAAGAAACGTCCAGCCCCCTCGGACCGAAAAAGCACACACCGTAATGTCCGAGGACCCGCACGCTCTGATCGACGGCAAAGGCCTCGGCCTGCGTCAATTCGGTTCGGTAAATCGGAATCAGAACATCAACCCGCCCCGGCACGCCTGCACCTGGCGCCTGCGAGGGGTGCACTGTACCCATCATTCGTCCCGACCCGGTACGTCAAAGCCGTGCCGTTTGAGCAGGCTGTCTCGTCGCGCAAGCTCGAGATCGGTATGCACCATTTCACGGCAGAGTTCGCGCGTTGTCGTCACGGGCTGCCATCCGAGCTTTTCCCTTGCACGCGAAGCATCTCCCAGCAACGTTTCCACCTCGGTGGGCCTGAAATATCGGGGGTCGACCTTCACGACGACATCACCGACGGCCACGGAAAGAGCGCGGGTCGAATCGATGGCCGCCACCATTCCCCGCTCTTCGACGCCCTGCCCTTCAAAGCGCAGGCTGATGCCCAGATCCTCGGCGGCCCACTGCACAAATTGACGCACCGTAAACTGCTCGCCCGTTGCGATGACAAAATCCTCGGCCTTGCTTTGCTGAAGCATGAGCCACTGCATCTCGACGTAATCGCGCGCATGGCCCCAGTCACGCTTGGCATTGAGATTGCCAAGATAGAGGCATGAATCAAGCCCCTGGCTGATATTTGCAAGACCGCGGGTGATCTTTCGGGTGACAAAGGTTTCGCCGCGCCTTGGGCTCTCGTGGTTGAACAGGATGCCATTGCAGGCATACATGCCATAGGCTTCGCGGTAATTCACCGTGATCCAGTATGCGTACAGCTTCGCCACCGCGTAGGGGCTGCGCGGATAAAAAGGCGTGGTTTCGCGCTGGGGCGTTTCCTGCACCAATCCGTAAAGCTCCGAGGTGCTCGCCTGATAGAAGCGGGTTTTCTTTTCCAGACCCAGAATTCGAACGGCTTCGAGTAGCCTGAGCG
This sequence comes from uncultured bacterium, assembly GCA_903907905.1. GTDB lineage: Bacteria > Pseudomonadota > Gammaproteobacteria > Burkholderiales > Burkholderiaceae_E > SYIM01. The sequence goes on along the minus strand of CAIVPX010000001.1, from coordinate 24,578 downwards.
TTCCAAGCGCGTCGACATCGGCGGTGTACTCGGGTGATTCGAAGCTCACCGCCACGTGGCTTTGCGCACCCAGATTATAAATTTCGTCAGGCCGGGTTTCCTGAACGATCCGGATCAGGTTGCTCGTATCGGTGAGATCGCCGTAATGCAGCACGAAATTGCGGTGATTCACGTGCGGATCTTGGTACAGATGATCGACCCTGTCGGTATTGAACAGACTCGATCGCCGTTTGATTCCGTGAACCACATAACCCTTGGCCAGCAAGAACTCGGCGAGGTAAGAGCCGTCCTGGCCGGTAATCCCGGTAATCAGTGCCACTTTTGGAATTTGAGACATATTCACTCAGTGCTTGGGTGGTGTGCAGGCCCCTCAGGGCGTCTGCTCAGTGAGCCCGAAATACGCATAGGGTATACCCAGATCGCGATACAGCGATTGAAAGTGCTCGAGCTCAATTCGCGAATAGTCGGTTCTCGGCATACCCGTTTCGTCCGGGGGCGCCCAACTGCCATCGACGTCGCCCCGCAGCACCGCCACGAGGTTCATGTCGCGCGCACCACTCACCTCGACGCCCAGGTTCGACGAAGGATTCAGGCTTTCGCTCGCAAACATCCAATGGGGTAGATGGTGACCCGCTGCCATCTGCAAGATCAATTCAACGTCTGTTCGATCCACCGTGCCGTTTCCATCGGCATCCGCAGCCAGCACTTGGTAAGGCGACACCACAGGCGCCTGCATGGGGCCGGGCCCGTCAGGGTCCGGATTCGGATTGCGCCCCACGGCGATCTTGAGCGCTGCGAGCGCATCAGCGCTCGTAATCGGGTTACCGGTGTCGGGCAGCAACCCCGACACCGCGACCGCGTACCGATCAAAGTCCAGTTCGGGAAAGGCAAAGGCGCCGTCTGAGCCACTGATTGCCTGCGCCAGGGTGAAACCATAGGGCTCAAGCGGCGTCCGGGTAATTTGTCCGGCGGTTCCCGCCTCAAGCGCAATGCGCAAGCCCGCCCCCGTGCCATCGGGCTCAAGTTGCACCCTGCCAAGCCGCATCAACCCGGGGACCGGCACCCCGGAGAGACTTGAGTATTCCAGCGACAGACCTTGCCCATCGGCTGCCGTGGTCGCGGACGGAACGCGCCAACGGGCCATCAAGAAGTTGGCCTCGGGCTCGAAAGAGAAGTTTCGTCCCCCCGACTGCCCGAGGGTGAAGCTGAACTCGCTGATAAATGACTCAGTGGCGTCCAGCCACACCTCGGCACCCAGCCGCCCCTGCTCATCGATCGCCACGCCTCGGACAGAGACGATTCGCGGCGACGCGCTGACAGGCTCGGTCCCGGATCCGATCGCGCCGCTCAGTTCTGATGCCGACAGCCCCTGACCTTGAATGGCAACCGTCAAATGATCGAGTACAGCCTGCGACCGCCAATGATAGATCCGGCCTGACACCGAAGACAGTTCAACAACGCCGGGCAGACTTGCCCCGGCCGACTCTGGCGTGTCTCCGCCATCCACCCAATTCGCGGTCACCCCGATCGTTGCGCCCACCTGCTCACGCGTGACACGCCACCATGAGCCGCTGGCCCCCTCGATCGGCTCTCCGTTGGACGTCCACTGATAGTCGATGCCATGACCGAACCCGTCGGGATCAGCGAGCGAACTTTGGACAGACAGCATGGCCCCGACGGCAGGTTTGCCCTGGATGGAGAGGGTCCCCTGCCATGGGTCATTGATATTGGCGACCCGCCACGCGTCGGATACCACCCGTTCGACGCTTCCGCCCAGGTCGACATAGCTCGCCTGCACGCTGATCTCGTGCCCGACTTGCGCCTGCCCGGGCGTAAACATCCGCCCCGTGGCACCTGCGAGAGCTTGCCCATCGACAAGCCATTGATAAACGATCACACCCGGCGAACCTGGCGCGGGAATGCCATCTTCGTCAAAGATGTCGGCGACCGCCTCGAGCATTTGCCCCTGAACGGCACCGTCCCACTCGGGGTCCAGGATGGTAACGGTCGCAGGTCCGCCCCCCTCGGAGGACATAGGCGCGTCGTTGATGTTTCGAACGGTGATGGCGCCAGCGCTGGCCAGTACGCTCTCTCGAACACCAAGACCGTCGACATAACTCGCCTCGACGCTGATGTGCTTGCCAAGTTGCAGTGGCCCCAGGGTGAGGCTGTCCGAGTCTGAGCCCGCGATCACCTCGCCATCTGCCATCCAGAGCCAGCTGATTGTGCCGATTCCGTCGGGATCGGTAAATTCGACCAGCGCCGTCAGCGTCTGGTCTTCTTCCAGTCTGCCCTCGATTCGGATGGACCCCTGCACGGGATCTTCAGCATCGAGCACCGGGCCCAATGTATCCGACCACACCTCCTCGGCCTGACCATAAGCGTCCGTATACGCGTACCGCACACTGATCGCATGACCAACCTCGGACTGCCCAATCGTTAGGGCAGAGCCCACGGCGCCTGCAATGGGTTGATCATCAGAGAACCATTGGAGACTCGGCGCACCTGCACCCGTGACGGGAATGCCGTCAGGGTCGAGCACCGACGCGATGACCGATAGCACGCGCCCCTGCCGCGCCGTGCCCGTGATCACCAGCGCTCCCGTGGGCGGGTCGTTGACGTTGACCACCGCAGGGCTCACCGCGCTCGACACGGACTCGGTATACCCAAAGGCGTCGCCATAACTCGCGACCACGCGAAGCCCTTTTCCTACCAGGGCCTGGGACAACTCAAGTGAAGCCTCGTTGGCGCCTGCCAGAGCCACCCCATCAGCCCACCATTGCCAGCGAAGCTCTTGCTCGTCCAAGGCGCCCCCCAGATCCGCGTCAACAAGGCTGGAGGACGCCTGGAGGATCTGACCTTGGACGGGCTCGCCCTCAAACCCGAGGATCGACACCGTGCCGCTCGGCGAGTCGTTGACGTTTTGCACCGGTGCAGAACCGACGAGATCGATCGACTCCTCCCAATCGAAGCGGTCGGTGTAGCGAACCCGGAGCGACACGGTTCGCCCAACCTCTGATTGTGAGAGCAGCAGGCTGGATGCGTTCGCACCATCAATGGCTTGGGCGAAAGGATCCCACTTGCCAGCCACCTGGTCGCCGACAAACCATTGCCATTGCAACGCGCTGAGCGGCACTGCACCGAACAGGTCGGCATCACTCAGACTCCCGGTGACACTCAGGCGCTCGCCCTGCCGCAAGGTCCCCTGGATGCGCAGGGTGTAAACAGGCGGGTCGTTGATGTTTTCAACCAGACCGGTGGGCGCAGAAAACAGGCGCTCGAGCTTTCCAAAATTATCGGTGTAGCTCGCGCGAACCTGGATCTGATGGCCCACGTGGGTCTGATCGAGCAACAAGGATGACGCACTGGCCCCGGGGATCGACTGGCCGTCCTGAAACCACTGATACGCGAGCGCTCCGGAGCCGAGCGCAGGAATGCCATCTTCGTCGACCAGATTGTTCCGAGCCGACAGCCGCTCCCCCTGCCGAACCGGGGTCCCCTCGATCCAGACCTCGCCCTCTGGCGGATCGTCGACGTTGGCGACTTTCACGGTTCCGGCAACGCTCGTCACCCGCTCCAACTTGCCGAGACCGTCGACATACTCCGCGCGAGCGGTGATCGTCTTGCCAACCTGAGCCTGCGTCAATGACAGTTCGCTTGACACCGCATCTGGTATGGGCAATCCATCGGCCAACCACTGCCAGGAAATATCGGTAGCAATCCCGTCGGGGTCATCAAAATTTCCCGCCGCCGACAACACCTGATCTTCGATCATGCTGCCTGAGACCGCCACCCCACCCGTGGGGGGGTCCTGCCTGTCGCGAATCGGCGCTGAGGGCGCCGAGAACACCTCGGTCTCGTTGTCGAACAGGTCCACGTAGCGAAAACGCGCCACCACGCTCGCGCCCACCATGGCCTGGGTCAAGGTAAGTCGGGTGCCGGTGGCCCCGTCGATGGGGTCGTAGCCTCCCCACCAGTTTGGGATCCACCAACTCCAGGAAGGGGCTCCTGTTCCCGATGTGGGGATGCCATCGGCGTCAGTGACCGTACCCGAAACGGTGATCTGCTGCCCCTGCTCCATCACGCCAGAAAGAACCAGCGCGCCGACAGGCTGATCATTGAAGTTGGCGACGATCAGAGCCTTGCCCGAAGCGTCGTCCGTCAAGCTGCAACGGACGACCTCAGAAGACTTCAGATCATCGGTGTAGCGGGCCTCTACGCTCACCGACTTCCCGACCATCGCCTGGGTCAGTACAAGCGACGCATTGGACGCGCCCGGGACAGCCACACCACCCGTAAACCATTGCCACGTGAGTCGATCGGAGGGGATGTCCCCTGGACCGTCCAGGTCAAAGAGCGACGCACTCGCGTAAAGCGTGGTGTGCTCAACAAAGCCTTGCTGCCAGTCGTACTCGACGGAGATTCCACCCGATACCGCATCATTGACATTGACAACAGCCGTGCTGCTCGAGAGTCGTACGGTCTCGGCCGTACCGAAATCGTCGACGTAGGTCGCCTCGAGCGAGATAAGTTTGCCCACCTCGCTCTGGCTCAACACCAGGCTCGATGCGTTGGCACCTTCGATCGGAAGGCTGCCCGCGAACCACTGCCACGACAGCCTTTCAGCCAATACCTGGCCGCCTGGGATGTCGCCATCCGTGACCCCGCCGGTCAACTGAAGGGCGGAGCCCTGCTGAACCGTGCCCTTGAAGGCGAGCGTGCTGACCGGCTGGTCATTCACGTTGACGACCGCGCTCGTCTCAGGCGAATACACCGTTTCGGCGTTCTGCTGCCCGTCGGTGTACTGCACGCGCACACGCAGGAGCGCATTGACCTCGGCATCGCCCGGCATAAAGCTCAGCGCGGTCGCCGCGGCGATATCGAACCAATTCTCGGCGTCAAAGGAGCGTTGCCACTGAAACCGGTAGGAACCAGTCACGACGCCCTCAGGATCCGCCACGCCCATGGTCAGGCTGATGGCGAGGTTCTCCTTCGCCGTCAGCGAACTGAGTCCGAAAGACGCCTGACCGGTATTGGTCTCCATGATGCGCCTGCCTCAACGCTCGTTGAGGGCTTCGTCTTTCATCCGCACGAGCGGCTCGGTCAGGTAGGAAAGCACCGTCCGTGAACCCGTGAGAATCTCGGCCGTCATCGTCATGCCGGGCAACAAGCGACCGATGCGGTCGCGGGCATTGAGGTTGCTGGGATCGATGCTGACCCGCGCCACATACTGGGCAGGCGCAGGCTGGTTGGGCGCGGGCTGTTCACTGGGAATGTCTGGGCTCAGCTTCCTCACCTTACCCGAGAGGACCCCATGGCGCTGGAACGGAAAGGCATCGATCTTGACGCGCACCGTATCGCCTTCCTTAACCCCCGAAACATCGGCGTTTTCGATGCGAACCTCGGCCTCCAAGGCTGCATCCAGTGGCACCAGGGTGACCAAGGGTTGAGCTTCCCGCACCACTGACCCGCGCGTCACCTTGGCCACTTCCAGAACAATGCCATCGACTGGCGACACCAGCGTCGTCAAGACACTGCGCCGGTCCGCCTTGACCACCTGCTGCAGCAGCGCATCCCGCTCGCGACGAGCCGTCACCAGTTCTTCGACCAGCTTCTGGCGGTACTCGGCAACATAGGCATCGCGATCCGCCTCGAGTGCGGCCAACTCCTGCCTGATTTCGTTGGTGCGACTGCGCGCACTCGCCAGGTTTCGCTCAGCGTCCAGTCGCCGCTCGCGGCTGTCGAGCAAGCTGCGCCGCGACTGAAACTGCTTGGCCACCAGGTCTTCGTTCATGTCTTCAATTTCACGCAGCGACGCGAGTCGCCCATCCAGGGCTGCAATCTCGGTCGCGTTCAATTCCAGCGCCTTGCGCGAGCGCGTCATACCTTCATCGAGTCGCGCCAGACGTGCCTTGTGATTGGCAGCGCGCTGCTCCTCCACCTGACGCTGAGAGGCGTCTTCTTCGCCCGGCAGCGGACGGAACGCCCGCCCCTCGCGCTCGGCCTCAAGTCGCCTCACCTGGGCATCCAGGCTTTTAAGTCGCTCACGCACCTGCTCCAGATCGGCCCCCACGTTGGTGGGATCGAAGGTAACCAGAACCTCACCCTTCTTGACGAACTGCCCTACCGACGCATTGATCGACGCAATGTGCGCGCTTTCGCTGGGCTGAAGCATCACGTGGGTATCAATGGAGACCAGACGGCCCCGGGTGCTCACCACCTGATCGATGTCGCTCAGCCACGCCCAGGCGAGGCTGATCAGCAAACTGATCACCATCGCATACAGCATCAAAGGCATGCCCTGCGCGATTGGCATACGTTCCACGCGGTCGGCCGCCGACACGAAGTCGAGGTCAGACTCGCTCTGCTTTCGTGACAACCAGCCCATCATGCCGACTCCATCTGCTGGCGCCACAGGCTGCGATAGGATTCGCAGGTCTGAAGCAACTGCGCGTGCGGCGCCGCCTCAAGGAGTTTGCCGTGCTCAAGGAAGGCAATACGGTCTGAGCGAACCAAGGTGGAGAGCCGATGACTGATCAGGATGACGGTACGACCGCTCGCGATTCTCGAGAGGTTCTTCATCACGATGCCTTCGCTCTCGGGATCGAGCGCACTGGTGGCTTCGTCGAAAATCAGCACCTTGGGGCGCAGCAGCAAGGCACGTGCAATCGCCAGGCGCTGGCGCTGACCGCCTGAGAGGTTCGACGCGTTTTCTTCCAGCAAGGTGTCGAAACCCTGAGGAAGTCGTTCGATGAATTCGTCGGCGCCGGCCGCTTTGGCGGCCTGAATCACCTCTTCCATGGTGGCGGTGGGCCTGGCCACGGAGATGTTTTCGCGAATGGTGCCGCGAAACATGAAGTTGTCCTGCAAGACCACGCCCACATTGCGCCGAAGCCAGGCGAGATCAATTTCGCGAAGATCAACCCCATCGAGCCGAATGACACCCTGTTGCGCCACGTGCAGACTCTGCAGCAGTCGAGCCAGCGTGGTCTTGCCCGAGCCGCTCTTGCCCACGATGCCGATGATCTCTCCCGCTCGAATGTCGAGCGAGATATGGTCAAGCGCCGCAACGGCAGAGCCCGGATAGGTAAACACCAAAGACTCAATTGAAATAGCGCCCGATACCGGGGGCCGCAGACCGGCACTGGCCCGTTGCTCCGACGGATAGTTCATGACATCGCCCAGCATGTTGGCCGACACAACCACCTGTTGATATTCGTGAACCAGACCCACGAGCTGCACCAGGGGCCCGGTCACCCGCCCCGAAAGCATTTGAAAGGCGATGAGCGCGCCCACCGATAGATCGCGCTCGAACACCAGCCAGGCGCCGAAGGCAATGATCGCCACACTCATCAGTCGCTGCAGCAACTGCGTGATCGACTGCGCAGTAATGGAAATTTTCATCACCCCCAGGGTGAGCTCCACCACCTCAGCCGTGCGATCGTCCCACTTGCGACGCTGGGCGGGCTCGATGGCAAGCGCCTTGACGGTTCGCATGCCATGAATGTTTTCAACCAGCATGCCCTGCCGAATGCTTTCAGCGGCCGCCAGCTTGTCAAGGCGTCTGCGAAATGGCCCGATCAGCGCCAGAATGGTGATCGCCATCAGCATGGCCAAGGCGAACACCACACCGGTAAGCGCCGGCGAGTACCAGATCAGTACCGGCAGAAAAATGAAGAACATGACGGACTCAAGTGCCGTGAAAAACAGCGAGCCCGTCAAAAAGTTTCGGATGGTCTGAACCTGCTGGATCTGCCGGGTTACCAAACCCGCAGTGCGTTTCTCGAAGTACTCCACCGGCAAGGCAAGGAGCTTGGCGAAGCTCTGGCGCGCAAGCCGCATGTCGATCTTGCGGGTGGCTGACAGCAGCAAGTATTGCCGTAAATAAGTGAACAGCGTCTCGAAAAAAATGGACAGCACCACGCCCACGGTCAGCACCACCAGCGTGGACATGTTCTGGTGGACCAACACCTTGTCGATCACCAACTGCGTGAACACCGGCAGCCCGAGCCCGACAACACCCAGGGCGAAGGTGGCGATGGCGATGTCCCGGAAGGCATCGCTCTGACGCAAAATTTCGGGGAGAAACCAGCGAATGCTGAAGCGCTCTTCGGTGTCCTGAGATTCGCGCTCGGGCGCAAGAAACAGCAGTTCACCCGTCCACAGTGCATCGAGTTCGGCGCGTGCCAACTTCCTGACGCCTGGAGTGCGTGGGTCAATGACCGCAACCCGGGTATCGTCACCCTCGCGCACCAAGCCCGCCACGAGACAGGCTCCACTGTCTTGCAGTCGGGCAACCAGCGGGAACACGCCCTCCTGCGAAGCCAGTGCCTTGAAGTCGAGCTTTCTCCACCGGGCCTTGAGGCCCAGCCCTCTTGCCATGGCGAGCATTTGCGCATTGTTGGGCGCGACGCTCTGCAGAGAATGCTCATCGACCAGGGCGTCGGTGGAGGCACCCTGACCATGGTGGCGGGCCACCGCCACGAGGCAATGAACCAGCGCGTGAACGCTCACGGTGCGCTCCTTTCGGTGGAGGCCAGCACCGGATCATTTAAGCAGCAAGCCCCCCCGCCAGCACCCATCAGCCAGGATGGGCACCGAACGAGGGGGGTGAGCCGCCCAGGGCGGCTAGCTCTTCCCGATGAGGGGGACGCCCCCTTGAGAAGACTGAGCCTGATCGAGCAGCCTGGCGCGGTCGTCCGTGGCGAGTGCGGCATCCGGCGCCGCCAGCTTGGCCAGCTCGGCTGTGGTCCCATCGCCGCTGAAGCCGGCGAGCGCAGACAGCATGGCATCCACGGTCGGGTCAGCCGATGGGCTGGCCGAGGCCGAGGTCGCACCCACGACAGTTGCATCGCTGGCGCCGGCCGCGCCGTAACGCTCGAGCGCGTCGGACAGCGCGCTAGCAGGATCCTGAGCCCCTTCGCCAATCGTCGCAAACCAGACATCGGAAAGTTCAGCACTCCCACCACCGCCGCTCGAGTATTCGGACACCAGACCAATGACATTGCCCTGGTCGAGACGAGGCTCGACGCGCGGTGTCACATCCAGAGAGGATATCGACTGTTCGGACAGGTGCTTGAGCTCACTGGCCTGAACCACGCCGTCACTGTTGCGGTCTTGCCACAGTTGCAGCTCGGCGTAAGCCGGGTCGCTCGAGTCAACCCGACCGTCACGGTTGGCATCGAGCGCGGCAAGCGCTTCAAAGCCCTCTCGCGCCAGGCTGCCGTCAGCGAGTTGGGTCGCGGCTCCGAACAACTCACGACCCGAGCTGATCTGTCCGTCACCGTTGAGGTCGCGAACCAGCAAGGCGTCCTCAGCGCTGACCCAGCCCGTGCGGGTGGACACGCCGTCGCCGTTCAGATCGAATCGCGTGCCCGCAGCAATCGATTGCGTGCGAACGCCGTCGCCGTTCAGGTCGAGCGCGAGCGGCGTGAAGCTGTTGCCGATCGCATCGAGCTGCGCAGTGGTGAACGCTGCCTGCGCGCTCTCCGAGAGCATCATCAACTGAGTCGTAGACATCACCGCCAGCTGGTCCGTGGACAAGCCCTTCACCTGGGAATCGAGCAGCGAGGCCAGGTCGTCGGGCTCGAGGGCCGCCACCTGATCGGTGGACAACACGCCGATCTGCGCAACACTCAACTTACTCAACTGTTCCCCGGTGAGCGCTGCGATGTCGTCGGGCTCAAACTTCGCGATTTGGGTCGTGGCAAACGACGCAATCCGGGTGGAATCAATCCAGGGGATCTGGCTGGTTGTCAATGCCTGAACCTGGGTCGTCGTCAAGGCTGCCAACTGCGTCCCAGAGAGCAGCCCCACCTGTGTCTCAGGCACAAGCGCCGCAATTTGCTCCGTAGACATCGCCTGAACCTGTCGGGTGGTCAGCGCCGCCAACTGGTCCTGGCCGAGCACCGCAATATCCTCGGGATCAAGGCTCAGCACCTGTGAAGTGGTCAACGCCGAGATCTGGGCAGGCAGGAACGCAGGCATTTGCAGCTCGGTAAACGCCTGAACCTGCGCGGTGCTCAGCGCCACCAACTGCGTCGTTGTGAAGGCACCGATCTGCATCTGTATCTCACCGAGCCCCGGGATGACGTCCGTGCTGAGGGCTGCGACTTGTGCGGTAGTGAGGGACACGATTTGCGTGCTCGACAGGCTTGGAACCTGGATCGAGTCGAGCAACGCAACCTGCGCCGTCGTGAGAGCCGCCACCTGGGCAGGAGTCAGAGCGCCGATTTGCTCAGGGGTGATCGCCGGCAGTTGATCCGAGGTGAGCACCCTGACCTGCACCGTGGTGAAGGCAGCGATCTGGTCCGGCCTGAGGGCAGCGAGGTCGTCAGTCGCAATGCTCGCCACCTGCGAGGTCTTGAGCGCCGCCAACTGGCCAGGCAGCAAGGCTTCCATCTGCCAGACTTCCAGCGCGTCAATCTGATCGCTTGTCAGGGCGATGATCTGGGCGGTGGTGATCGCACCGAGCTGGTCAGGGAGCATCACTGCCACGTCTGCAGGCTCAATCGCCGCAAGCTGCCCAGTGCTCAGCGAGGCAATTTGGGGCAGGGTGAGCGCTTCAATCTGGATGTCTTCCAGCAGAGCAATCTGGTCGGTCGTCAGGCCCCGGATCTGCAGCGTGGTCAGCGCCGGAATCTGGAGCTCGGGATCCAGCGCCTGCAACTGATCATCCGTCAGGGCAAGCAGTTGACGAGTCGTGAGGGATGCGATCTGCTCACCAGACAGAACCGGAAGCTCATCCAGGTCATCGATGAACTCGATCTGGTCGGTTCGAAGTGCGGCGATCTGGCGCGTGGTGAGCATGGCCCACTGATCGGCCACGATGGCGTCGACCTGGTCGGTGGTGAGCGCAGCCACTTGCGCCGTCGTCAGCGCCGCCATGACATCCGGGAAGATCTCGGGCACCACACCCACGTCCAGATGAACGATCTGAGTCGTGGTCAATGCCGCGAGTTGGGTCGCGGTCAGCGCCTGGACCTGTGCGGAGCCGAGTGTGGCCACCTGATCGGAGGTGAGCGCTCTCAACTGTGCGGCCGACAGCGCTTGCATTTGCGAATCGAGCAAGACCTCGACCTGCCCCAGCGTGAGCGCAGCCACTTGGGCGCTGGTGAGCCCGATGAGTTGGGTCGGGTCCAGAAGCGCCAGATCATCCGTCTCAAGCGCCTGTACTTGAACAGTGGTCAGCACCGCCAACTGCTTGCTGCTCAACGCGGGCAGTTGCTCGGGCACCAGGGCAGCTATCTGGTCTGTCGTCAATGCTGGCAACTGCGTGCTGGTCAGCGCGGAGATCTGTTCGCCTGTCAGAGCAGCGAGGTCTTCGGTCTGAAGACTGGCGATCTGAAGCGTCGTCAGCACCTTGACTTGCGACACGCCAAATTGCTGAATCTGCCCGGAATCAAAAGCCTGAATCTGGTCAGTAGTCAGCGCCCTCACCTGAGAGGATGTCAAGGATCCAATCTGCTCCGGCGTAAGGACCAGCACCTGATCGGTCGTCAGCGCCCGCAACTGCGCAGAACCCAGAGCCCTGATTTGAGTATCGGACAACTGCACCACGTCAGCCGTATCGATCAGCGGAATTTGCGTCGTGGTGAAGGATGCGACCTGAAGCGTGCTCAGCCAAGGGATTTGCGCTTCGATGATCGCAACAATCTGATCTGTCGTCAGCGCGGCAACCTGCGCAGAGGTGAGCGCACTGACGCCTGTCTGCTCCAGCGCCGCCACATTGTCCGTGCTGAGCGCCTGAATTTGTGCGGTCGTGAGCACGGCTACCTGCTTGCCGGTAAGCGCGAGGAGATGATCCGCATCCAGCGCCGCAACCTGATCTGTGCTGAGCGCCTGCAACTGGCGACTAGTCAATGCCGGCATCTGCACAAGGTCTAGAGCAAGAAGCTGGTCGCTCGTCAAGGCACGAACCTGCGCCGTGGTCAGGCCTGGGACCTGCGTCTCCGAAAGCGCCTTCAGATCGTCGGAGGCCAAGGCCTGAATCTGACTGGTGCTCAGACTGGCCAGTTGCACCGTGGTGAGCCACTGATACTGCGTGGAGTCCAAAGACGGCAATTGCTCAGTCGTTAGGGCAAGGAGCTGCCCGGTGGTCAGTCCGCTGACCTGCGCCTCGGTCAGCCATGTAAGTTGGCTGCTGCTCAGCGCGACGACTTGGCCTGTGGTGAGTGCACGGAGCTGCGCCACCTGAAGCGCCTGCACTTGCGCAGACTGAAGTTCCACCAATTGGTCGGTCTTGAGTGCCGCCACTTGCGCGCTTGTCAGAGCACGAATCTGTAGATCGGGATTGAGTGCCTGGATCTGATCCGATGTCAGCGCCCGAAGTTGCCCTGTTGTCAGCGCTCGAAGCTGAACATCCGATAGCTCAACCAGATCGGCGGTCTCCAGAGCAGGGACCTGCCCAGTCGTTAGGCCCTGAATCTGCGCGGTACCCAACACCTTGATCTGCAGCACTTCAAGCGACGCGACCTGGTCGGTCGTCAGGCCAGAAAGCTGCGCCGGCAGCAATGCGCTGATTTGCGCCTCGAGCAACTGCGCGATTTCCGTTGTGTCGATCACTTGAAGCTGGCGCGTCGTGAGCGCCCTGATCTGCGTGCTCGTCAAGGCCAGCAGGTGTGACGTATCGAGTGCCTCGACCTGAAGCGTGCTCAGGGTAGCGAGTTGTCCACCCGGAATGGCCGAAATCTGCTCACCCGTAAGGACCGATACCTGCGCAGTATCCAGCCCGCGAAGCTGCTGGGAGCTCAGAGCCGCCACCGCCCCGATTGAAAGCGCGGGAAGATCTGTGGTCTCGAGCGCAGCGATCTGTGCTGAAGACAGTGCGGTCGCCTGAACCGATGTCAGAGCAGCCACCTGGTCGGAGGTCAGCGACTGGATTTGGTCGGTCATCAGCGCAGCGATGTGGGATTTCCCGAGGGCTTCAATCCGGTCGGCTTCGAGGATTTCAATGTTTGACGTGCTAAGCGCCTTGATCTGGCCGGTGCTGAATGCCGCAATTTGACGCGATGTCAGCGCCCCGGCCTGCGCTGTATCCAACAGCGCGATTTGGGCGGTGGAGAGGCCCGGTATCTGCTCGGGCAGAAGAGCTGCCACTTGCTCGGCAACCAAGGCTGGCAACTGATCGCTCGTGAGGGTTCTAATCTGCGCAGTAGACAACGCGGCGATACGATCGGGTAGCAGGACGGCCAGATCGTCGGTCGCAATGGCAGGCACCTGCTTGAGTGTCAGCGCAGCAACCTGGGTTGCGGTCAAAGACTGAACCTGAGCGGTATCCAGCACGGGCAACTGTAAGCTGGTCAGAGCCATGATCTGAGCCGTCGTCAGGGCTTCAAGCTGCCCTGTCGTGAGCGCGACCATCTGGTCCGTGGACAGGAGCGCCATCTGCCCTGGCGTGAAGCCCATCATCTGGGAAGAGAGCAAGGAGGCGATATCACTGGTCTCGATAGCCGCAAGCTGAACAGCTTTAAGCGCCGGGATCTGCGCTGCGGACAGCGCCGTAAACTGATCCGAGCCCATCGCAACAATCTGATCGGTGCTCAAGGTACCGATCTGGGCAGAGCTCAGCGCGCGAACCTGATGGGAGGCCAGCACAGCGACATCGGTTGTTTCGATCGCAGCGATCTGCTTGACTGAGAGCGCAGCCATCTGGGTAGCCGTGAGCGCCAGCACATGATCCGTGCTGAGGGTCTGGATCTGGCCCGTCGACAAGGCCGCGACCTGGCCGGTCGTCAAGGCAGTAATCTGCTCAGGACGCATCGCCTCAATCTGCGTGCTCAGCAGGGCCGCCACCTGGGCAGTTCGAAGCCCCGCAACCTGAACGGTGGTGAGTTCGCTGATATCAGACGTTTCGATCGCCTTGACCTGAGCAAGCGACAGCGACTGCAACTGAGCCGTGGTGAACACCTGGATCTGGCTGGAATCGAGCGCCACCACTTGATCGGTGCTCAGCCCAGAGAGCTGGACGCTGCTCAGCGCCAACAACTGGCTCGACGACAAGACGGCAATGTCATCGGTAACAAGCGCCTTGACCTGCCCTGAGCTCAAGGCGGCGATCTGAGAGCTGGTCAACGCAATGACCTGATCAGAACTGAGTGCAGCAATCTGGCCCGTTTTCAGCGCAGCAATCTGCGCGGTAAGCAAGGCAGGAACTTGCTCCGTGGTGAGTTGGCTGATGTGATCGGTGGACAAAGACCCGAGCTGCAAGGCGCTCAGCGCACGCAACTGCGTCGAGCTCAGAACGGCCAACTCCGCCGGCTCGACCGCCGACAGCTGTTTAGAACTGAGCGTTGCGATCTGGCGAGTTGTCAGCGATAACAACTGGTCAGTACTCAACGCATCGATCTGCGAGGTATTCAGTGCGCCGATCTGAGCGGTGCCCCACGCCGCGAGCTGGCTGATCCCGAGGTCTTCAAGATCTTCCGGGTCAATTGCCTGCACCTGTGAGGTGGACAAGGCATTGAGCTGAGCCGTCGTCAACCATGACACCTGCGCTGGGTCGAGCGCCCTGACCTGCCCCGTGGTGAGGCTTTGAATCTGAGAAACGGCGAGGTAAGGAACCTGCTCTTCAGGAAGCAAAGCCAGCACCTGTTCGGTTGTGAGCGCCCTGATCTGCGCCGTACCCAAGGCGCGAAGCTGAGCGCTGGTGAGCATATCGATCTCGGACGACGGGTCAATCAATCTAACCTGCACCGTGTTGAGGGCCGCGATCTGGGACGAGCTCAACAGAACCCATTGAGAATCTTCGATCGCGTCGATCTGGGCCGTTGACATCGAGGCAATCAGCCCCGTGGTGAGCCCTGGAAGCTGTCCCTCTGTCAAGGCTTGAATGTCAGCGACATCAAATGCCCTGAGCTGGGCCGAGGTGAGCGACGCGATCTGCACACTGGACAGTGCGGGCACCTGATCCGATGTAATGGCCGCGATCTGCGCTGTCGAGAGGCCCCGCAGTTGCGCGGTCGTGAAGGCTCCAAGCTGGTCACCCTGCAGCCCGGCGATGTCCTCGCCCGCAAGTCCGGGAAGCTGGACGGTCGTCAGCGCGGCGAGTTGCGAGGCGGACAGTGCAGCCACATCGGTGCTGGCCAGCGTGGCGAGCTGAGCCGAGCTGAATGCGGCAATCTGTCGGGTGCTGAACAATTGCAACTGCCCACTCTCCAGGGCTGCCACCTGAGACGAGCGAAGAGCAAAAATTTGCTCGGCCCGCAGCCCCGGGATTTGTTCAGGCTGCAAACCCGCGATATCGTCCGTCTCCAGCGCCAGGATCTGCGCTGTAGAGAGTGCGGCGACCTGAGCGCTGCTGAACAGGCCAATCTGATCACTCTGCAGGGCCTTGAGCTGACCGCTCGACAGAGACGCCACCTGGGTCGTCGTAAGCACCGGCAACTGCTCGCTCGTCAATGCGGCCACCTGACCCGTCTTCAGGCTGACCAGCTGGAGCGAGGAAAGCGCCGGGATCTGCAGGTCTGTCAGCGCCTGGATCTGGTTGCTGTCAAGGGCGGCAAGCAAGGCAGTGCTCAGCGCCGCAATCGAGCGGGGTGTGAGGGACTGCAATTGGGCCGAGTCGATCGCGGCAACCTGAGCGCTTGTCAGGGCGTTGAGCTGTCCTGAGGTAAGAAGCGGTACCTGCTCAAGCGTGAGCGCGGCGATCTGGTGCGTACCCAGCGACTTCACCTGAATGGTGGTCAGTGCAACGATTTGAGACCCAGACAATTCCACAAGGTCTCGCGTTTCCATCGTGGCCACCTGGCGGGTGGAAAGCAGTGCGAGTTGGGCCGGTTTGATTGCCTGCCACTGCTCGCCGGTCAACGCAATGATCTGGTCACTCGTGAGTGCTGAAATCTGCCCAGAGGTGAGCGCATTGAGCTGCGCCGGATTCAGCGCGGCGATATCGGTAGTCTGGATTGCCTGCAGCTGACGCGAGGACAGCACGCGAATCTGCGCGCTGGTGAGAGCGGCAAACTGGCCACTCTCGAGGGCGGCGATCTGCTGGGTCAGCAGGCCGGCTACCTGAGCCGAGGTCAGCGACGCGAGTTGCTCGGGCGTGAGCGAGTTCACCTGCTCGTCACGAAGGGCCGACAACTGACTCGAAGACAGCGCCCGCACTTGATGCGAGAGCAAGCCGGCAAGGTCGTCAGTGTTCATCGCGCTGACCTGCGCAGTCCTCAACCCGGCCAGTTGCCGGGTTGACAGCAACTGGAACTGTTCAACCGACAAAGCGTTCAATTGCACACTGGTCAGGAAGCCAATTTGGGTCGACAGCAGCGCCTGAACCTTGTCGAGCGACGCGTCAACGAGTTCGGCGGTTGTCAAAACACCAAGTTGCCCACTGGTCAGGGACTGTACCTGCAGCGTCGTGAGGGCACTAAGTTGCTCGCCACGCAGCGCTTCGAATTGCGACGTCGTCAACGCTGCGATTTGCCCGGCACCCAACGCCGCAATTTGCGCGGGATCGAGGGCATTGACTTGCGCCGTGGTCAAGGCGCGAATCTGATCCGTGCTCAGCCCCCTGACCTGGCCCTCCGTCAAATAGGCCATGTCACGCGTTTCGATTGCCCGAAGCTGACCCGTTGAAAGCGCAAGCAAGGCCTTGAACGCTGGCAGGTCTTCACCCTCGATGGCTTCAATCTGGGCCGCGTTGAGACCGACAACCTGCGCCGTGCTGATCGCCGAGAGCTGCGTAGCGTCCAGGGCTCCAACCTGCTCAGGCCTGAGGGCCGCGATTTGCCCGGAGCTCAAAGCAACGAGCTGGCTTGAAGAAAGACTCGGGATGTCGCGGGATTCGATCCAACGAATCTGAGAGGTTCCAAGCATCGCCACCTGTGCGGGCTTCAGGGCAGCAAGCTGATCACCCGACAGCGCCTCAATTTGGCCTTGCTTCAAACCCGGTAGCTGTCCGGCACTCAAGGCGCCGAGTTGCGCGGCCGAAAGGGTTTGGATCGCCGGGTTGGAAAGGTTGCCAATCTGGGCCGAGCTCAGGGCGCCAAGTTGGCCAGTCTTGAGCGCTTCGATCTGTTCAGCGCCAAGCGTGTGAACCTGAGCCGTATTCAATGCAGTCAGTTGCGTGGTGCTCAGTGCCGGAATTTGATCCGCAGAAAGCGCCGTCACATGGTTGCTGGAAAGTGAGGCAATCTGACCTGAGGCCAGCGCAGCAACCTGCGCTGTCGTCATCAGACGGAAATCGACCGTGTCGATGTGCCTTAGCTGTCCGGTCGACAGCGCGCTGACTTGGGAGACGGTGAGCGCGACGACCTGGTCCCCCGTCAGGGCCTTCAATTGACCGGAACTCAAGGCTTTAAGGAGCCCGGTTGACAGCCCACTGACCTGAGACAAGGTGAGGTCGCGAATGTCGCGGGTTTCGATTGCAAGAAGTTGAGAGGTGCTGAGCGCGTTCAGCCCTGTTGAACCAAGCGCAGCAATCTGGTTGCCACGGAGTTGCCCGACCTGATCGGTCGTGAGCCCGCGGATTTGCTCAGCCGTCAACACACCAATTTGCGCGGAGTTCAGCACGTCGACTTGCGATGAATCCAGACTGCCCAACTGCCTCGAACTCATCGCCTTGATTTGATCGGGCAGGAGTGCGGCCAAGTCACGCGTCTCAACAAAGGCCAGTTGCGAGGTGGTTAGGGAGGCAATGCGCGCGCCCATCGCCACGAACTGCTCTTCCTTGAGCGCGAGCACTTGGGACGACGAAAGGGCGGGCACCTGCAGCGAGGTCAATGCACCCAACTGGACCGAAGTAAGGGCGCCAATGTGAACGGTGCTGATCGCCGTGACTTGCGTGGAGGCAAGCGCGGCCACTTGGGACGAAGTGAGCGACTGGATCTGCTTACTGTCGATTGCAGCGATTTGCGCGGTGGACAGCGCTGAAATCAGTTTGGGCGCAATCGCCGTGAGTTGCGCGGACGACAAGGCGCCAACCGCAGCCGTGCTGAAGCCTCCCAACTGGGCTGCGACCAGCCCACCGCCGATTGAGACGGGAGACAGACTGGACACTTCGACGGTGTCGAACACCGCGATATGCCACGACGACAGCACGCCGAATTGAGAAGCCTTCAAGACTGCGACCTGGTCGGAGGTGAGCGCACCGACCTGATCGGTGTTCAGTGCAGCCACTTGCGACGTTCCGAGACCGAAGATTTGAGCCGTGCTCATCGACCTGATATCGGCTGAATCGACTGCCTGGATTCTTGCCTTGTCAAACGCGTTGAGTTGCGAAACGCTCAATGAACCAATCTGCGCGCTATTCAGGGCGGCAACCTGAGCGGTCGTCAACGCCCCGACCTGAGCCGCCGACAACGCAGCGGTTTGCTCGGTGGTGAGTGCGGCAATTTGTGCCGTATCGAAGGCCGCCATCTGCCTCGACGCCAAGCCTGCGAGTTGCACAGACGAAAGTTGTCGAATATCGGTGGTTTCCAGGGCCTGAAGCTGAGCAGAGTTCAACACACCAAGATTTGCAGCCGAGATGCCTGCTATCTGGGCAGTGGTGATCGAGGTGATTTGGGCAGGCAGTAGGGCGGAGAACTGAGCCGCTCCGAGGCCTTGGATCTGGGCACTACCGAACGCCCGAATTTGTCCGGTTTCAAAGGAGGCTATTTGCGCGGTATTCAGCACCCCCAGCTGCGAGTTGAGCAGGACACCAATCTGCTTGGAGTCGAGCGACTGGATCTGGGTCGATGAGAGCACGCCAAGCTGCGAACTGGTCAAGGCCTGAATTTGAGTCGTGCTGAACACATCGAGTTCGGAGGCCTCAAGCGTGCGTACTTGCGAGGGCTGAAGTGCACCGATCTGGCCACTCGTCAACGAAGCGACTGAGGCGGTACCAAAGGAGGCAAATTGCGCCGATGACAGGGCGCGTATCTGTCCGGCCGTAAGGTTAGCAACCTGGCCGGTCCCCATTTGCGCCACTTGCTCAGTCGAGAGGGCCGCGACTTGCACGCTACCGAGTGCCCGCAGTTGAGCCGTGCTGAGGCTGGCGAAATCAGCGGCGTCGATCGCGCGAATCTGCCGGGAATCAAGCGCGGCGATCTGCGCCGAGCCGAATCCTCGGAACTGGCTCGAATCAAGCGTGGCAATGCTTCCAGTGCTGAGCGAGGCGATCTGCCCCGAGGAAAGCGCACCGATCTGAGCCGATGTCAGGGCTGCAACCTGGGTGCTGGCGAGCGCGCGAACCTGACCCGTTGACAGACCCAATAACTGCGAACTGTTGAACAAGGCGAAATCGCTGGTCTCGAGCGCAGCGAGTTGTCTAGTTGAGAGCGCGCCCAATTGGGCAGGGCGCAGGCTTGTGATTTGGCTCGAGGTGATGGCCGCGATCTGAGCGGTGTTCAGCGAAGCGACCTGCGAGGTACCTAGGGCGGACACCTGACTGGTGGTGAGGGCAGCCAGGTCGGTGGTTTCAAGCGCACCGATCTGCTTTGATGAGAGCACTTGCAACTGGAGCGATGTCAGGGCCCGTATTTGTGCGGAGTCAATCGCTTCAACCTGCGAGGAGGTCAGCGCGGCAAGTTGCGGCGCTCGAAGCGAAGCAATTTGGGCCGTGGTCAGCGCGGCGATCCCCGCCGTACCCAGCGCCTGGACCTGGACGCTGGTCAGTACGCCGACCTGCAAGGTCGAAAGGACGGCCAAGTCGCTGCTTTGGATGGCACGGATTTGAGTGGTGCTGAGGGCCTGAATCTGCGCACTGCTCAACGCCGCCACCTGGTGCGTGCCCAACTCGATCAGCTGGCTTGAGGTAAGCGCCGCGATCTGAGCGGTTGAGATGGCCGTAAGTTGCACGGTCGAGAGCACCGCAATGTCCTCAGCGTCGATGCTCCGAATTTGCAAGGTGGACAGAGCACCGATCTGCGCCGAGGTCATCGCGCGGATCTGCGATGTGGACAGGCCCCCCAGTTGTATGGAGTTGAGGGCGGCAACCTGAGACGTGAGCAACGCGCCGATCTGCACCGAAGACAGCGCAGCGATGACATTCGAATCGAAAAACTTAAGCTGCCCCGAGGACAGTGCGCGCACCTGGGCAGGAGCCAGGGCGGCGAGTTCCGCATTGGACAGACTCAGCAACGCACCCGAGCCCAAGGCCCGAATCTGGGTAGTGGTCAAGCCGGAGATCTGGGACGAGTTGAGCAACTCGAATTGCGTAGTGGTGAGCGCTGCGATCTGGGTAGACGAGAGCGCACCGAGTTCGCTCGAGTCAAGACTTCGAAGCTGGGTATCGGTCAAGGCCCGAACCGCACCGGTCGAGAGCCACCCGAGTTGGACGCTGGACAGCGCCTCAAAGGCTGCTGTAGGCGCATCCGCGATGTCAGCCGTAGTCAGCTTACGAATGTCGCTGGAGGTCAGGGTAGCGGCGTTAGCGGTCGTCAGGGTAGAAGCCATTTACTCAACTCCGGTTCAAGGCCAGCGTCTGACGACACCTGCCTCGATGCGATTTCGATGCGAACCATGCAACACAAAGGTGTCGACGGCAAAAACCAAAGCTTGAGGAGAGTCGGTTACAGCCCAACGACTCGTCCTGCGGGAACTTCGAATCAGACCAAACTTCTAAAACGGTTTATACTTACGTATTCGCCGCAACCCCAAACGCCGTTAGCGACAGCGTGTCGTAGGGCCTCTGCGCTAAAGCGCGCCGAACAACTGTCGATTACCGATTCAAGCCGGGAGCCACACATGATCACGCTTGAACAAGCCAACGACACCATTCCGTTGTTTGCGGAGCGCCCGCAATACCCTTTCCAATCCATGAACATCGGCGACAGCCTGTTCTTGAGCGAGTTCCGGAAAGCCGAAAGCGCTCGCGTTTCAGCGATCCAGTTTGTGAAGCGACGCCAACTTGACTGGAAATTCAGCATTCAGAAGAGCCGTGAAGGATGGCGGATCTACCGCATCCGTTGAAATACGCCTTTTCGGGGATTTGCAGGATTATCCGCTCAAGATACATCGCCTTCCAGACCTTCGGCTGTAACGGCCTCGCTCCCCCGGCTGGCGCCTCAACTCATCCTGGGGGTAAGGATCACCGCCACGCCGTCACAGGGCTTCAGGGCCTCGTCCGACAACAGATCCCTGACATCGCCGGGGCGCTGCAGGCCTGCCGATTCCGCCGCGCCTAGATAGTCGGCCAGGCCTCGCACCAGATTGCCAACCGGATCGGCGCAGCCCTCCCCCACGGCGAACGAGCTTTCACCCGCCTCGCCGGGTCGATCGGTCCCAGCGGCTCGATCCGCCGAGAGTGATTCAAAAGTCTCAAATTCGGCAGCCAGACCGGCCGCGGGGTCGCTCGGCGCCTCCAAGGGCGCCAGTAGCCAGACGTCCACGAGTTCACCGGTCGCACCCCCCTTCCCTGTGAACTGACCTGTCAGGCCGATGACATTGCCCTGATCCGCACGCGGCTGAACCTCACCCGCCACCCCAAGCGACTGGATGCCCAGGGCCGCCAAGGGCAGTAATTCGCCTGGACTGCTCAACCCGTCAGCGTTGGAATCACGCCAGGCAAGCAGCGAATCGAAGGTTGCGTCCCCTTGGTCGATCCTGCCGTCAGCGTTCGAATCAAGCGCGGCGAGCGCCTGAAAACCATCCCGGGCGAGGGAACCATCGGGTAACACGGTGGCGGCCCCAAACAGCTCGCGCCCATTGTCAATCAGCCCATTGTCATTCAGATCGCGGGCCAACAGGGCATCCTGCGAGCTGATCCACCCGACGGGTGTCAGGAGACCGTCCGCATCAAGATCGAACCGGGTCCCGTTTGCAAGCGCCAGTGTTTTCACCCCATCGCCGTTCAGGTCGAGCGCGAGCGGCGTGAAGCTCTTCATGACGGACAGCTGGGTAGAGCTCAACGCGCCTAACTGCTCAGAGCTCAAGGCGCACACCTGGCTCGAGCTGAGCGCGGCAAGCTGCCGCGTGCTCATGAGGCGCAGGTCTTGCGGATCGAGGGACGGGATCTGTTGCTCAGTCAGCCAGCTTAGTTGCTGAGTCGTGAGCACGATCACCTGAGACGAGCTCAATGCCCCCAGTTGGCTACTGCTGAGGACCGGTATCTGAGCACTGGAGAGGGACGCCAGATCGTCGGTTGCGATCGCGGCGATCTGCGGGAGTGTCAGGGCTGGAATTTGCTGAGCTGTCAGCGCACGCACCTGGGTGGTCGACATTGCCACCAGGCTGGCCACAGGCAGCGCCTTGAGCGCCTCGGGATCGATTGAAGCGACCTGCGCCGAGCCAAACGCCTTGATTTGATCCGTATTCAAGGCGGATATCTGCAGCGAGTTGAGTGTGCGTAATTGATCGGCGGTCAGCGCTTGCATCTGAAGGCTTGTCATAGCGCTGATTTGCGCCGACGTCAGATACGAAGAACTCTGCAGCGAGAGACCGCGAACCTGGACCGTGCTCAGGGCTCGAATCTGCGTGTCTTTTAGCGAACCGAACTGCGCTGAATCGAGCGCGGCGAATTGGGTACTGTTCAAAACCGCCAGATCACGCGTCTCGATCTCGCGCAACTGGGAACTGCTGAGCGCAAACAACCTGTCAGCGGAAAAGACCATAAAGTGGGCGGTGCTCAGCGCCGCGAGCTGCGCCGGCAGCAACGCCGCCACCTGCTGGCTGTCGAGCGCGAGGAAGTCTTGAGTCTCAAGGGCCTCAATCTGTGCCGTGGTGAGTGCCTGAATCTGCCCGACTGACAACACCGGCATATCCTGGACCTCCAGCGCCCGAACTTGCGTCGTGGTGAGCGACCGGAGTTGTACCGTCTCCAGCTTCGCCACCTGCAAGCTCGTGAGCGCCGCAACCTGGGCCGAACCAAGGCTTTGCCACTGCAGGGTACCGATCACAGGCACCTCTTCAGGCTCGATCGCAGGAATTTGAACAGTCGTCAACGCTTTGAACTGGCCCGGGCTCAGCACGCCGATCTGAGCCTCGGTCAGGGCGCGGATCTGTAGGCTGGACATCAACGGAATCTGGCTGCTTGTGAGCACAGAGATCTGAGCAGGCAACAGCAGAGGAAGCCTCACGCTTTGCAGTCCGGCCAACTGCTGAGAGGCCAAGGCCGCAATCTGCTGACTGGTGAATGCGTTCAAGTGCTCCACTGACAACGCCGAAAGCTGAGCACTGCTCAGCGCCTGAACATTGCGGGTCGTGAGACCTCGCAATGCAGTGGAGTCAAACGAAGCAAACTGCTCCGGGCTGAGCGACTGAACCTGGCGTACGCCCAGGACAGCCACATCGTCGAGGCCGAACACCTCGAGTTGATCCGTTCGAAGAGACGTCACTTGTACGCTGGTCAGCGCCTGGGTTTGCGACGTCGTGAAAGCAACGATCTGATCAAGCTCCATCGCTCGGATACCCGAGGACGACACCGCAGCGATCTGCTGCGTCGACAACAACCTGAGCTGCTGCGCGGTGAGCGACGCAACCTGTTCGGGTCTCAACGCGTTAAGCTGGGCGGTGGTCAATGCGACCAAATCACCGGCCTCAATCACCCCGATCTGCTCCGGCCGGAGCGCCGTGACCTGATGCGTGCCAAGCGCCAGCAACTGCGTGCTCTGAAGTGCGATCAACTGCGAGGCGTTGAGCGCCTGCAACTGCACTGAGGAGAGCGCTCGGACCTGGCTTGAACTGAGCGCCGCAATCTGCGTGGTGGAGATACCCTCGAACTGAACCGGCACTGAGGCCGCAAAGCGCAGCGGCAGCGCCAGGCTCCCTGCAGCGGGCTCAGTTGGAAGGGGCCCCGTCCAGATCGTCTGCGATACATCAGCGCTTGCACCCAACGATACGATCTGCAGGTATGTATCCTCCGATACGGTCAAGCGAAGAGCCTCGCGCAGCGGATCGAAGCCAAGCGCTATCGAACCCAAGGCCTCAAGCTCAGAATCTGACAGCCTCCCTTCCTCAGCCAGCAAACTGCGGCCTTCGTCGATGGACGAATCGATCAGCTCGAGCAGTTCGGACACGGGAAACTTGCCCAAATCGTCGTACCCCACGCCCTCGAGAACCGGCGCAACCGTGATCGTCAAACCCGGACCGTCCAATTCTTCGCCAGACGGCCAGACAGTGAGTTCGAGCAGGCTCAGTTCCAGCCTAGGCGAGGACGCTGGATCGGACACAGACTCATCAAAGTCGGAGACAAACGGCCTGAGGTCAACGAATCGCTGCCCTGTGGCGGGGAGCGCGGCAACCTGCGCTGTCGACAGACTTCGGATTTGCGTCGGCGAGAGGGCCTCGAACTGCGAAGCGCGTAGCGCCAGCAAATCCGTCGTCTGAAGCGCGCCCACCTGCGCAGTGCTCATCGCCCTCAGTTGATCGACGCCGAGCCAAGGCATTTGGCCGACGGTGAGCGCGACGATTTGTTGTGTGCTGAGCGCCTGGAAGGGTGCGCTACCGATCGCAGCAATTTCGAAAGGATCGATGCCTGGAATTTGAAGCGTCGTGAGCGCACGGACCTGCGTCGAGTTGAAGCCTTGAATTTGCCCGTACTCCAGCGCGTGAATCTGAGACGGACTGAGCGAGCCTATTTGCGACGATGTCAGGCCGAGAATCTGCAGCGACCCCAGCGCGGCAATCTTCGACGAGTCAAGCGTTGAAAGCTGCAGCGAGTT